>CAYPIU010000012.1:0-47659 GCA_964410915.1 uncultured Synergistales bacterium | reverse complement strand
GCGTACCTGCCACCTGGACACCCACCAGCGGTGGTGAATGTGAAGCAGCCATCGTATTTGATGGAGATATCAGCGATCTCCCGGGTGTAGTTATCGGAGCTGGTGATCCGACTATATTTGATCCTGTAACACCGGATCCAGGCGATGGTAATGGTAATGGTGACGATAACGAAACTGACGAAACTCCTTCCGCTACAGCAAGCAGCGACAGTGGAAGCGGATGTAGCGTAGGCGGATTCCCGGCTGCAATACTTCTGCTCATTGCACCAATAGCTGTTCTTCTCAGGAAGAGATTTTAACGATCTCTCTTGATAGGCAAATGGAGTCGGGTTCTTCCGGCTCCATTTTTTTGGTCAACCCGGGGAAAACCCTTCAGGTGAGATTTGATGAATTTTTCTTTTCAGCAAACATGATCGTTTGGGTATCTTTTAATAATAAAGAAGGGGATATCATGAATAAATCAAGTAGATTTGTTATTGCATTATTGGTGCTGATGATAGTGTCTTTTGTCGGAGTATCCTGGGCACAGGTTCCTGAGGGTTGGGAAAAGATAAGTAATCCCGGTCTTGGTTCCATGGAACCTGATGGGCTTGAGCCTGGTGGAGATGTGCACAACAGCTATGCCTGGTGCCAGGCTATTCTTGATGGATATGTCTATGTGGGCAGCAACAGGGATATGCTCAGTGCATTAGGGACGCTTGGAATGCCTACGGATCCCTCCATGACTCCTCCTCCAAGTCCCGATACCAGGGCTCGTATCTTCAGGTATAAAATGGATGGAAGTGAAGATTGGGAAATTGCATATCTGGAGGACCCCATTTTTGAATCAGGTGATATGAAGGTGGGCCATGATTTCGGCTATCGTGGAATGGAGGTTTTCCAGGCGTCAGGGGATTTGAATCCTGCTCTTTATGTGGTCAATTACCCTACACCTGTACCAGAACCTCTACCGCCATGTTATCCCAGGGTACTGAAGATTCCTGCTGGATATGATCCTGCTACAGATGAACCAGCTGAAGTCTTGAGACTGAGCGAGGGAAGCCTTCGCTCAACGACAGTTCACCAGGAAAGGCTTTTTGTGGGAAATGCCAATCTCGATATCTGGGCCAGTTCAAATCCCCAGTCTATAGATATATCTTCACCGGATAAATGGACTGAAGGCTGGATTAAGGTGGCAGATCTAAATGATTTCCCCGCATATAATCCTGACTATTTCAACAATCCTACTATCCCAGGAATATGGGATATGATAAGTTTCAACGGATACATCTATGCTTTTCTCGGTGAACCCATGGGTGCCTCTGATACCATTGGTTTCCTTGTCTACAAGGGACATCCTGTTAACACCTGCCCCGGGTCGGAGGAGTGGGAATGGGATATAATTGTTGGTCCCGGGGGGAAATATGGACCCGGTATGGGCTATGATCTTAATTACGGGGCTACGCCAATTATCTTCAAGGATCATGTCTATGTAGGAACCTTCACGAACCACCCTTCCTGGATGCTCAAACTTTTCGGTGGAAATCCTGACATCATTGACTTTCTCAACAGCGCTGCACCGCCTCAGATCTACAGGTTCGATGATGATGATAACTGGGAGATGATCATAGGCGACCCCCATCCCGTAAATGTTGGGGGATTGGGAGAGATGCTTATTTTACCCACCGGAAATTACAGTGGAGGATTCTATCATCCTCTTCCTGTTCTCTTCCCCCCTTATCTGGATATAGATGCCTCAAAGCTTAAGACCTTTAATTTCAGTTTTAATTCCTATATCTGGGAATTTGGAGTATTGGAAGGAAAACTCTATTGCACCACCTTTGATCAACGGAAAGGAATGGAAAGGGTATTTGAATTTATGCTGGGTGAGAACCCAGAAATTGCCCAGGTCCTTGGTTATATTATCGAATTTCTGAATCATAATCCTGGTGGGTTTGACATGTATGTCTCAGAGGATGGAAAAAGCTGGGATGCAGTTACCAGGGATGGTTTTCATGATCCCTTCAATTACGGTGGCCGATCTATTTCCACTTTCCCTGGGGGGATGTTCGTGGGTACTTCAAACCCATCCTATGGATGCCAGATGTGGGAATATTCTCCACTTGTTTCTCCGCCCTGCCCATTACCAGAAATGGCAACTTTTAAAGGGGCATGTGACGGGCTCAACTATGAACTTTCATGGTTACCCTGCTCCGGTAATGATAATGGGAAGATCCAGCTTGAATTGACTGAACCGGATTTCGAAATCAATTCTTTCCTGAAAAATGAAAGGGATGTCAGCAAGGGTAAATTCTTCAAGATCAAGATCCTTGATGATAGCCTCAATGGGATCTGTAAAATCCAACTTTGCCTGAATGGCCTTTCCGATTCACAAAGATGGAGCATGAGTGATTTATGGTGGACATTTGGAGATGGCTGGGAAAGTCTTCCCCTTGAATGGCACCAGCTGGAAGGGAAATGGAGTGCCTGTGTTGAGATACCTCTGGAAAGTATAAATGCTCTTTTTGGAATAAGTTCGGAAGAAGGTATCTTTTCAGAGGAAGAGGAGCCTTCACCTAATGAAGAAGCATCAGCAAGCAGTAGCAGTGGAGGCGGTTGTAGCGTAGGCGGATTCTCTTCTGCCATACTGTTGCTCATTGCACCTATTGCTGTTCTTCTCAGGAAGAGATTCTAAAGGTCTCTCCTGATCGTTAAAAAGGAGGGGGTAACCCCTCCTTTTTTTAAGAATTCTCCAAAACGTTAATAATTCTACATGATCGAGCCCACGTCTTCTTAATTCTTTTTAGTTGTTCCCTTAAGGTTTCAACATGACTTACGTCTCAGCTATTTATAATTTTTTTCTTGACAAATTTTTTATCACGTAATATTATCTTAATGCATCAGAGTTTGTCGATGCCGAAAAAGGCAAAGCCATCGAAAGGTGGCGGCGCAAAGCTACGGGTCTAAAGCCTTTTCAAGGTTATGACCGCCGGGTTGCCGAAGACATATTTTTGTGTTCAGGTCCCGGGTGCTTTGCGCCCGGGATTTTTTTATGTACCTTGAAATTATGAATAAGAATAGCAGGTGCTCCAGTATCCATTATTTCTCAACGATGTTCCTTGCCGCCATCCTGTCGTTGTTATATTTGTTTCTTTTCCATTTATACCTGGATACTGATTAACCATATTACCGTAATAGAATCGCTGAACAGATCCTTTGAGCGGGATAGGCAGCACTGAAATTTGATCTAAATTACTTTTTACCTGACAACATATTCAACATTGACGTTATGAATATCCCGAGCATCTGCTTATTTTATTAATGATGCCCACTGAACTTGTTCTTTCTCGAAAAGATATGTTTACCCGGAGCGTGCTATCTAAAAAATCTTTCTTTAACAAACTAATGAAAGTTCAGTCTATCAAGTTTTGAGAACCGGAAGTAATATCTTTCATACCAGCTAAGAAATTATTAAATTAACTCCGGGCATCTGTTTTTTGAAACGAAACATGAAAAACTGATTTTGAAGGATTAACTGTTTTGTAAAAAAAGGAATATAGAGAAAAGATCGATAAGGGCAAAGTCATCGAAAGGTGGCGGCGCAAAGCTGCGGGTCTAAAACCGAAAGGTCATGACAGCCGGGTTGCCGAAATCATATTTTTGTGCATCTCGTGCTGTTCCGGGCCCAGGGTTTTACCCAGGGTCATTTTTTTGGAGGTGCACGAAATGGAGAATGTAAAGAGAGTTTTTCTATCAGCTGTTGTAATGATGTTTTTAACAGCGTCGATCCCCGCTTTTGCCGGAAATCTCTCCGTAAGTCTTACGGATCTTGACAATGTCACTGTAAAACAGGACCAGCAGGGGTATGCCATTTTTAATGGAGAAGCCATCTATCTTACCTCTGTACCGGGAGAACCATCCCTTCCTTACATGAACTACAACGTGCTGCTTCCTCCTGAAGCGGATCTTTCATCTGTGAATGTTGAAATTGTAAATAAAACTGAAGTTACAGAAGATGGTACATTTCTTGTGAGACCCGCGTCTGTACCTGTTGCCCGAATAGATAATACCATTGCAGAAGATTGGCCTGAGGGTAGGCATATTATCAATGGAAGGGCCCGGGAAATATATGAAGGAACTTCCCTTTTCCCTGAAAAGAGGTTGATCAGTATATCTCCAGGAGAAATTAGGGGCTGGAAAGTAGTCCGGATTTCGGTCTGTGTATTCAGATATGATCCGGCAAATAATACTCTTGTCAGACTAACGGCAGGGGATCTCTCAGTAAATTATGAAAGCACATTGCCTGACCTTCGATCTTCTGGTCCATCCGCGGGGAATGATAATATAGCAGCCGAAATGGTAAGAAATACCGTTTCAAATTTTGATTCAGTTTCATCATTTTACGGGGTCTTCCCTTCCATGAGATCATCAGAAGTTCAGGTTTCAGAGGGCTATGCCATTATTACCACGTCTTCCGTAGTTTCTGATTCCACTAAACTGGATAATTTTATCAACTGGAAAGAATCAAAAGGTTATTCTGTTTATTTGAAAGTTGAGCGCGACTGGGGTGGAGGAAATGGTGATGAAGCAGCTGAAAATATAAGGCAGTGGCTCAGGAACAATTACCAGTCACTGAACCTCAAATATGTTCTCCTTATTGGAGATCCAGACCCTTCCAATGGCAATATTCCCATGAAAATGCTCTATCCAAGGAATAATTCGGACAGGTACACTGATGATCCTGACTATGTCAGATCACCTTCTGATCTTTATTACGCTGACCTGACAGGAGACTGGGATGCAGATAATGATGGCTTCTACGGCGAAGGTGATGATGATATGGTCAGCGGCGGTATAGATCTCAACTGGGAAGTCTACGTGGGTAGGATCCCATTTTACGGCAACTTTTCTGATCTTGACGGAATTCTTCAGAAAACAATTAATTACGAGAGTACATCAGTAGAATCAGCCCAGTGGAGAAAAAATATCCTTCTTCCCATGGAGCCCAGCGATGAAAGTACCCCTGGCTATCACCTTGGGGAGGCCATAAAGGATGATATACTCCCATCTGATTGGTCATACTACAGGGTCTATGAGCAGAACTACGGTATTTATCCTTCTCCTGAAAAGACTCCCTGCAGTGTTTCAAATGTAACGAACAGCTGGAATTCTTCAAGTTTCGGTACTGCTGTATGGTGGACTCATGGAAGTCAGACCTCTGCTGCGGATATAATGGATACCTCTCACACGGGCAGTCTGGATGATTCCCGCCCATCAGTGGTATTCCAGGTCTCATGCCTGAATGGATATCCTGAGAACAGCAGCAACCTCTCATATTCACTTCTCAAGAATGGTTCGATCGCAGCCATAGGAGCGAGCAGGGTATCCTGGTATTCTAAGGGGCAGACGATATTTTCAAACAGCAACACAAACACTGGCCTGGCATATGATTTCACCCGAGAGCTTGTTTCAGGAGGAAAAACCATCGGGGAGGCTCTCTTTGCAGTCAAAGAGGATTCATGTTCAATTAATGCCTGGTGGATGAACTATACAGATTTTAATCTTTACGGTGATCCGTCACTGTATCTGATCGATCCTTCAGAGGATGGGTACCACTGGATAAGCGGTACAGTTTTAACTGATAATGGTTCAGCCCTTTCAAATGCATCAGTACAGATCAGGGGTGAGAATATCCTGAAGACGGCAGAAACCGATTATCGCGGTCAGTTCCTTGTGGAGGTACCATCTGGTAATTACAATGTTTCTGTTGCAAAAAACGAATGGGAGATCGACCCTGATATAAGAAGTATCAATGTAGAAAACTCGGATGTTGAGTTGGAAGAGTTTACAGCCCAACCATCAGAAACGACCGATAGGACAACCGATACCGTCTCAAGCGGAGGCGGAGGCGGGGGTGGGGGATGCAGCACAGGAACTTTCCCTGCATCTGCGGTCTTTATCCTCATGCCTTTGTTGGTAATTTTGCGCAAAAACAGAATATCCAGACAATAATATAAATTGCTACCGGGATGCTTTATTCAGTGTCCCGGTAACTAGATAATTAAGGTTCTGAATATTTTATAACCGGCATTTTTCTGCTCTAACTGGTTTACCTGTATCTTACGATCTTTTTACGTCACGATATTCGCTTCTATTTCCTACAATTATCATGAGCGGGGAGCTGTAAACATGAAAGAGACAACATTAACCTTAAAAGAAGACATTATTGATGAAGTATGCGAATCCTTTAAAAATATACTTCAGACACTCTTTATCTTGAGAAAATGGAATTACAATATTAAAGAAAAGGATATTGAAAGTACACTCAGGTTCTATCTTAATGATCACGAAGAAAGTTTAAAAGAAAAGATCGAACTGCTTGATGAAAAGGAACAGGCGGATATTAACTGTGATGAAATGGTAAAAAGGCTTGTCAGGTCGATATCTTCAAAGGTAGAGATCCGTGAAAGGTCCAGACAGGAGATCATAAAGTTATTTCGATCCCCTGAGATCTTCAGGGAGACTATCTCCGGCTCAGGGAAGAAATCTGAGGCCAAAGGAACCCTCAGATCTTCTAAAGGTTTAAAAACGGCTGCAGCGTCTGTTGTTGCCAGAAGTGTAAAAAATTCTGAAGATCCTGTAAATGCTTTTAAAGGTAATGAGGGTAAAGGCGGTGTCCCGAGGATCGGGCCTCGGACAAGGGTTTTCAGTTCAAGTCTTACGAAAGAACAATTCAAGAAAAACATTTCATACTGGGCCGATCATGAAGACGAACTTTATCGGGGATGAAGGGTATTTATGAGATTTGATCTAAATGCCCCTTTCCCTCATTTCTTTCTTTAAAGGCAGAAGCCACCATCTTGTTTTTGCAAACTTTAAATAATCATTACCGAAATAGTCGAATAGCTTTCTTTCCTCAACGGAGGCTCTGAATAGTTGTATGGCTGCAAAAGAACAGAAAAGAAACATGTTTGCTGCAGAAAATCTCCATAACATGACAGCAGAAGCAGTAAGTAACTCAAAAAAGTACATCGGATGCCTTGTGAAGCAATATGGGCCTCCCGTAATAAGCTGTCTCACTTCTGAGGTTATGCTGAAAGATCTTCTCAAGTACCAGAGTGCCCAGATGGTACCAAGAGTTGTGAATGTCATGAAAAGGAATATCATGTAAAGTAGCAGCCTGTTGCCTGTAATGTACCCGGAAGGAGGGGTAATAAGCAACAGGAAGGGAAAAATGCTTGCGATCAGGGGAACGATTATTTCCTTCCATCCTTTTGAATGAACTCTCGGTTCCTCCCGTGTTAAAAGAGCTATTATAAATACTACGTATATGAATGTTTCAACTACCCACAAAGGTTTGAAAAAATAGAGGTCATATTCAAGGATCCTTGCTGCAAGAAAAAGTATAAAGATTGCAAGGAGTATGCATCTTGTTATTTTATAGATACTCTTTTCCGGCATGAAATGTTCCAGCCATTTTACAGGATCCAGCAAAGTCTGCATGTTTACCCCACTATAAATAGTTGAAATTTATCCTTCGTTAAGACCATGTAATTATAAATTTTGGATCCGCATTACCATATAGAAGTATATTACAGTCTATTTTACTCCAAAGGTTCAATTTGTGAAAAAGACTTCTTGATCATACTTAACTCTTCTGGAAACTACTGTTATGCTATTATCTATGGGGAAAAGAAGGGAAGATCTTTCCCGTTATTAGTGGAGGTGTTTATGTCATGTCCAGAATGAAAAATATCGGTATCCTTACAGCTGGAGGAGACTGTGGCGGTCTTAATGCGGTCGTTATGGGTGCTGCAAGTATGGCTGTCAAAAGCGGGCTTGGGGCATATGTAATACATCATGGATATGCCGGTCTGTACAACCTTGTGGATGCAGATCATCTCGTAAGGCTTGATAAAAAAAGACTGGAAGGAGTTACATCCTTTCTTGCCGGTTCAGAAGCTGGTCATTCAAGGGTTAAAATTGCCAAAATCCAGGATGATGCAAAATATGAAAGAATACTGGAAGGTTTGAAAAAGTACAATATCGATGCCCTGGTTATCTCCGGTGGTGATGATACCGGAAGTGTAATGGTAGATCTGGCAGAGCATGGAGTTCCATGTGTCCATGCTCCCAAAACAATGGATCTTGACCTTCAGACCTACTCTGTTGGTGGTGATTCCGCTGCCAACAAAATAGCCAAATATGTCAGGGATATACAGACAACAGGAAAGACCCATAACAGGGTAATGATCGTAGAGGTCTTCGGACGTTATACTGGTCACACTGCTTTTCGAGGAGGTATAGGAGCAGATGCTGACTGTATACTGATCCCTGAGATACCTGTGGATTTTGATATTATGTATAAACATCTCAAGGAAGTTTATTTCCGGAGGATAACTGGAAGTGATGTCCATGCTGGTACCTACACTATCGTTGTGGCAGAGGGTCTTACAGATCTTGCAGGGGAGAATCTGACGGATGATTCCTCTGGTTCCGATGCATTTGGGCACAGGCGTCTGTCAGGTGCCGGAAAGTATGTACGCCTGAGGATAGAGGAAAGAATGAAAAAAGATCCTGAGATCAGGGAATTTTTAAGCAGAAATGGTATGTATGTTCCCGGACAGTTTGAGATCCCGGAAATACGTGAAGTTGTTCCTGGACACCTGGTCCGTTCTGGTGGTACTACAGCATATGATGTAAGTTTCGGGAAGCAGATAGGTGCAGCTTCTGTTATCCTTCTCAAGAATGGATTAAGCGGTGTCACTGTCAATAATGTTGATGGTTCTGACATCAGTTATATCCCGACTAAAAAAGCTATAGAGCGGAGATACGTGGATCTTGATATGGTCTCATTTTATGAACAGCTGGGTATATGTTTTGGAAGAGTACCAGAAGGATATAAACCGGTGTTTCGGGAGCTTGCAGATGGGAAAGTCCTTAGGTATTTCTGATCCGGTATCAGGGAGATAATTAGTAAACAAATATTTTTTCCGAAAAAAGAGTATTGAGTTTTGCAGAAGGAGGTTTTTTTCAAATGGTCTATAAAGTTGTTCTAATAAGGCATGGGGAAAGTGTCTGGAACAAGGAGAATAAATTCACAGGCTGGACTGATGTGGATCTTTCCGAAAAGGGCGTAAGGGAAGCCACAAAAGGAGGAGAACTTCTCAAGCAGGAAGGGTTTACCTTTGATATGGCATTTACTTCGGTGCTGAAAAGGGCCATAAGGACCTTATGGATAGTACTGGATCAGATGGATCTTATGTGGATACCTGTATATAAATCCTGGCGTCTCAACGAAAGGCATTACGGAGACCTTCAGGGACATAATAAAAAGGAAATGGCAAGAAGAGTAGGGGAGGATCAGGTACACATATGGAGAAGAAGTTACGCAACCAGGCCTCCCTCTCTTAGTGCTGATGACGAAAGATATCCCGGGATAGATCCGAAATATTCGGATATTGAACAGGATGAAGTTCCGGCTACTGAATGTCTGGCTGATACTGTTGCCAGGTTTGTCCCTTATTGGGAAGATGTGATACTTCCAAGGGTAAGGGAGGGGAAAAGGGTCCTTATCTCTGCACATGGGAACAGCATAAGGGCCTTTGTAAAATATATTGACAAGGTTAGTGATGAAGAAATAGTGGGGCTGAATATCCCAACCGGAGTTCCTCTCATATATGAGTTGGATGATGATCTGAAGCCCATTAAGCACTACTATCTTGGTGATCCCGAAGAGATCGCAAAAGCTGAGGCAGAAGTTGCAAAACAGGGGAAGTCCAAAAAGTAAGCATTCTGCTTTACTGAACACTATTAAAAAGGAAGGCATTTCGAAATGCCTTCCTTTTTAATAACAGGATCATTTCAATGTGATATTCTTGATCCCTGTGTGGCTTAAAAAACCGAGATCGTTATGTAAAAACTGAACATCAGGGAGAGATCATGCTATGAAAAACGGTTACTATGGATACAGGAGAAGAAAAAAATCCCCGTCTCTAATCCTGATCCTTTTATGTATTTTATTGATCGGCGGTATAGGATACTGGGCATGGAACAGCTTTTCAGGACGAGCGGAGAGAGAAGTTAGTGATGTTAAAGTTGAAAATGAAAGTCCCCTGCCAGAAACTCCAGAACAGGAGATCGAGCGTATGGTCTCTTCAGGGGTTATTGGTGATTCCCAGTACTGGATAATTATAGATAAGAGTGATTTCACCCTTTTTATAAACAAAGGCAGGGAGGTTGTGCGCTCATTTCCTATAGCGATGGGCCTGGTTTCGGGAGATAAGGAAAAACCGGGTGATAACAGAACGCCAGAGGGTACATTTGTAATTGAGGGAATAGAGAACTCAAAGCACTGGGTATATGATTTCGGTGACGGAAAAGGGCCTGTAGAAGGTGCTTATGGGCCATGGTTCATCCGTCTTGAAACCGGGTGGGAAGGAATTGGAATTCACGGTACTCATGATCCTGCTTCTATAGGCACAAGGTGTACAGCTGGTTGTATCAGGATGAATAATGATGATCTGCTTGAAATTATCTCAAAGATTGATGAGGGTACTACTGTAGTAATAAAAGATTAGTTATCCTCCTTATATTCAGTCTATTCTAAATTCTGGGCGAATTAAATCATTCACATTCTTGTCACTTTTCTGACAGAAGAGTATACTGTTTTTTTTGTGCAGGGGTGATTTTTTGGGAGTTCATGGCTGGATAACTGTCGCGGTCTTCGTCGCGGCTATTCTAATGATAGCAAAAGGGACATTAAAGAGGTCTACAGCCGCTTTCCTTGGAGCGTCAACTCTTTTGTTCTTCAGGATAATACCGGCGGATATCGGTTTTGGTTATATAGATTTCAATACTATAGGTCTTCTTATAGGCATGATGACAATAGTCGGAGTTTTGTCACGTACGGGACTCTTTGAATATGTGGCTGTCAAAACAATAAAGTTTACGGGAGGAAAAGGTTATTTTCTGCTCTTTGCCATTATTTTTGTGACAGCAATACTATCTGCGTTTCTTGACAACGTAACTACGATCCTTCTTATCAGTCCAGTTATCCTTTCTCTGACAGATCTCCTTGGAATGAATCCTGTACCTTTTCTTGTAAGCCAGGCCCTTGCAGCAAATATTGGCGGAGCAGCAACCCTCATAGGAGATCCTCCCAACATAATAGTAGGATCTTTTGCAGGGTTTTCATTCATTGATTTCATCATAAACATGTCTCCTGTTGCAATTATTGTCCTTATTTTCTGTTCTATCCTTCTTGGCTGGTGGTACAGGAAAGATATTTTCAAAAGTGTAGATATGGGGGACAGACTTTCCGAGGTTGAAGAAAAGAAACTTATCAAAGATCCAGCATTAATGAAGCGGGCACTTTTTGCAATAACTGCAGTATTGCTCGGGTTTACAGTTCATCATGTCCTTCACCTGGAGGCTTCTGTAATTGCCCTTTTTGGTGCAGCCCTGTTGCTTGCGCTGATCCCAATATCAGGGCCTGATGTTATTCATAATGATATAGAGTGGCCAACTCTGGTATTTTTCGGTTCTCTTTTCATAATGGTGGGGGCTCTCAAGGAAACAGGGGTCATTCTTGCTATCGCGGAAATACTTACATCTGTCCTTGTCGGGCATAAGCTGCTTGCTGTTCTGGTAGTTCTCTGGTTTTCAGCATTGTCAAGCATATTTATAAATCCTGTCGCTTTCTGTGCATTGTTCGTCCACGTTGTCAGCGAAATGTCGGTTGCCATAGGTATGGAGTCTGAACCGCTTTTCTGGGCTCTTGCAATGGGTGCATGTTTTGGCGGTAATGGCAGTTACCTTGGCGCTACAGCCAATGTTGTGCTTTCTGATATAGCTGACAGAAGCGGACACCATCTCTCCTTTGTTTATTTCATGCGAATTGGCCTCAGAGTTGTCTTCATCTCTCTTATAATTTGCAGTATTTTCCTTGCTGTAAAATATCGTGCACTTTAGCAACATTGTAATTTTTGTCAGGGTCTTCTCTGATCCTGTATTGACGATGAGTGCGTAAAGTGTATATTTGAAATAAAATCTCTGTTAAACCCTTTGGAAGCTGTTAGATAATCTTCAGCGGAAAGTATTCTAATGTTGGGAGGAATTGAAAATGCGAGTTGGAGATCTCATGGACAGGGATCTTACGGCTATTCTGGAGACGTGTCCTGTTGGCAAGACCATCAGGATCCTTCATATTCACAGAATATCAGGTCTTCCTGTAGTTGACAGGGAGAATCATGTAACAGGTTTCATAAGCGAAAAGGATATTGTAAAAGCAGCCTTGCCAAGATATATGAATATGCTTACAGATTCATCTTTTCTTCCTGATTACGGCCAGTTTAGAAAACATCTTGTTCAGATAAGCGACGAACCAATTGAAAAATATATGGTCAGAGATGTTATTACCTTTAACGAGGAAGACAGTGATTTTAATGTGGCAAGCATTGTTCTTAAGAAAAATATAAAGCTTGCACCCGTTCTCAGAGACGGAATTATGGTTGGTATTATAAGCAGAACACATCTTCTGGAACATATGCTTCAGGAAGATCAATTGGAGGAAGAATCCTTTTTTGAGGAAATGTAGTTGTAATTCCCCGAATGAGGTGAAGCAATTGTCTGAAGGAACAGTTATAAGTACAAGTGAAGGTCAGGATATTTCCCTTGACCTTATAGATCTGCCAATGGATATCGAGGGTTTTAAATATTTTCTGACGTCATGGCTCGTGAGGGATCATGAGAGAGATGTTAATATTCTCATAGATACCGGACCATCTTCAACCGTAGAATTGCTTTTTCAATATCTTGAGGCCCTGGATATTGAAAAGATAGATCTTATTCTACTGACACATATTCATATGGATCATGCTGGAGGATGCGGCCATGTATCCAGACGTTTTCCCGATGCAAATATAATTGTTTCAGAAAGGGGTATCAAGCACCTGGCAGATCCTTCCCGGTTATGGGAGAGCAGTCTTGAAACCATTGGCGAGACAGCTCTTAAGTATGGACCTATGATACCTGTTGATCGGTCGAGAATAAACTGCATGGAAAGTCTTACAGGTTTGCCGATCGTTATTATGCCTACACCAGGTCATGCCTCACACCATAATTCATATGGTTACGGAAAAATCCTATTCGCCGGTGAGGCAGCCGGAGCCCATGTACCTTTCAATAATGTTGTTCCGATGGATAGTGTCTGGACCAGTACACCGGATATATGCTTTCCTTATATTCGACCAGCTACACCGCCTCCCTTCCAATTTGATACCGCCTGGTCATCTGTGGAAAAACTTTTTGCGACAGAGGGGTTTGAAATCCTCTGTTATGCACATTACGGGTTTTCGTTTAAGTTGAAAGAAATGCTTTCTTCATTCAGGGAGCAGCTTTTGCTCTGGAAATTCATGTTTTCAGAAAACTTTTCAGACGATACCGATAATAGTGAAGACAGGTTTATTTCAGACTGTTTCGACCAGATCCTGGAAAGGGATCCATTTCTTGCAAATTTCCGCTGTCTATCTGAAAGTGTCCAAAACAGGGAACGCTTTTTTATTTCCAACAGCATTAGAGGTTTTTCAGGGGCATTCAAATCTTTTCGGTTACATGGGGGGAAATGATCCATGGAAAGTATTGGAATAGATCTTGGAGGGCATACGATATCTGCAGCTCTGGTTGTTGATGGGGACATCAGAAAGCGATCTGAAATATCAACTCCAGGAGAGAGAAGTATGAAAGCAGTAGCGGATGTTATAGCTTTATTGGTAAATGAACTTGTATCTTCAGAAAATATTTCCGGAGTCGGGATAGGAGTTCCGGGTATGCTTGATAAAAAAAGAGAAAAAGTTTTAAAAATGCCAAATTTCCCGGGTTGGGAATCAATAGAGATCAAGGCCTTTCTCTCAAGTTATCTCCAGCTCCCAATCTCTATAGAAAATGATGCCAACTGCTATGCTCTTGGAGAAGGAACATCAGGATTGGCCTCAGGATTAAGTGATTATGTTGTTTTTACCCTTGGTACCGGTATTGGAGGAGGTATCATTTCCGATGGAAGGCTTCTCAAGGGTGCTCACGGCATGGCAGGGGAAATGGGGCATATTGCGGCTGGACCTTACCTTCCCAGGTGTGGTTGTGGTTCTTTTGGACATATAGAGACTATTTCGGGAGCTGATGGAATAGAAAAGATAGCTCGTCAAAAAGGATTAAACCCGGAATTGCCAGTCTTATGGTCAGGAAGAAATAACTATCCTCAGAAAGAAATATGGACACAGGTTCTTGATGTGCTTGCGAGAGGGATAGCATCGGTTGTTCATGTTTTGGATCCTGAAATGGTTATTCTTGGTGGGGGTATGAGCCGCTCAGATGCTCTTCTTGAAGAGATCTCTCCCTTCCTGGATAGTTACATTGCGTTCCCTTACAGAGATTCCCTCTCTATAAGGGTCAGTGAACTTGGTAATGATGCGGCAATTATTGGTGCAGCATCGCTATTGTCATAATTCTTTCCACTTTTCTGTCATGTTTATTTTCCCTTTGAATTAAAGTTATATGCGATGCCTTCGAAATCCTGAGGAAGAAACCTGCTTCTGAGCGTAACGTTATTTTCGTCTATGCTTACAGAATCAAGTTTAAGCGGAAACATAAATTTAGATAGGTCAAGAATAGGCTGTATTTTAGAAATGGCTTTGTCAGTAAGGCTTTGGGGCAAACCGACCTTATTAAGTTTTACTGAGTAATTATCCAGCCATATCTGTTGTTTATCTACAATTGCAAGATCACCTGTTATCTCTATAAGAATATCAAGTTTTATCATAAGAAGCTTAGCAAGATAATAACCTTTTGCATAAAGACCTGACTCAGTGAAATCAAGGCTCAGATCATGCCAGTGCTCTTCCTCCCCAAATTCCTCCTGAGTAATGGATCTGTTTATATCATCTTCGGCCAGTTTCCCAAAAGCTTTTACATAGAGGATATTTTCAATTTCAATATTTTCCCCATTCCATGAGCTGGTTGGAGTGAATTTTATCCCGCTTGCTTCCACTTTCAATTCTTCTATTCGTATTCCACCTATCAGTGGTCTTTTAATGTCGAGATAAAGATGATTTACCCATCCGGAAACTGAAGGTTCGTTACTGATCTTCATTTTCATGGCAACTGGTTCCAACCTTTCAATGAATTCCTGGAAGAGTCGGGAACCTCCTGTATCAGAACCTTCAGATTCAAGCCTTTGATTGACTTCAGAGCTTTCACAGGGAAGTGCAGAAAATACTAAAAGAAGTAAAAGAATAACAAAACGCATGGATCTCATCATAATACCTCCGTTATTTGGTTTTTTCCTGTAAAGAATACTTGTAATTTAATCTTTTCTCAAGTTTTAGAATGTAAGTCAGTATATAAAACATCAGTATAACTGCAATGATCAAACTGGATTCCAGCGAAAGACTTCATGTGATGTTATTAGATTAATATCAGTTTTTTTTAATGAATTTTGATAAAGACCTGAAATGTCAATTCACTGTTTCTATTTCATCGATCTTTTCCATAAGTATTTCCCAACGGTTCATCAATTTCTGAAGTTCTTCCTCAGACCTGCTTCTTTCGATCATTATCTCGGATGTTTTTTGTGAATCTGAAAGTGTTTCTTTCTCACAGAGTTTCAGATCTGCGGTTTCTATCGTTGTTTCAAGCTTTGATATCATTTCTTCCAATGGTGTAAGCTCCCTGAGTATTTCACTCTTTGCTCTGTAGATCAGATTTCTGCGTCTGGCTTCATCTCTTTTGCGGTTCTTATGTTCTACTACACTTCTGCTGTTGTTTTTGTCGAGGGTAGCAGTGTTTTCTTCAAGAGAAACAAGATCCTTTCTTTTCTCAATGAAATATGAGTAGTCTCCAGGATAATCCCTTATTCTACCTCTATGTATTTCCACAACCCTGTGAACGAGCTGATCAAGAAAGTGTCTGTCATGAGAAACTGTAAGAATGGTCCCTTCATACTGCTTAAGGGCCTGCAGGAAAATATCCTTGGTTTTCATGTCAAGGTGGTTGGTAGCTTCATCAAGGACCAGAAAGTTTGATTTCTGTAGAAGGATCTTGAGCAGGGCGAGCCTTGATTTTTCCCCTCCTGAAAGGACTTCGATTCTTTTGAGAATATCATCATCCTGGAATAGAAAAGCTCCGAGTAGATTTCTTTTATGCTGAGCAGGAAGATCTCCACAAGTATTTACCTCTTCCCAGATTGTTTTGTCATAAGAAAGATTAGCAGAGCTTTCCTGGGAGAAAAATGCACATTTAACGTTGTGTCCGAAGGTAACAGAACCTTCAGTTGGATTTTCTTTTTTACTTATGAGCCTTGAGAGAGTTGATTTTCCAGCTCCGTTGATCCCGACAAGAGCTATCTTTTCACCCCTGTGGAGGGTAAAATCTATATTCCTGAAAATAGTTTGTTCACCATATTTTTTTGCCAGATTTTCCACTTTAAGAACTTCATGACCGCTTCTTGGTACCTCCGGAAATCGAATAATAGCTTCTTTTCTGTTTACCTGTATCTCTTCAAAATGATCCATCTTTTCAAGTTTTCTGATCCTGCTCTGGACCTGGGAAGCTTTTGAAGCTTTATATCTGAATCTGTCAATGAACTGAACATCTTTTTCGATCTCTTTCTGTTGTTTCTTTCTCTGTCTTTCACGAATTTCTATTCTCTGTTCTCTTTCCTGCAGAAAGGAAGAATAATTGCCCTTGTAGATATAAAGCCCATCAGGACCAAGTTCTCCTGTCTCCGTAACCATCTTGTCAAGAAATCTTCTGTCATGTGCGATAAGAACCATAGTGCCGTTGAAGTTGGAAAGCCAGTTTTCAAGCCACTCCATGCTTTCACTGTCCAAATGGTTTGTCGGTTCGTCCAGAAGCAGAATGTCCGGGGACGAAAGTAATATTGAAACAAGTATCAATCTCATTTTCCATCCGCCGGAGAATTCCCTGCAATTCCTCAGATGATCTGAGTCAGAAAAGCCCAGACCTTTCAGCATCTTTTTTGCTCTGCTTTCAATAGTATATCCATCCATTAGCTCATACCTGGTATGGGCTTTTTCATATTTTCGCATGATCTCCGGGGATGGTTCCGAGTCTTTGCCCTGTTCTTCTATCAGTTCGTGAAGGGCCTCAAGTTCCTTTTCGAGTTGATGGACCCCTGTTTTATTTTTCAGGAAGGAGATGACGTCACTATCTTCCATCTGATCAGTAAGTTCCTGTGGAAGGTAGCCTGTTACCCTGCCTGAAGGCAGGGTAACAGAACCTTTCTCAGGCGTATATTGTCCAACTATTGTTCTGAGCAGGGTTGATTTCCCTGCACCGTTATCTCCAACTATAGCTGCCCTGGTTCCAGTTCTTATATTCCATGACAGGTTACGGATAATTTCCTTCCCGCCTAATCTAACTGTTAAATTCTCTATTGATATCATAGGGATCCTCTCTAATACAAAAATTCAGAATTGCCCGGATGTTTCAGAATTTCAAATACGGAAGGTATTATACATTACATGACAAAAAGCTTCATTCATAACATGAGAGATGCATGATAAGATGTAAAAAAAGAGCGGTCCTGACAATATGAATAATTCCATGTTTTACGGTGACTGGAGGGATTTAGTTAAATGCTTGATGAAGCAAGGCACGATATAGTCTGGTATTGTTTAAAAATGCTCCAGACAGGATTAACTTCCGGTACAGGAGGCAATATTAGCGTATTTAATAGAAGAAGCGGGAAAATTGCCCTTACGCCGAGTGGTGTAGAATATGACCGGATGAATGAAGAAGATATTGTTATTTCCGATCTCGATGGAAATATGGTTGAGGGAAAACTTGAACCTACTTCAGAAAAAGATCTCCATCTTGCTTTATACCGTTCTCGTTCTGATGTAAATGCAGTCGTTCATGTCCATTCAGAGTATGCTACTACACTGGCTTCTCTGGGATGGGAGATCCCGCCCTTCAGTTATCTCGTTGCTGTATGCGGTAGAAAGGTTCCTTTCGTACCTTATGCTCCTTTTGGTTCGGTTGAACTTGCAAAAACAGTTAGTGCGTGCATGTCTGAATATCAGGCCGTTCTTATGGGTAACCATGGGCTGGTGAGTGTAGGTAAAAACCTCCGTTGTGCCTACAGAACTGCAGAAACTGTGGAATATTTAGCAGGTGTCTACTGGCGGGCAAGATGTGCAGGAGACCCAATTCTACTGGATGAAGATCAGATCGAAGACGCGATAAGCAGATTTAAAACCTATGGTCAGCCCTCTGATATTTAAATAACGCTCAAGATTCATACAAATAGCAACTGTAAAGAATAACGGATGATAAATGAAATTTATAAATTATGAGGTGGATCATGGGTCCTTCCCGAACAGCAGATCTGCAAGATTATTCAACAGGGTATTCTCAGGACACGTTTTTTGCAAGCAGATCCTTCAGATTCTGAATGATCCATTCTTCATTTATCTTATCATTAAATGGAGATGTTCCAATAACCTTTCCCCAGTAGTATGGTTCTGTGGTCGGCGGTAGAAGATCTCCGCGGTAAATTACGAAATCATTGTAAATCTGCCATAAAAGCTGGCCCTCTTCAAGAATACGTGTTTCTACTTTATTCTGGTGGGGATCAAAATGAGTAAAGTTTAATGCACAGTTGCTATTGCCAAGAAACACAAAAGCACTTTTGTCCTCTTTAAGGCAAAAGACCGCATGTTGGAGGTCTGAATCTACAAAAATATCATGAATTCCCCAGAAAGGAGGGTTAAATACCCTTATTCTTTTATTTCTGGACCACTCGATGTACTCACCCGATTTGGGGCCTCTTTTTATTATCTCTGTAGCGGAGATAGGCCTTTTTTTCTTTTTTTTGCCAAATAACATAGAGAGGATCTTCCAGAACAATAATGGCACCTCCAGTGTAATTTTATAGGGTAGTACATTTTCAGAAGTTTAGAAAAAAAGTGCTATCTGTTGGAATAGAAACAGTATCATACGTATTTCATCGAAAAATACCTTTATTTGCAATAGATAATATTCATATTGCTGATATAATTATATAGGGAGATCCAGATACATTCCACTGTGTGTTTTTTCTGCATTATGTTATATTTGTTTCATTGCATTTTATTATTGCCTGTTAGCAAAACAGCAGGTAGCGGTTTTATATAACACTTTCAAGGAGGGAAAATAATGCCTGAAGATCAGAACAAAGATCAGTTTGAAGAAGAAATGGAAACTGAAGAAACTATGGAGCATAGCGAAGAAGGCAAAAAACCGGAAGAAGAGTTTGCTGAGGAAACACAGGAAGAAACTGAAGAAACTGAAGAAACTCCTGAAATGGAGGAAGTAACCGAAGAGGAAACAGTTGAAACTTTCGAAGAGTCCGGGGAAGTGACCGAAGAGGAAGATCTGGCAGAGGAAGTACCTGAGGAGGAAGAGCCTGAAACTCCAGGTAAATCAAGAAAATCCTTGTGGATCATGCTTATTGTCCTCGTTGTCGTTATCTCCATTGGTAATACCCTCTGGAACAAGGTGGAAGCAAAACTTGATTCTATGAGCGAGACTGTTACAGCCCAGCAGGAAGTTATAGAGACACTGAAAGCAGAGCTTACAGCTCTTCAGGATACTTCCAAAGAACAGGAAGTTAACGTCCGAAAGGCTGAAAGATATATCAAATCCATCAGAACAAGTATGAATGATATGGATTCCGAGGTATCTACAATACAGGAAAAAGCAAGTGTTACAGAGGCAAAGGCTACTAAACACGAGGAAATGCTCAGGAAAGATCTTGAGATGAAAAAACTTGAACTTGAAAAGCTTTCTGAGTTGATCTCTGAACAGGAAGCCATTCTTAATGGCCAGTCAGAAGCAGAGGCTAAATAGCAGAATCAATAATCAGTTAATTTATCAAAATAAAATGAGGCGGACTCTGTCCGCCTCATTTTGTTAATCAAGAGGAATAATAAACGGGTTACCCTTATGAAATTCTACTGTGACATTTACGCCATAAACCTCTTTTATTGTTTCAGGGGAAATGTCTTTGACTTTTATACTTTCGAAGATATTGCTATCCTTCAGGAAGATACACCTGTCTGCATATCTAAGAGCTGTGTTGATATTGTGCATTGTCATAAGGGCAGTCATGTTATGCCCTTTCACTATGTGTCTTATAAACTTTAATATCTCAAGCTGGTTTTTGAGGTCAAGACTGCTGGTGGGTTCATCCAGCAGTAAAAGCTTTGGTTCTTGTACAAGTGCTCTGGCGATAGAAACTTTTTGAAGTTCTCCGCCACTCATTTCATCAATATACCTTACGGCCAGATCCCTCAGTCCAAGATTATTAATTACTGCGTCGACCTTCTTCAGGTCATCTTCCATGATCTTCCAGCCTATATGCGGTTTACGGCCAAGAAGTATTGAATCGAATGCAGTAAGCCTGTTCTGTTCATTCCTCTGTGGGACATAACTTATTATCCGGGCGATGTCTCCGGGTGCCATAGAAGAGATTTCCCTTTCGCCGAGAATTATGCTTCCTTTTTCGGGTTTCAGGATCGAGTTGATACATCGGAGCATAGTTGTCTTGCCGACTCCATTAGGTCCCAGTATTGCAACAAGTTCGTTTTCAAATACGTGAAAATTTATATCTTTAAGTACATATCTTTTCTTGTAACGGAAGTCCAGACCTTTTACCTGAAGTATCATATCCTGTACCCCCGCAGAAGAATATATATAAACAGAGGTGCTCCAAGAGTGGAAGTCAGTATAGCTACAGGGAGAACGTGAGGACTCATTATGGTTCTGGCAGCAGTATCTGCAGCAAGTAGTAGGATAGAACCGCATATCAGTGTTCCGACAATAAGGAAACGATGGTCATCCCCGACTATTCTCCTCACAATATGTGGACATACAAGACCTACAAATCCGATAATGCCAAGAAAGGCAACGATCGTAGCAGTGACGAGACAAGATATCACCATTCCAGTCAACCTGACTCTCTGAACATTAACTCCGAGACCCTTTGCCGTTTCATCTCCGGCATCTATAGCATTATAATTCCACCTGTTGAAAAAGAAATATAAACCTGAAAGTCCAACAACTGCTGCCATTAAACCAAGCTCTTTCCAACTTGCCCTAGCTACGTCTCCAAAGGTCCAGAAAACCATTGCGGCAAGCTGTATGTCATCGGCAAAGAACTGCAGGAACATTGTTCCAGCAGTAAAGAGAGAGCCAAGGGCAACACCCGCCAGTACCATTACTTCCGGACTTCCTCTCTTTAGTCTTGATATTAGTAATATTACAAGGCTCGCAGCTATACAGAACACGAAGGCAGTCACAGTTGTAACGTACTGATTGCCTATCATGACAGCGTTAGAAACTGAGCTTTGAGTAGCTCCAGTTCGAAAGATCATTACTGAAAAAGCTGCTCCGAAGGCTGCTGCTTGAGATATCCCGAGGGTAAAAGGGGATCCAAGGGGATTTCTCAGGATAGCCTGCATTACAACACCGGCTCCGGCTAATCCAGCCCCTGATATTATTGAAGCCAGGATCTGTGGCAATCTTATGTTCCAGATTATTATGCTCCATCTGGTTGGAGTCTTCTGTCCCAGAAGTGCCTTGATAACTCCCGATAAAGGGATACTGACTGAGCCTGCGGATAATGCAGCTATTCCAAGAAAGACAAGTCCTGCGGTAGATATAATCAATAAAAGGATTTTCTGGTTTATATATTTTTTGTAGACTGTTGGTATCTCTCCGTGATCAAGATGCATGAAAGATTATCAATCTCCTGTTCCAGTCAGATTCTCAGAAATGGTATCTTATAGATCGATCTTTTTAAAGATAAGCTGGTCAAATGATTTTTGCATTTGTTCCATTACCTTGCTTCCAACCAGAAACTCATAGATCTCATCTGCTTTTTTATTCGGGTCTATATCAGTAAAACGGTCAGGATAAAGTACCTTACCCACAAAATATGCATCCGCAAGGATCGAACCAAAATTCTGACTGTACCAGTTATAAGGTAATACTCCATAGATTTGTTTCGATCGAACGGCATAAAGGTTGCTGTAGATCTCACTGTTCTTAAGTTCCCAGACTGCATTGGCTTCTTTTCCGGAATAAATAGTTGAGACATCTACGAAGATAACATCCGGGTCCCACTCCAGGAGTTTTTCCCTTGATATATTTGTATGTGTGGGTGTATTAGAAGATCCTTTTTCAGGAGCAGCCACGTTGAGCGCATTGGTATAGAGAAAAGGAGGGTATTCCGGTTCTGTGGACTGTATTCCGTGGGGCCCCTTAAAAGCGATACCGCCTACAAAGCAGGATAGGCGTAAATCGGTGTTTATCCCGGAAGTCCTTTCCTGAAGGTCTTTAAGTGTCATTTCAAAAAAGGCTATTACCTTTTCAGCTCTTTTCATCCTGTTCATTACCTTCCCCAGTGTTCGAAGAGAACTATACAGTTGATCCTTGTTTTCTGCAAGGTTCCCATAATTAAGAGTAATTACGGGAATTCCTGTTTTCTGTTGGAGTTCTTCGGGGTTATATCCCATGCCGGGATAGGTCTTAAAGATAATATCTGGCAAAGGATCCAGGGATACTATCAGTTCGGGATTATCATTACCCCGAAATTCTCCAAACAGGGGATATTTCTTGAATTGCCTGTTGGCAAGTGCATAAGGTCTTGCTTCAAAGGTTGATCTTCTTAATTCCATATCATCAACAGCAACAACTTTGTCCTGGCCCTGGAGGTATGTTACAAGTCTGAGACATCCGGGTCCTGAACAGATAATGTGTTCAGGATATGGCGGTACCTCGATCGATCTTCCGGAAACGTCGGTCGGATCGACGGTTTCCCCTGATGAAATTGCAGGAATGAACACCAATATAGCAATTGTTGTTAAAATACAAGCGCAAAGCCTTTTGGCTAGAAATGTCATGATGTTTTTCACTCTCCCATAAATAAAATCGTAGCACGATTCTAAGGCAACGTGCTACAGATGGTTGTCATTATAACAGAAATTTACAAACATGTTATTATTAGATCCTCTTTGATTTTATATATTCCTGAGACTTATTGATTTTATGGACATGGATCATTAAAAGATAATAACGAATTCAGGATTATATAGCTTAGATTAAAAAATTTGATTTGAAAAACACTTGACGGTACCTTTATAATATGCTCTGGAAATGAAATAAGTATCGAAATAAAATCTTTGTTAATCATCTACAGAGGAGAGTTTATGTTGAAAAAAATACCAAGGAACATTCTTATCCTGGTTACCATTGCAGCTATACTATTTTCGGGAATGAAGATAGTTAAACCTGTTTTTGCTGAAGGACAGCTCATTGAAAGTAAAATGCTCAATACCGAGGAGTCAAAAATTGAGAAGGAAGAGATTGTCACTCAAATTGCAGGGAAAGTAAAGAAGGATGTCATAGCCAGAAAGTTTAAGTCGGTTAATTCAAATCTTGAGAATTATGCAGCATCGAAGTTTTCTGAATATGTTATGGAGGCTTCCGCGGCATTTCAGATAGATCCATTCCTTATAGCGTCCATACTTATCAAGGAATCCCATGCAAAATACAAGGCAAGATCTTCCTGCGGTGCTTATGGTCTTATGCAGGTAAACTGGAGTGTTCACAGAGGAAATATCAGAAAAGCATTTTCAGAGATAGCTACTCTTTCTGATCTTATCCAGCCAAGAAATAACATTCTTGTAGGTACTTATATCTTTTCATGTTATATGCAATCTTCAGGGGGGGATATATCGGAAGCCCTTTCGAGATATCTTGGTGCCAGTGGGAGAAGATATATTGCAGGAGTCATGAAATATCACAGCCAGATGGTAGATAGCTATAGCAATATGATGGAAGTAATGCTCAAGAGGGAACTTACAGATACTACAGCATAGTCTATCGGTTCTTTCCGCATTAAAGAAAATATTCTAAATACCAGAAATTCAATGACCAGGGAGGATTTGATAGTTCATGTCTTCAGAAAAGACAAGATACGAATTTCAGACAGAGGCAAGACAGATATTGGAAATGATGGTGCATTCGGTCTATTCCAACAAGGATATCTTCCTGAGGGAGCTGATATCAAATAGTTCTGATGCACTGGATAAACTCAGGCTTGAAAAATTAACAAATGAAACTCTTTCTGATCTGGCACAGGAACCGGAGATCAGAATTGAGGTTGATAAAGAAGCCGGTTCTTTATCTGTCTCTGATAATGGAATCGGGATGAACAATGAAGAAATTCGTGAGTTTATAGGGACTATAGCCAAGTCGGGTACAAAAGAGTACCTTGAAATTCTTAAAAAGAGTAGATCTGCCAATATTCCAGAGGAACTTATCGGACAGTTTGGAGTTGGTTTTTATTCATCTTTCATGGTAGCCGATAAGGTTACCCTTGTCACCCGGAGAGCGGGTGATTCTGAGGGCTGGAAATGGGAATCAAGCGGGGATGGTTCCTATACTCTCGAAAAGTTAGATAAAGAACAGAATGGAACAGTGGTTACCCTGCATCTGAAAAAGCCGGAAGAGGAGACAGGGCTCAAGGATTATACGGATGAGTGGGTTGTACGCTCTATAGTTAAGAAGTACTCGGATTTTATATCTTATCCGGTCAAAATGCAGGTAGAAAAAAAAGATGACAATGAAAACGTGACTATTGAAGACAATGTTCTTAATTCAATGAAAGCCATATGGATGAGATCCGAAAATGAAGTCACCGATGAAGAGTATAACGAGTTTTACAAGTACATAAGCCATGACTGGGAGCTTCCCATTCACAGGATAGCCTTTTCCATTGAAGGAGCTACACAGTTCAGGGGTCTTTTCTTTATTCCTTCTAAAGCTCCTGTGGATCTCTTCCAGCCTGAAAGGCATTCAGGAATAAACCTTTACATAAAACGTGTATTCATAATGGATGAATGCAGGGAACTTGTCCCTGATTATCTGCGTTTTGTCAGGGGAGTAATTGATTCAGAGGATCTACCACTTAATATTTCAAGAGAGATCCTTCAGGATGATCCTGTTGTAAGAACAATAAGGAAAAGTGCTACAAGAAAGGTCCTGAATGAACTTGGCAGGATCCTTGAAAATGAACGGGAGAAATATGAAACTTTCTGGCAGGAGTTTGGATCTGTTCTCAAAGAAGGCACAGTTCAGGACCAGAGCAATAAAAAGAGTATTCTCGATATCGCCCTGTTCCATTCGACAGGATCTGAGGGTGTTCTGACTACTTTGAAAGAATATATTACCCGGAGTAAGGAAGATCAGGAGGGAATATATTATATAACTGGACAATCGCTTGATAAGCTAAAGAATTCACCTCAGCTGGAAGTATTCAGGGAAAAAGGGTATGAAGTTCTTTTACTTCCTGAGCCTGTGGACGAGATCATGGTGAGCTATGTTCAGGAATACGAGGGTAAACAGATGCTTTCTGTATCAATGAGCAATGTAAAACCAGGATCTGGCGAATCAGAGGAGGAAAAAGAAAAACTTGACAAAGAGAAAGATTCAATGAAGGATCTTCTCGAATTCCTCCAGGCTACTCTTGATGAAGATGTTGAGGAAGTACGGTTATCAGAAAGGCTTACAAAATCTGCTTCGTGTCTTGTTACTGACGAAAAAGGCATAACACCGCAGATGGAGAAACTGCTTAAAGCAATGGGGCAGGAGGCTCCAAAGGTCAAGAAAGTTCTTGAGATAAACCCGGAGCATGTTGTCCTGAGAAAAATGAACAGTATCGTGAAAGAAGATGAGAAAAAGGATCTTCTTGAGGATTTTGCAAGACTTCTTTATGATCAGGCAATTCTTGCGGATGGTGGTGAGATCCAGGATCTGGGAGGTTTTTCAGCCAGATTCTCCCGGTTGATGTCCCTGGCTCTTGAGAGTAAATGACCTTTTTAGTGAAAAGTTAAAAATAAAACCATGCTGAAAAACTGTTCTACAAAAGAACAGGCTGCAGCGATGCTATGTGCAGCTTTAGCTGTGAGTTTTTGGGGAGCCTCATTTACTGCTACTAAAGTAGCAGTAAATGAGGTTTCTCCTATAATCCTGTTATGGTTGAGGTTCGGTATAGGTTCTCTTGTACTGGGAACCCTTCTTATAGTGAGGGGGAAAATGAAACTTCTTCCGCTAAGGGATATTTTTGATTTTGCAATGCTAGGCCTCATCGGGATATTTCTTCACAATTTTATTCAGTCCACGGGTCTTAAAACCGCTTCAGCTGGAGTTTCTGCCCTTATCGTTGCGAGTACACCGATAATGATAGCCATTTTAGGGGCGGTTTTCCTTTCAGAGGCACTTCAAATTCAACAGGTCATTGGAGTTCTTTTGGCAGCATCAGGTGTTGTTCTTGTAGTCACAGACGGGCATTTATCTGTCCTTCTTGATCATAGCGGTAACTCTGGTGAATTACTGGTAACCTGCAGTGTTTTCACATGGGCTGTCTTTTCAGTAATTTCAAGGAATAAACTTGAAAAATATCTTCCATCCCTTGCTATGTTCTATGTTATGTTCTCTGGCTGGATCTTTATTTCCATTACTCTCATGGTGACGGGAAATGCGTTAGAGGTTCACAGACTTTCTTTTTCCGGCTGGTCAAGCGTTATATTCCTGGGAGTATTCTGCTCTGCCCTGGCATATCTTTTATGGTACAGCGCTTTGAGGAAACTTCCGGTATCAAGAGTAGGTATATTCATGTATCTAAGTCCTCTGGTTGGGGTTGCTGTTGCAGCATTGGTGCTCTCCGAACCTGTTGGACTCTGGATCATCTCCGGTGGAATAATGGTGCTGGCAGGGATGGGTCTTGTTAATTCAGGAAAATCCGTATAAAGCTGCTGATGGTAAGGTGTATCTATTTACTATTGTCCCATTTCTCTCCCCACTTCTTTTCAAAGATAAAGGAATCAAGTTCTTTTCTTTCCCTTGGTTTTATCTCTGCATCCCTGAAATCTTCAGGCAGTTCTTCAATGGTTCCTGGGTAGCCAATTGCCAGGGCGGTTACAGGTTCATAACCTTCAGGTATAGAGTAGATGTTTCTGGCTTTTTCAGCAGAAAATCCAGCCATTGCATGAATAAAAAGACCCATGGAGGTTGCCTGTGTCATCATGTTCATTATAGACATTCCGAGGTCATGAAAAGCATGTCTGTTTTCCCGGTCTCTGGTGCTGAAACTTATTCTGGAAATGCCGATTGAAAGTACCGAAGCATTTACTGCCCAGGACTGGTTTTTCTCCACGAGGCAGGAAAGCATTTTTTCGAATTCGTCAGGTTGATTTTTCTGGGCAATTATATAGAACCAGGGTTGGTCATTAAAACATGAAGGAGCCCATCTTCCCGCTTCAAAAACGGTGAGTAGTGTTTTGGGGGAGATAGGATCCGAGGACAGGGCGCGAGGGCTCCACCGGTTTTTGATCTCGTCAATTAAAGGGCGACCAGTCATAGCAGGTTTTTCCATTTTTATGCCTCCTCTATATTGTTCTGATATTACATTACTAATACATTATAACAAAAAACAGGTTATGTGACTGGGTTAATTAGTTGAGTATGTTAAATAGTCTGATCGCGGTTTACAATTATAATTCTTTAAGCAAGCGGAATTATTTTTTTTAAAGATTTTCAGGTCAGGTTTTTCAACTCAAAAAAACATGAATACCTGTCTTTCTGATAATATTTTATTGCCATTTCAAAGGGGGAGGTAAAGTATCCAACACTAAAGGTAAGAACAGTATGATATGGTACTGAAGTCTAAATAGATATTGCAAATATATCGATCAGAGTGTTAATCTAACCTGATATAACTTGTTATCAAAGATGAGAAAGGGTGTTATAACATGGAAATAACTGTATTCAACGAAAAGATAGATAGATCATCATTCAAAAATCTCTGTCTGTTCCTGAATCAGGATAACCCGGTACTGCCACAGCAATTGTCGAACAAGTCAAAAGAGCTGATTGGTGAGATCATTGAGCAGACTGATTTTCGAGCCAAAAAAGGTAAGATTCTTCGAATACCTGTTCATAAAGCTGAATTTAACAATATTTATCTTGCCGGTCTGGGCGAAGAAAGAAAAATGAAAGAAGACACATTCCGCTCAGTCTCGGGAGAATTTTCGAGGGTCCTTAAATCAGACAGACTTGAAGATGTGGTTATAATGTTTCAGCCTGTTATGGATCCGAACTTTATAACTGCCGTCACGGAAGGTCTTTTACTGGGTTGTTATACATTTGACAAATACAGGACATCTATGGAGGAAGAACCCTTTCATATACAAAAGATCGCTTTAGCGGCTGGACAGCAGGAGGACATTGATAAGGCTCGAAAAATCGCCGAAGCCCAGAATTTTGCCAGAGATCTGGCGAACGAACCAGGTAATGTAATAGATCCTGTATCACTTTCCAATAAAGCCATGGATCTGGCTGACAGTCTGGGACTTGAATGTGATATCTGGGATGAGAAAAGGATCCAGGATGAAAACATGCTCGCATTATGGAATGTAGGGAAAGGCTCGGAAGTCCCGCCCAGATTTATTCATCTTTCCTACAAGCCCGAGGAAAAACCGGTTAAAAAAGTTGTCATTGTTGGCAAGGGTGTAACTTTTGACAGTGGCGGACTTAATATCAAACCAGGTGAACATATGCGTGATATGAAGGGAGATAAAACTGGAGCCTGTAATGCCCTTGGGATCATAAAGGGTGCTGCGGATCTTGCTCTTCCATTAGAAGTACATGTTGTAATAGCTGCTGCTGAAAATATGCCTGGAGGTAATTCTTACAGGCCGGATGACATTATAATGGCGAGAAATGGTAAAACGATCGAGATAGACAATACAGACGCTGAAGGAAGAGTTACTCTTGCTGACAGCCTGTCATTTTCATGTGAGCTTGAGCCTGATATTATTATTGATCTTGCCACATTAACGGGAGCATGTGTTATTGCTCTTGGAAATTACACGGCGGGTCTTTTCTCCAATGCAGATAATGTGGCTGGACAATTTATTGAAGTGTCAGATAAAACCGGAGAAAGGTTCTGGAAGCTGCCGCTGGATGATGAAAAGCTCAGGGAGAATATAAAATCAAAAATTGCTGATGTTTTAAATACCGGTGGGAGAGCTGGCGGTGCAATTACTGCGGCGATGTTCCTCCAGGAATTTGTCAAAGAAAATATAAACTGGATCCATCTTGATATAGCAGGGGTTGATAATTACAAAAAGCCGTTCAGTTACTATCCAGGGGGGGCAAGTGGATATGGGGTCAGAACCTGCCTTGCGTATCTGGCGGGTTTTCAGGACCAGTGAACCTGGGATCATTTTCCAACGCAGAACTGGCTGAAAATTGTTTCAAGAAGGGTATCGTCGCTCTGTAATCCCAGGATCCTTTCCAGAGAGTATCTTGCTTCAGTAAGACATGCGGCAGCGATATCCTGGCCAAGGCCTGCCTGGAGTGCTTCAAAAGAACTCTGCAATGAATCTTTTGCTTCCTGAATTTCACTTATTTGCCTTGATGTAGCATTTAATCCTGCATCAAGGCTTCCGCTTCCTGCGACTGATGATACTATCTCATCCTTGAGTTTTTCGATCCCTTCCTGTTTCTGAGCTGATATGGTAAAAACCGGACTTGCAGGAAGGATACTGTTCATATATTCTTCATTTACAAGCAGTGGAAGATCAGCTTTATTGATAACAACTATATGGCTTAGATCCGCCAGCTTTTCGGAAAGCCTGATATCTGCTTCTGTGAGTTCCTGGCTACCGTCTATAACCCATAGTCTGATCTCTGCACGAACCATCTCTTTTTCTGCTCGCTCGACACCGATTGCCTCCACTTCATCTGCCGGTGTTCCTATTCCTGCAGTATCTATGATCCTCAATGGAACTCCACGGTAGGTCAGGACTTCTTCAATAATATCCCTTGTTGTCCCCGGAACTGAAGTAACAATAGCTCTTGCTTCTTTCAGGAATGCATTCAGAAGTGATGATTTCCCTACATTCGGTCGACCTACAAGGGCCACGCGGATGCCTTCTCTCATCAGATATCCTGTTCTGCAGCGATCCAGAAGATCCTCAAGACTCTGTTTTATTGTCATAATGCTATCTTCAGCTTCACTATCATCTATGTAGGGAATATCCTCTTCCGGAAAGTCAAGCCCAACTTCCATCCTGGCGGAGAGGTTCAAGATCTCTTCATAATCAGATCTCACAAATTCCGAGAGTTCACCTTTTAATGTTCTGGTTGCGGATCTCAGGGCTTCTTCGCTTTTTGACCTTATAATTCCTATGATCGCTTCTGCCTGGGAAAGATCTATCCTGTTATTGATAAATGCCCTTCTGGTAAATTCTCCTGGTTCAGCGTGTCTTGCCCCAATGCAGGTGAAGAGGTCCAGACATATCTGGGCTATAAGAGTACCGCCGTGACACTGGATCTCAACTACATCTTCCCCCGTATAACTTTTGGGACCTTCGAACCATACGGCCAGTACCTTATCAAGAGGTTCGCCGCTTCTGTCGATAATATATCCATTTCGCATGTATCTTGGGGGAGTCTGAGAGAGTGGTTTGACTCCCTTGAAGACCTTATCTGCCATTGATCTGGCATCCGGGCCCGAAAGCCTTATAATGGCAATCCCTGCTTCTCCCCATGCTGTAGAGATAGCTGCAATAGTGTCTTCGAACATATAGATATCTCTCCTCGTTTGTTAACTCTTTATTCTAACAGCGTGGTAATTATAACACTGTGTTCTGAATCCAGTCCATAAAGAAAGAGGGGCCTGGCAGAGGGCCCCTCCGGAGAAGCAAAGATCTCTCTATAGAAGTTCATTCATTGCTTCAGCAAGTCTTTTTACGCCCTCTTCGATCTCATCAATGGATGCAAAGGAGTAACACATACGGAACTCGTTTTCTCCTCCCTCATTAGGGAAAAATGGATGGCCTTTAACGAAAGCTACTTTTCTCTCGATGGCTTTATCGAAAAGATCATCGGTCGTTATATCCGGGGTGTTCAGCCAGTAGAAAAATCCTCCGCTCGGAGTTGTGTAATTTACTTTGTCTACAGGTAGAAACTTCCTGAATGATTCTTCCATAACATCCCGTTTTTTTCTGTAATGATCTATTATCCCAGGCAACATGGACTCGAGGTAGCCCTTTCTGCAATATTCATAAATGAGACCCTGAGCTACTATACTCGTGGAAGTATCTAAACCCTGTTTGAAGACAGTCATCTTGCGAATTATCTCAGGTGGTCCGATGCACCAGCCTACCCTTACTCCGGGGGCTAATATTTTGGAAAAGGAGCCTGCAAATATTACACTGCTATGTTCATCCAGGGCAAAAAGGGTAGGAAAGTCCTCCCCCTCGAATCTGATATAACCGTAAGGGTCATCCTCAAGAATGGGAACATTATATCTGTGAGCTATTTCAAGCAATCTTTTTCGTCTTTCAAGTGTCATTGTACATCCAACTGGATTCTGGAAATTGGGAATTGTGTATATGTATTTAACTTCTCCCCCTGATGCTCTGATCCGTTCTATCTCCGGAGGTATCATATCAACTTTCATACCCTCAGAATCGCATGGAATGCCCGAAAGATCAGCGCCATGATTATGCATATCAAGGATGGTTCCAAGGAACGTGGGGGATTCAGTAATGATATGATCCCCGGGATTGAGAGTGGAAAGGGTCAAAAGATCAGCTACCTGGATAGAACCAGATGTTATTAGTATTTCTTCCATTGCAGTTTTTCTGCCCATTCTCGGGGCAGTCCATTCTGAAATGAACTCCTTAAGTGGAGGGTATCCATCCGTTGCTCCATACTGGAGGATATCTTTTCCGGCGGTATGTATTATGCTGGCAGATTCTGCAAACTTCTCAAGGGGGAAAATATCCGGATCAGGCATGCCTCCCGCAAAAGATATCATTCCGGGTTTTTTTATTGCACTCATCATTTCACGTATAGGAGAAGCTTTTTGCTTGATTGCTGCTTCACTGAATATATTTTCCCATTTAAGGGCCATATAAGATCCACCTCCTGAAGATTATAAATAGGAGGGCATCTAAATGCCCCCCTAATTTAAACGGTCATGTTTTGATCAGGCTTCTGCTTTTACAGTAAGTTCATCCATAGCTTCTGCTACACGTTTTACGCCCTCTTCTATTATCTCCGGGGAGGGGAAGGTAAAACAGAAACGGGCATTATGGTTTCCGGCACCTTCATTTACACAGAATGGTCCTCCGCTTACGAAGGCCACCTTTTTCTCGATCGCCTTCTGGAAAAGATCATTCGTATTGACTTTCGGGAAATCAAGCCAGTAGAAGAATCCGCCTTCAGGTTTAACCCAGGATACACCTCTTGGTTCAAGATGTTTTCTAAAGCTTTCCTCCATAGCATCACGTTTGACCCGATAGTTATCAATTATGGATGGAAGGTGTTCATCGAGGTATCCTTTTTTGCAGTATTCAGCTACCAGTGATTGCGTTATAGGACTGGAGCAAAGGTCCGTAGCCTGTTTGAACACCGTCATTTTACGAATTATCTCTTCACTTCCGGACATCCAACCGACCCTTGTTCCGGGAGAGAGGATCTTTGAGAAAGACCCTGCATAAACGACTCCCCCTGTTTTATCAAAGGAGAATATAGATGGTAAATGTTCGCCATCATAACGGACATATCCATATGGGTCATCTTCGAATATCGGAATGTTGTATTTCTGGGAGATCTCTACCAGTTTTTTTCTTCTCTCTACTGTCATTGTTGATCCAGCAGGATTATGGAAATTTACGATGGTGTATATAAATTTGACCTTTTTACCATCTTTTCGGGCATTTTCTATAAGTTCAGGCAAAAGATCGACCTTCATGCCTTCTCTGTCAACAGGTACTCCGATAAAGTTGGCGCCATGGTTATAAAATGCAGTAAGCGCAGCAAGATAGGTGGGATCCTCAGTAATAACGGTATCTCCTCTATCCAGCATTACCCATGAAAAAAGATCAAGTCCCTGTTGAGATCCAGTGGTTATAAGCATTTCATCTTTTGAGACTTCTTTCCCCATTCTGGGAGCTGTCCAGCTTGCGAGAAAATCCTTAAGTGGTTCATATCCTTCTGTGCGTCCGTACTGCAGGAGATTCTGTCCGTCATCTTTAAGGATCCTGGCACCTTCGTAGAACTTGTCAACTGGGAAAACTTCCGGAGCAGGCATTCCGCCGGCAAAAGAGATCATACCTGGCTGCTTGACCACTGCAAGCATTTCCCGGATCGGTGAAGGTCTGACATTCTTTGCGGTGTAACTGTAATTCTCTTCCCATACTTTGCTCAAATTCATCGCCTCCTGTAATATAGTCACCTATAAATATCGCCATCAATCGCAAGATGTTCTGAATATTCAGAATTAATGCAATTAGATAGATATAATAAGAATATTATTATTTAAATTATATCATTATAAATCTCTTGATACAGGTTATTAGGGCGATAGTATACAGGATACAGTTTTTTTATTCTGCAATGCTGGAAGCGGTATTCCTGACATGGTAGAGGCGTCTTTCAGTGGGAGGATGGGAATTAAACCCACTTGGAGTTGTTTCATATCCAGCCTTTTTAATTTTTTCCAGAGCTTCAACAAGACCCCATGGGCTATAGCCGGATCGGGCTGCAAGTTTTATTCCATAATCGTCTGCTTCCACTTCCTGCTGTCTGCTGAAACCGGATTCTGCAAGCGAAAGACCCAGTGCTACAGGATCTAATTGTTTGGATTTATCTCCAAGGGTTTTATACAGGATCATCCAGATAAGGTTTCTTCCCATGCTTTCTTTATAATGTCCAAGTTGAATATGGCCGGTCTCATGTGCAAGGATACCTGCTAACTGGTCCGGGGTGTCGAGAAGACCCATAAGGCCTGATGTTATGTGTACTGAATATTTATCCATTGAGAAAGATACCCAGGCATTAGGCACTTTGTCTTTTTTGACTTGTACATCAGGTGCATGAGAGAGACCTGCTTCAAGAGCAATATCATTCCAGACCCTGTTCAAAGTTGAAATGGAGATATCAGCTGAGGCAAGAGATACCGATAACGATATCAAGAAACATATCAGGACTGAAGTATATAATATTTTTTTCAAAAGTCTCACTCCTTTCTATTCTTTCCAATGAAATGCTATCACTATTTATCGATGGTGTCATAGGTAGAATTCGCTAAATTATTCATTTTTGGAGTTAATATCAGCCTTCATGGAGCAGGAGTGGACAAAAGGATTATTCAGTTCATTGTATTGACAGAAAGATAACATCTCAAAGAAGTTTTCAGTCAGTTTTCAGGATCCTCTTGTGAACTTCCGCGAGCATGGATTTCCTGAACCGGTACCCAGATTATTATAATTCCTGAAAAAAAAGTCTTGATCCCTTGTATTAAAAATTTGAAAGTGGTATAAATTATACAATCTTTTAGACAGGTGGTAAAAATGAATCCTTTAAATTCTTCAGTTTTCGTTAACCGTTCAGGCTCAGCAGGCTGGTCATCCTCAATTTCCTCCGCTTCATCATGCGGCAGGGGTGGATATCATGTTGCCGGCCGGCAGTTTTACCCCTGATAGTTAAAAGAAAGGTTTTTTCAGATCTTTTATAAGAGAGGCCGGGTTTTCCCGGCCTCTCTTTTTAATGGGAGGAAATTGAAATGAACAGATATTTATTTACCCCTGGTCCTGTTCCATTACCGCAGGATATCATGCAGGCAAATGGTTCTGATATAAGGAGTCACAGGGAGCCAGGATTTTTTGAGCTTATGGACAATATTCAGTCAGGTCTTCAAGAGTTGATGAAAACACAACTTCCAGTAATACTTTTGCCGTCCTCCGGGACAGGTGCTCTTGAAGCGTTATGTGCTAACTTTTTACAACCTGGTCAAAAAGTAATATCTGTTTCATGTGGAGAGTTTGGATCTCGGTTTAGAGAAATTGCCCGTTGCGCAGGAGCGGATATTATTCCTCTTGATTTTGCCCCGGGTGAACCGGTTTCACCGGAATCAGTTTTTGATGTTGTTAAAAACTTTCCGGAGGCCAGGGCGATACTCCTGACTCATAATGAAACTTCAACTGGTGTATTGAATCCAGTGGGGGAAATTATGGAAGGTCTTCCTGAGGATCGGCCTCTCGTTTTTCTTGATTCAGTAAGTTCTCTGGGTGCTGCTCCCTGTTATCCCGAACACTGGAATATCGATGGACTTGCATCCTGTTCACAGAAAGGTCTGCTGACTCCTCCTGGAATTGGTTTAGTCTGGCTTTCCAGCAGAGCCTGGAAAATGCTGAAAGATAGTCGGTATGAACAGAGAAGTTATTATTTTGATCTTGTCCTTCACAGAAAATATCTGGACAAAAAGGAGTCTCAGAATCCATTTACTCCTCCTGTATCACTTCTCGGAATACTCGAACGTTCGTTAAGAATTATCCTTGATACAGGGCCTGAGAAATGGTTCGCAAAGAAAAAACGTATTTCGCGGTCCTTTATGGCAGGAATTATAGCTATGGGAGCCGAGCCGCTTGTAAAACAGAAGTCCTCAAGATCTCCCGGGGTCTCTGCCGTGATCCTGGGTCAATATTCAGAACCAGCAAGGAAAGATCTCCTTGAAATGGGAATTGTAGCTTCCGGAGGTCAGGGTGATCTTAAAGGGAGTGTCCTCAGGTTCGCTCATTATGCAGATATGGGATGGCCGGAAATCTGTCTGCTTCTTGGAAGCCTGTTTGCAGTATTGAAAAACTCCGGTTTTAATCCCGATCCCGGTTACATAACAAATGCCCTGAAAACCTGGGAAGAAGGAGATGTTGAATGATGTGGAAGGTCCTTGTTTCTGATAATATTCATCATGAAGGAGTCGAGCTTCTTTCAGAAAACGACAATATTACACTTCTTAACAGGCCGGATATCCAAAGATCCGAACTCCTGAAAATGGTCGGAGAGGTTGATGCTATGGTAACAAGAAGTGGGACACCGCTTGATTCAGAAGTTCTTTCAAGAGCGCGGAATCTTAAAGTTGTTGCCAGAGCAGGTGTAGGAGTAGACAACATTGATCTTATGGAGGCGAGCAGAAGGGGTGTCATAGTTATCAATGCTCCAACGGGAAACACATTATCAGCTGCTGATCATACTATGGCATTGATGCTCTCTCTTATAAGGAAAGTTCCTCATGCGTTAAGTTCATTGAGGTCAGGGGAATGGAAAAGGTCCAGATTTACTGGATACCAGTTAAAAAATAAGAGGCTCTTAATAATAGGTCTTGGGAGAATAGGGGCTGAGGTCGCACAGAGAGCCCGGGCCTTTGGTATGGAAATACTTGCCTATGATCCTTATGTTCTTCCAGAAAGAGCAGCTAAGTTGACAGTTGAACTTGTCTCGGATCTTGAAGGCGCTCTTGCAAGAGCGGATGTTGTTACCCTGCATGTTCCTATGACCGAGGAAACACGTGGAATGATCTCGAGAAAGGAACTAAAAGCCTGTAAAAATGGCTGTTTTCTTATCAATTGCGCAAGGGGAGGTCTTGTTGATGAAGAAGGGTGTGCGGAAGCGATCAGGGAAGGAAGGCTTGCTGGTGCGGCTTTTGATGTTTATGTAACAGAACCCCCTGAAAAGGATATAAACCCTCTTTTTGCAAATGATATTTCAGAAAATATAGTCCTGACACCACATCTCGGAGCAAACACATTTGAAGCTCAGTCCTCTGTTGCGAGGATAGCAGTGGAAAACCTTTTAGCAGCTCTTGAAAGTAAACCATATCAGCATGCTGTAAATCTTCCCTTTCTTGAGCATTTACTCGAGAAAAGGGAGAAAGAATACCTTTCACTTGCGGAAAAAACTGCATTTCTGGCAGGGCACATCCTTGAAGAACCGGTAAAACAACTAAAGGTTACCATGAGAGGTCCTGTTTTCTGCAGTCAGACCAATTCTGTCTGTTTTGAGCTTCCATATAAATACTGTCCTTTTACAATAGCTTCTCTCAAAGGACTGCTCGCGGTTTATCACGGACGAGAACTTACTTACATGTCTGCACCTCTGATAGCAATGGAAAGATGTCTTGTCATAGAGGAATCCAAAAGTGAGTCCAGGACTTATAACAATATGCTTGAGATATTAATTGAGGGAGAAAATAAAAATGTAGAATTCAGATCAACTGTTACTGAAGAGGGTAAGCAGAGGATAATCTCTATAAATGGATATGTGGTAGATCTTGTTCCTGAAAGTGTCATTCTGATGTTTCAGAACCATGACAGGCCTGGTGTAATTGGAAAGATTGGAAGCATACTTGGAAGCTCAGGGGTTAATATAGCAAACTTTACACTCGGAAGGAAGAATGGGAGCGGGCTTGCCCTTGGGGTAATGGAGATAGATGACGAGATCCCAGCTGAAGTGATCAGTCAGCTTGAAAATGATGCGGATCTGCTTTGGCTAAAAATGGTTGACCTCAGGGAGGGATTCTGATTGAAACTGTTTTGTGTGCGTCATGGTCAGACTGACTGGAATGTCAAGGGAAAGTTTCAGGGAAGGACTGATATCCCCTTGAATAGTAAGGGGTTGAGACAGGCTCATTCTGTTGCTGAAATGTTATCTGGCCTTTCCCTTGATTCGGTGTGGAGCAGTGAGCTTTCAAGATCCCGTCAAACTGCTGAGAAAATAGCGTCCTTTCATGATCTTGAGGTGAATATTTCTGAGGGTATCACCGAAATAAGCCATGGGAAATGGGAAGGTCTTGTGGCTTATCAAATAGAACAGAAATGGCCGGGGATGCTTGAAAAATGGCATTTAGATCCTCATATGGTAACCATGCCTGATGGGGAAAATCTTTTAGATGTCCAGAAAAGAGCTGTCAAAACCATATCTGAGATACTCAGCCCCGAGCACGAGAATATTGCAATAGTCAGTCATGATGCCGTACTGAAAGTACTCCTTTGTTACTGGCTGGATTGCCCTGTACGCAGTTTCTGGAAATTTCAGCTTTCCAATTGTAGTATTACGATGGTAGAGTACAATGATACAGGAATAAGGATCCCTTTAATGGGAAGTACTTCTCATTTAGGCGATGTTTTTACAAGAGAAGAACAGAAAGGGTTATGAGAATAAGCTGATCTGGCAGAAATGGAGAATATAGTGTATGTTAGTCAAATTTCGCTGGCTGTCTTTGATACTATGGATCATGTCCATGATCTTTCTCGTCCATCTTTCTATTATTCCGGGAGATAATATCCCTTCTACTTTTCCTCATCTGGACAAGCTTTATCATTTTGGATACTACCTTTGGTTGTCTCTATTGTGGGTATATTTTGCCGGTCCGAACTGGAAAATTGTTCCGGGCATTGTTTTTATGTTCATCATCGGGGTGCTTCTGGAATTTGTCCAGGGCGGGATTCCCCAAAGAACTTTTTCCATATTCGATATAGTTGCCAATCTTTCCGGGCTTGTTGCGGGGGTATGGGCATTGAGCTATTTCTGTCATCGAAAATATATTATCTCAGATTCCTGATCCTGATAAATTTCGAGAAAAGAGTGATTATGATGATTATTTCTTGCGGATCGCCCTGGAGTTTTTCCTATTGTGGCTCAATATCGAGACGTATCACACTTTTGCTTCTCGTTTTAATGATCCTCGTTCTTTTATGTTCTCCGCTATCAGCGCAGGATCTCCAGAATTTATTTCGCACTCGAGATTGGAGTTCCATAGATAAAATATTCACTCAGGGAAGGGAAGATATGGACTCCAGAGATCTTTCCCTTGTCAGTAATGCATTCTGGCTTCAGGGACGCTGGTCTGATTCCCTGCCAATACTTATTGAAAACAGGGATGATCTTCCTGAATATTTAAAGCCTTATCAGGATATGCTTATTATCCTTGGATACGAAAGGACAGGACAGGATGAATTAGCTCTTGCTAAAGCGTTATTATTTCTGGAATCAGCTCCTGTGGAATTGAAGTTTTATGTAACTTATGCAATTGCAAGAATGGAGAGTGAAGATGCAAGAAAGAAATGGTATATTAAAATGCTTGAATATGCAGGTGATAATGAACAGAGAAAGATCGCACTGCAGGGACTCGTTGATATAGCAGTTGCAGACCCAGAACAGTGTAAAAGACTTCTTGAATTAAATCCATCCAGCAGTTCAGCCTTTGAACTCCTTTCATCATTTGAAAATGCTGAAAAAGCCCCTTCTTTCAATTATTATGCAGGTATATATCACTACCTGAGGGGGAATTATCCTGAATCAGCAAAATATCTTTCCCGAATTGAAGATATCTCGGCAAGAACAGGTTACTACCTTGGAGTAGCATTTTTAAAAGCCGGGGATACCATGGGGGCTCTTGATGCCTGGGAAAGAGGAGCTGTCCTCCGAGGGTGGTTTGCGGAGGCCTCGGTAAGGAAGATCGCAGGATTTTATTCAGAGTATCCTTTAAGAGTAAAAGAGATGTTACAGGCTATTTATGAAAAGGTTGATGATGATCTGAAACCTGTTGTTTTATTTAATCTTTCCCGTTGCATGGAAGGAAAGAAAAAGGAAATGATCATTGAAACGATACTTTCGGATTTTCCTGATAGTCACTATGCAGCGCAGATCTTATGGGAGAGAGGTTGGGATCTGTACCAGAAGGAAAAGTTAGAGAAAGCCCTGGTGTTATGGGAAAAAGGATTATCTGCCGATTGTCCTGATGAGTGGGAAAGACGTTTTCTTTTCTGGGTAGCCCGGATAAATGAGATTATAGGAAATCCAATAAAATCAAAAAAATATTCAGATATACTGAACGTTGAATATCCATTGAGTGCATATGCTATCCTCTCATCTACGGATATGTCGGTCAAAGTAACAGAAGAAGTTCCCGATATTCTTGAAAGCGAGAGTTCTCTACTTGAAGATTGGGGATTTATTCCATATGCGAGACTTGCTCTTGAAAAAGAGAATCAACCATCAGCTATTATGAGATATGCAGAACTTTCCTCCTGGATGGGAGATCATTATTCATCTTATCGAGCGGCTTCCTCTCTCAGATCAAGGGTTGAATCAATGGAGAAGGGTTTTCCCCGAAAGTATCTTGAACTACTTTATCCAAGACCATATATGGTTGAAGTGGAAAGTGCTTCAGAAGAAACGGGTGTAGATCCATTACTCATCTGGTCGGTAATGAAAAGGGAATCAGCTTTTTATGCTGGTGCGGTAAGTTCAGCAGGTGCAAAGGGGTTAATGCAGTTAATGGGGCCTACCGCCGGGGATGAGGCAAAAAGACTTGGGGTTTCTGAATATTCTCTCTTTGTCCCGGAAGATAATATCAGGTTTGGTGCTTCTCACCTTTCATGGCTCTCCAGACAGTTTGAGCAGCTGTCCTGGATACTTGCTGCTTACAATGCAGGGTCAGGCAATCTTTCCAGCTGGCTTGAGGATTATAAAAATGTTCCGACATTTGAGTTTATGGAAAACATACCTTACAGGGAAACATCAGAATATGTGCGAAAGGTAATGGCTAATTTCAAAATCTATAAATATATTTACACTGTTGAACAGGAATGAATTTTGGGTAGAAAAAAGCATGGCGGCTTGTGAAAGCCGCCATGTTGTTTTCTAAAAAACCCGGTTATCTTCAAGAATCTTTATTGTCTTTTCAAAATGCGACCATTCTATCTGTGGAGATATCTTCCTGTCAGAACGTATGTGATCTCTTATTGCCATCATTGATACTTTTCTGCATATGTAACCTATTTTTGAGCCATCCATTTTATCAGAAAGTTCTGCGAGTCTATCCAGGTCAATGTCCGGTGCCAGTGGTTTACCTTTGAGATGGATCTCAAATATCCTTCGGCGTGTCTTCTTATCGGGTAAGCCAACCTTGAGTATAAGGTCAAATCTACCGCTGCTCAAAAGGGATGGGTCTATAAGGTCTATTCTATTAGTAGTGGCAAGTACTACTACACCTTTAAGCTCTTCTATGCTTCCCATCTCCGCGAGGAACTGGCTGATAACTCTTTCTGTAAAAGCAGATCCAGACCCGGTCGTTTTTCCCCTTACCGGGACGAGAGATTCAAGTTCATCAAAATAAAGGATTGTGGGAGCCGCCTGTTTAGCGGTCTTGAAAACTTCCCTGATAGCCCTCTCACTTTCTCCTACGAATTTAGACATTAGAGATGGGCCCTTGACTGATATGAAGTTTACGCCGCTCTCATTGGCAAGAGCCTTTGTGATCAGTGTTTTACCTGTACCTGAAGGGCCATGGATAAGAATGCCTACAGGTGGCTGAACTTTGAACTCTGTGAAGGTATCTTCATATTTAAGCGGCCATTCAACAGCTTCTCTGAGTTGTTCCTTGATATCTTCAAGGCCCCCGACGTCATCCCATGTTACATTCGGTATTTCTACAAAAACTTCGCGGATAGCTGAGGGTTCAACTTCTTTCAGTGCTTCCATAAAGTTATCCATGGTAACTTTCATACCAAGAAGATTTTCGAAAGGTATCTCGGCCATTTCAAAGTTGATCTGGGGTAAAAGCTGTCTTAAGGTGGACATGGCAGCCTCTTTGGTCAAGGCTTCAAGATCAGCGCCCACAAAACCATGTGTTATCTCTGATATCCTGTCAAGATTTACGTCCTCATCAAGTGGCATTCCCCTTGTATGGATCTGAAGGATCTCGTTTCTGCCCTTTCTGTCAGGAATAGGGATAGATATCTCCCTGTCAAATCGCCCTGGTCTCCTTAAAGCCGGATCAAGTGTGTTAGGTATATTTGTAGCGCCGATAACAACAAGCTGTCCGCGCGATTCAAGCCCATCCATAAGAGCAAGAAGCTGAGCAACGACCCTTCTTTCAACCTGTTTTTCACCGCCCATTTCTTCCCTTTTAGGTGCGATGGCATCGATCTCATCAATGAAAATGATTGCGGGTGAATGTGACTGGGCTTCCTCGAAAACCTTTCGGAGACGTTCTTCACTTTCACCGTAGAATTTGCCGATTATCTCCGGTCCTGAAATATGGGTAAAATAGACATCTGTTTCGTTGGCAACTGCCCTTGCTATAACTGTTTTTCCTGTTCCCGGGGGGCCATATAGAAGAACTCCTTTGGGGGGCTCCACGCCAAGCCTGTCGAAAACCTGGGGGAAGCGCAGGGGAAGTTCGATCATTTCCCTTACTCTCTGTATCTGATTTCCCAATCCACCGATATCTTCATAAGAAACCCGTTCCAGTTTGTTAGGCCCGGAAGTTTTCTTTTCAAGTGAAATATAGGTGCTCTTGTTTATTACAACAAATCCCTGGGGCTGGGTGCTTACAACCTTAAAATCGCATGTTCTGGTCCCGAAAAGTGTTAGTCTGATCCTGTCACCTTTTGTAACAGGCATTCCTTCCAGAAGAGATGCTATATATTCAACATCCTTTTCCTTCTCAAGAAGGGATATTGTTGTTATGGGTCTCAGAGAGATACTTTCAGAAAATGAATATGTTACTTTGTTAATTGTAACAAATTCATCGAGTCCAACGTTGGCATTATCCCTGATTATCCCGTCGATCTGTATATTTCTTCCGCCTCTATCCCCTGATTCGCAGGAAAGGACACGAGCAGGTGTCCTTCGTTTGCCTTCGATCTCTATTATCTGTCCTTCCTTGATCCCATATCTGGTCATATCTACCGGATCAAGCCTGGCGATGCATCTACCTACATCCTTGGAAAGTGCCTCTTTAACCTTGAGCGGCATGTGGTTTAACCTTCTTTCTTGTCAGTTTTCAATAAAATCGAATATAGAGAGTCTACTTGAAGAGATAGGGGTAAGGCAAATCTTTCCCATAAAAAAGGGTACCCCTTTTTATGGGATACCCTCAATTCATTAAAATCTGAAGATCATGCCGAAGTAGCAGCCGCTTCGACTCGTCCTGGGTAAGTTTCCAGACCTGTTTTCAAAATATCCATTGCCTTGGAAAGGTTATCCTGATTTAGGACATAGGCAAGTCTGACTTCATTTTTACCAAGATCTTTTGTTGCGTAGAATCCGGCAGCAGGTGCCATCATAACAGTTTCTCCATCCACATCAAAATGCTGAAGCATCCATACAACAAACTTTTCAGCATCATCAACGGGTAATTTGGCTACTACGTAAAAAGCGCCTTTAGGTTCGTCGCAGATAACACCGGGCATCTCCTTGAGTTTGGAATAAAGAATATCTCTTCGTTTCTGATATTCTTTATTGACGTCCTTGAGATAGGAAACAGGAGTATTATAGAGGGCTGCAGCGCCTACCTGTTCAAGAGTTGGTACGCAGAGTCTTCCCTGAGCGAGTTTCATTATCTGTGCCATAAGATCTGTGTTCCTCGAAACGATACATCCTATCCTTGCTCCGCATGCACTGTATCTTTTAGATACGGAATCCACAAGGATAACCCGGTCGCTGATTTCTTCAAGGTTGCCAAAACTGGTATATTCAAGATCATCGTATACAAATTCTCTGTAGACTTCGTCGGCAATTATATAGAGCTCATTTTCAAGGGCAAGGTCGGATAGCATCTTCATTTCGTCTGTTGTGTAAATTACTCCTGTGGGATTACCGGGATTGGAAATAAGAATAGCCCTTGTCCTTGGAGTTATTTTCTTTCGGATCTCATCAACAGGTGGAAGGTGAAAACCTTCTTCTGCTTTTGTTGTGATGGGTTCTATCTTGACATTTACTGATGCGCCGAAGGCATTATAGTTGGCATAGAAAGGTTCCGGTATCAGTATCTCATCCCCTGGGTCACAGATAGCCATGAAGGAAAACAGAAGTGCTTCACTACCTCCATTGGTTACCAGGATATTCTCCCTGCTGAAATCCATGTTATAGGATTTGTAGTAATTCCTCATGGCGTCAATAAGTTCAAGGCTGCCATGAGAAGTTGAATAGGCGATGACTTCCTGTGAAAAGTCCCTGATCGCTTCAAGAAAGCCTGGAGGTGTTTTGATATCAGGCTGGCCTATGTTCAGATGATATACCTTTTTCCCTTCCGATTTTGCTGCATCAGCGTATGGAATAAGTTTTCTTATTGGTGAGGCCTGCATTGACTGGATCCTTTGAGAAAACTTCATTTATAGATATCCCCCTCATTCAAAATGATAAAGTTACACGAAAATGATAGCATAAAACATAACTGCTTGTTTTATATTAAAACTAATCAGAACATTACAAATATAACAAACAGCGGAACGGTTCACAATGATAATGTCAATCTTTATTTCCAATATTGGTAAGATGGGTTATTATTCGTGATAGCAAAGGTATTTTGAAGAGGTGATAAAGTGTCTGAAGCAGAATATATGAAGACGGCAGAGATCAAAAAGCTTCCCCCCTCAAAAAAATTTAAACTCTGGGGAGTTGTTTCAAGGATCGATAGCCGAAAAGACAGGAATAACAAAACTTTCTGGGATATTGTATTAATGGATGAACAGGGACAGATCCAGGGTAAGGTCTGGTCCAATGCACAGTGGCTTGACCGGCAGGATCCTTCCATAAAGGATAGGGAACTTCCTGCAGAAAAGATAGTTGAAATTGAGGGATGCACGGTAGGAGTTCAGGGTCAGGTAGTTGAATTCAGGGGACAGTCCCAGTATAACTTCAATGCTATCTATTTTGTACACCAGTCAGAGTATCCTCCTCATGATTTTGTTCAGAAGTCGCCAGTTCCTGTTGTCAGGCTGGAAAGAGCTTTTACGGATCTTAAAGGATCCTGCTCTGGACAAATAGCCGATTTTCTTGACTTTGTGTTCACTGGGGAATTATGGAAAGATTTCAGGGTTGCTCCTGCGGCGGTGTCTCATCATCACGCTTATGTTCATGGGCTTCTGGAACACACAGTCCGGGTGGCATCTTCTGCTAAGAATATTGCACTTTCATACACGGAAGGATGTTATGACGTGGATCATGACATTGTGGTTGCGGGTTGTCTCCTGCACGATCTCGGCAAAATCGATGCGTATAACCTGAATCCTGCACCGGGGATCTCAATACCGGGTTTTATTCATGATCATATTGCTTTGGGATATGCAAAGTTCTCCGAGCTTTCTAAAGCGTTTGAGCTGGATGAAAATCTTTTTCTTCATCTTGGGCATATTTTGCTAAGTCATCATGGCCGTAAGGAATTCGGGTCACCGGTCCTTCCTTCCACACTTGAAGCAATGATCGTTTCTTCCGCTGATGAGCTGGATTTCAAGCTTTTCTGTTATAAAAATTCCATAGATGATCTGGAGGAAGATAAAGAGATCTCTGAATATAACCAGTCAACAGGCCGCAGGTTCTGGAAATGGAGAGAACTGTCCGGTGAGGAAGCTGATCCAGATCTGGAGAGGGTTGAAGGTTAGCAAAATGGTTATGATCCGTATTTTAGAGTTTCTTTTAAAGTATTCATGAGGTTTTAAAATGTCCTGGAAGTTTATTGTGTCCGCTAATCATGACGGCAGAAGACTCGACAAGGTGATAAGAAGCCTTTGGCCTGCTCTTCCCCTTAGTGCTCTGATGAAGAACATCAGAAAGGGGAGGGTAAGGGTTGATAGTAAAAAGGCTTCATTTGATACAAGGTTATCCAGGGGACAGGAGGTTTATGTCCCCTGGGATAAACCCGACTCCCGGGAAGAAGGGGGAGTTGATAAAAAGCTTGAAACCGTATGGAGAAACAGTGATCTTTGGGTTGTTAACAAACCTTCCGGTCTTCTGTCGCAACCTTCAAAAAAAGGTGAGGATAGCCTGCTTTCACGTTCATGGGCGGATAAGGATGTTTTATCAGAAGATTTCAGGCCTGCCCTTGTCAACCGTCTCGACCGGAATACTACAGGTCTTGTCCTTATAGCTCTTGGAGGGAATATGCTTAGAAAACTTCAGGAAGAGATGAAACAGAACAGGATAAGAAAGGATTACCTTGCAGTGGTATGTGGTGAGATTCCCAAAGAAGGAAGGATCGATAAACCACTTTTCAAGGATCCCTCAAAAAATACTGTCGTGGTTGACAGTAATGGCAAGCCATCAATAAGTATTTTCAAAAGGCTTTGTACTGATGGTCAGTTTTCACTGGTTGAAATACGGCTGGTTACTGGCAGATCACATCAGGCAAGGGTACACCTTGCAGATATGGGTTTCCCCATTATCGGGGACCAGAAATATGGTAATAGAAATGAGAACAGACACTGGTGGCAATATGGGATAAAAAGGCCTTTGCTTCATGCATCGTGTCTTTCTTTTCCAGACCTGGGGAAAGAATTTTCAAGAATTTCAGAAAAACAATTCAAAGCACCGTTGCCTGAGGATATGATTTTCTTTTTCAGCAGAAGGGGATGGGATAGCACCTTTCTTGTCTGAAGCATGAAAAAAAAGATTTCTTTTTTAATTATTTTTAAGTTAAAAACTCACCTTTCGCGGTACGGAGTAGCAAAAATCTTTTATAACTTTACAGGCAGAAGAAATTTGAACAATGTAAAGAATTCATTGAACTTGTCTTCTGATATAGCAATGTGGTATGGACAGCCTTCCCATCGGGCCATCTGTTTTGATACTGTTATCCACCTTCTGACGTGAGGTGCGCCCATCCTGACAAAATATTTTGCCTTAGTTTTGGAATCTCTTATATTTATTATTCTTTGCAGGTTTTTTTGATTTTCAAGATACTGCGAAAGTTGAATTAAAAACGTGTATACAGTTCTTTTCATAATTATTTAAGTAAATCTTTCTGCTGATGGTTCTGAAATTTTATTGTTGTGGAGATTTTGCTGGAGATCATAAATATAATTCAGAGGCAATGGTGACAATGGCCAGAATATACAGTTGCTTTTCAATCACCGTTTTCAACTAAGCCTTTATAAAAATTATCAAATATTTTCCATTATAAAAACTTGCTAAGTATACCCTACTATGGTATATTTCAATTATTAATACCATGGGGGTGTAAAATATTGAAAAAATTTGATTTGAATATTGGAGAAAAAGCTAAAGAATATTTATATCAGGCTGGTACAACTTTTCATCTTTATGAGGGAATAGTCGGTTCCGGTTGATCAGCTCGAAGTGCTATTCTCGTCGGGAATGGCAAACCGGAAGATGGTACTTTTTTTCCTTTAAGTGATGAATACATCACTGTCTGGGTTCCTGAAAATATGGAATTCATAAGTGATACTGTTGATATTCAGACAGCGGGGTACTTGTGGAATACATATCTTGTAGCATCCAGTGCATTGAAAAGCAGCAATGCTGGATGTAGAAGATAAATCTTACGAAACAGGAAAGAGGTTATATATGAGCAAGTTATCACTTGATATTTCACCAAAAGCTCTTGAATATATGAGAAAAAAGGGCAAAGAATTCAGGATTATCGAAAAAACAGTTTCTGCAGGTTGACGTGGAAATGTAAAAACTATCCTCGTTGAGGATGGTACAGCACCTTCTAATGAATATATTGGAATCTCTCAAGAAGATATCAAGGTATGGATCCCAGGTTATATGGATTTTAAAAACGACTTAGTTGCAATAGACCTTGGTGGTTTTCCATGGGCGAGGACATTGATACTTAAATCCTGATCATTAGTAAACGCAAAAAAGGAGAGACCTTATGTAAGGTCTCTCCTTTTTTGGTGAAACAACCTTTCTGGCCGAGTTACTTGCGACTCCTCCAAAAACAACTTCCATC
>CAYPIU010000011.1:0-49698 GCA_964410915.1 uncultured Synergistales bacterium | reverse complement strand
TGATACCGCAAGTTTGGGCAGATCTTTGATCCTCATCAGTAACACCTCCCTGTTAAAATCTTACCATCAGGGAATGTACAGGCATAGCAGAGTATCCAGAAAAAATAAAGATCAGAAACAATTTTGGATTTTAGATTTTAGATTTTGGATTAAACCCCACAGTTCAAGATCAGGACATAGCGATTTTAGATTTTGGATTTTATCTGAGTTGGCTCGCAAAACCGGATATAAATTTGATCCAGGATCGAGCTCAGTGATCCAGAATAACCTGTTCTGCCTCAACGAGCGGAAGAATCCCGGCGATATCCTCGAGGGTAACCCATGCGCCGGCCTCCCTGAGCTTTTCATGAGTGGAATTTCCTGTGATCATTCCAACTCCACGAACACCGGCAGATGAAGCGCATTGCATATCAGCACAGGTATCTCCTACGTAAAGGACTTCCCGAGGTTCAACACCGAGAAGCTCCATACCCTTGATGACAAGATCCGGTGCAGGCTTTGCATTTTCTACATCCTGAAGACCAATGGCAAAGGAAAAATAACTCATCAGTTTCATGGCTTCAACTGCACTCTGGACATTTGTCCTGTTGGATGCAACTGCAGATAATATCCCAAGCCGTTTAAGACTCTGCAGAAGATCAATGGTCCCGGGGAAAAGATCAATACCTGAGTATTCGGTCTCTTTAAAAGATCTCCTGTAAGATTCCAGCCACCGTTCGTCAAAACGCCCCCAGACCATGGCCCAGGATTCTTCTATGGGAAGCCCTATAATGCTCATGACCTCTTCCCTGCTCAATTCCCGGAGGCCTTCGTTCCTTGCTATGAAATTCATCCCCTCTGTTATTGCATAACTGCTATCTACAAGGGTCATGTCAAAATCAAAAAGAACTGCTTTTATCATTTGGTCCTCCTGATGTTGCTATCAGATTTGAAGGGCATATTACAATAATAATGAATAAATTGCAAAATATTTCCAGTACGGTAAAAAAAGGGCTTCCCGAAAACAATGGGAAGCCTTTTTTAAAATAACAATGATCCTGAATACTGCAAAAATATCAGGAAATTACTCCTCCGGGCCGGACAACGCGATTCTGAAGTTCACCTATTCCCTGTATCCTGACTGTCAGAATATCACCGTGCTCCACAGGCCCAATACCTGATGGTGTACCTGTAGCAATAACATCACCAGGATTGAGGGTCATTACCCTGGATACACAGCTAACAATATGGTTGACATTAAATATCAGGTCGCTGGTAAGGGAATCCTGGACAACCCTGTCATTCTTAAGCATTGAGATCTCAAGGTTTGAAGGATCAATATCCATCTCTATCCATGGACCCAGGGGAGCAAATGTATCAAAGGATTTGGCCCTGGTCCACTGGCCATCCTTCTTTTGAAGGTCCCTTGCAGTTACATCATTAAAACAGGAATAACCAAGTATTACGTTACCAGCCTCTTCTGCTGAGATGTTACAGGCCTTTTTGCCAATAATGATCGCGAGCTCGGCCTCGTAATCAACTCTTGAGCTTATCCCTGGATATATTATATCTTCTCCGTGGGCCGCGAGAGCACTTGGAGGTTTGAGAAACATCAAAGGCTCTGAAGGGATCTGGACACCCGTCTCCTCGGCATGGGCCCTGTAATTCAACCCCAGCCCAACAATTTTTGAGGGATAAACAGGTACCAGATACTTCTGAACATCTTTGAGAGGGATCTGCCAGCCGGTCAACTCATAATTCCCGGCAATATCTCCCCTGATCTCCTTGACATAACCTATACCATCCGTTATCCCCTGGATGACAGTGTCATTTCTGAGGAATCTCATAAATTTCAAACCAACCACCTGCTTTCGCGAATATTAAATACGGTCAGTTACCGCATCCTTCGCCTTCCATACTAACAGCAGTAGATACCTTAAGTACATAGTCTCCCCTGTAGGGAAGTCCAATTATTTTTACGATACCCTCTTCAAAAGTCATTCCTTTAGGTACCCATACCTGGAAATTCTCTTCTTCAAGATAATTGAAATGTTCGGGCTTTTCTGGCGGACCGCTCCAGACTAGAGCGGAAAGAGGCTCTCCTCAGTAACCCTGGTAAGTTCCAGGCTGGACATACCACTCCATTCCCTCGCTTGCCATCTTTTCTTTTGCTGTCGAGGTTATTTGAAGATCCAGATCAGACGCAAGTACTGGAAGGGCAGCAAGAGTAAGTAAAACTAATGCCAAAGCTATGATCAAGAATTTCTTCATGTGATCTTCCTCCTTTTAAGCTATTTTCAGGAAAATTATACTTTATTATAACGCAGGGGTAAACTGGCAGAAATACTTATCCTCCTATTTTCAGAAGGAATCTCCCTACTTTCCCGATGCTGTTAAAATAAAAATGATATCTAACAAGGAGATGTTCAAATGGAAATTCATGCCTACACAAGAATATCGGATATAGCCCCTGATCTTGAGCGGTCAGCCTTCACAAAAAATGACGGGCGCGGTGTATATTTTTTCGTACCAGCTCGGCCAGACATTCAGATGCTAAGGGATATACTGCTCAAGAACCGTTCATTCGGTTCCTCCAGCTGGCATATCTGGAGATGGAGCGATCTTTACCGCGAGATCTGGGCGGATAACCGGAAATACATTGAAAATACTTTGCAGCGCCGCCAGATCGATCCTCCAGACCATTGGATAATCGTCCGGCATATTCTTGCTGAATATCTTGCTGAAATTGACAGTTCAAACCATTCAGACCTTCCGCCGGGAATAAGGACCCGGGGCTTTATTTCAACTCTCGGACAGACACTGAGGGAACTCTTAAGAGAAGAAGTAACTCCCAATGAGCTGGCCAGTTCTCTCGGATGCCATGCCTGCCCTGATGATGGATCATGCCCCTTCTCTGATATTCCGGAGGGACTGCTCTGCCGTCTATACCACTCCTATTCATCATATCTTGAAACAGGAGGGCCATCAGGACTTTTTGACAGCGCACAGATAGCGACACTTACAAGAGAGATACTCGAATCAGTCTGCCGGAAAAACCCGGCATGGGCAATTAACAAAAACCTTATATTTACAGGATTTTCCAGTTTTAACCATAGCCAGAAAAAACTTGTAGACAGCCTTGAGGCAGCAGGCTGCCAGATAGCTATATATACCCCTCTGAATGGTACCCCGGGAAGTTACACTGTCAGGGATCAGTTCCCCCATGCAGAGATATTTCCCCATGCAGACGGACCTATGAGTTATATTGAAATTGCAGGAGGGGACAGAAGAATAGAAATGGAGACTATTGCAAGGGAACTTGTCATGTGGTCTACTGACAATGGGCATATCCCTTCAATGTTTGAAAATAACCCCTTCCCCGGCTGGTCAAATACGGGAATGAGCATACCTGATCCCTACCTTGCTACAGCAGTGGAAGTGCTCGAAAGATACCATATACCACACAACTGCAGACATGGCCTGAAAGTTGCCATGACACCACTCTGGGAAATGTTACGAAGGATCCATGAATGTTCCTGCGAAGGATGGCCAGGAAAGGAAACTTTGAGACTGCTTCGGGAACCATGGTTCGCAGGCCCTTCTTTTATTCCAGATACCCAGGGAATATTCCTTCCTGAAGGCCGCAGGCAGTGGACCGAAACTTTATCCTCTAAAAATGATCTTTCGGCAGAAAATTTCTCCGGAATGTGCGCTTTTTCAGATGCTGTTAAAGATGGAAGAGAACCAGCCGGCCTCCTTGGATTGATCATTGAACTGGCTGAGATCTGCAAATGGGAAAAAAAGATCTCGCAGTACATAATAGATGATCCGAGACTTGATGAAAAATGCAGACAATTCAACGCAGCCCTGAGAGAAGTCAGGGAAAAAACACTTTCAGTGGAACAGATCCAGAAAGATATCGGCCGGGCAGGCGACACGACCCTGAAGGGAAATGAAGCTTTCAATTACCTTTCCAACTGGGCAAGAGAAACAACAATATGGCACAGACCCGGATGCACTGATTCTATGGAAGTTTTCACCGGGACACCTCCGGTTTTTGCCGAAAAAGAACTCTGGATCTTTTGCGGCGCTTCATCAACCACATGGCCGGGGAATCTCAGAGAATCCCCCCTCCTGCCTGATGGACGCAAGGATATGCTTCATAGTTCAATGTCCCTTGGAAGCAGTCACCTCCCACTGCTCTCGGAACAGCGTAAACAGAGAGAAATGCTTTTTAACAGGATATGCGCCTGCGGGAAAAAACTAACGATCATAAGTTACCCTCTTACAGACTCATCCGGAAGACCTCAGGCATCCTCTCCCTTCATTCGTAAGGCTCAGAATGAGCATAGCGGTAAAACATGGATCCAGCGCAGTAGTGAAAACTACTTTATCCACAGAGGACCTGGAAAGATCCTTCCTGGTGAAGATGAAAAAAGAGTTGGGGAAAATGAAATAAGGGAAAAAGATCTTTACCCTGGTATCATAAAAGAGAGAAAACTGCCAGTACACAGGATAGAACATGGGGGCATACCTTCGGTGAGTCTAAGTTCCGTGGATCAATGGAAGAAGTGCCCTTTCAGATACTACTGTATGTATATACTAAGGATAGGAGAGGAAGGTCCGTCCGGATTTGACCCTCTAACTGCAGGTATGCTCCTTCATGAACTCTGGAGGAGAACCTGGAAGGAAACGGATCTCAAAAAAGATACGATTAAAAAAACTGCCGAAAGGCTTCTGTCCGATGTGACATCCGATCATTATCCCGAACTTCTTGAGGAACCTTCATTAAAAAGACACAGGACAAGGCTTGCCGCCCAGGTTCAAGCTGTAGGATCTCTGCAGGACATGATGGAAAAAACTGGATATCGGGATAAGGAAATATCACCATTTTTCGAGTACAGCCTGCCATCTCTTGAAATAAACGGAGTTATTTTTGAAGGAAGGCTTGATCGTCTGGATATAATGAAGGATGGATCAGGCATAATATGTGACTATAAAAGCGGGAATTCTTTTAATTTTAAAGACTCCCTTCAACTTCCAGCTTATACTCTGCTTCTTGAAAAAGGAACTTCGGACAGGACCGAACTTCCTTCAATGCTGTCGGGTTACTGCTACATCTGCCATGGAGACGGGAAGCTTAAAGCAACAGCAGCGAGCCGGGAGTCGGCAGACTACATGCTTATGACCCAAAGGAGCAGGCTGGATATGGAAGTAAAAGTCAGGTCAGCCGAAGAAGATCTTGGCGCAATGGCTGAAGATATAAAAACAGGTTCCTTCAGACCCAACTATAATTCTGACACCTGCAGATACTGCCAGTTCAAAGGAATATGCAGAAAATATGAAGCAACAGGAATAGAGAATGAAGAGGTACTGGATCATGTCGATTAAAACACAAAAGAATGTTCTATCTCTTGAAAAACACCTTGAAGAAATGACACTCCCTGGCCAGAAGGAAGCAATAACTGCTACTGAACCTCTTGTAGTCGTAAGTGCAGGAGCAGGAACTGGTAAAACCTGGACCCTTGCCTGGAGATTTATCTGGGCTGTAGCAACAGGGAGAGCATCCGTGAAACAGATCCTGACACTTACTTTTACGGAAAAAGCAGCACGAGAAATGAAGGAAAGGATATCCAGTATTCTGGAAATGCTCGAAAAAAGCTTCCCTTCGCGCAGGAGTACTTTTTCAAATGCACGGGAACAGCTTGATGAAGCCTATATATCAACCATACACTCCTTCGCCATGAGGGTTATTCGGGAAAGTTCACTGGACATTCCCATTGATCCGGAGGCAAGACCAGTGTCTCCTCCTGATGAAGGATCTTTCTGGAGAGATGTCGAAGAAAACCTTGATATTCTTCGGACCGACTGGTTCACACGAAGGATAAGCGACGAATGGAAAGATAGCGTAAGGAAACTGTTTTCAGAACCTGCGATGGAGGAAATCCTTAATTTTTATGGAGCACAAAGTATAGCAGATCTGGCTGCCGGAAGTGTTTCACGTTTTTCCCCTCTCGGACTTTCTCCTGAAAAACTTTACGACTGGGGAGAGAACATTGAAAGACACGACGAAGACCTTGGGAAAGACCTGGCCAGGATACTTGAGCCAGATCTTAAAAAACAGTTCGAGCTCTGGCTCGGAACCAACGGTATATTCGTCAGCCTCGATAAAACCGGCAAAGAGAAAACGTCACTTGCAAAAAATATCGACAAATTTATTAAAACCTGGGGACAGGATGTGCCATCAGGCGGAAACCTCATCAACTTCATTAAAGATCTGGCCATGACACTCAAAGGTGCACGCGGTGAACTCAAGACAAGGATCAATGATCTTCTCGAGGAAGATGTCTCAAAATATCGGGCAGAAATAATGAAAAACTTCTCTTTGTTCGACTTTATCCAAAAGGGATGCAGCAGCGAGGAGATATTTTACAGGAAGATGCTGCTGAAATTAACTTCAGTATGCTGGAAGATCTGGCAGGAAGAAAAGGCACGACGCGGACTGATCTCATTTGATGACATGATGGCACTTGCCCATGAGGCAGTCAGGGAGAATAACAGTTATTCTGAACGATTCTGCGAGATCCTTCTCGATGAATTTCAGGATACTAATGAAATTCAGGATGAGTTTGTACGCCAGATATGGGATCCTGAAACACAGAGGCTTTTTTTGGTGGGAGACCTGAAGCAGTCTATATATGGTTTTCGGCAGGCTGAACCTCAACTTTTTCTTCAATACATAAAAAGTGCCCAAAACTGGCACAACGGCAGATATATAAATCTGGACACAAGTTTCAGAAGTAGTGATCAAGTCCTGCGGTCTGTCAATGACATCTTTGCTTTCACATGGAAGGAAGGATTAGGAGACCAGCTTAGACATCCGTATGAACCTCTCGTCCCCCCCCTGTCGCTTGACTGGCATGAGAAAAGACAGAAAACTGACCTCCCGGCATTTTCAATTCTGCTGAGATCAGGATCTTCTTATGAGGACGGGGAGTGCGAAAAGATCGAAACCCTTCGTGAAGATCTGGCAAGACGATTAGGAACTGAACTCATGGAAATGATAAATACCGGGAAAACAGTATGGGACAAAGAGATCTGCTCACAGAGAGAACTCTCCTGGAAAGATATCGCCATACTGGTCCCCTCAAGGACCCATTATCCATGTCTGGAAAAAGTACTGGTCGACGAGTTTTCCCTGCCGATATATTTCGTAAGCAGTACCGGATATTATTCCAGGAGCGAAACTCTTGATATTGTCGCGTTACTCGAATTTCTCCAGGACAAAACCAACAGCACAGCTCTCGCACACTTTCTATCTTCTCCTTTATCGGGAATGACTCTGGAGGAAGTGAAAGAGATTCTTGAGACTACCCTTCCAGAAAGATGCCCGGCTGAAAAAATGCTCTTCCAGGCAGGAAAGTATCAACCTGGGTTTGAAGCAAGGTTAACTTCCCTCTCCAGAAAAGCTGTATTTGAAGGCCCTTCAAAGGTTATTGAGGAGATCATTTCTGATGGACAGATATTGGCAAAATATCCTCCATGGCTTCGAAAGCGTGCCGCAGCCAACATTAGAAAGGCAATAGACATTGTAAGGGAATACGAGACCTGCAGAGGCAGGGATCTTGAAGGTTGTGTGGAATACCTGACAAAATCTGCCGGAAGAGGTATACGCCTCGAAGAGGCACCTGTAACAGGAGAAGATGAAGATGTGATCAGGGTAATGACAGTTCACGCGGCAAAGGGGCTTGAATTTCCAGTTCTGGCACTTTTCGGTATCGAACAGTCACCCACCAGCGGGGGGAAAGGGACAAGTCTGCAGCCATCCCCCCATATGGGGACGGCACTGAGTGGTATTCCTCAAATAAACGATGGGGAAAGGGCTGATATACCTCTGAGTTCAGAGGTTTTCAGATATATGGAGAAAAAGAAGATATCCGAAGAATGGCAGAGGCTTTTTTACGTGGCATGTACAAGGGCTCGTGATTCTCTGCTCCTTTGCGGTACTGTAAAAAGAAATAAGGATGGCCTTTCTGTGGACAAAGGTTCCTGGCTTTCTCTCCTCTCTGAAAGATCAGGCGGAATAGATAAACTCCCCTTTTATGATGAGGAAGAGAAAAGATCGAAAGCAGAAATTTTGACTAGTATATCTTCAGATCCTTATAGAAACCGCATTATAGAACTGCCGAATAACAGCAATGTAAGACTTGAGAAAGTAAGTGCAACATCCTTTGCACTTTACAGGTTCTGCCCCTACGCTTACAGGATGAAATTTATGCAGGGTATGGATCTTGACTGGGAGCTCCCGGGAGAGGAAAGATCTGGCGGAAGCGATATGGGGACCCTTGCCCACTGGATGCTTCAAAAATGGGATTTCAGAACAGACACTGTCGATCAGCTTATTCCCGTTGACAGGGAAGGACTTCTGGAGAGAAAAAAGGACCTGCCATTTGCTCTTCATCCTGTTTGGGAAAAACCATATGCACGGAATGACCTTCGGGACTGGCTTCTTCGCCTGTGCGGAACACCTCTGGGTATAGAACTTGCCCGGCTGTCTGATTCAAAGGAACTCCACAGGGAATTTCCCTTCAGTGTTGGGATAGGAAATGGGACTCGACTGGTCGGTTCTGTGGATGTAATGTGGGTCAAGAATAATATAATTCATGTCAGGGACTATAAAATAACAGCTGTAAAGAACACACCGGAGATACTTTATGAGGAACAAATGAGGTTCTACGGGCTCGCATTGAAAAAACGTGACGCATCTTTGAAACAGGATATAAGGTTGTATCATTTAAGGGAAGGGATCGAATCAGAGACCATACCTTCGGATAATAGAACGATAGAAAACACGGAAAAATTAATTCTGGACATGGCATATGAGGCTGCACTGGGCAACCTTCCTCCAGCCAGGGATAAATGCGACCGTTGCCCTTTTCGGAAAAGCTGCACAAATCCATGCAGTGAATGGTAAACTTGTGTAGAAGGAAAACAGAAAACAGTCAGAATATGGAGGTGCTTTCAAGATGTTCGAGCTCAGGGACTATCTGAATACAGGAGAATCATACGAGATCAACAAAACAGTTGATGTAGAAGATACTGTCGGTAATCAGTCGGTATACCTGAATCAGCTTCTCTCCACCTCAGCCTGTGTAGATATATTTGTGGGCGCATGTACCGAGATCGCGGACAGGAAACTTCCGGAGGGGTTCATAACTGTTGGTTTCAACATAGATATTACACATCTGGCCCCGACTCTTCTTGGAACAAGCGTAACCTTCAGTGCAAGACTCAGAAATATTTCGGGCAACAGGCTTTACTTTGACCTTTCAGCAAGGGACAATCTGGGAAAGATACTGGAGGGAACCTTTGAACGAGTTGTTGTAAGCCGCATTGCTCTTATGGACAAAGCCTCTGAAAGAGCTGGGAAAAAAGGCGATACCCTGTGAGCAGTTACACATATCCGGACTATGAAAGATCTGCCCTTTTAACAATAGATATGCAGAGAGATTTCTGCCAGGAGGGACGGCCTGACCTTGAAAGCAGGAAGATCGTAGCAGCAAAGGTCTCGAAACTTGCACAAACATTTATTTCTGCAGGAAAACCGATAATCCATATTGTCAGGATATACCTTGAAAATGGCAGCAACGTGGATATATGCCGAAGAAAAACTGTCGAGGAAGGTCAAAGGATAGTTTCGCCGGGAAGTGATGGTGTACAGATCCTTCCAGAGCTGCTTAAGGACAGCCGGACAAGGCTTCAGTGTGACAGTTTGATAGAGGGAAACATTCAGGAACCGCATAAAAACGAATATATTATTTATAAACCCCGTTTTGGAGCATTCTTCAAGACACCTCTTGAATCTTTCTTAAAAAACAGAGGGATCAACACCCTTGTTTTTACAGGATTTAATTTTCCGAACTGTCCGAGGTGCTCCATTTATGAGGCAAGTGAAAGGGACTTTAGAATTACAGCAGTCCTTGACGGGATCTCTAACCTCTACGAAAGAGGGATAAATGAACTTGAAGCGATCGGCATCAACTGGATATCGGCATATGATCTTGAAAAAGAGTTATTCTGAACACAGAGATATCAGACATATTAGAACGAGAGGAGATAGACCTGATGCAGATAATGAAACCCTTCAGTTTTGAGCTGCCCACCCGTATAGAGTACGGGGAAGGGGCAGTTGAAAAACTGGGCCTTTACCTTGATGAACTCTCTGCAACCAGAGTACTTATAGTAACTGATGAAGGTATCCTGAAAGCCGGGTTGCTGGACAGGGTAAAGAACATAATAGCGGAAAAAGGACTTGCACTTGGAATATTCAGCGGTGTGGAGCCAAACCCCAAGGACCATAATGTAACTTCAGGCGCAAATGCAGCACTGGAGATGGATGCTGACTGCATTGTTGCCGTGGGTGGAGGAAGCCCCATAGACTGCGCAAAGGGAATATCCCTGCTGGTGACCCACGGTGGTAATATTCGCGATTATGAGGACAGCTCTCTTATAAAAAGGAACGTCCTTCCGTTGATCGCAATACCTACGACCGCTGGTACGGGAAGCGAAGTGACTTTTGGTTCTGTAATAACAGACACTGTCCAGAACTTTAAATTCACCGTTAAAAGCCCGGCCATAGGCCCCGCAGTTGCCCTTGCTGACCCCCGGATGACAATGACTATGCCGCGTTCCCTTACAGCAGCTACAGGCATGGACGCATTGACGCATGCTGTTGAAGGTTATACCGCTAAAAATGCTGAACCTGTCGGAGATGCTCTCGGGCTGTACGCCATAGAACTGATATCAAAATACCTCAGGAGAGCTTATGATGATGGAAACGACATTGAAGCAAGATCCGGCATGCTTCTTGGAAGCATACTGGCCGGTATGTGTTTCAGTCACTCGGATGTAGCGGCGGTACACTGCATAGCCGAAGCTCTCGGAGGAAAATACGATCTACCCCACGGTGTCTGCAATGCCGTAGTTCTTGCCCCCATGATGAAGTACAACATGGATCACTGCCTGGAGAAATATGCCCGGGTAGCAAAAGCAATGGGTTTCAGCTTCTCCACCGAAGAAGAGGGATGCTCGATCGCAGTGGAGGAAGTCGCAAAGCTTGCACGGAATGTTGAACTTCCTGCTTTCAGCGAACTTGGAGTAAAAGAAAAGGACCTTGAGGAAATAGCAGCCAAATCCGCACTTAACGGAAGCAACAGGGATAATCCGAGACCGCTTGAGGCCGGGGATTATCTTGAATTCCTGAAAGATATCTACAGCGGTAAAAGATAAGAAGAAAGTCTGATCAGAGGGACTTCCATGTCTTGAAGCCGTTTCCAAGGACCTCTGAAGCATCACTTACGGACATGAACGCAGACGGATCGATCTCTGAAAGATAGTTTTTGAGGCTTGCCGTCTGCATAGGTCCAAGAAGTGCTATGAGTATCGGTCTTTTCTGGCGGCTGTATCCGCCTCTCCCCTCTATCTCCGTAACACCCCTGTTGAGTTTATAGATCAGAAATTTTGAAACTTCCATTGGATAATTGGTAATTATCATTACCTGTTTTCTACGATCGAAAGAACGCTGGGTATTGTCTGCAACTATTCCAAAAACATAGACACTGACAAGACCGTATATGGCAGATTCCAGTCCAACGACAAAGAAGGAAAAACAGAGGATCACAAAATTGATGTATATATTGAAAGTCCCCATCTCTACCCCTCTTCTTTTCCTCAGGACCATTCCCGGTATATCGGTACCTCCCGTTGACACACCATGACTGTATATAAGTCCGGCCCCCAGCCCTTTAAGAACACCTGCTATCACTGCTGCCATAAAGCGATCATCAATATCGGGTACAGGCATGGTCTCGAGAATACCAAGCAGCACTGTAAAAAGTACCACCGTAAAAAGAGACCAGATAACAAACCTCCTGGAAAGGACTTTCCAGCCCCATGCCAGGAGCAAAGCATTTGTTATAACTATCACCCACACAGGGGATATTCCCCAGATATAGCTGGAAAGAACTGCAAGACCCGTAACTCCTATGTCCGGGAACCTGTTTGGTATTACGAACATAATTACAGCTGCAGCTATGAGAAATGTACCGAAACTTACACTCAGGAATACATTCCACTCTTCTTTGACAATTATGTACATATTTTTTAAGATCCTCGATAAAGCCGATAAAAATTTTTCCATTATATCTCTCCCCTTAAGTATAAAGACTTTTTCCTGTATACCGGAATATTTGTTGCTGCAAAGCACTGTAAGGCTTCATCTGGTATAATATTCAGGTTGTATGATTACTAAAATTATGGAGGTGCAAGGGCTTGTTCATCCCCCTTGAAGGAGAAGGAACCGTATCAATTGAACGGGTGGTAGCACTCGTCCGTGACGAAAAAGAAACCGCGATCTTTTTGCGGGATGGCTCTCTTATGGCGACTGGATTCAAGCCCGGAACCCTAGCTAAAAGATATCGTACCTTTAGCTCAGAAGCAAGGAGAAATCTTAAGGTACTTCAACAGGGAGGAGATCTGTAAATGACAGCATCCGCCAGACTTTACACTGCGGAGGACATACAGGTACTGGAGGGTCTTGAGGCTGTACGCCGAAGACCCGGCATGTACATTGGAGATACTGGCCCGAGAGGGCTTCATCACCTGGTCTACGAGGTAGTCGATAATTCCGTTGATGAGGCAATGGCAGGTTACTGCTCGGAAATATATGTGACCATTCACCCCGATGAAAGTGTTTCGGTGGTTGATAATGGAAGAGGTATTCCCATCGATCCTCATCCATCCAACGGGCGACCTGCAGCAGAAGTGGTCCTGACGACCCTTCATGCCGGAGGAAAATTTGACAATGACATATACAAGGTCAGCGGAGGTCTCCACGGGGTTGGCATATCAGTCGTGAACGGCCTGTCAGACTGGCTCGAACTGACCATATACAAGAATGGCAAGGAATGGTCCCAGAGATATGAAAAAGGAATAAACGTAACGGACCTCGAAGGCGGTATAGACACGGGGCTCAGCGGAACCAGGATCCATTTCATGCCTGACGAGGAAATATTTGAGGAGATAACATTCTCCGCAGACCTTCTCAGTGGAAGATTCCGGGAGATGGCTTTTCTCAACCCCGGACTGAAAATAGTCCTCGAAGACATGAGAACAGAGAAGAAAATGGAATTCCAGTACGAAGGCGGAGTCCGGTCATTTGTAAATTACGTAAACAAAGAAAAGAACACACTTCTTCCTGAACCAGTGATAATAACTGGAGAAAAGGAAGGAATAACCCTGGATGTGGGAATACAGTATAACGACGGTTTTCATGAAAGGATATTCGCCTTTGCCAACCTCATACATACGATAGAAGGCGGAACTCATGTCTCCGGTTTCAGAACAGCCCTGACCAGGGCGATCAACGAAATAGCCCGCAGGAACAAGCTCCTCCGGGAAAAGGATAACAACCTTACAGGAGAAGATCTGAGAGAGGGTCTTACAGCTGTAATTTCCATAAAGCTTCCTGAACCTCAGTTCGAAGGGCAGACCAAGACAAAACTCGGCAACAGCGAGGTCAAGGGTATAGTGGACTCAATAATTTATGAGGATATGCTCCAGCAGCTCGACGACCAGCCCCAGCTCGTCAAACCCGTTGTAGAAAAGGCCCTTCAGGCAAGACAGGCGAGAAACGCCGCAAAAAAAGCCAGGGAACTGGTCAGAAAATCAGCTCTCTCCGGTATGAACCTTCCCGGAAAACTTGCCGACTGCTCCAGCAGAAATGCTGAAATAGGCGAGATATACATCGTTGAGGGAGACAGCGCCGGCGGTAGTGCCAAGCAGGGCCGTGACAGGAGTTTTCAGGCTATACTGCCTCTTCGCGGCAAGATACTCAATGTTGAAAAAGCTCGAATTGACAAAATCCTGAGCAACAAGGAAATACGAACTATCATTCAGGCTCTCGGATGCGGGATCGGGGAAGATTTTGACCCCACAAAACTCAGGTACCACAAGATCATAATAATGACTGACGCAGACGTTGACGGTGCTCATATAAGCACGCTTCTGCTTACTTTCTTCTACCGCTATATGAAAGGGCTCATAGAGAACGGATATCTCTATCTTGCTCACCCGCCTCTCTACAGGATACAGAAAGGCAGATCAGTGAAATATTGCTACAGCGACAAGGAATTAAGAAATATTATGCGCGAGGAAAGTCTGAAAAAAGCCTCGGTTCAGAGATACAAGGGACTTGGAGAAATGAATCCTTCTCAGCTCTGGGAAACTACAATGGATCCTCAGAACAGGATCGTCAAAAGGGTCGAAGTTGAGGATGCAATGGCCGTTGATGAATATTTCACCATACTTATGGGCGACAAAGTAGAGCCTCGTCGAGCTTTTATAGAGTCCCATGCCCTTGAAGTAAGGAACCTGGACGTTTAAACCCTTATACCGGGAGGTCCCATGAATAAGAGAAATATCTTTTTTATTATCTCTATCCTCATCTTGACAATGCTGTTACCGGCCGCAGTATCTGCTGACATTCCGCTCCAGCCTGGCGGGATCGTCCTTGCACTATCCGGCGGAGGTACAAGGGGAATAGCCCATGTAGGGATACTGAAGGTACTCGAAGAGGAAAATATCCCAGTCGTCGGCATAGTAGGAACAAGCATGGGATCAATTATTGGTGGTATTTCGGCCTGTGGTTACAATGCAGACCAGATCGCATCAATAATAATGGATATGGACCTGACAAGCCTTTTCTATAACAGGAATACTCCTTCCAATTCTCCACTTGGCAAGGAGAACAGTGCAGAACTCTGGAGTTTCTACAGGGTTCTGATGGACGAAAACGGCAAAGTAGTGGGACCCCTCGGTGGATTATCCGGAGAAAGACTATATGAAAAACTCAGGGATATCGTAAGACCATGTAGAGATATCACGGATTTCAACGATCTTCCGATCCCATTTGCAGCTGTAGCTACTGATCTTATAAACGGTGAACCTGTTGTAATAAGGGATGGAGACCTTGCAGAAGCCATGAGATCATCAATGTCTATTCCAGGTCTTTTTGAACCGTGGAGACTGAATGGAAGGCTTATGGTAGACGGGGGACTGGTAGCTAACCTGCCTGTACGGATAGCAAAAAAGGTATTCCCAGGTTTTCCTGTCGTCGCAGTTGATATTGCTGCATCCAACAAAACAGAGGAAGAGATCAATTCGACAGTGGACGTCCTCGACCAGTGTGTAAATATAATGACTTCAAGAGAACTCAGACAGGATCTTGAAGCTGCCGATCTTATTATACGGCCAGATGTTGGACAAATGCCCATGCTGGATACGAACAACCTTGATAAAGTCCTGCACGCAGGCCTTGAAAGTGGCAGGGAAAATGCGGACCTGCTGAAAAGGCTTTCCATGAATGCCCCGCCATGTCCGGTACTTAACAGGACAACCGTCAAAGAATTACCCCGCACAAGGACTTTGAGGACTGCAGAGCAGAATCGATCAGATGACCGGAGATACATAACTGCAAAAAAGTATAAATATGAAACCATGATCGGAGGCAGCTACTCAAGTTTTCACGACCATAACTGGCTTTATGCAGATATAGTCACCCGGGACCTTCGTGAAAGCGGAGATACTTTTACAGCCAATATTGTTGCAGGCAGAGAATGGGGTCTGGGATTCAGATACCTTAACTCTGGAGAAGAGTGGAAAAAGAGAAGTGAAACAACTGTCTACATGAGAAAGAGAGAATTTGAACCTGCAAATGCCCCGGATGTTGAATGGTACCGTTTCTCAGCTTCATATACTGAACGTTTCTTCCTGGGTCCGCTCAGAGCAGGGATCGGACTTAGCGCTGAATATTATGATGCCGATTCCCGGTCCGACAGCTATTTTATCCCAACGGCCTTTACTATGTACAATACCCTTGATGATGAAATTGATCCCACCTCGGGAACATCCATAAGGGCGGATATCTGGTGGCCGGAAGCAGATGAAGTTATTACACGCCTTGATCTCAAAAATGTTCACACTTTCAGCAACGGTCGCAGAAGGCTGATCATCCGCGGCGGCCTGTATGCCGGAGATGACAGCAACCCTTACTTCAGGGCATATCTCGGTGGAAGGCAGGAATTATATTCCGTGGCAGAGAATCCACTGACAGCTGAAAATATGGCCTGGTGGAGAGCGACCATAAGGACAGTAATTTTTAAAAACTGGTGGGGGACAATAAATGCGGACCTGTTCTACGGCATGGGATATCTGATGGACACTTCCTTCAGCATTATTGAAGATCCATGGGAAACTGGTCTGGCCCTTTCAGTACCTGGAACTGCTTTTAATGGAAAACTTCTGGTAGTATACAGCGAGGATGATGAATGGACATTCGGGATCACTCTGGGCGTGCCTGCCTGGGAAGATGGGCCAAGGCAATAGACAGGCGATAGGATCAGTTTCATTCCAGTGTTTCGAAAAATCTGTCCACTTCCCTGTTTGTTCTCATGTTCCCCCTTGCAGATTCCAGAAGGATCTTCCGCCTTATTTCGCCGATCCTTCTGCTGCTTCTCTCATCAAGCCGACGCATTATTTCCTTTCCGTCAGGAAGATCAACACTCCTCGAAAGATTTTCAGCCGCTTTCCTTACGCGCAGGAGATTTTTCCCAGCATAAATAACTTTTTCTGGTGGCAGAAATCCTGAAAGAACCAGCCTGCGAACTTTAGCAATGCCTGGAAACCTCAGTTTCACTGCTGTATCCGCTATATCCTCTTCTCTCATATGAGTTCTGTTAATTGCCCTGCAAATGTCAATTAACAGACATACCTCTTTTTTGAGTTTTACAGGCCAGCACCATCGCCCCATCCTAACAGCAGGTTCAGGCTCAAGATCATATAAAAACGCCGTGCATAGCTCTGCTGGAGACGACCTTTCCGATTCAAGCGAACTTACAGCCTTGATGCAACTGATAATGTCATATTTACTCTGCGATGATGACGCTATCAGATCAATGAGCCCATGATACCTGACACAATCGAGAAAAGAAGAAAATACAGATAAATTAATGGACCTGAGAATTTCCGCCCCGATCCTCTCCTGAGCAATACTCTCCCGCGAAAGGTCCCAGTTCTTTAAGATACCAGAGCTGGAAGGATCTACCTTCATACCTGGATATGCAGCAAAACGGCAGAATCTCAAGATCCTTGAAGGATCCTCTTCAATCCTTTCCCTTCCTGAACCGTTAAATTTCAGTACTGGTATTTCAAGATCCCGCCTTCCCTGGAATGGGTCTATGATACTTCCATTCACATCCATTGCCATTGCATTTATAGTAAAATCGCGCCTTGCAAGATCAGCGTAAAGTGATCTTCCTTCAAGAAGAACAATTTCAAAGACATGGTTCTTATGCAATATGTAATAACTGCGTTCACCTTCTCTGCCTCTGAACCTTATCCCCGGGAAAAGGGAGATCATCTCATCATGAGAAGAGTCCACAGCTAAATCAATATCATAAGGTTCAATGCCCATAAGTTGATCTCTTACGCATCCTCCAACAAGCCAGGCTTCAAGACCTCTACTTTTCAGAAACATTAAAAACCTGATACCCCGCTGAATACATCCGGTCAAATTCGTTCAACCTTTCTTGTATACATATTTGTAAAACATGGGAGTAATGAAAAAGACAGTGTTGAACAAACTTCAGCTTGCTTTTCACAGTTTTTTGAACTACTATTGTTGTGGGTTATAGTATTCATTTTAAATTATTTAATCAAGCTATGCTCTATAAAATTTATTTAACTTTGCAAAAGACCTTAAGGTCATACATTAATTATCTGACTTTTTCAGTTTTTATCATAGTTTCAACGAAGATCGGATGGTTATTCCAATGCGAATTCGCGATCGAAACTTTATGCTTATCTCCGGGCTTGTTATTGCAACTTTTGTTATTGTTGCTGCAGTACTTTTCTCGAATTTTAATAACACACTCACGAAAACACGGAACATAAGTTTTGCCGTGATAAGATCCTCTCTTGTCCAGAAATTCGAGGACAAGACACAACAGATCTCCCGGGAACTCGCTGAAGAAATTGAACCATTAATAGCTCGAAATGATACAGAGAGTATATCCTCTATCACTAAAGCCGCCAGAAACCAGCCAGAAACAGTTTTTGCATGTCTTTATGATCCTTCAGGCATGATCATAACAGATGGCACGGGACTTTCCCCATCGAGCAGAAATATAAAAGACCTTTTCGGCCTTTCAAATATCCAGAGAGAGGGAATAATGTGGAACGGGGACAGGAGCATGCTTTATTCAGTTTCTCCTGTAATGATGAATGGCCTTGAGTCTGGTGGTATCTGTATCGTTAGATCGGCAGCATACGTCGAAAATGCACTTGCAAGCCTTAGAGATGTTCTCAGGTCAACGGATATGGAGACTTTCAGATCCACCACCCGATTCCTGATATTTGTAGCTGTTATGCTTCTTGTACTCGTAATACTTTCCTCTTACGCAGTAGCGATACGGATCAGCAAACCTGTGAAGATCATCTCCGGACTCATTGAACGGGTAGGAAAGGGAGACTATGACATAGAACTGCCCTTTAACTACAGCGATGAAATAGGAGATCTTGCAAGATCCCTTCAGGCCACAGCAAAAACCATAAAGGAAACCACCGTCAGCAGAGATGACCTGAGAGATATACTTCAGAGTATGCACGACGGGGTCATTGTAGTTAACGGGGATGGCATAATACAGGATGTTAACAACGCCCTGACCACTCTCCTTGACTGCCCGGCTTCAAAACTTCTTAATATGCACATTGACAGCGTACTTTCCCTTCTTAACGAAAACGGTCAGTCAAGCTGGGAAGAGTTCCTGAACAGTGAGCTCATACGAGACAGGGAAATATCTTTTACATCATCCGGCGGCAAGCAGCTTTATTTTTCCCTGAACGTTTCTTCACTCTCGGGAGAAGGAGAAAAAAATGAAGGGGCAGTTTTTGTTTTTAACGATATAACCGAACACAGGTATCTCGAAAAGAAGTTGCGGCACAATGCTCTTCATGACAGTCTTACCGGACTTCCCAACAGAACAATGATGAGATCAAAACTTGACAAGATACTTCAGCGATACCTTCATGATGGAGAGGGAGCTTCCTTCGATGTCCTTTTTCTGGATCTTGACAGGTTCAAAAATATAAATGACAACCTGGGACATGGTATGGGAGATGAAGTCCTTAAAGTAGTAGCTCAAAGACTTGTCAACCTTACCAGACCCTTTGACCTTGTCTCAAGATTCGGCGGAGATGAATTTGTCATAATACTCGATAACAAAGGAAAACCCTCTGCAGCCGAAACAGTGGCAAAGCGGCTCATCGAAGGGATCTCGAAACCTGTAACTCTTCAGGGTCGCCAGATCTACATTACCGGAAGCATAGGCATCGTAAATTCATGCAACGGCGGGAACACCTCCTCAGACTTTCTTGCCAATTCCGACAGAGCCATGTATGCGGCAAAAGCAAGGGGTAAGGGGCAGGCAGCAGTATATAATGCTTCGTTAATGCAGGGCAAGGATAATTTACTGGTTATGGAAACGGAGCTTAGAAAAGCTATAGAAGAGAACAGGATCGAAGTTTATTATCAACCTGTCGTTTCAACGAAAGAGAACCGCATTGTCGGATTTGAGGCACTGGCAAGATGGAAAAAGAGCAAGGATGAGATGGCTCTTCCCGGAGAATTCATTTCCCTCGCAGAGGAAACAGGCCTTATCCTTCCCCTTGGCAGGATAGTTATGGAAAAAGCTCTTGACCAGCTCTCTAAATGGAACAGGGCTTTCCCCAATGACAGCTTTTTCATGTCTGTAAATATTTCTGCTCCACTTTTCACTGACCATGATCTTTATGGTGAAATAACTAACGCCCTTGAGGAATCCGGAATTTCTCCTTCCAGACTTATACTGGAAATAACAGAATCAATGATAATAACAAATCCGTCTTTCGCCGTGGACATACTTTCAAGACTTAAAGAAAAAGGTCTCAAACTTGCTATAGATGACTTTGGAACAGGCTATTCAAGTTTAAGTTTCCTGCATTATTTTCCCTTTGATCTTCTGAAGATCGATAAATCTTTCATATCTAACATGTCACAGAACATCAACAGTCAGAAGATAGTCAAGGGTATTGCTGACCTTGCTCATAATCTTGACATGGAACTTGTAGCCGAAGGTGTCGAAAAAGCTGAAGATCTCGAGCAGATAACCAGCATGGGATGTCAGTTTTATCAGGGATATTTCACTTCCCCGCCGCTTTCGCCTGACTCAATGGCAAAGCTTCTGCGCAATCGGGCAAGACTTACATATCTGAACAGGGACATGAAGGAGATCAAACAGGAAGAGGAATAAGTTTTGTATATTACAAATATAAATATCTTTATTGCAGTTAATCCCGGAGGTAATTGCTGGTGCTTAATGGATCTGGCTTCAAAAACATGAACAACAGACTAATATTCTGGTTCCTGGTGGTATCACTGATACCACTGATAATAATGACCGGCCTGACCTATAATCAGAGGATCAAGTCAATGCGCATGGAAGCTGAATCCAAGCTGGAAGCAGTGAGGACCCAGAAAAAGATCCAGATAGAACAGTGGATCGACCAGACGGTGGATCAGATATCATTCCTTGCAAATACAGCACTTGAAGAAGATTTTGATAATGAAGGACTTGCCCTGCTTCGAAAGGTTTTCTTTTCATTTGCAAAAAGTGAGACAGATATCAAAAACATAACCCTTATGGATAATAAAGGCGAGGTCCTGTTATCCACGGGCCTGCACAAAAAAGGCAGCAACCTTGAGGATACAAAGATCTTTTCTATACCAAGAACCAACACAGAGCTTTATATCTCTGAAGTTCAAAGAACTCCCTCAGGCAATGTTCAATTAACATTGTCAAAACCATTCTACAGCGAAACTGGGGACCTGCGTGCTGAAATTAAAGGCATTGTTTCCATGAGCCTGAACCTGGACAGATCGATCTTCATTTCCCTCTACGACAGAACCGGGCTCGGCAACACGGGAGAAGCATATATTACAGACAGCAGCGGTAAAAATATCAGTTCGCTACTCTGGGAATCTGATACCTCACCTTCACATATCCTTGATACCGAAGCAGTAAAAAATGCCTTAGAAGGCAGTTCCGGTTCCATAAGGAACATGGATTACAGAGGACAGGAAGTTCTGGCCGCATATACAGATATCCCGGAAACAGGGTGGGCTCTTGTAGTAAAACAGGATCTCATAGAAGTTGATACTCCGATCTATTCAATGCTTCATCTGATCCTGATAATATTTTCTTTTTCTGTCAGTGGCACCTGTATCCTCGCGATATTTATTTCCAGAAGTATTTCCAGACCGATAAGCAGGATAACAGAGGTGGCAAAAAAAATTGACCAGGGTGAGCTGAATTCGAGAAATAACGTAGACAGAGTGGATGAGCTCGGCATACTTGCAGGTTCGATCAATGCCATGGCCGATTCTCTGCTATCCCTGATACGTACTCAGGACGGTATTACCGGAATAATAAGCACTGCTGTTACACATGAAGGAACAAAGGACTTTGCGAAGGCTCTGATAAAAAAACTTGTATCTATAACTGAATCTGGGATGGGTGCATTCTATCTTTATTCTCCTGAGAAAAAGACATTTAAACACCTCGTAGCAACAGGAATGAATCCCGAAACCAGTAATAAAGAGATCCATATCCGAACTCTTGAAAAAGAATTCGGTTCACCTTTTATTCAGAAGAATATCGCCTTTATTACAGATATAAATACCGATACCGTTTTTTCCTTCAAAACAGCATCCGGCAATTCTATTCCGGCTGAAATAGTCTGTATCCCGCTGGTGATCGAAAAAGAGACCAGGGGCATTCTGATCCTTGCAAGTGTCTGGCAATATTCCGAGGAACATCGCAATATGATAAAACTGTCGGCTAACAGTATCAACACTTCATTTTCCAATATCATCAGCAACGAAAGAACTAACCTGATCGCTGAGGAACTCTCTTCGAAGAACAGAGAACTAAGGCTCCAGTCAGAAAAACTGAAAACCCAGTCAGGGGAACTGAGATCTCAATCTGAAAAACTTATTGAACAGAACATAGAGCTTGAATATCAGAGAAAACAGGTTGTTGAAGCGAACAGGCTCAAAAGTGAATTCCTGTCCAACATGAGTCATGAGCTTAGAACACCTTTGAACTCGATACTTGCCCTTTCCAGAGTTATGAAAATGCAGGCTATAAATAAATTAACTTCTGAAGAAGCAAAATATCTCGAAGTTATCGAGCGGAACGGCAAACAGCTTCTGGCACTGATAAACGACATACTGGATCTCTCGAAGATCGAAGCTGGAAAAGTTGAAGTAAGCCCGGAGACTTTCTCCATAAAACAGGACATAGAAGAGATTGCTGAAAGCATGATACCAATGATCGCTGAAAAAGATGTGGACCTTAAGATCGATATCCAGGAGGACCTGCCTGATATCGAAACTGATCAGGAAAAGACCTCCAAGATAATTACCAACCTTCTCAGCAACGCTGTTAAATTTACAAATGAAGGAATGGTAACGGTAAAAGCTTTCTCAGATGGTTCATTCATAACCATCGAGGTAGAAGATACAGGTATTGGCATTTCTGAGACAGAATTACCATTTATATTCGATGAATTCAGACAGGTAGACGGCACTTCCTCGAGGCAGTTCGAAGGTACAGGTCTCGGCCTCGCAATATGCAAGAGAACAGCCCAGATGCTCGGGGGAAGTATTGCTGTTAAGAGTACCGAAGGTAAGGGCTCTATTTTCACTGTGGAACTTCCACTAAAATGGAATGGTATCGGGAAAGTTGTTAACAGATTACGGTTCAAACCAAAACCGGCAGTCCCGTTCAACCCGAATAAAGGTAAAAAGATCCTGGTCGTAGATGATGATTTCAAGGCAAGGACAATAATCTCCGAATATCTTTCAAAAGAGGGATACGAAGTTATAAGTGCCGATTCCGGAGACAAAGCTCTCAAGATGGCTTACCTGTATCAGCCATATGCCATAACACTGGATCTTATAATGCCTGATATGGATGGATGGGAAGTACTGCAGAAACTCAAAGAAGACAGCCGTACGAGCACTATCCCGGTTATCATTGTTTCAGTATCAGATGAAAAGGAAACCGGCTTTGCACTCGGAGCCATGAGTTTTATAACAAAACCAGTCGAAAGCAGGACCCTCATCCGGGAAATAAATAAAGCAGGCGGAGAAAACGCCACAAAAGTCATGATAACCTCCACTGATCCTGACGAAAGAAAGAATATGGAAGACAATCTTCTTCAGCAGGGCTTTAATACTATCGCAGCAAAAGACGGGGATTCCTGTCTTTCCCTCCTGGAAAAGGACAAGCCTGATATTCTTGTACTTGAACTTGTAATGCCCGGAATGGACGGATTTAATATAATCGATCAAATACGGAACAACTCCGTCCTCCAGGACCTGCCCATAATAGCACTTACCGGAAAAGACCTGTCTTCAATGGAAAGAAACCGGCTGTCAGACAGAGCCGTTTCAGTACTCACAAAAGATGATAACTCTGTAGTAGACGTTGCAAAAGAAGTGAAGTCACTGCTTGAACAGTATGATCAGCGGGAAAAGGAAGAAAATGGACTTCCTGCAGCAAAAGCCGGGAGAACTTCGAAAAGGATCCTTCTTGTAGAAGACAATGAGATCGCCGCATTGCAGGTCAAGATGGTCCTGGAGCAGGAGGGATTCCTTGTCGATTCTGTAACAGGCGGAGAACAGGCTATTGACTATCTTGATGATTCGATCCCCGAAGGAATTATCCTGGATCTGATGATGCCCGGAATGGACGGTTTTGAGGTACTGAACAATATAAGACATCGTAAGGAGACCCATGATATTCCGGTACTGGTACTTACAGCAAAGGATCTTTCACAGGAAGATTTTGAGAAATTGAGCATGAATAATATACAGCAGCTGATACACAAGGGGAATATTGACAGAGATGGACTGCTCCAGATGGCCAGACTCGTTTTTATGGGTGAGCAATGGATCCCTGACATACCGGAGAAAAAACCGGTTATAGATAGGAAAAAGACGCCTGAATCCGCGGAAAAGAAAGATACATTTAACAACGTAAGGAGAGAAGGACCACAAAGAGCACTTATCGTCGAGGACAATCCTGACAACCTGTTTACACTGAAGACACTCATGGGAAAGACCTATGAGTATATTGAAGCATTTGACGGTGAAAAGGGGCTTGAACTGGCAAAGAAAGAATTACCTGACATTATATTACTTGATATTTCCATACCAAAACTTGATGGATATGAAGTTGCCAGAAGACTTAAAGAAGATGAAAAAACACGAAATATTCCAATAATAGCCGTTACCGCAAGAGCAATGAAAGGCGAAAGAGAAAAGACACTCGCATGCGGATGTGATGATTATATATCCAAACCCGTTGACCAGGAGATACTTGAGAAAAAACTGTCTTTATGGCTTAAGGTCCAGACCAACTAACAAGGAGGTTTTTTTCACATGGCAAGAATACTTGCTATCGACGACAGAGAGGATAATCTTATTGTAATTCAGGCGATGCTGAAAACTCTTCTGCCCAGCTGCGAGGTTATAACTGCCTCTTCAGGAATGGAGGGCATTGCAAAAGCAAAGAGCGATTCTCCCGATGTCATACTCCTTGATATTAAAATGCCTCTTATGGACGGGTTTGAAACATGCAGAAGATTACGTGCAGAATCAGGAACAATGCACATTCCAGTGATAATGCTTACTGCGATCGCTAATAGTCCGGCCAATAGAAAGAAAGGATTGGAATCAGGAGCTGACGCTTTCATGGCCAAACCGATCGATGAGGGTGAGCTCATCGCCCAGGTACAGTCAATGCTCAGGATAAAACAATCCGAGGACCTTCTTCGAAAGGAACGGGACAACCTTGAGAACCTGGTAAAGGAACGTACATTTGAACTCCGGGAAAGTCTTGAAGGAGTTGAAAACCTTCTTGAACAGACAATACAGGTACTTGCGAATACTGTAGAAACAAAGGATCCATATACCGCAGGCCATCAACAGAGAACGGCTCATATAGCAACTTCAATAGCCCGGGAGATAGGGCTGGACAAACAGCGCCAGAAAGGCGTTTATATGGCAGCTATGATACATGATATTGGAAAGATCAATATTCCAAGCGAGATCCTGAATAAACCCGGACCGATCAATGACACCGAATTCTCTCTTATAAAAGAGCATCCAGGTATTGGGGCAAAGATAATTGAACCTATAGATTTTCCATGGCCCATATCGACCATAATACTGCAGCATCATGAGCGGCTTGATGGTTCAGGTTACCCGGAAGGACTTTCATCTGAAGAGATAATTGAGGAAGCCAAAATACTTGGAGTTGCAGATGTAATGGAAGCAATGTGGTCGCATAGACCTTACAGGGCTGCAAAAAGCATACAGGATACCATCCAGGAACTCGAAAAATATAGTGGTATAAAATATGATTCCAGGATAATAGATGTTGCGCTGGGTCTATTTCGACAGGGAAAGATAAATAACGATACTCCGTTCATTGCCAAAAACGAAGTATGGCAGACTACAAGTTTTGTTTAACCTCATCCTCGGCTACCTTGCCGCTGGTAAGGGAAAAATAGCGTGGAGGCTTGCTGTGCCTGGCAGGTGTAACTCCAGATAATATCTGTCTGAATGCAGGACTGCATGAAAAGAAGAACACCTGGTGAACCCGGGAGACTTCAAGCAATACACGTGCAAGACCTTTCTGCCGTTCATGATCAAAACGCAGATGTATGTCGTCAAGGACAATTGGAAGAGGTTCCGACATTCGCCCCAGGACAACCGCGAGAGAGAGTCTCAGGCAGATATAAGCCTGATCGGCCAGGCCGCTGCTCCATGCTGGCTCTTCCTTTTTCTGATCATGGACAAGATCAGTCAGAACTATCCTGTGATCATCAAATGAAGATAACAGACCATACCTTCCACCTGTTATTGTCCTCATATATCTGCCTGCCAGTTCAACGACTTCGGGCTGTCTTTCCTTTTCATATTTTTCCATGGCCTGTTCAATAAGAGATCTGCACAAAGCAAGCTTCATCCATCTGCGGGAGGCACGCGAGGCTTCGGTCAGAAGAAATTCCCTTTCCTGGATCAACTGGCTCTGCCTCTTATCTACTGAAAGTTCCCTGATAAGGCTTTCCGTGGCGCCAAGTTCTTTCTGAGCCTCATCATAGATTTTTTCTAACCTTTCAAGTTTTTGCCTGCAGGTATCGATGTCAGCTTTTATCTCGATAGGATCGCTATCTTCAAGCTCCTCCTGAAGTTTTTGCAGTTCTTCTTCACTCCCTGCAATACCGGTTATTCTTGACTTGATATGCCTTGAGTTTTTCCGGAGTTCCTCAAGATCCCTGCTGTCCCTGCTTAACCTGAAAAAGTCTTCCTCTTTTTCACAACCCGCTGTCTTGAGGAGTTCGTCAAGCTCCTTCTGATATCTGGAGAAGTTCTCTTTTTGTGCATCAATATCAAGAAGCAGCTGTTCAATGTTATCCTGCAGATGATCTCTTTTACGAAGACGATCTTTCTGCACCCCAAGAGCAGAAACAAGAATATCTATCTTTACCGCAGGGTCATCGACTCCGCAACGTAGTCCTCCACGGGAAACAAGTCTGTCCAGAAGGTCATTTTTCTCATGTAAACGCATAGCAGTTCTTTCATATTCTGCAGTAACATCCTTTAACGAAGAAAGTACTCTTTTAGCTGAAAGAATGTTCTGTACCATGCCGGCAAGATCCGAGGGCCTCGTATCTACCGGAAGAAAATGTGCCTGGAGCCATTCCCTCCAGCACTTCAGCATTCCCTCCATCTTTTCTTCAAGTACCTGGCTGTATTGTTCTTTTTCTTCAAGGAAACGGACTTTTTCCTCCAGATCGAAATGGGCCCGCTCAAGATCATCGACCATTTTACTTATGGTCTTCAGGCGATTAAATCTGTTTTTAAGTGAAAGCCTGAAAAGGTGAGCTTCATCTTTTAGCATAGAAGAGTCTATGCCAAGCCCTCCTGCAAGATCCCTGATCTGAAGCTCCTGTTTTTTCATTCTGACCTGGTACTCGTCCAGTTCAGGAACAAGTTCTTCATACCTTTGATCCAGTCTGGTTATCTCCTTTTCCAGTTCAGATTCGATCTTCCTGTTGTTTCTACTCTGAACTGAATTGAGTAAAAATGAACCAGCTGTAACAAAACCGCAAATTCCCGCTGCGAACAAAGCAGGCAAGGGATCCGGCATAAAGAAAGACAAAATGATCGAACCACATAAAAGGATCACCATCCCTGCTATCCAGGGATAAGGTATAAACATTTTAGAGGATCCTCTTTTTGATATCAGATCTTCCACGCGCTTTCTGTTTTCAGAGACAGACTGTTTTAGATGATCAGTTTTTTCAGATGTTCTTGAACTTTCTTCTAATACATCCCTTAACTGATCAATACTTGCGAAATCTCTTTCCAGTTCTTTTTTTTCGGGTATTCTTTCACCATAGTCCAGAAGATCGTTCTTTATATCCTGATATATGCCGTGGGACCTTTCCTGCTCCCTCTGAAGTTTTGAAAGCATTTCATTGCAGGTAGAACGCTCCCGCCTTATGTCAGAAATATCATTTATCATCTTTGCAGCTTCCTGCCTGGCATTAAAAGAAAGATCAGCACTTTCAAGGTCGCCAGTTTCCCATGAATTGGCGATCTGTTCCAGAAGCCCATTCAGTTCCTTCTTTATTCCTTCAAGTTTTTGACCAAGAACAGCATTTTCTTCAGGTAACCCCGATATTGCTGATCTTTCGTCTCTCAACTTCTCTATTTCACCCTCCATTTTCAACACTTCCCAGTTTATTTCCAATGAATCCAGTTCTATGCGTTTTTTTTCGAGAAATTTTTCCTTCCCTGTAATTTCTTTTAAAAAAGCATCTTTCTGTTTTTTGATCTCAAGAAATCTCTGTTCACCAGAAGGTGGAAAGTTTTCTGCAGCCATAAGAAACTTTAGAGATTCCTCTATCCCTTTCAGCTCATTCCATGGTCCCAGAAGATTTTCAAGCCTTTTACTCTGATTGAGTTCCCTTCTGGTTCTTTCGATCTCACCTGATATTTCAGCAATACGACCTTCAAGTGTTATCTTTTTATCCTGAAGATCGGAGTATCTTTTACCGGCATCACCAAGTTCAAGCATCTTTGAGTCAACTTCGGAGATCTTATGCTTCAGATCTCCAACGGTACCTGAAGATCTTCCCCTTGTCTTGATAATAGAAGCCATTTCATCAGAGAGCGAAGAAAAGACCTCCGTTAACGAGATATCTCCAAGACCTGCACTTGCTGAGAAAAGTCTGTTTCTCACCGATCGGTCATCCAGCAGCCTGCTTCCTTCCTTAGACAGATCTTCAAGTCCAAGGCAGAAAACCCTGTCAAAAAGTTCCCTGCTGACACTTATCCAGGGAGGTCCATCTTCAAGCTGAATATTTCCAGGACCACTATCCTCAAAGAACAGTTTCCTGCCGTCAAGTATCATCCTTTGAGTTGAACCATCCTCGAGAACTATGTCCATAGTCCCGCCATGGCTACCCCCATTCAGGGGCTCATCGATAGAACCTCTCTGCCCTTTCATACCAAAAAGACAGCTTCTGATAAAACGCATGAGGGTGGATTTACCACTCTCGTTCTGACCAGTGAAAAGACAGATACCATTACCCGTCTCGTCAACTTTTGAATTTGTAAATATTCCGAAACCTTTAATACTGAAAGAAGTTATCTTCAAGATCTTCCACTTCCCAGCAGACGTGCAAGCCCTGCCCTCTCAGCATCTTCCAAAATCTCTGCCCAGAGGTCTTCCTTTTCAGCACCCATAAATGAACTCGCTATCCGGTAACCATCTATACCCCTCAGGATATTGGCGATCTCTGACGGATCTTCCCTGATCTGTGATGTTACATTCAGGAAGTCGCTGACAAAGTTCTCCTCATGAATAAGTCTCTCCCTGTCAAAAGTCCTGACACCCTCGAACCTCAGGGATTCTATCCAGACAGGGTCAAGCCTTTTAGATTCAAGACCTCGAAGGGTTTCAAGCATTTCTTCATCGTTTATTCGATCCTGTGAGATCTTATTCTGATCCACAGAACCGGAGACAGTGAAACGGGCAACATGAGAGATCGCGGGGAATTCCCTTCTGATGGATGCACATTTCCCCCTTATGAGATCGACAATACTCTCCAGGTCAGGCACCCCGGTAATATCGATATCCAGATCGTGCCATAGAACATTTGCGGTATCCCTGAAGGAAATGCTGCTGATCCTCCCTTCAACCACATCTATGACATAGCAGCCCTTCCTGCCACTTTCTCGAACATGTCTGCCCTGAGTATTTCCAGAATAGACTATTGCAGGATCCGAAGCGTTTATTATCCTGGCATTGTGAACATGTCCAAGCGCCCAGTAATCCACAGAGGCAGTTTTAAGATCATCAATTGTACAGGGAGAGTAGTTCTCATGACCCGATGAGATCGACCCCACATTACAGTGAAGCAATCCGATCCTGAAGTATGCCCTTTCCCGGGGCAGATCCTGAAACCTGAGAGAAAAATTTTCCCAGACCTCACCCACTGGATAGCTTATTCCGCATACCTCGGCGAGAGTTATACCATCCCGTTTAAAAAAAACAGTCTCAAGCTCAGAGCCAAAACGATGGAAGTTATCCGGAAGGTCTGCATCAGAGCTCCAGGAATTAAGGGGATCGTGATTTCCGTGTACCATAAAGATATCAATATTCCTCTCACAGGCTCGCAGGACCGCATCCCTGAACTCCAGCCTTGCCCTGAGACTGTGCTTACCTGAATCGTAGACATCACCTGCCATGACTATGAAATCAGCCTTTTCCTGAACGGCAGTATCTATCACCCTGTCAAGAGCCCTGAACGTTGAATCAGAAAGCAGGCTTCTGTATTTTTCATCAACTCTCGACAACCCGGTGAAAGGACTGTCAATGTGAAGATCAGAACAATGGATAAAACGGAAGGATGCACCCGGCAAACAGCTCACGCTCCCCTGTTCTGAAAAGCTGAATATACCGTATCTTCATACAGTTTTTTCAAGCACGCATCTGCAAGTGCAGAAAGGCTTGATATCATCATTTCCTGCGGAAGAGCAGCAGCATTGAATGCCAGGGGAAGCTCTGTACATGCCGCCATCACAGGAAGGGATTCCTTACCAAGTAACTGGAAATATATATTTTTCATGCTTTCAGAGGCACTTTTGTAGTCATTGGCTTTAATGGAACGGATACAATCCTGCAGGATCCTTTCCTCATCTGTATCTGGAACAAGGAGCCTGTAGCCTCTTTCAGAAGCATAGTTCTCATAAAGCCTGCTGTGTTTAGTCCCGCTGGTGGAGAGCAGCCAGACACCCTCAGGACTTTTGTTTTGTGCTTCATCGAGTGTTGATTCGACTATATGGACAAAGGGAACATTCAGACGGTCCCTGAACTTATCTATAAAAAAATGAGCAGAATTACATGGTACAGCGAGAATATCCGCACCCCATTGCACCAGTTTGTCAAGGCTTTCCCTTATGAAGGGTCCCGGATCCTTTCCATCCCCCATGATAGCGCTGCTCCTGTCGGGTATCCATGGATCGGAATAAAGTATCACCCGCGGGTGTTCCTGGTCTTTTCTGGCTGGAGCATAAAGGGCAAGCAGTCTCATGAATTCCGCCGACGCGGCCGGACCAAGGCCTCCAAGGACTCCAAGTGTTTTGTCAGGAGCTTTATTCATATTTCTGCCTCCATTCTTCCCCGAGGGGGTCAGAACCATTCAGGGTTCTGTTTTTCAGACCGTTTTTGAAAGTTTTTATTAAATTCATCCAGGATCTCATGTATTTTAGACTTGTCCTTTGATATTAACGACAGATCCTCCCTGCCAATCCCCCATGAAAAAGGACATGCTTTTATGCATAAACTGCAGTCGCTTCCCGCCTGACCCCACCAACGATAACATTTTTCAGCATCCACTTTCCACTTTTCGGGTTCCTCATCACTCGAAATGGCGGACACAGGACAATATCTGTCACAATTATGACACTCTCTGCAGAATTCCTTAAGTCCGAAAGATACAGGGTTATCAGCAATAAGGGGAATATCCGTAGAGACAACGGAATAACGCACTGCAGGCCCATGATCAGGATTTACCAGCATACCACAGCGGCCGAATTCGCCCAGTCCTGCGTCCGCAGCAGCCCTTCCTGCCACGAGCAGATAGTTACCATCCATATGATTACGGGCTCTATAACCCAGTTCCCTGAGGTAATAGGATATCATCATTCCTGTTACTGCAGCCTTTACATAACTCTTTGATGACTCAACAACAACCGGCGGAGAAGGAGCAGTATCGATCACATCCATATCCATTCGAATACCTGTAACTATACCCATTGGAAGTATCTCTCTGACTTCCTTTCCATACTCTGAAGCAGGCCTTCCCCTGTGGCTGTAATAATGCTTTTCGGTCAGTCCCGCTATACCTGTGACATCTGCTCCATAATAATGCGCAAGAGCCTTTATTTTCCTGGTCATATCGGCTGGATCGACTTTTATCCTTTTCGGCGCACTCTCACCATCAGCAAAAGGCCTGATATCTGCAAGAAATTTGAAATTTGCCACAGCAGGAGATGGAAAGTTTCCGATCTTTCTCAGTTCATCATCGATCTTTTCAAGCTCTTTCCTTGAGGAGTAATAATCTTTATTCCGGGAAGACCCTTTCTCATAGGTCATCCTTGCAAAGATGGTATCTCTTTCATCTGCCCTTTTCATCCAGCATATCCCTTCCCCGGGGTAAATGGCCAAATTTTATATTTCCGGAACATCTCACAATATCTATCACCGTCACCTCAGGAGCACTTAGAAATCGAACTGGCGGCCCCCAGGTACCTGTACCGCGGCTGACATATATCCATGAATCTCTATCAGCCCTTGAAAGTCCGGGCCTGATCTTATAGGCGAGCCTGGTAAAAAGGTGGAACGGGAATATCTGTCCCCCGTGGATATGGCCTGAAAGCTGAAGTTCGAAAAGATCTGCAGAACCATCCTGGATAACAGGCTGATGTTTGAGAAGTATCCTTAACGTTTCCTCCGGCATGGACCGCAGAATATCGGTCTCTTTTACCATAGCCTCTCCATTAGCTTTTAACATTTTCCCGGCAGGGTCATCAACTCCTGCAATGGAAATGAAACTGCAGGGTTCTACAAAACTATTTCGTATTACAGTAAAACCGGCCCTCTCCGTAAATTCGACAGCATGCCCTATCCCCGTATAAAATTCATGATTACCCGTAACAGCATATTTGCCCGAATCTGGTTCGAGCTCTTTCATAAGCTCTGATACTCCGTTTATCTTTCCCATCTGACCATCTACAAGATCACCGGTGCTCACAATAATATCGGGAGAAAGGGTCTTTATACTCCGGGTGATACGTGCAAGCCTTGAAGCCCCGGACATCACACCAAGATGGACATCCGAGATCTGTACGATCCTGAAAATATCCCTGTCTTCCGGAAGAAGAGATGACCGGAAAACAATTCTCCCTGTAGTGATGTTACCTGCCTCATAATAACCGTAGACCGAAATGATAAGGGCAAAAACCATTGAAATGAGAAACCTTGATCGCCCACTGACAGTAAAAGGCATCATGCCCGGCCTCAGCTTTGACAGGAGGAAAAGGACAAACCGTATAACATCCAGAAAGAACATGCCCGAAATGGTAAGGAAAAGTATCCCCATCCATATATAACCTGTAACTGCAAATATCTTCTGCAGATAAAATAAACCGGTACGTTCAAAGTATCTGGACAGGACGGGAGCAGCTATCATAAAAGCGGCAAAGACAGGATACCCTGAAGCTATCCATGGATAACCAGATGGAACTATATGTCGAAACCCGAGATAAAAATATAAATGCATACCTGAGTAGAGGATCAGGTAGGAAATTATAAAGATAAAGAACATTTTATTCATCCAGGACACCCCTGTTCGCCTTCTGCCTGAGCTGATAACAGACTTACTTTTTTATTATACAGAAAAAACTTGACTGTCAGGACCATTCTCTTCCAGGAGGAAAGGACTGTTTAACTCATAGCTCCAGAATATGAAACAAACCCTTTTAAAGCAGGTCTGTAAATATTCAATCCATATTAAACCTCCTTTTGTGGAAAGTGGTAGAATATTAAATAGATATATAGAAAAAATAGCCAGGAGGGATAATTAAATGCGGATCGATGATGGAGTTTATGTTCTTGGAGGAGGCGCTCACGGAAAAGTTGTAGTTTCAACCCTTCTTGAAGCAGGGAGAAATGTCGCAGGAATACTGGATGATAACCAGCTTCTATGGGGAAGCACTGTACTGGACATCAAGGTGAAAGGACCTTTTGACATTCTGAATGATCAAAAACATCCAGAAGCGATAATAGCCATAGGGGCAAATGCTGTACGCAAGACCATAGCCGCAAGATTTCAGCATGTCAGCTGGACAACAGTAATACACCCGCTTGCCTACGTTCACCCTTCAGTGAGACTGGGGAATGGTGTATCCATATTTGCCGGGTCAGTCGTTCAACCCGATGTTGTAATAGGTGACCACTGTATTCTTAACAGCTCATGTTCAATTGACCATGACTGCATAATAAATGACTATTGCCACTGTGGTCCCGGTTGTGTTCTTGGTAGCAGCGTAAGTCTCGAGGAAGGGGCTTTTCTCGGTATTTCGGCATCTGTGATCCCCAACATGAATGTAGGATCATGGACCATGGTCGGTGCAGGCGGAGTCGTAATAAGAGACCTTCCGGACAAGAGCCTGGCAATAGGTGTCCCTGCAAAAATATATTCAGACGGATCATCCTTTGATGACAGCAAGGGGAACTAAACGAGCTATTTTGCAGCTTATACCGGCCCTGTCAACAACGTCTACAACATGATCAACATCTTTATAGGCCAGCGGCGTTTCTTCAGAGAGAGTTTTGTAGCTGCCTGCCATTACACTTATGCCCTGATCCTCAAGTTTCTGCCTGAGAGCATGTCCGTCCGATGTCTTTCTTGCTGCATGTCTGCTGAGCACCCTTCCAGCCCCATGGCATGTGGATGCAAAGCATTCTGCTGCAGCCCTGCCTGTTCCGGTCAGGATGTAGCTTGCAGTGCCCATGCTTCCAGGTATCAATACCGGTTGTCCGGTCGTTAAATAAGGTTCATAGAGTGATCCATGACCGGGAGGAAGAGCCCGCGTGGCCCCCTTACGATGGACACAAAGTTTTTCTCGATCGCCTTTTGCGTCGATATGTTCTTCCATATGTGCCATATTATGACTTATATCGTAAACAAGTCTAAGTTCCCTCCCCGGAAATATCTTTTCGAAGACGTCCCTGACCCTCTTCGTGATTATCTGCCTGTTTGCAATGGCAAAGTTCGCGGCCGAATACATCGCTCCAAAATAGGAACGTCCCTCAGGAGACTGGATAGGAACTGATACAAGCTGCCTGTCCGGGACTTCTATGCCATATTTTGCCATTACTTTTGACATTGCCCGAATGTTGTCATCACATACCTGATGACCTAAACCCCTGCTGCCACAATGGATCATAACTGTTATGCTACCCCTTTTCAGTCCAAGCAGGGCTGCCTTTTCAATATCATATACGTTTTCAATTACCTGTATCTCGATAAAATGATTTCCCGAGCCGAGCGTACCAAGCTGGTCCTTTCCCCTTTCTTTGGCTTTTTCAGAGACCCGCCCCGGATCTGCATCTTCAAGACAACCTCCATTTTCGGTGGCCGCAAGATCATCCCTGGAAGCATAACCCCTTTTAAGGGCCCATACCGAACCTTCCTGAAGAACATTGTCGAGTTCTTTCCTGTTCAATCTCTCAGCGACCCTGGAACCCAGACCGCATGGAACGTGCGTAAAAATGCCGGACGTCAGGGAATGAAGAGATCCTCTCGCTTCCTCTGATGTCAGATCTGCCGAAAGCAGCCTGACACCGCAGGAAATATCATATCCGACTCCGCCGGGTGAGATAATGCCATCTTCTTCGTCAAAAGCGGCGACCCCGCCTATGGCAAAACCATATCCCCAGTGGATATCAGGCATAGCAAAACTGTACTTTTTTATTCCCGGAAGACAGGCTACATTAGCCACCTGAACGAGAGCATTCTCCTCTTCAAGCTTTTCAATTATGTAATTGTCAGCATATAAAAATCCAGGAACTCTCATCCCCTTTTCTGCTTCCATGGAAAGTTCCCATCGAAATGCATCCTTTTTAACAAGAAACTCCCTCATAACTGCTCCTCCCCTTTACCAATAACTAAAGATCCAGATAGACTTTCAAAGCCGGAGGATCAAGGGTCATACAAAGGCCCCCGTAAGTGGCCGCTTTCACCTGTCTTACAGGGACAGGTGCTGTTATCATTGAACCTTCACTTTTCAGCTTGAACCGCTCCATGTCCACATAGATCGCTTCTGGTATATAAACAGCTCCTTCTGTTTCAAAAATATAGATAAGCTCGTTAAGCCATACAACAGCAAGATCCCCAGGATCAATACCCTCGATCCGGAGACTTCTATGCTGCCTGCCAGACATATACTGGACGCCCTCGAACATGATATAGTACAGTGCTTCTGCAGCTTCCTGAAAAAGGGTGTTCATATCTGTCGATACTATATAAAGCCCTGCATCAGCTGTGTGTTCGATCTCTCTCCAGCTCAAAACCATTTCCCTTCTCTTATTCATTGATCTACCACTCTGCCATTATAATTATATAGCCTTGCCAGACTCTGGTACAGGATACCTTTATTCTTCCATTATTACTGAAAGGCCTGTTATGCTGACACAGATTCCTCCGGCAGGTTATAATGAGTTTTAAATTACCAACTAACGGATCAAAGGAGACTGACCATGAAAAAATATTCACTGGCAATATTAATGTTTTTTTCAGTAGTTTTATTCATAATGCTGTCCTCTCCCGGATGCCAGGGAAAAGATTTCGTACCATCAGCGATCGGCCCCCCTGAAATAGAAGAGCTTTACATGGTCATTATCAGGGATCCTGATGCACAGGTCCTTGCTCTGGAAAAAGGGGACATCGATATTCTCGGTGATATACACAGACCTGTAGACGTGGAGCGTCTTTCCGCAAACGAAGATATCGACCTTTCACTCGCACAGGCTTTTCATGCTTTTTTCCTGGGTTTCAACGTCAGGAAAGAACCATGGTCAAGGATCGAGCTAAGGCAGGCAGCCTGGCATTCCATACCGCGGGAAGCCATAGTAAGGGATATATTTTCAGGATATGCCGCCCCTCTTTCAACCTTTCTTCCACCAGCATCTCCATATTTTGAAAAGGATGTTGAAAAATACCCCTACGACCCTGAAAAGGCACGGACGATCCTCGCTGAAAATGGATGGAAGTGGAACAGCGATGATATTCTTGTACCTCCAGGATCGGACATTCCACTGGAAACTGCCAGGATCCTATCTCCAACCGCTCAGGTCGCGCCTACTACTTTTGAACTTACATCAAGGATCGCAGGATATCTCTCTGAAACAGGTATCCCTGTAGAGGTTGAGCCAATGGATTTCACAACAATGCTCTCGAAACTCGATAACCAGAATTTTGACATGTATGTGCTGGCATGGACTATGACAAGAGATCCGGATTCCCTCTTTGCTTTTTATCATTCCTCCATGGACATAAAAGGCGGATATAATCTTCCCGGAATTCATGATCCGGAACTTGACAAAGTACTGGAGGAACTCAAATATGCCCCTGACCGTAAAACCGGGATCAACTCCTCCTCTGAAGCACAGAAAATGCTTTCAGAACTCGCACCGGTCATTCCCGTTTATTCAAGATACTCCATAGGTGCCGTCTCAAAAAAATGGGATAATATCCTTAAAACGGAACTTACTACAGGGGACAACATATGGACACTTATCCAGGCAGAACCCGCCAGGGGAGAAATGGAACCTCTTTACTGGTGCCTGGCCGATGAACCGAGAGGACTTAACCCTTTCGCATCAAGCTCTGCATATGACTGGCAGGTCCTGGGGATAGTTTATGAATCTCTCATAGCTATTGACCCATATGATCTTGAGGACATTCCCTGGCTTGCAAAAAGCTGGGAGATAGAGACCATACAGGAAGAAGAAAAGCAGCGAACAGTTCTCACGTTTCAACTCAGAGACGATATAAAATGGCACGACGGTACACCTTTTACCGCAAACGACGTCAAGGCGACCATTGAATTCATGAAAAATAACAGGATCCCGAGATACCTCGATAATGTAGATGACGTAAAAGATATAACGATCCCTGACAGGTATACTCTCCGGGTAACAATGAACGGGACAAGTTTCTGGTATCTTCACAGGATAGGCGGTCTGCCCCTACTGCCGGCTCACATCATCGCCGGGATCGATAACTGGCAGAACTGGCAGCCATCAAGACTTGTATCACCTGAAAACCCTGATGTTACACAGCTTTGCGGAACAGGCCCGTACATATTCGAGGAATACAGGCCCGGAGAGTTCGTAAGGTTCAGGAAAAACCCTTATTTCACGATAACAGGGCAGGGGAAATAGCAGATACCTGCCACCAGGAGGACTCTTTAATTGCAGAATAATTACTGGCTGAAAAGGATAGGAAGTGCATTTCTCGTCCTTTTTGCCGTATTGATACTTAACTTCATACTGTTCAGGATGATGCCCGGAGATCCAGTATCAAGCATAATAGATCCCGGTTTTTCACCCGAAGCAAAGGCAGAACTTCGAAAGGTCTATGGACTTGACCTTCCCCTTGCAGGCCAGTTTCTGAAATATGCAGAACAGATGCTGAGTTTCCGATTTGGCATATCATTCCTTACAGGCCGCCCCGTATGGGATGAACTTGCGAGCAGGATCCCCAATACGGTCGCCCTTCTTGGCTCTGCCCTCCTTCTGTCTGCAATTCTTGGAACATGGCTGGGGATAAAAGCCGCATTGAACAGGGGACGATGGGTAGAAAAAGTTGTCCTGTGGGGAGGTGCCGTCTCATTTTCATTTCCTTCTTTCTTTGTTCAGCTTGTGCTGTTGATGGTATTTGCATACCTGATACCCCTTTTCCCACTGAGAGGAAGTGTCTCTATTCCTCCACCCCATGGATTGATAGCCGCCTCCGCAGATTACATAAGGCATCTTGCACTGCCTGTCCTTTCACTTGTTCTGCTTGGTTTCGGCGGATGGGCGCTTTATGTCCGCAATCTCATGGTCAAGGTAATGAGCGAAGATTTTGTGCTCATGGCAAGGGCAAAGGGATTACCTGCAAACCAGGTGATCTGGGGACACGCATTCCGAACGATCCTGCCTCCGGTAATAACCGTTTTTCTCCTGGCTTTGCCGGGAATAGTCTCAGGCGCCATAATCACAGAGACCGTCTTTTCACTTCACGGAGTGGGTCGGTTCCTTCTGGAATCTGTCGCCGGACATGACTATCCTGCTGCTGGCGCAGCGTTCTACCTTCTTGCTCTACTCACAATATTCAGCAACCTCATGGCTGATATAGGATACGGACTTGTGGACCCCAGGGTAAGGGTCGGAAAGAAACGTAAAAGATGAGATTCCTCAGAAGATGGAGCTTTATCAGCCTTATACTTGTTACCCTTATAGCAGTTGCAGGACCTTCAGCTTTCCGGACAGATCATACACAGGAGGTCGCCGCCCCCTTCTCCAGTCCTTTGTGGCTCGGGGGTAATGCCGCTCCTACCGTCACTGTGCAGCTTGACCGGCAAAAAACCGGGCTGGACATGGAATGGACATATGACAAGCCGGAACAGTTCAGCATCAAAGGCAAAGTAGAATTTCCGCAAAAACCCGCAAATGCATTCCTGGTCTGGGCAACACCTGCGGGAGAAATTGATCTTCAGGAACTTGAAAGCATTGAGAATACTATAAACCTTGACGCAAGGGACCTGACTTTTAAATCCAGGCTCGGGATATCGCCATTCGAAAATGCAATGGAAAGACTTTTCCCTTCCGAAGGAAAATATGGTCTCCAGATAAAAAGCAGTATCCAACCATCGGAAACTTCGGTCAGCCTCAAGATCACTGGAGGAAGGTACGGAACACTCGGAACTGACCAGAGGGGAAGAGATGTACTTCAACTGTTTATTCTTGGGATAAGGATCTCCCTCGCTGTAGGACTTTCTGCAACTCTTATCGCTACCCTGATCGGAATGTCCCTTGGCCTGATAAGCGGTTATGCCGGAGGATTGACCGATTCCATTATAATGAGAGGGGTGGACATACTTCTTTCCATTCCTATACTGCCCATACTTATGGCACTTGCCGGTGTCTGGGGACGGGGTCTCGTCCAGCTGATCCTGATACTTTCTCTCTTTTCATGGATGGGAACGGCCAGGACTGTACGTTCCATGACCCTCTCTCTGCGTGAATCCTGTTATATCGAAGGACTCAGAGCAATAGGAGCAGGTACACCCTACATTCTTTTCAGACATCTCCTGCCGGAAACACTCCCCCTTCTCCTTGCCAATATAGCTCTTGGAGTACCAGCCGCAATACTTGCCGAAGCAAGCATTTCCTTCCTGGGACTATCCGATCCGAGAATAGTATCCTGGGGAAGAATGCTTCACGAGGCACATTCCTTCGGAGCTTTTTCAACCGGCGCATGGTGGCTCCTGATACCTCCTGGTGCCGGCATAGCCTTTTTATGCCTGATCTTCCTCGATATAGGAAAGTTCCTGGAAGAACTTGTGGATCCCGGACTTAAGGAGAGTGCTGGAGAATGATCAGGATAAAGAACGTTTCAATAACATACAGGGGAAGTAAAAGACAGGTGGAAGCGGTAAGAGATGTCTCCCTGGAGCTTGAAAGGGGTAAGGTCACCTCTCTTGTGGGGGAGTCGGGAAGTGGCAAAAGCACCCTCCTGATGGCCATCCCTTCTCTATTACCTCCAGAGGCAAGGCTCACTGGAAGCATAACCCTCGAGGGAAGAGAGCTTGTCGGACTTGGAGAACAACAGCTCCAGAAGATCCGTTGGGATCAGATAGCCCTGGTACCCCAGGGGGCTATGAACTCCTTTACGCCTGTTCTGAGCATAGGCGCACAGATAGATGAAGTTTTAGCTTTTCACCTTGGCCTGAAGGGTAGAAAACTGAAAGACAGGACCGGAGAACTTCTGGACCAGGCAGGACTATCGGCGGAATTCTCAAACAGATATCCCCATGAACTTTCCGGAGGGCAGAAACAGAGAGCAGCCATAGCAATGGCGCTTGCCTGCTCTCCTCCATTCCTGCTTGCTGATGAGCCTACCACCGCCCTGGACGTTATCACCCAGAGCCAGTTAATAACTACCCTTGTATCAGTCTCACGGGAAAGATCTGCAGGACTTCTTCTCGTGACCCATGATATAGCGCTTGCAACCTGTGTATCCGATAACATAGCAGTAATGAAGGATGGCATTATCGTAGAGGTCGGCCCTCCTTCAAAGATAGTGGAAGACCCCCGTGAAGAACATACAAAACTGCTTGTGGGATCGCTGAAGGAAATAGAGGAAAGAGAATGATTAACTCAAAAGACAGTATAGTAGAAATAAAAGATGTTGCTTTATCCTTCCATTCAAAAAAGATCGGTACGGTCCAGGCACTCAGGGGGATCTCCTTCTCCCTTGACAAAGGCGGCAGCCTTGCTCTTGTCGGAGAATCAGGAAGCGGAAAAACTACAGTATTAAGATGCCTTACGGGACTGGAAAAACCGGATTCCGGGAAGGTCAGCGTCCTCGGCAAAGACCCTTTCTCATGTTCAATGAAAGAACTTTTTTTATTGAGACAGAAATGCGGATATATTCCCCAGGATCCCTATGGGTGCATACCGCCCACCCTTGGAGTAAGGGAAGCTGCGGCCGAACCATATCTGATCGTCAATGGCAGGAACCAGAAACAGCATGCATATAAAAAGGCCGAAAACCTCCTTTCGGAACTTGGGCTTAAAGGAGAAAAACTCTGGAATTCAAGGATAAGGACAACTCTCTCTGGAGGACAGAGGCAGCGCGTCTCTGTAGCAAGGGCGCTTATGCTGAACCCGCTTCTCCTCATGGCCGATGAGCCCACGAGCATGCAGGACGCATCAACCAGAGGTGATATCCTGGAGATACTGACAGAAAGAGTAAAAAAGGGAATGTCCATGATCTTCGTCACCCATGACCTTTTTCTCGCAAAGATAGCCGCTTCAAACACCATGGTAATGTACCGGGGATGCATGTGTGAATACGGCAGGTCAGGAGAGATCCTGAGAGAACCGCTTCATCCGTACACTAAAGCCCTCTATGCCGCACTTCCGAGAATAGGAGGCAGTATAAAAGCTCCCGAAAAAGTCCTGGATGGACAGGTTAATAACCCTGAAGGATGCCCTTTTCTTGGCACATGCCCATACGGAAATGAAAAATGCCTGAAAATGCCGCCAGTATTTTCTGTAAATGGAAGAAAAGTAGCCTGCTGGAAATATAGATATTAAAACGGAGGACCATCCCCCGATCAACTGGATGATCCCCCGCTCTTTTTTGACTTTCTGACGGGTTCAGTATCTCAGGATCGCCGAAACGATCCCCTCTCCGGGGACATCGTCACCTGAAACAGCATAGACCTTTCCTCCGTTGAGAATAGTCTGGTATGCCGCAAGATCCAGCAGATCCTGATCACCTTCCTGGCGGAAATCATGTATATCCAGAAGCCCTCTTGAAGTATCCAGAAAACCCCATTTTTCCTCACCCGAAGCTACAAAACAAGTCTGCACACGGCCATTTAAAGAGGCGTTGATTATCTTTTCAATATCTGAAGTTGTCTTCTCTGTCCCTGCGAGGTCCAAGTACTGCTGACATGCTTTATTCTGCTCCCTTTTGAAAACGGGATCCATGATCTCCATTGCCTTGCTGTGGAGTTCATGAGATGAAAGAGTATCAGGATTTCCAGTAAGAGCCTTTTCAAGGATGTTGGAATATGAATTTATCCTTTTATATGTTGAGATCTCCTCATCAACTGCAGCAAGAAGCAGGGGAGATGTACTTTCTTTAAGATATGACGAGACAGCCCTGTCTATCATCCGGAAATACTTCTGAATATCCTCATCCTCAAGATCATATCCCGCACCATGACCGTGCGAATAACCGCTCCTGCCGCCTGAAGCCCCTCCAGCTACTCTCTGGACAGTTTTTTCCCTGGATTCATAGTTAAGGGCTTCCTTCATGCTCTCCGGTATACCATCCACTTCTAATGGCGCAAGAGCATACCTCGATCCCTTGAAAAAACGAACCTTTTTCTGGCTCAGGGTCAAAAGGTAGAACTGCTCTTCCCCGCTGAAAAGTGCAAGAACAGGTTTGATATTAAATCTTGATGACACCCGAACTACATCTTTGACCTCGATGGGAAGCCAGAAATTTCTGAGTCCTGAATCAGATATGAATATCACAACAGCTGAAGTGATATTTTCCCGGAACGAAGCTTCTGTGATCATCTCCTGCAATGGTTTCAGAAAGCTCTCGATCTCGCTCTTATTCAGATCTGTCTTTTTCAGGAGTTCTTCTGACTCTTTCAGGGCATTTTTCAGCTTGATATGCAACTGGCGGGAAGGCTCACCTGAGGGGGGTATGGAAAGATAGATAGAGATACACAACTTATCTTCAGTCTCCATAAGGGCTTTCAACTCACTTCTTGGAAGTATGTTCATATACTTCACCCCTTTATTAAAGATTTTGACTGATTTCGATAAATTACCGATCCTTACCGAGTTATACCTCCTTTTTCTTAATGAACTTTATTACATTTTAAAACATTAAACACCATGATACATAACTACCTCATCTCTTAGATAAATTATAACATTATACCCCGTAAATAGACCATAGAAATTCATCGATCAAATTCGTTTATCCTCAGCTATAAGTGGTCTCCAGCCTGTAAAATATATTAGAAGACCAAGGATGAAGGCCGAAATACCGAGTACAGCAAAGGAAAACCCAAGCCCCGCCCGCTCTCCTGCGAAACCAAGGATCACAGGTGAAATGATAAAACCTGTATCAAGTGTCAGAAAACTTACCGAAAGACCTTTTGGTTTCAAATGATCGGGAAATACATCGGGCATAAGTGCGAGCATTACAGGAAAACCCACTCCCATACCAAAACCATAGAGAATGCCTTCAAGGATCAGGACCATATTACTTTCTGCCAGTGTAATGAAGAACATTATCAGGCCCATCCAGGAAGTGGCAATTCCCATCAGCATTCTCCTGTCAAAGATATCCATAAATCGCGGAACTACCAGTCTTATCAGCAGCGCAGTACCCGCATTGGCCATGAAGAAAGAACTGGGCACCAGCCCCTTTGAGGATATGAACGCCGAAATATACTGAAGAAGGGATGAATTAACAAGGCTGAAAAGAAATACACTCAGTTGGAGCACCCGGAAACCCCTTACGAAAAGAAGATCCCGCCACCTGCCCCATTCAATTTTTGCCTCATTGACCCCTGAATCTGCACCAAGTTTTGAAAGACGGGTAGAAGAAACAAGACAGAGGAGAGCCACCAGTGGGGCAAGCATAAGATATGGCTTGTACCCCAGGGTTGAAAGGACGAGGTCTCCAACCGGAAACACCGTTACCTGGGGCAGAACATATGATACCGCGATCCAGGCATAACCCACCCCCCTCTTTTCCGGGCTCAGAAGCAGTGCCTGATAGGAGGATACTGCAACCATGGCAATGCTGAAGGCTGCTCCCATAAGCATTCTGAAGAAAAGAAGCGGTACAAGGTTTTCAGTGAAAAGCAGGGGGGCTGAGACAAGGAACATCCCAAGGGAAGATATGATAAGTGTCCTCCTTACACCGTACTTCTCCGTAAAAGTTCCGGCAACCGGCCTCAGCATTGTAGAGGCAATGCTGAATATGCTCATCACCCATCCGATGTAAACGAGGGATATCCCCTGTTCCTGTAAAGCCGCAGGAAAAAGGAAAAATACGGAAACATAGGACTGGATAAAATAATTGACAAGCATGCATATTGCAAAAGTCCTGCGATCCATCAGGCCCTCATAACACTCTAAAGATCCAGAAAAACATCAGGAAAGGGACCCTGCGAATCCCCTGATGCTCGATCTGAGAAAGAACAGTTCTTTCTCCCGAACCTCCCTGTCGAAAAACTCGAAACATGACAGGAATCCGTCGCTTGCAAGAAGGACCCTCAATGAGCTATCTACCAGCTCTTCACTTTCAGGATCCGGAAAACTCATTATCATGCCCCGTATAACATCTCTCCACATTTTCAGCTGTTCCATGTGGAGGGACATAGCCCTGGCCGGATACCTCGAATAGCCGTAATGGCTGTAGCATATGAGAGTACTTTCGTATTCCATAAGGTCCGAAAGGGATCTCATGGCTATATCAAGATCAAAGACCGGCGGGGATGCGGGATACATGTACATAACATCCTCAAGGTCGGGCACTGGAGGCTTTATCTGGACGGAACTATCCAGCTCCCTGGTCCATCTGTCAAGCATTTCCCTTCCGAGGATAACACCGGATGCCTCGCCAGGGAAAAAGATCCTTTCATTCCCAGAATCATAGATGAAAGACTGGTGATGCGAAGCATGTCCCGGAGTATCTATTATTTCCAGACCTTCTATCTCTATGTCTTCAGGGTGAAAATTATCTTCCGTGACCTCGAGAAGCTCTCCGAAACTGAAAGCCATATCTCCGAGTGTGCTCACACTTCCCTTCCACAACCTGGAGGGATCGATCAAATGTTTTCTTCCCCTGTAGGGAACAACGATCTTTGTTTCCGGAAATATCTTCATAAGATGGCCTATACCGCCAGCATGGTCAAGATGGACATGGGTCAGCAACACATGATCAAGGTGATCCACTTTCATTTCTTTCAGGATCTTTTCAAGTGTTGGAATAACAGCTGCCGGTCCGGGATCGACCAGCAGTGTCCTGCCGCGTTCCCTGTCCTGAAGTACCCAGGATGTTATCTGATGTTCAAAACCCGGTACAGGCAAGGGCAGATCCAGCATTGTCAATTTCACAGTGCTGTTTTCGATCACTTCATGTACCAGACTGGAATGTTCTTTGTTCAGGTTAGCATCCAACAGGATCATCTCCTTTTCATTATCCCGGAAAGTTTTTTGTCCGGGATATCATCAACTCTCGTCATTAAGCTCCATGGCAGCCCTCAGATGCTTGCAGTCCCTCCTGCGTTTGAAAGAAGGACAGGAACAGTTCCTGTGAAAGATATCAACTGCATAATCCTCGCTGCCGTGAGCTATATAAATATATTTATGTACTCTCTCGAGACCATCTGCATCAAAAGAGGAAACAGGCTTCTTTTCCCCGGATTCCATGGCATCATTGCAGAGCTTGTCCGCATGGGAGTTTTTCTCCCTTGGTACCCATGAAAGAGAGTGCTCTCCATGGTCGAAGAGTTTTTTTGCCTCTCTGTAGAGTTCGATCAGATGTGGTTTCCTGACCTTCCATAGACCGTTTATCTGATTGACAACGAGTTTGCTGTCACCGCATATCTCAACATTTTTCAATTCTCTGCGGGCCAGCTCCTGAAGCAGCATTAGAAGAGACGTGTACTCAGCTTCATTGTTCGTCTTTTTACCCAGAAAAGCAGACAGTTCCCAGACAGGCGCCTCTTTTTCGTCAATTAATACCGCACCTGCAGATGCAGGCCCGGGATTCCCTTTTGAAGCACCATCAAAGAAAGCTTTATATTCCAAATTCCCACCGCCTAAAATGTTTTTACTACGAAGAACATATTTTACCCATAATTTCGTTTTTTACCTATGACAACATGATACCTCAAATGTATAATGTTTTCCGTAATAAAGAGACTTCCACTTCAGGGGGGATTAATTTGAGCGTTAAAAACGCAGGGTTAGCATCTGTAGTCATGGTAATAATGGCAGCATTTCTCTTTTTGCAGGTACAAACCGTTCATGCTGAAGAGAACATCCAGATAAGCAAGGCTGAATTCGTCACAGAAGCAAAGGGTTTCGGTATTTATGAAAAAGAAGAGGACAACCATTTTCTGAGCGGCAGTACTACAGGAGTTTACCTTGAGATCGATAATTTTTCCGTCCGTCAGGGCGAGGAAAAATTCGTGACAGATATCCATGTAAGACTTGATGTGTTGAATGAAGAAAACAAGGTAGTATATACCAGCGATGACGTTTTCAAAATGCAAAATGAGCTCAAGAGTCGCAGAAGGGATCTTTCTTTCAGAATACCGCTTGATTTTTCGGGGTGGAAAACAGGAAAATACACACTCAACTTTACAGTATTTGACAAGATAAGGCAGCAGACAAATTCAAAAAACCTGGCACTTCAGATATTCTGATAAAAAGGAAGCTTCGGGTTTTTCTGTTTCTCCAGTTCCTGAATTATTGATTTCAGGCACTGATCCCAGGATATTCCGGGAGGTATTCATATGAGAGAAAATGAGCTGAAAAGGATCGCAGAGCAGCTGATATCCGGTGACCTTTCAAAAAGTGCATTCGTAAAAATAATGAAAGCCGATCCTTTCAAGGACCTTGGAGAAGTAAAGCTTGATACTCACCGCTCTCTCAGAAAGGGCTTTCCGGAGATCATTTACTGCCCCGGAAAAAGCAGAGAACAGATGACCTCCATCGGCCAGGAGGCTGCAGAGTCTCATAATGCAGTCCTTTTCTCGAGAATAAGCGAAGAACAGTTCGAGTTGCTGATACAGATCATTCCGGAACTGAAATATTATCCAAAAGCACGAATGGCCGGCGTAAGGCCAAAGGACAAAGCCATATACAAGGGAGTTGTCGTAGCAACAGGAGGCAGCAGCGATGTCCCCGTTGCAGAGGAAGCCGCCATAACCGCTGAACACATGGGCTGTGATGTAAAAAGGGTATTTGACGTAGGAGTTGCAGGCGTTCACAGACTTCTTGCACATGTCGAGATGCTTCAGTCCGCAAAAGTCATCATAGCAGTCGCAGGAATGGAAGGTGCTCTTCCGGCTGTCATCTCCGGTCTGGTCCAGTGCCCTGTGATAGGTGTACCTACAGATGTGGGTTACGGTGCAAATCTTGGAGGGATAGCCCCTCTTCTGACCATGGTCAACTCATGTGCGCCAGGGGTCTCCGTTGTCAATATAAATAATGGTCTTGGAGCAGGTTACACGGGAGCCCTCATAGCCAGGCAGTCAACTCCCCATGAATAAAGAACAGATCATCAGACAATATATGCCCGATAATATAATCAGCTTCCTGAAAGATATTTCATCCTGCGTTATTTCATTTTCCGGCGGTATTGACAGCAGCCTGCTCGTTCTTGTGATGGCAGAGCTCATTCCTTCGGAAAATGTCCATGCAGTGACATTTTCATCCTGGCTTCACTTCAAAAATGAACTCGAAAGGACAGAAAAGTTCTGCAGCGAGCTGGGGGTCAAACACTGTTTTCTTCCAGGCCCGGAACTTGAGATTCCCGAAGTTCTACGCAATGAGCCCCGAAGGTGCGCCCTCTGCAAGGAAGCACGAATAAGATCACTTTTGAGTTATGCTGAAAAGCAAAGTATCGAGATCGTCCTTGAAGGCTCCAACAGTGATGATCTCAGAGATCCATCAAGGCTGGGCACAAAACTGCTGGATAAATATCCAGGTATACGTTCACCCCTTGCAGAAGCTGGGCTGAAAAAAGACACAATCAGAAAAATGAGCAGGGATATGGGTATATCATGGTGGAATGACAATGCTTCAGCGTGCCTGGCCACAAGGTTCCCTTTTTCCACCACGCTAGAGGAGAAAAAGCTTCTACAGACAGCTGCACTTGAGACAGCTCTTCGAAAAATGGGATTGCCTGGAGTTCGATTAAGAGTTTCCGGAAATGATGCGCGGATAGAGGTCGAACCAGATCTTCTCGAAAAAGCTTTCCAGTTGAGGGATAGTATTACAGAGATACTTAAAGATGGCGGATTCTCAAGGATATCCCTTGACCTCGAAGGATACAGATCATCTTTAGCAGGGAAATATAAAGATAACAATAAGGATCAGGAGGAAACAGAATGAAAACTCTTTACTTTGACTGCTTCGCTGGCATAAGCGGGGACATGTTCCTTGGAGCCATGCTTGACCTGGGCCTGGACAGCAAAAAATTTCTCGAGGAATTGAAGAAGATCCCCCTTACGGGGTATGAGATAAATATCCGGGAAGTTGAGAAGAAACACACCCGTGCGACCAGTGTTGATATAAAAACATCAGAACATCATCCCCACAGAGGTCTTCATGATATCTGCGGAATAATCGACTCAAGCAACCTGGATCTGCATCTGCAGGAGAAGATCAAGAACGCCTTCAGGCTGCTTGCCGAAGCAGAGGCAAAAGTCCACGGCTGCACGCCGGAAGATATCCATTTTCACGAAGTCGGGGCAGTAGATTCAATAATTGATATCTCCGGAGCCTTCATCCTTGTGGATATGCTCTCCCCCGAAAAGATACTGTTCTCCCCGCTCAACGTCGGTTCGGGTACAGTAGAATGCGCCCACGGGACAATGCCCGTTCCCGCACCTGCCACCACGGAACTTCTTCGGAATATCCCCATCTTTTCAAATGGAGAACAGGTCGAAAGGACCACACCCACAGGAGCACTGATCGCACTTTCCATGTCGGATGGTTTTTCCCCCATGCCTCCCGGAAAACTTCTAAAAACAGGAACAGGTGCAGGGATGAGGGATACCGAACTCCCAAACATTCTTCGTGTCTTTGAACTTGATGAAGAGGAAGAATATCCCGGTCAGTCAGGATCTCCAAAGTTCAAACATGAAGTGGCCATTGTAATAGAGACGAACATAGATGATATGAACCCCCAGAATTACGAGACTGTAATGGATTCGCTTTTTGATGCAGGAGCAATGGATGTCTGGTTCTCGCCCATAACAATGAAAAAGGCAAGACCTGCCCTCACACTCTTCTGTCTCTGCTCAGGTGAAAAGACAGAAGAGATGACCGAAATAATTCTACGGTCTACGTCAACTCTCGGCGTCAGAACATATGCAGTGGACAAGATCATGCTCGAAAATACCATAACACCTTTAGAAACATCCTTTGGCATGGTTCACATCAAGGAAGGCTGGCTTGGAAATGAACTGCTTAAAACATCCATCGAATACGAGGACCTCAAAAGGATATCCAGGCAGAAAGGGATCCCTCTTATCTCTCTGAGGGAAAAGATCAATGGCGAGATAAACGGCAGAAAGCATTCCGACAAATAGTATTCGTAGCGCACCGAAGGGTTTGTAGTTCGTAAGGTTTTGTAAGGTTTCGTAAGGTTTCGTAGGGTTTCGTAGGGTGTGCTTCAGCGCACCTGGAAACCGGGAATAATTTCTTTTCGGTGCGCTAAAGCGCACCCTACAAAATCTGCAAACCCTGCAAAACATGGAAACCATTGAATTTTCGGCAATGAGGTCATCTCTCATTCACCATAATCATGAACATCTTCCCTCGTATATGGATTCCAATTCATTAGATAATAACCATTTTTCACATA
>CAYPIU010000010.1:0-52111 GCA_964410915.1 uncultured Synergistales bacterium | reverse complement strand
TCAGATCGAGGTTGCTGTGAATTCCCTGAAGTTAGCTTTAGGTGAAAAAACAGTTGAACGAGTGGAGTGACCCTGTAATGGAAATTGATCAGAAACTTGAACGTCTGGAAGAAAAGTTTATCGATCTTGAGACTCAAATGTCAGATCCATCTTTGGCGTCAAATCCTGAAGAGCTTCAGAAACTTGCCAAGGAACATGCAGGTTTATCCGAGATAGTAAAGAAATACAGGGAATATAAAGATATAAACTCTGATATTAATGATGCAAAAGAACTACTTCATTCAGATGATAAAGAAATGCATTCCCTTGCCCAGGAAGAGATAGAACTGAAAGGATCACTTCTTGAGACGTGTCTCAATGAACTGAAACTCCTACTTGTACCAAAAGACCCCAATGATGAAAAAAGTGTAATTGTCGAAATCCGGGCCGGTGCAGGAGGAGATGAGGCTGCTCTATTTGCTTCTGACCTCTTCCGGATGTACAGCCGTTTTGCTGAAAGACAGAATTGGAAAACTGAGCTCATGACTTCAAGTATTACAGGGATAGGTGGCTATAAAGAGATCTCTTTCAGAGTTGATGGGCGTGGGGCATTCAGCAAACTGAAATATGAAAGCGGAGTCCACCGGGTCCAGAGAGTCCCTGTAACTGAATCCGGGGGCAGGGTCCACACATCTACAGCTACTGTTGCTGTCCTTCCAGAAGCAAAAGACGTTGATATACAGGTAAAAACTGAGGAACTCAAGATTGATACATACAGAGCAAGCGGTGCTGGTGGACAACATGTAAATATGACTGATTCTGCTGTCAGGATAACCCATATGCCTACAGGGATCGTCGTGACATGTCAGGATGAACGTTCCCAGTTGAAGAACAGGGTTAAGGCGATGAATCTTCTCAGAACGAAGCTCTACGATGTAGAGCTTCAGAAACAGCAGGATAAGCAGGCCAGTGAAAGAAAGAACCAGGTTGGAACGGGAGATAGATCCGAGAGAATACGAACATATAATTTTTCTCAGAACAGAGTTTCCGATCATAGAATAAATCTTACTCTCTATAAACTGGACTCTTTTCTTGACGGGGACATCTTTGAGATGATAGATGCTTTAGCTTTTGCTGATCAGGCGGAACGTTTCAGGAATCTGGAAGAGAAATAATTATGGCAGTAATTCGATCTGTAAAACAGGACATTGTCCGCCTTTTTACCGAAAAGGGGATCCAGAGTGCCTGTTATGAGGCAGATCTTCTTTTGAGTTTTGTCCTATCTCTGGACAGGTTCTTTATCCATTCCCATCCGGAATATCAAGTATCAGAAGAGGAAGCAGAAAGAATCCGAAGTCTTTCTTTCGCAAGAACTGACAAACGGGTTCCCATTCAGTATCTTTTAGGTGATCAGGAATTCTATGGTTATCGTATTCAGGTTGGTCCCGGTTGTCTTATACCAAGACCGGAGACTGAACTTCTTGTCGATAAAGCATTGGAAGAGTTCAGTAGTGGGCGGTTTCTGGACTGGGGGACCGGTTCAGGTGCCATAGCTGTTGCACTGCTCAACGAAATACCAGATAGTAGAGGTATTGCTGTTGAATGTTCTCCCCTGGCTATTTCATGGGCTTGGCGTAATATAGAGCAACACGATCTTTTTGACAGATGCCTCCTATTGCATAACTGTGATATACATAAGATCCCCGTTGCCAGAGAAAGTCTTGAGCTTATTATCAGTAATCCTCCATACATAATAACGGATGCTATGCCAGCCCTTATGCCTGAAGTTTCCGCCCATGAACCAGCGACTTCCCTTGATGGTGGTCCAAGAGGTACATCCTGTTATCCCGGCCTTTTGAGTTTTGCAGCAGACAGGCTCTGCAAAGGTGGGACACTGCTTGTCGAAATAGGAGGAGAACATCAGATTGATGAACTGCAGGATATTTCTCCTCCAGCCCTCGATCTTGCGACGATCATTCAAGATTATTCAGGTATTTCTCGCATCATGATGTGGCGTCGGGTATAATCAGAAAACTGAACCTTGTTTTAAAGATTCTAATTATCAATAAGAAAAAGCAAATTATTAAGAGGAGGAATCGTGGCAATGGAAAAGAGGGAACTGGTAATAATTGGAGCTGGCCCCGCAGGTTTGACTGCTGCTATTTATGGAAGGCGTGCCGGTCTTGATGTACTTCTTCTTGAAAATGGTGTTCCTGGCGGACAGATCAACATGACTGAGGAGATCGAGAACTGGCCCGGGGTCAAGCATGCAACAGGAACAGAACTTGGTGATATGTTCAGGGAACATGCTGAAAAATTCGAAACAGAATTCAGAGATTGTACTGTTCAGTCGATAGAAGTACGCGATGGCCGCAAGGTTGTCATAACGGACAAGGGAGAGGTTGAAGGAGAAGCTGTCGTTCTCGCAACGGGGGCGTATTTCCGTAAACTCGGGTGTAAAGGCGAAGATGAACATATTGGAGCAGGTGTCAGTTATTGTGCCGTATGTGACGGGGCATTTTTTGAGGATCTCGAGATAGCTGTTGTTGGCGGGGGAAATACAGCTGTTGAAGAAGCCAACTATTTAACAACTTTTGCTTCAAAAGTCTATATTGTCCACCGAAGGGATCAGTTCAGAGCTGACAGAGCAGCAAGTCAGAGGACGCTTGCAAATCCAAAGATTGAACCCATATGGAATTCCGTAGTAGAAGAAATTGCCGGCGAAGGTATGGTAGATAAACTTGTTATAAAGAACGTTAAATCAGGAGAAACAAGTGAACTTCCTGTTTCTGGAGTATTTATGTTCGTCGGACAGGCCCCTCATGATGAATTCTGTAAAGGACTTGTGGAATCTGCCAGAGGTGGCTGGATAATTACTAATGAGGATATGGAGACTTCTGTCGAAGGAATTTATGCTGCCGGTGATATAAGGCATAAACATCTGAGACAGGTAGTAACTGCATCCAGTGATGGTGCTATAGCCGCAATGTCAGCTTCTTCTTATATAAATGAGCAGGTCCATCTGAGGGAAACCCTTCTTGAACCTGAGAAGGTCCTTGCTTTCTTTTATTCCTCAATTGACGAAAATCATGTAAAATTATCAAATGATGTTGAAAAAATAAAGGATCAGAAGGGTGTAAATGTACCCATGATCGATGGATACAGAAATGCCAAGATGGTTCAGAAACTTGATATCAAAGAAATGCCCTGCCTTGTAGAGATAAGCAAGGGTGATATCAAAGCCTGTAATATTATCAAAGAACCATCTGAGCTTGAAGTTCTGATCAAATAATTTAGAATTAACAGTAAATGTCAAGGGGAGCCTGCCCTGGGCTCCCCTTTTATTTAAAGGAAGGGGGAGCTTCCATGATTGTTACCGTTACACTCAATCCGGCAGTTGATGAGGAGTTTATTGTATCTGATTTTCAGCCCGGGGGATGGTTCAGGTCCAGAAATGCTAACCGAAGTCCTGGAGGAAAGGGTATCAATGTCTCGCTTCTGATGAGCCAGTTGGGATATGAGTCTGCAGCTATGGGTTTCCTTGCCGGTTTTAATGGAGGTTATATCAGAGATGTCCTTAGAAGAGAAAAAATTACTACGAATTTTGTACATGTAAAAGGCGAGACAAGAACAAATGTTTACATAGTAGATGATACAGGACATGTAGAGACAGGCATCTCGGAACCGGGTCCTTTCATCCCTGAAGAAGCTTTTGATCTTTTCCTTACGAATTTTGAAAGAATGTTAAAGAGGGCTGACTTAGTCGTTATGGGAGGCTCTTTACCTCCAGGAGTTCCACAGGACAGTTATGCGCGTCTTATTACCATGGCAAAGGATCAGAAAGTCCCGGTATGGATAGATGCTGCAGGTGCACCGCTTATGTCTGGACTGGAGGCTGCTCCCAATGTAGCCAAGATAGACCACAGGTTTATGTCCAAGATCTCGGGTGTATCATTGACATCACTTGATAACCTGATTGAGGTGGTTTCCAGGCTTCATGATCAGGGCATTGAATGGGCTGTTACCTCTTATCATACTTATGGAGACGTATTTTTTACACCTGAGGGAATATATCTTGCACTTATTGACCGAAGGACAGTTATTTCTCTTTTCGGAGCAAGTGATGCTCTTATTGCTGGTATGGTACTTGCCTGGAAGGAAAATATGAATGTCGAAGATACCATCAGATTCGCTCTTGCCTGTGCATGGGATGATGCTACCCGGGTTGAGAAAGGATTTAAAAGCAGGGAGGCAATAGAACAAAGGATACCCCTTGTAAAACTGGAAAAACTCAAATGAAAAGACTGACAGCAGTTATTTTAGCGTTGCTGCTGTGTTCATTTTCAATATTTCCCCAATCTATACTTTATGCTGCCGCAAAAGAAGGCCAGGATTCACTTAATGATGAAGTAAAGTTAGGTGAGAGAGTGGCTGAATCAGTTGAAAGCCGCTGGGAAAGGACAACGGATCCTGCAAAAGTAGCAATACTTAACATGATCATGAAGAAGATACGTCCTTTAATGACAAGAGATCTACCCTACGAGGTAAGGCTTATCAAGGAAAAATCCCCAAATGCCTTTTCATTGCCCGGAGGTATTGTTTACATTACCACGGGAATGTTTGAATCTGCAAAGAGTGATGATGAACTCGCAGCTGTTATTTCCCATGAAATGGTACACGCAGACAAACAACATGTACTCATTCAGATGGAACGGAACAAAAAGCTTTCACTTGTAGCCATTGCAGTAATGATTGCCGGTAAAGGAAAAGCTCTTCCTGTTATAGTGGGTAACCTTTCGCAGGTGGCTATCAGCAATTCTTATTCAAAAGATCTTGAAAAAGAAGCTGATATTATCGGGATCAAACATCTCTTTAACTCTGGATTTGCTCCAGCAGGTATGGTTACTCTTCTTGAGGCCCTTGCAGAGGAAAAGATCAGGCACCCATGGGTAGATCCGGGAATATATATGGATCATCCTTACATTGAGGACAGGATCAGTTATATTATCGAATATATCAGGTCAAACAAATGGCCTCTCTGTAGAAAGGATTCTCTAAACCTGTTGAAAACAGAAGTAAATGCAGATAATGGGAAGGTCTATCTCAATATTGACGGGCAGCAGGTCTGCGAGGGGCCTGATGAATCTGCTGTAAGGTCTGTAATCCGAGAGGCGAAAAAAGCTTTATCATCAGGACTTCAGCTTGAAACTCTTCCTTACGATATTCAGGTACTTGATGATTCATTAAATGGATATCCCTCTCTTTATGTAGGTAACACAGAGATCATTAAAGCCCCCCTACCCAAAGGCATGACATCACTTGGAATTATCAGAGATAACATTGTAGATATACTATTATCTGCAAAGAAACTGCATCCTGTTACTGATTTTCTACAATAGTTGCAGGATTCTGTTCCTTGAGCATCATTCTGAATACCTGTTACTATTATGGCATGATCTTTCAAAATACTATAGATATAAGAAGAACAGGGAGGTCTGAATATGTCCATTTCCCTGTACCGAAGGTACAGACCTGGTGTTTTTGCCGAGATGGCAGGCCAGGGCGCCGCTGTAGATCTTGTTCAAAATTCAATTATCAGTGGAAGCGTAGCACATGCTTATCTTTTTTCAGGTCCAAGAGGATCCGGAAAAACAAGTCTTGCAAGATTGCTAGCGAAAGCAGTAAACTGTCTTGAACTTTCGCCGGAGGGGGAACCTTGCGGGAAATGCAGATGCTGTCTGTCTATAACAAAAGGTGACAGTCTTGATGTTGTGGAGATAGACGGGGCCTCAAACAATGGTGTAGACGAAGTAAGAGAACTGAAGACTCATGTTAACCTTTCGCCTTTTTCTTCAAAATTCAAGATCTATATTATTGACGAGGTTCATATGCTATCAATATCTGCTTTTAATGCCCTCCTCAAAACTCTTGAGGAACCCCCGGAGAAGGTGGTTTTTATTCTTGCTACCACGGAACCGCACAAGGTACCGGTTACCATCAGATCCAGATGTCAGCACATACCTTTCCATCGGATAAGTGAAAAGGTTATCATGGATCATCTGCCAGTGATCTGTGATAAGGAACAGAGAAGAATTGAAAAGGAAGCTGTGGTGGAAATAGCCAGACAGGCTGATGGAGCGCTCAGAGATGCTCTTTCGATACTTGAACAGGCCATGGCTGTTGAAAAAGGGACAATAACACTTAGTACGATCTCAAGCGTTCTTTCGGGAGGTAGTTATTCTGATCTTGAAAAGTTTCTAAAAATCTCAAGGGAAGATGAAATAAAAGCTGTATCTGTCATGCAGGATATTCTCATGAAAGGTGCTTCACCTTCCCGAGTTCTTGAATATCTTTATTTGTTGTCCAGAAATCTCTGGTTTGAAAAACGTTGGGGGCCTGAGGTACTTGAAAGTCTGGATATTTCAAAAGAAGAAATAGAATTTATTACTTCAGAAGCAGATCACTGGTCTGCTGATAAGCTTTTTGATCTTATGAAATTCTGTATGGAAACTATCCCTCTTACCAGAACCGGGTTCAGGACAGATGTGCTTGCCGGATTGATCATTACAAATGTTCTTGCTGCAAAAGAAAATGTGTACACTAAACAACAGGAGACAAAGGTCAACAATGAAACCAGTGGATCTGCGGAAGATCAGCAGAAAAAGAATAGATCAACAATGGAAAACCTCGAAATACAGGGAAAAGATCCAAAGATCGCCATGCATGATAATAACAACATGAATATCAGGATCAAATCAGATGATAAACAGCCTGATCTAAAAGCTCATAAGACTGATAAGCAGTCTCTATCTTCAGCACCAGGTAATGGTAAAGAGACATTAGATCCTGACTGGAAGGAATTCCCTGATGGATTGAGTAAAGAAATGATCAACCTGTATGCATCTCTACTTCATGCCGCGATATCTATAGAGGATAATGAGATAACAATTGATTTTGGAAAAAACTTCATAAGTTCATTTGCTATAATGTCGTCTCCTGGTAATGCTTATTCTCTACAGCAATATATCGAGGAGAACTATCAGATCGATGTTTCTCTAAAGATTATCTGCTCGGATAAAGAGGTTCTATTCCCCTCAGAGGGTACGCTTTCAAGCCATGAAGAGATCGAATCCGGATCAGATATGGGATCTCAGGCCAGTCTTTTTCAACCAGGAAAACGAAAGAACAGTAGCAAAACTGATGAAATAACACAGGATAAAAGCGAAGAGACAGTAAACGTACCCGATGTGGAGCAGAGCGGAAGTTTATTTACCAGAACTGTTTCGGATGTAGTTCAGATAACCAGCGGAGAGTTGCTATATGTACAGGATCAGGATTCGACTGATCCTGATGAGAAACCTAATGATGAAAATGAGGCTTGAATTCAAAGATGGGAAAAAACTTCGTACATCTCCATGTTCATACGGAATACAGTCTTCTTGATGGTTCAACAAGGTGTAGAGAACTTGCGCAAAAAACATCAGAACTTGGTATGCCAGCGGTTGCCATGTCAGATCATGGAGCAATGTATGGTACCGTTGAATTTTATCAGGAATGTCTTAATGCAGGTGTAAAACCATTGATCGGCTGTGAGGTATATGTTCAGCCGGAAGGTCATACCATCAAGGACAAAAATTCAAGAAATTATCACTTGCTTCTCCTTGCAGAGACCCAGAAGGGATATCAGAACCTTGTAAAACTTGTCTCCATAGCAAATACTACAGGATTCTATTACAAGCCCAGGATAGATCATGAACTTCTTGCAACATATTCCGAAGGCCTTATAGGATCATCGGCATGTCTTGCAGGTGAAATACCTTCTTTAATTTTACAGGGGAATGAAAGTGCCGCTTTGGAAAGAGCCAATCTTTACAGAGATATACTTGGTAAAGACAATTTTTTCCTCGAGATTATGTATAATTCCTTACCTGAACAGGCACTTGTCAATAAAACGATCATAAAAATGGCCCGTAATAATGATTTTAAACTTATTGCTACCAATGACGTACATTATCTTAACCCGGATGATTATGACTGGCATGAGATACTTTTATGCGTGCAGACCAATTCAACTATAAATGAACCTGGCAGGATGTCATTCAAAAGTAATGATTTCTATCTCAGGACACCTGATGAAATGTGGGATATTTTTGGTGATGAAGTTCCTGATGCACTGGAAAATACACTGGATATAGCCCAGAGATGCAATGTTGAAATAGCTTTGGGAAATGGTGACTATAAGCTTCCGGAGATATCTCTACCCCAAGGGGAAACCCTTAACAGCAAACTTGAAAAAGATGCCAGGCAGGGACTGGTAGAACGTCTCCAGGTATCCGATGTTCCTGATGTCTATTTAAAACGTATTGAATATGAACTTGATGTTATAAAAAATATGGGTTTTTCAGGTTATTTCATAATTGTTTCAAATATTATCAGGGCAGCAAAGGAACGTGGTATACCGATCGGCCCTGGTAGAGGTTCTGCAGCGGGGTCATTAGTTGCTTACAGCATGAAAATAACAGAGCTCGATCCCCTGAAATATGGTCTTCTCTTTGAACGTTTTCTTAATCCTGAACGTATCAGTATGCCTGATATTGATACAGATGTATCAGATAAAGGGAGAGAAGAACTTATCAGGTATATCGTAGAAGAATATGGCGAGGACAAAGTCTCCCAGATAATCACATTTGGACGAATGAAAAGTAAGGCAGCTATCAAGGATGTCGGAAGAGCTCTTGCCATGCTTTATCCTGAAGTGGATAAAGTTGCAAAACTTATTCCTCCTGGCGCTGCAACAATACCTGAAGCACTGGGATCAAGCCAGGAACTGAAAGCACTTTCAAGTTCAGATAGTAGTGTTGGCAGACTTCTCGATATTGCTTCCAAGATAGAGGGAATTGCCAGACATTGTTCCCAGCATGCTGCAGGAGTAGTTATTACCCCTATGCCTCTTACTGATACGGTTCCTGTAAGAAAGATCGGCGACGGCCAGGTCACACAGTTCTCCATGGATCCTGTTGAAAAACTCGGGCTTGTAAAGATGGACTTTCTCGGACTCAGAACTCTTTCCGTTCTACAGGAAGCTGTTGAGAATATCCACGGTAATGGGAAGCCATGCCAGGAACTGAATACCATTCCTATGGATGACAGGAAAACATACGAACTTTTACAAAGCGGAGAAACTTTAGGGGTGTTTCAGCTTGAATCTGGCGGAATGAGGCAATTGCTTAAAAAGATCCTTCCTGATTGTTTCGAAGATCTTATAGCAATACTTGCCTTATATCGACCCGGGCCGCTTGGAAGTGGAATGGTAGATCAATATATTGAGAGAAAACATGGCAGGCAGGAAGTTAAATATATACATCCCAGACTTTCAGATGTTCTTGAAGAGACGTATGGCGTAGTTTTATATCAGGAACAGGTTATGCAGTGTGCCGCAAAACTCGCCGGATATTCCCTTGGGGAAGCGGATCTGCTTCGCAGAGCTATGGGAAAAAAGAAAATCGAAGTTATGGAGCAGCAGAGGGTAAAATTTGTTGAAGGCTGTGTCAAAAACGGAGTAGACCACAAAAAGGGTGAGGAAATATTTGATATTATCCAGGAATTCGCTGGATATGGTTTCAACAAGTCCCACAGTGCTGCTTATGCAATGATAAGTTACCAGACTGCATACTTAAAGGCTAATTATCCTGCTGAATTCATGGCGGCTTTTCTGAGCAGTCAGATCGGTTCAAAAAAGGATGTACTCGCTTCATATATTAAGGAGGTACGTAACTCTGGAATACAAGTACTTCCTCCAGATGTGAATGAATCAAGGGAAAACTTCACAGTTGTAGGCGATTTTATACGTTTCGGTCTTGGGGCGGTAGCCAAAGTGGGTCACTCGGCCATTCATTCCATAATTGAAAATCGCAACAGGGAAGGACGTTTCACTTCCCTGTGGGATTTTCTGAACCGGGTGGATCTCAGGGTAGTTAATAAATCAGTAATTGAAAATCTTGTTTCGGCCGGAGCATTCGGTACGATCCATCAGAATAGACATCAACTTCATATTGCTTTACCCGATTTCTACGACATTGTCCAGAGGAAGTGTACGGATAAAAATCAGTGTAATCTCCTGGATCTCATGGGAAGCGAGGAAACTGAACCGGTTCCTGAATTACCTGATGAAGAAGAATACGATATTTACAGGATACTGGAGTTCGAAAAAGAAGTAACGGGTCTTTATATTTCAGGTCATCCATTTGAACAACATGAGGCCACTGTCACAAAGTATACAACATGCACATCCCTCTCTGCTTTAAAGTGCTGGCAGAATACATCTATGCCTGCTACCATAGGGGGGATGGTGGTCTCTATGCAGGAAAAAAATACGCGTAGAGGGGATCTTATGGCAATCCTTGAAATTGAGGATTCCGATTCAAAGGTCGGCGTTGTGTGTTTTCCCAGGATATGGGCAAAGATAAAACCTTTCATCCAGCCGGGTACAGTAATAATCGTCAAGGGGGATCTGGATGAAAGGGGAAGCCTTAGTATCCTCGCCAAGGAGATCAATACTCTTGACAATGCGGTATCCAACAGTGATCCGTTTATAAAAGTTACTATTCCTGAAGATCAATATGACAGAAGAAATTTCAGGAATCTTCTCAGGGAGATGAAAGAATATCCAGGTAGATCACCTGTATTACTTGAGATAAAGAATGAAAATGCTACAGCTATAGTATTTGTACCAGGGCTTAAGGTCAAAAGAGATGTCCCTGTGGGAGAGATTACTCAAAAATATATGCCCGAAATATCCTGTTAACTGCAAAAAGATCGTATTATTCTGACTGCCATTTCAAGGAGGTGCATTTTTAATGAAAAAGGTAAAGATCGTATGCACCATGGGTCCAGCTTCTTCTGATCCTGAAATACTGAGATCAATGATCAATGCCGGTATGAACATTGCCCGGTTTAATTTCAGTCATGGTTCATATGAAGATCATGGAAAGATCCTTTCAATGGTCAGGAAAATGGAGAAGTCCTTTAAATTCCCTATTGCGACTATCCTTGATACAAGGGGTCCGGAGATCCGTACTGGCAAGTTGGAAGAAGAGGAAATTCTTTTGTTTGAAGGAGATATGTTTACCCTTCGTTATTCAGGAACATGCGGTGACAGGTCGGGTGTTCCAATAAATTATCCAGATATTCTTGATGAACTGGGAGAAGGACAGCAGGTTTTCATCGATGACGGTCTGATAGAGCTTGAAGTTACTGGTAGATCAGATGATGGAGTCTTGACAAGGATAGTAACCGGAGGTTCGCTCGGTGCCCATAAAGGTATAAATCTTCCAGGTGCTGCAATATCAGTTCCTGCACTTTCTGATGATGATTACAATGACCTTTGCTGGGGACTGGAACATGATATGGAATATGTGGCGGTTTCTTTTGTCAAGACCCGTGACGATGTTATTGGTGTTCGTCGCGCCATAGAAGAAAATAACGGATCTATGAAGATAATCGCCAAAATAGAGACCAGGCAGGCAGTCGAAAACATTCAGGAGATAATTGAGGTCGTGGATGGATTAATGGTTGCCAGAGGAGACCTTGGTGTAGAGATACCTGCTGAAGAAGTCCCATTGATCCAGAAACAGCTTGTTCAACTGTGTATAAAAAATGGCAAGCCGGTAATCGTAGCTACACAGATGCTGGATTCAATGATAAGGAACCCCAGACCAACAAGGGCAGAAGCAAGTGATGTAGCAAATGCCGTACTGGATGGTGCTGATGCAGTTATGTTGTCTGGCGAAACCGCAAAGGGGAAATATCCATACGAGTCGGTTAAGATGATGGAAAATATTATCAACCGTGTCGAAAATGAGATTCATATTCACGATGTTGTTCCACCAGTTGACGAAAAACTAAGTATAGCTGATGCTCTCACGCATGCTTCAGTGACAGTAGCAAGAGAAATGGATATTGGTGCTATCCTCTCTCTTACAAGGACAGGTGGCACAGCCAGGATGGTGGCCAAACACAGGCCTCCATGCATTATAATAGGGTCAACACCGTTGGAAAGAACATGGCGCGAACTTGCGTTGATATGGGGCGTAGTTCCCATCATGGAGGAACAGTCGGATTCTGAGACAGCAGCAGTAAATCTCTCGATCCTTGGTTCGATCTCAAGAGGTATTATCAGGGAAGGTGATCTTCTTGTAATTACTGCAGGATTTCCGATGGGGATTCCCGGTACAACCAATATGCTCCAATTGCAGGTAGCTGGAAGAATTCTTGTCAACGGTATCCCATATTTGAAAAAGGAAGCTACTGGTAAGGTTGTAAAAGCTTTTTCTGCAGAGGAGGCAATTTCCAAGACCAGTGAGGGCGATATCCTGGTTGTTCGTGGCACTGACAAAGATTATATCCCTGCTCTTGCCAAATGTTCAGGAATGATAACTGAACAGACAGGCCTTACAAGCCATCCCGCAATTATTGCACTTGAGATGGGTTTGCCCTGTGTTCTTGGAGCTTCAAATGCAATGGAGCTTCTTGAAGATAATATGGTAGTTACTATAGATGGTCAGCGCGGTGCTGTTTATCAGGGAGATGTGAGGCTACATGGATGAACTGAAGGATAGGGATTTCATGAAACCGGATATTGGGGAAATATATGGCAGTTAATAGATCTTTATCTCCTGCCCTCGGTAATCTTAAAAGGTTCTTCAGTCTTGAGCCCGCTTTCCCTTGGACTGATATTACATTTTCAAATTCGCGGGCTGGTGCTGTTTTTGTTCTTCTTGTTCCATCAGGCAAAAGCATTATGGTCCTATTTGTCAGAAGGCAGCCTTTTTTACGAAGGCATCCTGGTGAAATAGCATTTCCGGGCGGAAAGAGGGAACCAGTTGACAAAAGTCCAGTAGATACGGCTTTACGTGAAATGAAAGAGGAAACAGGGATATCATCCCGGGATGTTGATGTTCTGGGATTAATGAAAAGTGAATCTACAGTTGGAAGTGATTTCAGGGTTATTCCTGTTGCAGGTGTACTCAGGTCAGAGTTTCCGCCTGAACTTGATCTTGATAAAAATGAGATATTAAGTACCTTTTACTTAAATATTCTTGATCCTGGCATAGAACCTGTCTGGAGATCTTTCGAACAGAATGGTGTTGAACATACTTATCCTGCTTATTATATTGACAGTGATACAGTAATCTGGGGTTTAACTGGAAGGATACTTTACAGCCTTAGGCAGATCCTTACAGAAAAGAGTACTCCATGAGCCTTATAGGGGGTCATGTTTCTATAGCCGGGGGACTTGAAAAAGCCATAATACGCGGGGAGGAACTTGGTTGCGAAGCAATCCAGATATTTACCAGTAACCAGTTAAGATGGGCTCGAAGAGGCATTACAGATGCCAGATGTGATAAGTTCCAGATCGAATGGCGCAGGAGTCATATAGGGAAAGTAGTAGCCCATTGTTCATATCTTATTAATCTTGCTTCATCCGGAACACTCAGGCAGAAAAGTATAAATACCATGATCGAAGAGATAAAAGCCTGTGATCGACTTGGTATAGATGATATTGTTGTTCATCCTGGTTTTAGAGGGAACCTTGAACGCAAGGAATCACTTGAACGAGTTAAGGATGCACTTTCAACCATCATGGGAAAAACATTGAATACAAGGGTACGAATAAACCTTGAGTCAATGGCGGGAAGCGGAACAGTCATTGGTTCTACTCTGGAAGAACTTTCAGATATCCTTTATGGCTTGTCGGATAATGACAGAACAGGTATCTGCCTTGATACAGCCCACTTATATGCTTCCGGTTACGACCTTGGAAGTTCAGAAGCATATGATCGATTCAGGTCCAGACTGTTATCTCTGTTTGAGCCAGATTACGTAGCCTGCTGGCATCTTAATGATAGCAGCAGGGAACTTGGTAGTAATATCGATCGCCATGAAAATATTGGAGAAGGATATTTAGGGCTTCAAGTTTTTGGATCCATAATCAATGATCCTTTATGGGAAGATGTTCCATGTATCCTGGAGACACCAAAATCATCAAATGGTGACAGAAAAAACCTTTCTATTCTGAGGAAACTCAGAGGAGGATAGATTCTTTGATGATGCACTTTAATTTAGAATATTCGATCTTGTCTGTACCGGAGGGTTATTATGACCTGGCCAAGGCTGGTAATGGATATAAATGAAATAAGGAGCAATACTGAAAAGATAGTAGAAAAGTGCCAGAAAAACGGTATTCAGATATCTGGAGTTACCAAAGGGGTATGTGCCCATCCTGAGGTTGTGTCGGCCATGGTGGAAGGAGGATGCTCCTTTCTTGCTGACAGTCGATTAAAGAACCTGGTGGAGATAAAGGTCTTTGGCCATGGGCTTCCTCTTATGCTTATGAGGATACCTATGCTGAGTGAGATCCCGGATGTCGTTAAGTATGTCGACTATGTTTTTATTTCCACGCCTGAGACCCTGGATTGCCTGGAAAAAGAATGTTCTTATCAGCAGAAACACCAGAAAGTCATCATAATGATGGACCTTGGAGATCTCAGGGAAGGGATGCTGCAGAACAATATTTCTTCTTTTGCAAATAAACTTTCTTCTTGTGAAATGGTAAAAGGAGCTGGTCTGGCAGTAAACTTTGCCTGTTTTGGAGGCGTTCTTCCTGATGTGCTTAAATTGCAGGATCTCGTACATTCGGCTGAAAGATTTGAGGATATCCTCGGATATTCTCTTGAAATTATTTCTGGCGGAGCAACTTCATCATTACAATTGCTTGAAAACGGACAGATCCCAGACAGGCTTAACAATCTGCGTATTGGAGAAGGTATACTTCTCGGCAGTGATATAAGTGGACAGAGATGGATCCCGGATCTTTCTCAACAGACCATGTATCTGGAGACTGAGGTTATTGAGGTAATGACCAAACCTTCGGTGCCATTTGGTGAAATCGGTGCAGATGCATTTGGGAATGTTCCGGTTTTTCGAGAGCGTGGCAAAAGAAAGCGAGCTATAGTGGCCATCGGGAAACAGGATCTCAATATTGAAGGAGTTACGCCCTTCGATAAAGGGATTGAAATTCTTGGGGCCTCGAGCGATCACATGATACTTGATATTGAGGACTGTGATAAGGATCTTTCGGTTGGTTCAAGGATGCGTTTTTCAGTTAATTATAGTGCAATGCTTTCTTTGACCACTTCAGCCTATGTTGAAATTATTACAAAATAGTTCAGATCAGATCTGCGATCTTATTATGTTTCAGGGAAGGTAATGATGGATAAATTACTCAGATGGCAGGACCTTATAGATATATTTATAGTATCGTTCATTATCTACAGGATACTGATGTTGCTTGTAGGTACAAGAGCTATGCAGCTTGTCAAAGGTTTTCTTCTGCTTGGTGCCATATCCGCCATTGCAAGGATCCTTGATCTTACTACCGTATCCTGGTTTCTTGCAAAGACCCTGACATTTCTGGTAATAGCGATCCCGATAGTTTTTCAGCCAGAACTTCGAAAGATGCTTGAAGAGCTCGGAAGGGGTGGGATCTGGAAAAGAAAAAAAGTGCAAAAGCGTGCTGAGATCCTTAGTACTGAAATAACAAGTGCTTTGAGTTACCTCAAGAGTCAGCAGATAGGTGCCCTTATCGTTTTTCAGCGGCGAACTGGTCTCCGGGATTACTGGAGAACAGCTGTAAAGCTTAATGCAGATCTGTCTGAAGAACTTCTTATCTCTATCTTCTGGCCTAACAATCCCCTGCATGATGGAGCAGTTATCGTTGAAAATGACACAATTATTGCTGCTTCGACATATCTTCCACTTACCGAGAACAGCGATCTTTCAAGATGGATCGGCACAAGACACAGGGCTGCTCTGGGAGTAACTGAGGTTTCAGATGCAATAGCTCTTATTGTTTCAGAAGAACGCGGTGAGATATCCCTTGCTATAAAAGGACATCTTTCCAGAAACCTCAAGGAACTCCAGTTGAGAAAACTTCTTCTGCATTATTTTACTGGTACTGAAGAAGGGAAAAAATCGCTTATGGGAAGAATCCATGATGAGATAAGTTCTTTGAGCGAAGAAAATACTGAAGAATAGGGGGAAAACAATTGCCTGACCGAAAACCTTTTTTGGACAAACTGCTTTCTTCAAGTATGTTTCTAAGAATAGTTGCCTTAATTATTGCTCTAATACTGTGGTTCTACATTTCAGGCGATAAGGGGACTGAAATGGTAAGAACAATAAGGTGTCCAGTGCAATATATCAACGCTCCTTATCAGACAAGTTTGAAAAATACAACATCAAGTGTTGACGTCCAGCTTTCAGGAGAAAGACAGATACTTAGCCGTCTTGATACAGAAAAGGTTAAATGTCAGGTTGATCTTGCAGGCTTAGACCCCGGGAAATACAGTATCCTCATAAGGGCTACGGTTCCCAGGAACGTTAGACTTATCGATGTTATACCCTCCCATGCAAGAATAGAGATCGCGCGGGTGCTGGAAAAGAAATTCAGGGTCAACCTGGATATTCTTGAGGGGCTTCCTTCAGGCCTTTTTGTCGATTCCGTGATGATATATCCACAAGAAGTAAAAATAACAGGCCGGGAAGATGATATCTCTGCGATAGAAAAAGTTTATGTTTCACCTACACTGGAACAATTGAAAACTGGAGGAGATATTAACCTGAAGGTTAATATCGATCCTGGTGTTGTTGATACAAATGAACTTGAGGTGTCTCCTTCGGAAGTTAAGGTTAATGCTGTTCTTGCCAGAGGCATACCTAAGAGGGAAATTCCGGTAAATGTTCGACTTACGGGGAAACCTCATCCTGATTTTCAAGTAGGTTCAGTATCTGTAGAACCTGTTTCGGTTAAAGTAGAAGGCAAAATGAATGAACTTGAAAAAATAGACAAAGTTGATACAGAGACATTTGATATCACTGGCGTGTCTGCAGACCAACATGTTATACTGCCTCTTGTTCCGTTGACAGGAGAATCTCTTAACTATCTTTCGGAAAGTTCAGTTTCAGTTAAAGTAGATATTAAGCCCTTTACATCAACAAGGGTTTTCCCTAAAGTACCTGTTGAGGTTCAGGGAAAGAGTGTATATCCTTCATGGTCTGTGAAGCCGAATGAAGTAAAAGTGACATTAGAGGCTGTTACTACCGATTTTAAGAACATGGATGATATCGAAAAACCTGTAAAGGCATATGTAAACGTTACAAATATAGTATCAAAAAAACTGACCGTTCCTGTAATTATTGAAGTTCAGCAGCAAAATGTAAAAGTTGTTAGCGTAGAACCTTCAAAAGTCCAGGTCAGTGCTCAGATTGAATAGATAGGTAGGTGGACGTCTTGAAAATCCCTGATGGAAGAAAGATCCGTTGCCTCTTCGGTACAGATGGGGTTCGTGATGTTGCAAACAGGGGAGTAATGACTCCGGAGATGGCAATGAGGCTGGGAAGGGCCTTTGTACTATTTCTTACTGAAAAAGGTGTCCCCAGGCCCAGTCTTGTCATAGGAAGGGATACAAGACGCTCTGGTCAAATGATCGAGTCTGCTGTAATAGCGGGTCTTACATCTGCAGGTGCTTACGTAAAAGTTATAGGTGTTTCTCCAACTCCTGAAGTAAGTTACGCAGTCAAGGCTTCAGGTCTGCACGGTGGAGTTGTAATAAGTGCTTCGCATAATCCAGCGGAATATAACGGAATAAAGTTCCTTGATTCAAAGGGTTGCAAACTTTCTGATGATGACGAGATAGCAATTGAGGAATATCTTGAGGATAACTTTCTTGACGACTGGCGACCCACAGGTGCCTCGATCGGTACTTATGAATGTGATGTTGATATCCGTGATTCCTACCTGAAAAGATTGTGGGGTCTGTTTTCAGATTCCCGGGCTAACAAGATTTTCTGTGTTGTTGACTGTGCAAACGGGGCAGCTTCCGAAGTAATACCGGAACTGGTGGAAAGATATGATCTTAACTGGGAAATTATCGGTAATGAGCCAGATGGTATAAACATAAATGACCGATATGGTGTAATGGATCTTGCCAATCTCAGGAAAAGGGTCCTGGAAAGTAAAGCTGAACTTGGTATTGCCTTTGATGGTGATGCTGATAGAGTCCTGCTCATGGATTCCAGTGGAAGGGTTATAGACGGAGATATTATGATGTGGATACTGTCATTGTGGCTTGATTCTGAAAGAGCTATTGGTTCAGGTCTTACAGCTACTGTTATGAGTAATATGGCACTTGAGGATCATTTGTCGAATAAAGGTATAGCTGTTCACAGATGTCCGGTTGGAGACAGGTATGTGTTTAAGACCATGCGTGAAAAGGGATCCAAGATCGGCGGAGAGCAGTCTGGTCATCTGATTATAGATGGGTTTTCGACTACCGGGGATGGTCCATGCACAGGGATCCTGTTTCTGAAGGCCTGTTGCGAAGTGGGGCTGGATATTCAGACCCTCGCAGACAGATTTCAAAGATATCCGCAGTTATTGACAAATATCTGTGTATCGGACCATAGGCGTATAATCAATGATCCTGAATTTAAGTCCATGCTTGATCAGGCTAATGAGAAACTCCAGGGGCTGGGTAGAATATTTGTAAGGCCCTCCGGGACAGAGCCACTTCTCAGGGTCCTTGTTGAAGCAAGGGATGAAGTATTGCTTGAGCAGGTCTCTGGTCAACTGGTACAGGATATCAGACAGCACTATTCTTTGAATTGACAGGAGGTTTTTAAGATGGATCTTCGCAGCACTGTTACCAAATGCATGTTTCCCGTTGGTGGGCTTGGAACACGTTTTCTGCCAGCAACAAAAGAACTTCCGAAAGAGATGCTTCCGCTTATGGACAGGCCTGTCATAGCATATGGAGTCGACGAAGCTGTTTTTTCGGGATGTAGTTCTGTCATTTTTATTACTGGAAGGAATAAAACTTCCATTGAGGATTATTTTGACAGTTCATCAGAACTTGAGAACATTTTACTTGAGAAGGGCAAAAGTGATCTGTATGAAATAATATCTTCAATTCCGGAAAAAGCCCAGTTTATGTCAATAAGACAACCCAAGCCTCTTGGACTTGGACATGCAGTGCTATGTGGAGAAAGTATATGCAGTGATTCTTTCTTTGGAGTTATTCTCCCGGATGATGTAATGGATTCTACCGAGCCTGTTCTTTCTCAGCTTATAAAGGTTCATGAAAAATATGGCGGAAGTATCATTGCACTTGAGGAAGTCGATTCGGCAGATGTATCCAGGTATGGTATTGTTGCAACCGAAGAAGAAGTTGAACCAGGTGTTTTCAGAATTACTGATCTTGTTGAAAAGCCTGCACTCGAGGATTCTCCAAGCAGATTGGCCATTATGGGAAGATATGTTCTTTCTCCCACCATTTTTGAAATGCTCAAGAGATCCGAAAGGGGATCAGGGGGAGAATATCAGTTGACAGATGCAATAAGGCTTCTTCTCAATGAAGAGCCTGTGTGGGGCTATCGATACAAGGGGCGAAGGCTGGATTGCGGAACCCTCAAAGGCTGGCTTGATGCTACAGTCCGGATGGCTATGTCGAGGGAAGAACTCAGGGAGGTGGTTCAGAAGGCCTATAATGAATCTCTGTAATTATGCGGTTATGAAAAGCGCCTGGGCTGGTAAAGATACCAGTTGACGAGGACGGGGTTTATCGAACTATCGGCGGGTGCCCCGGGGCTTTGGAAAGATGCCCTCAATCTAACTGACAAATCTTCGAGTGATCGAATGGACAAAACAGTTGGATCTTTCTCTCGTGTTTTTAGTGAGAGGCGGTGCGATTCTACTTTCTATGTGTGGAATAGTAGGATATACAGGTGTAAAGTGCGTTAGAGATGTTTTAATGGATGGATTGAGAAGGCTGGAATACAGAGGTTATGATTCAGCTGGGCTGGCGATCCATGACGGTTTAACCATTCATGTTGAAAAAGAAGTAGGTAAAGTTGCTGATCTTGAAAAGATCCTTGAAAATTGTTCGATCAATGGAGTTCAGGGTATAGGCCATACCCGTTGGGCTACCCATGGTGGTGTTTCATTTACCAATGCTCATCCTCATTGTGATTCGGCCCGACAGATCACTCTTGTTCACAACGGTATTATTGAAAACTATATGGAAATCAAAAATGAACTGGAGGATCAGGGTGTAGTATTTACAACTCAGACTGATACTGAGGTTATAGCCCAGTTATTGTCCACAATATATGATGGAGATATGGTTTCAGCACTTACAGAACTGGGTGAAAGACTTTCCGGTTCATACGCGCTTGCTATAATGCTCAAGGATGTTTCAGACAGGATATACTGCGTAAGGCAGGGATCCCCTCTTGTTCTTGGAGTAGGTGACAATGAATCATTCTGTGCCTCAGATGTTCCAGCCCTGCTTCCATATACCCGGGATTTCATATATCTTGATGACGGGGATATTGCAGAGCTTAGCAAGTCAGGTATCAAATTGTGGGATGGTTCTGGAAAACAGCTTGAAAGAACTTCCTTCAATGTCGATTGGGATTCCACTATGGCAGAGAAGTCTGGTTATCCTCACTTCATGCTTAAAGAGATAAACGAACAGGGCAGAGTCCTGAGAGACTCTCTTAACGGCAGGGTGGACAATGGTAATGTTGATCTGTCAAAAGAACTTGATTGGGATCCTGATCTCGTTAAACAATGGCAGAAAGTTCATATCATTGCATGTGGAACTTCCTATTATGCAGCATTGGTTGCTGAACGACTCTTCGAGCAGGTTACTGATCTTGATGTCAGAATAGATTTTGCTTCTGAGTATCGTTACAGAAATATAAAAGCCGATCATAAAACCCTGGCGGTCTTTGTTTCCCAGTCAGGAGAAACTGCTGATACGCTCGCCGCTGAACGCAAGGCGAGATCCATGGGCGCTCACTGTCTTGGTATAACTAACATGCCTAATTCAACCCTCGGAAGGGAAGTGGACAGTCTTCTCCAGATCAAAGCTGGTCCCGAAATCGGGGTTGCCGCCACAAAGACCTTTATTGGACAGCTTATTGTTCTCTACCTCCTTGCGATTCAGCTTGGACGCTGGAGGACTACTATTGTCCCCGAGGTGGAAAAGCGCTTACTGGATGAATTTCAGCAGCTACCATACAAAATTGAATGGATACTTGAAAAAGGAGAATCTATAAGGGAAATAGCTGATAAATATGCACATCTCAGTGATTTCCTGTTTCTTGGCAGAGGGGCATCTTTCCCCGTTGCCCTTGAAGGAGCATTGAAACTTAAAGAAATATCATATATTCATGCTGAAGCATATGCTGCGGGCGAAATGAAACATGGTCCCATTGCTCTCCTTGATCCGGATGTTCCTGTGGTGGTTGTCATACCATCAGATCATTTGTATGGGAAAGTTCTTTCGAATATCCAGGAAGCCAGGGCCAGAAATGCTCCAATAATCGCTGTAGCAACATATGGTGATCAAAAGATCAACGGTAACGCTGAAAATATAATGTATGTTCCTCCAACTGAAGTAGAACTTACACCATTTCTAAGTGTTATAGCACTCCAGCTCTTTGCTTATTACGTTGCCAGATATCGCGGTTGCGATATAGATCAGCCAAGAAACCTGGCAAAAAGCGTAACAGTAGAATAAAAATCTTTCAGGGCCCTCCTTAAGGAGGGCCCTGGGTCAATCAAGAGGGATCCGGTCAACTGGAAGGTAGATCCTGAAATGGGTTATATCCTTCATGGCTGCATCATTTCTCATTATCCCCGCAGGAAGGTCCTGCCATTTGCCTCCTTTTATTCGTGCAAGGATAAGCGGTCTGCGTCCATAGGTACTCCACAGGTCCCAGAGTTTTTCACCCTTTTGCGTTCCGGGGGTAAGTATTCCGGAGAAAAGGGGAGGCTGTCCCTTTAGTGAACCAAAACCCCTGGGTGGAGCCAGGATCATCCATTGAGTCAGCTGCCATGCTGATTTCATTTCATGTGAATGTGCATGGAAAAGTGGAATGATCTGAAATCCACCTATTGTTCCGTATGGAGAAGTGCTTATATCAATTACACCCGGGTGGTTTGCCCTTAATCTTCCATTTCTCTGAAATGAAGTACCCCCAAATCTTCCTACTCCGTAAACGGGTCTGATAACTCTTGCTATAAGTTCTGCTCCAGTATCATTCCAGTATACAACCCTACCACCGGGCCGGTTTTCGATGTCAATGAGATATCCCCTGGTACTTGTGTTATACCGGATCATCATGCTTGTTGATACACATTCGAGGGATTCATGGTTCAAAGGATCCTGAGTTCCCGAGATCATATTCTTAATCGTGATACGCGACCCAACTGGTGGGGCAAAGGAGCCAAAAAGACCGAACCCGGGTTGAGTTTCTATAACAAACGAACTGCCCTCTCCAGCAGCAGGAGCAAAAGTTCCTGAGGGAAGAATACTAATAGTTCTCCCGCGTCCGTTTTCTTTGGATACAAGTAAATGAATTGCATTTACAGCAGATGCACAGACTGTGCTTTCTGTACCCCAGACACTGGCAGTATATGCTGGCCAACGAGATCCGGAAGGAACCTTTAGTACTTTTCCAAGATCAAAAGATCTTTCTCCGTCCACATAAGCTATTACATTTTCACCCGTTTTGCAGGGAATTTCGATCACAACCTCATTAGCTTCTGCGGCCAATATTGCAGATGTACAAAGAAAAATGCAAGACAGAAGTAAAACTGTTAAATATCTTTTCATTGGTCATCACCTCTGTTAAATGTATTTATCAGAAATCAGGGAAAAACCAGATAGACCAGATGTTTCCAAGTGAGTGATAAAGGATACCCGGAAAAATACTGCCCGTCCGTTCTTTAAGGAATCCCATTACAAGACCAGGAAAAAAAGTTGCAAGTCTCAGCCAGTGAGTAGCGGCGAAAAGATGAGATAGACTGAATATCAAAGATACCAAAAGAATTGTTAAGATAGCTGAAAGATTCCTGCGTATTATGGTTTGGAGCCATCCCCTGAAAAAAGTCTCCTCAACAATGGCTGCAAGAATGCCTACAGCAGAATAATTCAGAACAGAGGACAGAGCAAGAGTTCGTGGAAGATCCTGCCCGGGCCATTTCACTGCCACAAAAGTCAAAGGGATCAAAGTGAAGACTGTACAAAAAAAGACCAGCAGTAAGCCTTTGCCGTCAATCTCCCAGTGCAGCCCGTATATTTCTTTTGGTTCCTTTCTCATCGTACACCATAGATAAGGTCCGTAAAGCATTATTGCTGCTATTAAAAAATATTTAAACAAAGAGGTCCTCCTGTGGATATGGTTTTATTTGGTGTTTCTGGCCACAAAAAAATAAAGAATAACTATTAACATGGGTATGAGCGGAGCCAGAGCAGCTACAAAGCTGAATTCGGTACCTATGAAAATACTGGATATTAAAAAGAAGACCAGTAACATTAAAATTACGGAATACTGGAAAAAGTTATCTTTCCTGCTTGAAGCCGAAAGCGAAAGAAATAGAATAAATAAACTCAGTACGAGAAGGCAGAAAAGAAAAATGAAATGAAAATTCTCTATGTGCAGGATTTGAATAATTGATATAATCGCCGTCACACTCCTCAATTATCAGATATTTTTGTTGTTTCTGATAAATGTTTATAATATTACTTGTTAATATGCATCTTGACACCCTTATTAACAATGATACTATATTTACCTGCGATGATAATGGGGTGTAGCCAAGTTGGCAAGGCAACGGACTTTGGCTCCGTGATCGCTGGTTCGAATCCAGCCACCCCAGCCATAAGATTTTCTGGGGGTTCTGTTGAGCCCCCATTTTCATGTATTTTGTAGTATGCTTGTTTTTCGTAGAGTAAATACTTGCGGGGGAAGGAAAGATCCCGAGGGGTGAGAAAAATGTCCTATGCTTCGGAAACTATTGCACTGGTTTTAGGTGCAGGCAAAGGTACGAGAATGCTGAGTAAAGAACCAAAGGTTTTGCAGACGCTTATAGATGTGCCGCTTCTCTATTATCCTCTTGCAGAACTCAAAAAGGTCGAACCGGCATCAACTGTTGTTGTCACGGGTCATCAGTCCGAATCCGTTAAAGAATATCTTTCAAAGGACTTTCCTGACGTCAGGACAGTTTTTCAGAAAGATCAGCTTGGAACTGGTCATGCAGTTTCTGTTTCATCAGATTCCTGGAAAGCCTACAAAAATGTTCTTGTTATGCCAGGTGATATACCGCTTCTCAAGTCCGAAACATTAAATGCTCTTCTTGAAAAACATAATTCAGAAAAGAACCTATGTACATTTCTTACGTTCAATGCAGAAGATCCTACTGGTTATGGCAGAATAGTAAGAGGTGGACAATTCCTGAAAATCGTTGAAGAGGCCGATGCCACACGTTCAGAAAAGTTTATAACCGAAGTTAACAGTGGTATCTATATCTTTAGCACTGAAATTCTTAATGAACAGCTTAAGCGTCTTGATACTGCAAATGCACAGGGTGAGCTTTACCTTACAGATGTCGTTTCACTTATTCATAAAGAACATGGAAGGGTATCAACCCTGCTTTGTGATGACAGTGAACAGCTTCAGGGTGTCAATAATTCTGTCCAGCTTTCAGAGGTTTCCGTGATCATGCGCTCGAGGATCAATAATGGCTGGATGGAGAGAGGCGTAAAAATGGCTGATCCTGCTTCTGTTCTTATCAGTCCGGAATCCATTCTGGGTTCTGATATTTATGTCGAGCCCTTCGTTCAGCTATTTGGAAGAACCCGGATCGAAAATGGAGTTCATATTAGCAGTTTTTCGCAGGTCAGGGACTCTGCTGTAGGTTCTGAAACCAGATTGCTTAACCATGTTATTATTCATGACAGCCGTATAGATTCAGATGTTACGGTCGGGCCATTCTGTTTTATAAGGAACGGATCGATCGTAGAAGATCATGCTTTCATTGGAAAATTTGTTGAAGTTAAAAAAAGCCATATAGGAGAATACAGTAAAGTTCCTCATCTTTCTTATATTGGTGATGCCCGGATCGGCAGAAATACAAACATTGGTGCGGGAACCATAACATGTAACTATGATGGCAGTAAAAAGAATAAAACTACTGTTGGAAATAACTGTTTTGTAGGAAGTGATACAATGCTAATTGCACCTGTTAAACTTGAAGACGATTCTTTTACTGGTGCCGGGTCTGTAGTCAGTTCTGATGTCCCCGAGGGTGCCCTGGCTGTTGCCAGGGCCAAACAGAAAAATATTCCTGGGTGGGCAAAAAGGGTGAAGAAAAAAGCAAAAGAGCAAGAAGGGGGCTAACTGTATTATGAGTTCTGATTCCAGGGCTTTAAAGATATTTTCCGGTACCGCGCATCCGGAGTTTACCAGGCATATCTGTTCTGAGCTTGGTGTGCCACAATCAGTAGCGAGGCACTTTGAATTTTCAGACGGCGAAATAGGTCTGTCAATTGAGGAGAGTGTTAGAGGTGCGGATGTATTTCTCGTTCAGCCTACATGTTCTCCGGTAAATCACAATATTATGGAGCTATTGATCATGCTTGATGCTTTAAAAAGGGCCTCTGCATACAGGATAAACCTTGTAACACCTTATTTTGGTTATGCCAGACAGGACAGAAAGACAAAAGCCAGAGATCCTATTTCCGGAAAACTTGTATCCAATCTCTTTGAAAAAACTGGTGCTCACAGGGTAATATCTGCAGACCTGCATGCAGGGCAGATCCAGGGTTTTTTCGATATTCCTGTGGATCATCTTACAGGAATACCTCTACTTGCCTCATATTTTAAAGATGTTTTTCATGAAGAGATCGAAAATGATAATCTTGTTGTTGTTGCTCCAGATGTCGGAGGCGTAGTAAGGGCAAGACGGTTTGCGGTCCTGCTGAGTTCAGATCTTGCAATAGTTGATAAAAGAAGGTCACATGAAGTAGCTAATTATTGTGAAGTAATGGACATTATAGGTGAGATCGAAGGCAAAACAGTAGTACTTGTAGATGACATAATAGATACGGCAGGGACAATAGTTAATGCTGCAAGTGCCCTTAAAGAAAGAGGAGCTGTACGTGTATGTGCATGTGCTACACATGGAGTCCTTTCTGGACCTGCGATAGAACGTTTATCAAGCCATTCCATTGATTCGGTAGTTCTAACAGACACAATTCCATTGCCTGAATCCAAAAAATTGGATAAAATCGTTCAGTTATCAATAGCTCCACTTTTTGCTGAATCCATAAGAAGGGTTCACACAGATAGATCTGTAAGCAGTTTGTTCAAAAGATGATCCATGTATATAAACGAGTTTTATAGAGGAGGCAGTTAAGCAAATGAGTGATATCGTTAATGTAAATCTTGAAAGCAGGGAAACAACGGGTAAGCAGCAGGCAAAGAAGCTCAGGAACGAAGGGTTTATCCCTGCGGTTTTTTATGGCCCTGACTATAATGAAGGTGTCAAGATCAAGATAAAGACCGAGGACGTTGCGCCATTTATCAATTCGGGACACTGGGAAACTGTTAGATTCCAGGCATCTCTTCCCGGAGGGGATTCCTCACTTTGCCTTATGCGTAATATCCAGAAGGATTTCCTTTCTGATGAAATACTTCATATTGATTTCCTCCAGCTTGTCAAGGGACATAAGATAGCGGTCAACGTTCCGGTTGCACCTCTCAACAAGGAAAACTGTCAGGGTGTAAAAGCTGGCGGTGTTTTCGAGCAGATAATCCATGAAGTAGAAATGCTTGTTCTTCCTATGGAGATACCTGAATCCATAGAGTATGATGTCCAGAACCTTGAGATCGGAGATTATGTCTATCTTTCCGACCTTCCATTGCCTGAAAGTGCAGAACTTGTAAATGAGCCTGAAGAAGTCCTCTTTTCCGTCAGCCATGTGAAGGTTGTCGCTGAACCTTCAGAAGAAGAGGAAATGGAAGAAGTCGAGGAAGAAGTTGAAGTAATAGGCAAGGGTAAATCCGAAGAGGAGGAAGAGGAGTAAAAACACTTGCGATTAATAGTTGGGCTTGGTAATCCCGGGTCGAGGTACTCATTGACCAGGCACAACATTGGTTGGATGGTCGTCGATGCCTTTGCCAGGGGAAACGATTTTCCCAAACCGGCAAAGCGTTTTAAATCCGCTTTTTATGGTCCTGTTAATATTGATGGTTCTGATATCTGTCTGATACGGCCGCTTACTTATATGAACAGAAGTGGGTTTGCGGTCAGGGCAGTAATGGAGGAATACGAGATCTCCACTGAAAATGTTCTTGCGGTCTATGATGATGTTGCCCTTGATCTTGGACGGATCCGGTTGCGGGCAAAGGGTAGCGCAGGAGGACATAATGGTATGCGTTCCATTATTTCTATGCTTGATACGGACCAGATCCCCCGTCTCAGGTTAGGAGTAAGGACATCCCCGGAGATCAATGATCTTGTAGAGTATGTACTTGAACCGTTCAATAAAAGATCATTACCAATTCTTGAACAGGTGATCGATGAAGCTGTCAAGTCCTTAAGATACTGGTTGCAGGTTGATATACAACGTGCAATGTCTTGTATAAATTCCATAGATCTTTCTGAATAACCAACAATATTATTTATTGATGGCAGGTTTACCTGCCATCTTGGTTTTTCAGCGGGTGGTATATTTTTGAATAATCTGGGAAATATTGTAAATAATGGAATTTCAGGTAATATGAACAGGATCCCGTGGGATAACAAACATGGAATAATGCTTCCTGCCGGACTTTCCGCACTTCCGTGGTTATGTGAACCTCCGAAATACCCCACAATGATTATTGTACCGACAGTAAAGGATATTCAGTCTTTTTCATCAGCATGGAAACTTTTCTGGGGGCAGGATCCTGTTCTACTGACACCAGTTCCTCTCGATGCTGATTCGGTGAAGGACAGGTCAGTTTATCTTGCGAGAGGTCAGGCCCTTAAAAACTGGGATGATGATCACCCTGTACTGGTTACAACACCAGGCGGGGTTATGGGCCCATTGCGTCTTTCCCGAACGTCCATGACATTAAAAAAGGGACAGAAGGTAAATCGGGTTCGACTTATAAAGTGGTTACTTGATAGTGGCTACAGCCAGTCTGATGTAGTCTGGTCGCCCGGCCAGTTTGCTTCCCGGGGTTTTATTCTTGATATATATGATCCAGCGCATGTCTATCCACTTAGACTTGAACTTTTCGATGAGGATATAGAGCAGATTCGTTCGTTTAGGTCTGAATCTCAGAAAAGCGTAGCCATGCTTGATGAAATTGATATCAATGCGATCTCGGATTCGGAAAATGTTGATATTTCAAGATTTTTAAGGGATGACACGAGAATGATCTTTTTTGAAGCTGAAAAGCTTCAAAACCATGGTCAGAACTATAAGTGGTTATGGGAGACCCTCAGAGAACCAGGAACTGTGGACAGTATTTCCGAGTGGACTGATATTTATCTCAAGTTGTCTCGTTTCAAAAATGTAAGGATAGATCCAGGATATTCGAGCAGAAAGTTAACATTAAATATTGAAAGCCCTCCCGTATTCAAGGGAAATATGAGTGTCTTTACCCAGACTTGTACAAACTGGATTGACAAAGGCTATACTGTTCATGTTTTTTCCTCTAATGAAGCTTTTATCAGATCCGGAGAAAAAACGGGATGTAAGGTACATGGAGAATATCTGTCCGGTGGGGTTTTTGATAAAGATCTTAAAACTATAATACTCTCAGATCTTGAACTTTTGGGAGCAACTGTATCAGGGACCTCAGACAATGTTTTAAAGGCACCAGGAGAATGGACTGATATGTTATCACCTGGAGATCATGTTATCCATGATCAGAATGGTGTTGCTTTGTTCAAAGGGCTTGAGCAGGTTGATTTTAACGGAAGTGTTTCCGAAATGCTTGTTCTTGAATTTGCGGATAGCAAACGGCTTATGATACCTGTGGTCCAATTCTATCACCTGACCCCTGTTAATCCTCTTCCCGGTGAGGATATCTCTCTTGATATTCTTGGAGGAAAACGATGGAAAAGATCTGTAGAAAAAGAAAGAGAGAAGGCCCGCCAGGAGGCCTTACACCTTACGAAGCTTTATGCAAGGAGAGAAGTCCTTGATGGATATGGTTTTTCAGCAGATAATGATCTAACAGAGGAATTTGAGAATTCATTTCCTTTTGTGGAAACTGCTGATCAGCTTCGAGCCATAGAATCGGTCAAAAAGGATATGGAATTGCCAGTCCCCATGGACAGGCTTATTGTTGGTGATGTCGGGTATGGGAAGACTGAAGTGGCTATGAGGGCTGCTTTCAAAGCTGTACAGGATGGAAAACAGGTAGCATTTCTGGTCCCAACTACTATCCTTGCACAGCAGCATCTCCAGACTTTTGAAGTACGTTTTGCTGGATTTCCTGTAAATATTGCTGCTATTTCCCGCTTTCTTTCTTCAGGAAAGCAGAAAACAATTCTCCAGGAATTGAGCGAGGGAAAGATCGACATAATAATTGGAACTCAGCGTTTGCTTCAAAAAGATATAAAATTCAGGGACCTTGGTTTGCTGATCATTGATGAAGAACACAGGTTTGGTGTCAGCAACAAGGAAAAGCTTAAGGATATGAACGAGCTTGTAGATGTTCTTACATTATCTGCTACCCCTATCCCACGTACGTTATCCATGTCCCTGAGGGCTTTGAAAGACTTTTCCTCCATCAAAACCCCGCCGGAGAACCGAATGCCGGTTGTTACATTTGTCGGCCCCTGGAATAAGCCCCTTGTCCATCAATCGATCGGTAGAGAGATCGATAGGGGAGGGCAGGTCTTCTACGTACATAATCGGATCAAAACTATCAAAAACGTCGCTTCAGTAGTTAGCAGCATGTTCCCGGATTCCAGTGTTGCCATTGCTCATGGTCAAATGAGAGAGAAGGAACTTGAGCAGACAATGTTGGATTTTTATGACGGCAGGACTGATATACTGGTGTGTACTACTATCATTGAAAGTGGACTGGATATCGGGAAAGCGAATACACTGATTGTTGATGATTCCCATGAAATGGGAATGGCTCAGCTTTATCAGCTCAGGGGAAGGATCGGAAGAAGATCAGAGACTGCATATGCTTTTTTTCTTTACCCCGAGGATCAGACGATGAGCAGGATAACCACAGAGAGACTTGAGGCCATTGCATCAGTTTCTGATCCAGGAGGCGGTTATGACCTTGCGCTTAATGATCTTTCTGTAAGAGGTTCAGGAGATGTTCTCGGTACAAGACAGCACGGAAGGCTTTCGCGCATTACTTCCGGCCACTATTACAAGTTCCTTGATGAGGAAGTCCGAAAACTTAAAGGTGAATATTTTAATGAACCCGAGATCGAAGTGGGTATAAACACAACGATTCCCAGCAATTACATTCCTCAGGAAACTGTTAGAATAACAATTTACAGGAGGCTTATGAGATCTGGATCAATTGAAGAGATTGATTCAATAGCTGAAGAGATAAGAGACAGGTTTGGACGTGTTCCACTCAGCATAAGATGCTTGCTTGAGGTCTGCAGACTCAGGATCTTAGCCAGGGATACATTTATTTCTTTTGTGAAGGTCAGCTCTGGCCAGATAACAGTTTCCGGTTCTGAAGAAGAGATAAAAACGAGCTTTACGGGACACAGACACTGGTTGATAAAAAAGGACAGAGCTGTAGGCCCCGGATCGATAGACGGACTCCAATCTCTTCAAAGTGTTATAGTTGAACATAAAAAGGCGGGGAAGGTCCAGTAAGATAATATTTGCGGAGGTGTTTTTCTTTGACTCATCAAATACACGAAAAAGGTTATTCAATGATCCGGCTTGTGGATCTTATGAGACAATTACGGCAGCCCGGAGGTTGCCCCTGGGACAGGGAGCAGTCATTCGAGAGTCTGCGTAAATATATATTGGAAGAAGCCTATGAACTTGTCGATGCTATTTCGCAAGGGGATATAAAAGATATAATTGAAGAAGCAGGAGATCTGATCCTTCAGCCTGTCTTTATTTCTGCAATTGCTGATGAGCAGGGGTTCTTTGATATAGATGATGTTATAGACACGATAAATGCCAAGCTTGTTCGGAGACATCCCCATGTTTTCGGAGATAAGATAGCTTCAACAAGTGCGACCGTCCTTAAAAACTGGGAAAAAATAAAGCTTCAGGAAAAAGAAAGGTCAAAGGCCGAAGATCAGTCTGTTCTTGCCGGAGTTCCCAAAAATCTTCCAGCATTGACAAAGGCTTTCCGGATTCAGGAAAAAGCAGCCAATGTCGGGTTTGACTGGAATAAAACCGACTATTCCTCTGTTTTTTCCAAGGTCAGGGAAGAAGTAAGGGAACTTGAAGAAGAGGTAAGCGAAGGTTCTGTTTCCGGGAAGGAAGAAGAGATCGGGGATCTGTTCTTTGCAGTAGTCAATCTTGCCAGGCACCTTGATATTGATCCGGAGGTTGCTCTTCATAATGCCAGTACGAAATTTTCCAGTAGATTCAGGAAAATAGAGACGAATGTGGCAAACCAGAACAGAACCTGGGATTCATGTTCACTTGACGAACTTGATAAGATGTGGGAAAACACAAAGATATCTGAATAAAAACAGAATTAAACCAGAAGTAATGATCGCGGATTGGAGGGTAATTACAGAATGGAGAAAAATAGTCAGAGTAATAGAAAGAACAGTTCCGCAGGTAAAAAGGTAGGTATAACAGAAACTGCTTTACGTGATGCTCATCAGTCTCTGATCGCAACACGTCTAAGGATTGAGGACATGTTGCCTATAGTTGAAAAAATGGATGATGTAGGCTATCACTCCCTTGAGGTATGGGGTGGAGCAACATTTGATTCCTGCATGAGGTTCCTCGATGAGGACCCATGGGAGAGGCTTCGTGTTCTCAGGAAAAGTTTCAGGAAATCCAGGCTTCAGATGTTGCTCAGGGGGCAGAACATTGTTGGTTACAGACATTATGCGGATGACACAGTCAGAGAATTTGTAAAGAGAGCAATAGGTAACGGTCTTGACATAATAAGGATATTTGACGCTCTGAATGATCTCAGGAATATGGAAGTTGCCGCCGAACAGGTAAAAAAAGAAGGTGCTCACCTTCAGCTTTCAATTTCATATACCCTTTCTCCTGTCCACACCCTTGAAAAGTATGCTGAACTTGCTGTCAGTATGAGGCAGATGGGAGCTGATTCTATCTGTATAAAGGATATGGCAGGATTGCTGAGTCCTGTTATGTCAAAGCAGCTGGTTAAAAGGATCAAAGAAAATACAGGACTTCCTGTGCAGCTGCACAGTCATTACACAAGCGGTATGGCTTCTATGGCTTATCTGGCGGGCATAGAGGCCGGCGCGGATGTCGTTGATTGTGCAATTTCACCGCTTTCAATGAGAACCAGCCAGCCAGCTACCGAGGCTATGGTCGCCGGGTTATCGGGTGGTCCTTACGATACAGGTATTGATCTGGAATCGCTTGTTCCTATTGCCAGACATTTCAAGCAGGAGGGAAAGAAATACAATGACTGGCTGGTGGATCTTCCCGGGATAGATATAAATGTTCTGATCTACCAGGTTCCGGGCGGTATGTACTCTAACCTTGCAGGTCAGCTGAAAGAACAGAATTCCCTTGATAAGCTTCCAGCAGTCCTGGAAGAACTACCCAGAGTCAGGGAGGAGATGGGTTATCCGCCTCTTGTGACACCGACGAGTCAGATCGTTGGTACACAAGCCACACTGAATGTTCTGACTGGTCAGCGATGGAAAGTTATCCCGAATGAAGTTAGAAAATATTTCCTCGGGTATTATGGTCGCCCCCCAGCAGATATGGATAAGGAAATCCGCAAAAAGGCAATAGGAAATGAAGAACCAATTGAATGCAGACCAGGAGAAATGATATCTCCGGAAATGGAAAAGGCAGAAAAAGAGATCGCGGACTGGGTCCTTCAGCCTGAGGATATCCTCAGTTATATTCTGTTCCCGGCAGTAGCAAAGGATTTTCTGGTAAATAAATATGCCAGAACCGTAAAGAGAGATGTCGGTTTTCAGGAATTTGTAGAAGAGGCTGCATATCCAGTTTAGATTCAGATAAATTATTTCAGGAGGAAAATAATTATGACAATTGAAGAAAAAATATCACAAGTCATGGATTCCCATGTACGGCCAGCTTTAAATAGCCATGGCGGTGATGGTGAATTTGTTTCTTTTGACGAAGAAAATGGAGAGGTTTCAGTGAGGCTTACTGGTTCATGCGGGACTTGCCCATTTGCTCAGATGACTTTAAGATCCCTTGTGCTCAAGACACTCCAGGAACATGTTCCTGAAGTTAAGAGCGTGACGGGAGTATAGTGCAGTTGTCTTCTGTAGACAAAAGTCAGGATCCATCGTTAAACAGCGAAAATGGTTTTTACAGGGAAACTATAGAGATCACTGATAATGATACTATGTCACGTCTTGCCGGACCTGGTGATGAAAATATCAGTATAGTTGAACAGCGGTTCCCAGTCAGGATATTTGTAAGAGGCGGGCAGATGACTGTTCAGGGTCCAGACAAAAAAGTGGTGGATATGGTTATAGGTTTTCTGCGTCAACTGAAGAAGGTCGCAGGTAGCGGACATCTTATAAAACCCGCAGATGTCCGCTATGCTCTTGATATGATCGTAGAAGAGGGTAAACTTGATCTTGCACCTTTATACAATGATATTATTGCCACAACGGCACGGGGAAAACCTGTTCGTCCAAGAACCTCGGGGCAAAAGGAATACATCGATGCACTGCGAAATAATGAAGTGGTTTTTTCTATAGGCCCAGCAGGGACAGGGAAGACTTATCTTGCTGTCTGCCATGCTGTTTCTCTACTTAAGGCATCTCGAATAAGCAGGATACTTCTTGTTAGACCTGCAGTAGAAGCCGGTGAAAGCCTTGGTTTTCTCCCGGGAGATCTTAGAGAGAAGGTTGAGCCTTATGTAAGACCTCTCTATGATGCTTTTTATGATCTGTTTTCTCCTGAAAGGTTCATGAGGTATATCGATAAAAATATTGTTGAAATAGCACCATTAGCTTATATGCGTGGAAGAACCCTTAATGACAGTTATATAATTCTTGATGAGGCTCAGAATACAACTCCGGAGCAGATGAAAATGTTTCTTACCAGACTGGGATTTGGTTCAAGAGCTGTAGTTACAGGTGATATTACTCAGATCGATCTGCCTCCAGGCAAACAGTCAGGTCTCATAAAGGTAATGGATATCCTCCAGGGTATAGAAGGTGTGAAATTCCTTACCCTTACAAATCAGGATGTAGTTAGACATCGTATCGTACAGGATGTTGTAAAGGCCTATGAAAAATATGAAGAACGTGAAAACGGTTAACATCAGGTTCATTAAAGAACTTGGCAAAAATAGCTTCAATAAGATATTCCCTTTTCATGAAAGGCATCTGGTTCTTGCCCTTCTGGTATTGCTTTGTTTTGCTTCCGGTCTAATCACTCTGATGTGGTTAACACAGGAAAGAATTAATGGCTTTGTGGTCAATTCCACAGCAAAGAGAACGTACAGGGCAGTCATACCCTCGAGTTTTACAGATGAGGAAGCTACCTCGAATTTCAGAGATCTCGCAACGCAGGGAATTGAAGGCGTAGTTGTTTACAAGCCCATCGAAAAAAACAAAGTAAGAAAAGATATTGAATTTTTAACTCCCGAAAACTATCAAAAGCTTTCTTTTCCCGAAAGATTTTCCAGCCTTCTTGGTTCTCTCCCGGATGACGATCTGATAGAAGTTTTCAATGCTTCAAAAAAAGTGATAAGCAATATTCTTGAAATGGAGACAGATGAAATAAAAGAACCGCAACAACTCTCCAGCCTTGCATGGGCTCAACTGGAAGAGCTTGATATTCCAAGATCCAGACAGAATATAATTTTCCAGCTTATATCAGATATTCTGGTTCCGGAAAGCAGCATGGACAATGAGATGACCGAAGAACTCAAGTCCATGGTCCGAAACAGGGTTGAACCAGTTGTCAGGATCCTGTCCCCTGGTGATGTTATAGTCAAAAAAGGTGATAAGGTAACCCCTGAAATAGCATCAGCCTTGAAAGACCAGGGGTATCCAGAGAGAAGTTTCCCTTTAAAGCAGCTGTTTCTTATTCTTGCAGCAGTCATATTATGGATCTCATGGTTCTCAAAGATAATAAATGATGAAGCGGTCAATTTTAAGGGTAAGAACGGTTGGTTATACAGCAGTTGTTTAATAGGGATAGGATGGGTTGTTCTATATATTTCAGATCTTTTTAAAACTCCCGGTTCCGGTTTAGTAGCTTTTTCAGGACTTGCATATTTGACTCTTCCGCGAAGGATAGCTTTTCATCTTGTTCTGGGGGGTAGCCTGATAGGAGCTCTACTTATCGAAGGATTTGCTGCCGGAGTTATTGTAGTAACAGGTCTTATGGGTTATACTGCGGCTCTTGCCGGTTATTATATTGTTACTCATGCTGATTCGCGTTCTCTCTTGTGGTGGAAGCTTTTCACATGCGGAATTATCATTTCATTGATCGGACTGGCATCACGCTGGTTGATAGGAATGACGATCTCCTTCAGTTACATCCTGAACTATCTGCTGGCTAACACTATATGGAGTGTATTAATACTTGTTTTACTTCCACTTCTTGAAAATGTTTTTGACGTACTTTCACCTTTGCGTCTGATAGAACTTGCTCAGCCTTCCCATGCCCTACTGAAAAAACTTCAGGTGGAAGCACCGGGTACCTATCATCACTCACTTATGGTCAGCACACTGGCGGAAGCTGCCTCAGAAAGGCTTGGGCTTGATACCGCTCTTGTTAAAGCAGGATGTTATTATCATGATATTGGCAAACTTAAAAGGCCTCACTATTACGTAGAAAATCAGGTATCTCTCGACAATATCCATGATTCAATAAGCCCTTCGCTGTCGGCTTTATCAATAATTGCCCACGTTAGGGAAGGTACAGAGATAGCAAGAGAATACAAGTTACCTCGGAGAGTAATAGATTTTATATCTGAACATCATGGAAAAACCTGTCTTTCATATTTTTACAGGAAGGCGAAAAAGCAGGGAGACGAGGGTATAACAAGAGAACAGTTCTGTTATCCTGGTCCTCTTCCTGATTCCAAGGAAACTGGTCTTCTCATGATAGTTGATTCGGTTGAAGCAGCAGTAAGAGGAGATATTGAAAATATTCACAGCCGGAAAGATATTGAGAAAATAATTGACGGGGTAATTGATAATAAGATTGGAGAACATCAACTTGACAATGTAGACTTTACATTGAAAGAATTCAAAGTTATAAAGGAAGCCTTGCTTTCAACCCTTCAGTCCATGTACCATACTCGTCGGATTCAGGAACTGGAGGAACAGAAAAATCAATGATATTAATGCCCGATAAGGAGGATGTTAAATGAAAGTTGAACTGTCTGTCGACAATCATGATGAAAAAGGTGATTCTGACAGTTCTGTACCGTTACCCGATCTGTCTTGTATCAGTAAGGTTTTTACAGAAACAATGCTTCAGCTTAACCCGGAGCTGGCGAAATATTCTATAGTAGAAATCGCTGTAAATTTAGTCACAGAAGAGGTAATGAAAGATCTTAACCAGGAATACAGAAACATTGAAGAATCAACGGATGTACTATCTTTCCCACTCTGGGAACAGGACGGTGTTTTTGTCCCACCAACGGGATGGAATGTTCTGCCTCTTGGAGATATAGTAATATGCCCTTCAGTTGTCGAAAAAAAAATGTCCTTGCCTGATCTTTCCTATGATTATAATTTCAATGTTATTCTTTCTCATGGACTGCTTCATCTTATAGGTTGGGATCACTCAACAGGGGAAGAAGAAAAAAAAATGTGGGAACAACAGAGATCAATAGCTGCAAGGATCGAAGATTGCGTGATCTCGGATAAACCATCCTGTTCTAAGGATGGGGGAGAATAAACTATGACCAGCTCAATTATCGGCGGTTTTGGTTTTTTATTACTCTTACTTATCCTGTCCGCACTTTTCAGCAGTTCCGAGACAGCTATAACAGCAATGACGAAAAGCAGGCTCGTTACCATGAGAGAAAAGCATCATTATTATGGACGACTGCTTAACTGGTTGATAAATGATGTTCACCGGGTACTTAATGTGACTCTCATTTGTAATAACCTTGTCAATATAGCAGCAAGTGCCCTTGCTACGTCACTTGCCCTTGTTATCTTTGGAAATCATGGTCCTGTCATAGCAGTTATATTCATGACAGTGCTCATAGTTATATTCGGTGAGATACTACCAAAAAGCATTGCCATTGTAAGGTCAGAAAGAATATTGCTTTTTACGTTGCCTGTTCTCGCTTTTCTTAATATTGTCCTGTCACCTTTTGTCTGGGTCCTGACAAAGCTCATAAGGGTTTTTGGTCTGGTTCTGGGTGTTGATCTTGGTTCCCCCCATACCTTTGTTACCAGGGAAGAAATTGAACAGATGGTCAATATCGGTGAGGCTTCCGGAGTGATCGAGGAAGTAGAGAGAAGGATGATCCACGGGATCATTTCTTTCAAGGAGAGCCGGGTTTACGAGATAATGGTTCCGAGAACAGATATTGATGCAGTTCCCTCGGATTTTTCCATAGGCGAAGCTGTATCTGTTTTTCATGAGCATGGCCATTCGAGAGTGCCTATTTTTGAGGATTCAATGGATAATATTACAGGTATTCTCTATGTTAAGGATACTATACCCTATCTGCATTCAGGTTTATCCACTGAACCTGTATCAAAGCTCAAGAGAGAAGCGCTTTTTGTTCCTGAGACCACCCGAATTGTCGATATCTTCAATACAATGAAATCAAAGCATGTTCATATGGCCATAGTTGTGGATGAATATGGAGGGACCGCAGGATTAATTACACTCGAGGACCTGCTTGAGGAAATCGTAGGTGAAATACAGGATGAATATGATAAGGAAAAATCTCCCATAAGAAAAGAACCTTCAGGGTCATACCTTGTTCAGGGATTTTTAGGGCTTGAGGACCTGAGTGATTTTACTGAATACAAGTTTGCATCAGATGAAGCTGAAAGTGTTGGCGGACTTGTTCTGTCAATAACGGGGGAATTCCCTGATGAGGGAGATAAAGTACCTTACAACGACTGGACTATTGAGGTTCTTAAGGTGGAGGATCACAGGATCCAGCTTTTAAGACTAATACCAGGTGAACAATAGTTTTTTTCAGTTCCCAAAAAATTCTCGTTTAAACTTAAATCTATTAAAGGACCGGGGTCAGAATAAATGGAATGGACAAATGTTTCAGTTTCACCCGAAGATCTCCTTGAAATTGCAAAAGAAGCAGGTAAAAGTGCTTATGCGCCTTATTCCGGTTTCAAGGTTGGGGCTGCTGTCCTTTCAGAGAAAGGGCAGATAGTTACCGGTTCCAACATAGAAAATATCTCTTACAGTCTTTCTGTCTGCGCGGAAAGAAATGCCCTCTCCTCCTTTATTCACAAAAAAATGGGTAAACCTTATGCAATTGCCATTGCAGCAGAAATGGGTGGTGAATGTTTTCCCTGTGGGGCATGCAGACAATTTCTCTACGAGTTCAACCCGCATATGCTTATAGTGATCTATTCTTCTGAAGGCCCCGTTATTTACTCTCTTTCAGAAATGCTTCCACATCCTTTCATTCCTAACCCGGATCCAGAATGAGGTTGCATATGAATCTCACTGAACAGTTCCCTTCTGGATTCAAAGCCGGAGTTGTAGCTTTACTTGGAAAACCCAATGTAGGGAAGTCATCTCTGATCAATCGTCTTATAGGGACAAAGGTTAATATTGTTTCAAACAAACCTCAAACTACCAGAGATAATATTCTCTGTATCTATAATGCACCGGATCTGCAGGTTATATTCAAGGATATGCCAGGTGTTCATACACCAAAGCATAAGCTCGGGCAACATCTTGTTGATACAGCGAAAAAAGGGCTTGAAGCTACAGATATTATCTGCTACATGGTAGAGGCGAATACATTTTCTCTTTCCAGGGACGATCTTCTTGTTCGGGATCTCCTTTTAGAAACGCAAGTTCCTTTTGTTCTTATCATAAACAAGATCGATCTTGTCAGGGAATCTGAAGAGAGAGTTATTGAAAGGATCAAAAGATTATATTGTGATGGGCTGAACCCATTGGAAATTATCGTTGTTTCCGCCAGGACTGGATTTAATCTGGATTATCTGGTCGAACTCTTCAAAAGAGAGCTTGATGAGGGGTATCCATACTATCCTGACGATATTATTATTGACAGGTCTGAACGTTTCCTTGCTTCCGAGTATATAAGGGAAAAAATATTCCAGCTTACCGAAATGGAAGTTCCCCACAGTACAGCTGTCAGGATCGAGGATTACAGGAGTCCGGATGAATATCCTGAACGTAAAGATCTGTATATACGGGCAAATATTTATGTTGAAAGGGACAGTCAGAAAAAGATCATCATTGGCAGCGGCGGAAGAATGATCAAAAAGATCGGTAGAATGGCTCGAATAGAGATTGAACGTCTTACGGGTCACAAGGTCTACCTTGATCTTTGGATCAAGGTAAAAAAGGGATGGAGAAAGTCCTCTCTCGAAGTTCACAGAATGGGGTACAAGTAAATTACAATGGAGCCATATCTGCATAAACAGGGTTTTTATTCAGCTTCCGGAACAGTTATTCAGAGAAGGATAAGCCCAAAGGGAGATATGTATCTGAACCTTTATCTGAAGGGGTTAGGTCTGCTATGGGCTACTGCACCTGGTTCGGCCAAAGGCAAAGTTCGCTTTGGAGGTGGAACGGAGCCTCTGGTATGGGGAAATTTTAATATTTATAAAGGGAAAGACCGTTTTTTTCTAAAGAGTGTTGAAGTACATGATGATATGTGGGCAATTCGCAAAGATCGAAATGCTCTCAGGCTTGCAGCCCGAATGGTAAAGCATATTAAACAGAATTTGCCTCTTGACCAGCCTGATGATAAACTACTTGCGATTCTTTACTGGAACTTATGGCTGATAACCCGTGGATGCGTATCTGAAGCCATCGAATGGCGTTTTCTCTGGAAGTGGTTGACTTTATGGGGGTTGGCCCCAAGTCTTTTATATTGTGCCGGATGTGGAAGAAGGCTGAAGAAAGGATACTGGTGCAGTGAAGGCATATATTGTTCTGATTGCAATATCAGTCATGATTGCTTTGTGATCGAACCGGAGATCCTTCACATTTTACTTAAAACGGCTAAAGTTTCCAAGTCAGACTTTATTGCTCTTTACAGTGATCTGGAAATAAATAAATGTAATATCTGGCGTACAGCAACAGGAAAACTATTGACGATCTTAAGAACAAAATCATAGAGCCGGTGTGTTAGTTTTTTGTTTTGCCGCTGGTTCTGAAACTGGAGGGTCAGATTTGAATCTGCAGGAAATAATCTTCCGACTGGAAAGATTCTGGGCTGATCAGGATTGTGTTATTCAGCAGCCATATGATATCGAGGTTGGAGCAGGTACCATGAATCCTGCTACAACACTTCGGGTTCTTGGACCTGAGCCCTGGAGGGTAGCTTATGTAGAACCATCGAGAAGACCTACTGATGGCCGTTATGGCCAGAATCCCAACCGTCTTCAACATTATTACCAGTATCAGGTAATAATTCAACCTGCACCTGATAACATTCAGGAACTTTATCTTGCCAGTCTTACTGCTCTGGGTATTGATCCTGATGAGCATGACATAAGGTTTGTAGAGGACGACTGGGAGTCACCCACAGTTGGAGCATGGGGACTGGGCTGGGAAGTCTGGCTTGATGGGATGGAGATCACGCAGTTCACATATTTCCAACAGGTCGGAGGCATGGATATGTCCCTTGTCCCTGCTGAAATTACATATGGTATTGAGAGAATAGCCATGTTTGTCCAGAAAGTGGAAAATGTATATGATCTGGCGTGGAATGATAAACTTAAATATGGCGATATTCATCACAAAGGCGAGGTAGAGCATTCCTGGTATAATTTTGATCTTGCCGATACAGGGATGCTTTTTAAACTTTTCACCATGTATGAGGGTGAGGCTTCCAGGCTTATTGATCAGGGATTCGTTGCCCCTTCATATGACTATGTTCTCAAATGTTCGCATACATTTAATCTGCTCGATGCAAGGAATGCCATCAGTGTCACGGAACGTACCGGATACATTTCAAGGATCCGTACACTGGCCGGGAAATGTGCAAGGGCTTATGCTCAACAGCGAAAAGAAATGAACTATCCCCTTAAGGAAAAACTACGAGGATAACAGCTATGTTGCGGGGTGAATATCATTATGAGTAAAACATTGTTACTTGAAATTGGAACTGAAGAGATCCCCTCCAGGTTTATCCCCGGTACACTTGAATTCATCAACAGGCAGGCAGCCGATAAACTTGAAGAGAACAGGATCGATTTTGAGGATATCAGTACTTTTGGTACCCCAAGAAGACTTACCCTTATAGTAAAAGGAGTTACACTTTTACAGAAGGATGTAGTGACCGAATTCAAGGGGCCTAAATGGTCCCAGGCTTTTGATGCTAACGGAAATCCCACAAAAGCAGCAAAGGGTTTTGCAAAAAGTAAAGGTGTGGATTTTGAGGATCTTGAACCCAGGGAACTTAACGGTGTTAAATATGCCTTTGCCAGAAAATCTGAAAAGGGAAGACCTGCACAGGAGATACTTCCCGGGATACTGCCTTCGATCATCCAGTCCATTGTTTTTCCAAAGAGTATGTATTGGGATAATCCTTCCCTGAAATTTGCCAGACCCATACGCTGGATCGTTTCTTTATTCGGAAAAGAAATAATCCCTTTTGTCATTGGAAAGGTTGAAAGTGGTCGTATTACGAGAGGGCACAGGTTTATGGGAAGCAAATCCATAGAGATCGAAGATGCGTCAGAATATCTTGACAAACTATATGACAATTATGTGATCGTTGATCAGCACAAGAGAAAACAAAAGATGTTAAGCGGGATTTCCTCCCTTGAAAAAGAGATATCAGGAAAGGCTGATAAGTTTCCGGAACTCCTTGAAGAAAATCTCTATCTTGTAGAGTTTCCGGTTCCATTTTATGGTACTTTTGACAGTGATTTTCTGGAAATACCTGAGGAAGTTTTGACAACAACCATGATCCACCATCAAAAATATCTTCCAGTCAGGGATGAAAATGGCAATTTAATGCCTTATTTTATTGGGTTCAGTAATAATCGGGCAGCAAATATGGCAATAGTCAGGGAAGGTAACGAGAGGGTCCTGAAGGCACGACTTTCTGATGCTGCGTTCTTCTGGACAGAGGATCTCAAGAAGACACTGTCATCAAGAGTCCAGGAGCTTAAAAACGTTGTCTATCAGGAAAAACTTGGTTCCCTCTACGATAAGGTTGTTCATACCAGGAACATTTCTTCCTGGATATGTGAACATTGCGGTATGGCTGAACATCTTTCAAATGTTCAGAAAGCGGGTTATATTTCAAAGTCTGACCTCGTTACCAACATGGTGTATGAATTTCCGGAACTCCAGGGAGTAATGGGGCGGGAATATGCATTGAAAAATGGAGAACCTCTCGAGGTCGCAAAAGCAATTGAGGAACAGTATCTCCCCAGGTTTTCAGGCGACAGGCTTCCTGAGTCCTATCCAGGGGCTTTGCTTGGTATTGCTGAGAGGACTTATAATATTCTGAGTTGTTTTAAAACAGGGCTCCAGGTTTCAAGTTCCCAGGATCCCTATGGACTCAGGCGCTCTGCCAGAACAATAAATGAGTTGATATGGGCTCTCGGGATAGATCTTGATATAAGGGAGCTTTTCTTCTTTACCGCTGAAGAACTTGATGCAGAAAGTTCAATTGCTGAAACTGCGCTGGAATTCTTTGATCAGAGACTCTTCATGCACCTGAAAGAAAAAGGGTATAGCCATGAAATGGTCCGGATGTCCATGTCGGTTATTTCAGAAAGGCCCCTACAGACACTGAGATTGCTGGATACTCTGCAGAATGTAAAGGATGAGGAGTGGTTTTCTAACCTTGCAACTGCAGCAGTAAGAGTTAAAAATATTCTTGTCAAGAGTGGAGAAGGGTCCCCTGAGGTACAGAGAGAACTTTTGAAGGAAAAAGAAGAAGTTTCTCTTTATGACTCCGTTGTAAAAATTCAACCGAAAGTCCAGCATGCTGTAGAGAATTATCAATGGAAAGAACTTGCTGTTCAGCTTTCAGAACTTTCACCTTCCATTACAAGTTTCTTTGATAAGGTCCTGGTAATATCCGATGATGAGAAGATCAGGGAAAACCGGCTTGCCATTCTCGCGGCGTGCCATGGCCTTTTACGAAAAGCAGGAGATCTTGGTTCTCTCAACATGTAGAAATACCAGTATAGTCATAGAATAAAAATATCCTCCTGTACAGGAGGATATTTTTTTAATCTGTAAAAATCTGGTAGACTTTCATTATATATTCCGGTAAACCAGATCATACCTCTCTGTAAAGTTGAAGAGGATAAAAAACAGGGATAACTGAAAGGACAGAATGAACATGGATAACAGCATGAAACCGATAACCGTATTTGTTGTTTCGGACTTTACAGGAGAGACCATTGAAATAGTTACCAAAGCCGCAATAAGACAGTTTGAAAACGTGAATTCGACCATTAAAAGATTCCGTTATATAAACAATGAACAGAGAGGAAGACGTGTGCTCGATGAAGCAGTTGAAACTGGTGCAATTATTACATGTACCCTTGTGGACCACGAGGTCAGAAAGTGGTTTGTAAACCAGGCACGGGTAATGGATATAGATGTTATCGATGTGCTGGGACCGATGCTTGATCTTTTTTCCAGCAAACTTGATATGAAACCTCTTGAAAAACCTGGCCTGGCTCACCAGATGGATGAAGCCTATTTCAAGAGGGTAAAAGCTGTGGAATTTTCAATTGCCTGTGATGACGGAAGCAACAGTCAGATGCTTAATGATGCAGAACTTGTTATTCTGGGTGTATCAAGGACCTGTAAAACTCCTTTGTCAATGTATCTTGCTCATAAAGGAATAATGACTGCAAATATTCCTATTGTACCGGGTCTTGATCCCCCTGAAGAAATTTATACTATCGATCCCCAGAAAGTGATCGGTCTTACGATCAGACCAGAAAAACTACAGCAGGTACGTAAAGAGAGACTTCAGATGATGGGGCTCGATCCGGAAGGTTCATCATATGGAAAGATCGAGAATGTAATGGATGAAATAAACCATGCCAGAAAGGTTATGAAAAACATTGGTTGTAAAGTATTTGATGTTACCGAAAAGGCTATAGAGGAGACTGCCCAGGAAATATTTACTTTTCTCGGGTATGATACTTAACATCCTGGATATATAATTAAACAGACACACAGGTGAAATGTTTTTAAAACCTGATCGGGAGGTGAAGATATGAGTTCTGAAAAAAGACACTTTGTTTATAAGTTTCGTGAAGGTGATGCCTCGATGAAAAATCTCCTGGGAGGTAAAGGTGCAAACCTTGCGCAGATGGCACGAAACGGTATTCCTGTACCTCCTGGTTTTACGATAACCACGGAGGCCTGCCTGGAATATATTGATAAGGGTGAATCTTTTATCGATAATATCTGGCCGGAGATCGAAGAAGGAATAAAAGATCTGGAAAACAGTACAGGTAAGATATTTGGTGGTTCTGATGACCCGCTTCTCGTATCTGTCCGTTCAGGGGCTCCGGTATCCATGCCTGGAATGATGGATACAATACTTAACCTGGGTATCAATGATCAAACTCTTGAAGCTCTGAAAAAGGCGACATCCAATCCAAGATTTGTACTTGACAGCTTGAGAAGATTTATCCAGATGTTCGGGAATGTGGCCATGAAGATCCCTTCTGAAAAATTTGAGGAAGTATTAGCTGCTGAAAAAACAAAGATAAACGTAAACTTTGATTATGAACTTTCGCCAGAATCCCTTGATGGGATCATAGAAAAGTTTAAAGTCCTTTATGGGGATACAACAGGAGAGGATTTCCCAACAGATCCCCGCGTACAGCTTCGAAAGGCCATTACAGCTGTCTTTTCCAGCTGGGACAATCCAAGGGCCAGAACCTACAGAAAAAAGAACAATATATCTTCAGATATGGGTACAGCAGTAAATATTGTTTCGATGGTCTATGGGAATACGGGGAAATATTCAGGTACAGGTGTATGTTTCTCAAGAAATCCCGCAACAGGAGAAAAAAAACTCTATGGCGAATTTCTTGTCAATGCACAGGGTGAAGATGTAGTTTCAGGTGCTCGTACACCACAGGAGATCGAAAAACTACAGGAGTTAATGCCAGGCCCTTATAATGAACTCGAAAAGATAGCAAATTCACTTGAAAGTTTCTATCATGACATGCAGGATATCGAATTTACCGTAGAGAACGGAACTCTCTATATCCTTCAGACAAGGACAGGTAAAAGAAGCGCTAATGCTGCCATTAATATTGCTGTTGACCTTGTCTCCGAAGGAATTATAGATAAAAGTGAAGCCATCAGCAGAGTCGAACCGGAACAGGTGGAACGTATACTTCACAGTCAGTTCGATCACAATTATGAATATGAGGTTGCCGCAAAAGGACTTCCGGCATCCCCGGGGGCAGCTGTCGGGAAACTGGTCTTCGATCCGGATGAAGCTGTAGAACTACATGAGAATGGCATGGATCTTATACTGGCAAGACCCGAGACTACTCCTGATGATGTCCATGGCCTCTATGCTGCTGAAGGTGTTATTACATCCCGTGGAGGAATGACCAGCCATGCAGCAGTGGTTGCCAGGGGTGTTGGTAAACCATGTATCAGCGGTTGTGAAGATATCGTAATAGATCTTCAGAAAGAGACTGTAAAGATGGCCGGCCAGATACTTGAAAAAGGTGATACCATTTCCATTGACGGTACCACAGGAGAAGTGGTAATAGGTGAAGTAGGACTTGTCGAGCCGGAGATGTCCCCCAACTTTCGAAAGTTCCTTTCCTGGTGTGATGATATAGCTGATTTAGAAGTATGGGCGAATGCCGACAGAGCTGAAGATGCTCAAAGGGCGAGGGATTATGGAGCCCTGGGTATAGGTCTGTGCAGAACAGAGCATATGTTTATGGCAGATGACAGGCTTCCCGTGATGCAGGAAATGATAATTGCCGGGGATGCCGGATCAAGAAAAGAAGAGCTTGAAAAACTGCGCCCAATGCAGAAAAAGGACTTTCAGGAGATATTTGATGCCATGACTGGCTTCCCGGTCATAATCAGGCTCCTGGATCCGCCCTTGCACGAATTTCTACCAAATGAGGATGAATTGAACGATTATCTAAGTGATCTTGAGAATACTGGTTATAAGAATTCTGAGGAAGCTGACAAAGTCAGAAAAGCACTTGAGATGACCGAAAAACTCAGTGAAACAAATCCCATGCTGGGATTCAGAGGCTGTCGTCTTGGGATGATATATCCTGAGATATATGAAATGCAGGTACGTGCTCTATTTGATGCAGCCATGGAGATAAACAGAAAAGAAAGATTTGTCCCCTATATTATGATACCGCTCGTAATGCTCGAGTCAGAGTTTACGCTCATAAGAGAGCGGATTCAAGCTATAGCAAAAGAATACAGCCTTCAAGAACATTCTGATTACAGGATAGGGACCATGATAGAGATCCCGAGGGCTGCATTTATAGCTGACGACCTTGCCAGAACTGCCGATTTCTTTAGTTTTGGGACCAATGATCTTACACAGACATGCCTTGGTCTTTCCCGTGATGATGCAGAGACCGGGTTTTTGCTCAAATATATTGAAAAAGGTCTTTTTGATGTTAACCCATTCCATACTCTGGACCGTAAAGGTACAGGTTATATGATGCAGATAGCTATGGAAAGAGCAGGAAGGGTCAGAGATAATATTTCATTTGGTATTTGTGGCGAACACGGTGGAGATCCGGATAGTATAGCATTCTGTCATAGTCTGGGTTTACACTATGTTAGCTGTTCACCATTTCGTGTTCCTGTAGCTCGACTTGCGGCAGCACATGCGAAGCTTGGTCTTTTAAAATAGAAAGGGGTCTTTGAATTGGGAAATGAAAAGTATATAAAATGGTTTTCCGGGATCGGCCTTGATGACATAGCCCTGGTTGGGGGTAAAGGTGCTAATCTCGGTGTTATGACACAGAAAGGAATAGATGTACCTCCGGGTTTTTGTGTTACCTCTCAAGCTTATATTGATTTTATAAGCGGAGCAGGTCTCGGGCAGGTGATCAGGGATATTATAGGCAGCATAGATTTCGAGGATACAGCAGATCTATCTGCTAAATGTACCGATATCAGAAGGAGAATTACAGATACTCCAGTCCCGCAGGATATAAAGGATGCCATTGAAAGTGCATATACACAGCTTTCAAAAAACATAGGGTTATCTGACCCGCAAGTGGCGGTTCGAAGTTCCGCAACTGCAGAAGATCTTCCGGATGCTTCCTTTGCAGGTCAACAGGATACCTATTTGTACATACGCGGATTTCAAGAGGTTGTAGAACATGTAAAGAGATGCTGGGCCTCGCTATGGACAGCAAGGGCAACGTATTATAGACAGGATAAGAGTTTTGACCACTTTGATGTAGCCTTAAGTGCAGTAGTTCAGAAAATGGTCAAAAGCGAAAAAGCAGGGGTTATGTTTACTGGAAACCCGGTCAACAACGATGTAACCGAGATCATGATAAATTCAAGCTGGGGTCTTGGAGAATCGGTTGTTTCTGGTAGTGTCTCACCCGATGAGTACATTCTCGACAAGAAGACCCTGAAGATCAAAGAAAAAAATATTGCTGACAAGAAGATAATGATGATCGAGCAGGAAGAAGGAATTGGGACAAAGACCGTTCCAGTTGATAAATATCTCGGGCCGGAAAAGGTTAATGAGGAGTCCCTTTCAGAAAAAGAACTTCAGGTCCTTGGAGATGCTGCAAGCGCGATCGAATCGATTTATGGCGATCCCATGGATGTAGAATGGGCACTGGATGCGGATACCCAAAAGCTTTATATTCTTCAGGCAAGGCCGATTACAACGCTTAAAAGGAGGAATAGTAAAATGCCGGAAGAACAGCCAAAAAAGGAAGAGAAGTTGAACGTCCTCGTCAGAGGTCTTGCAGCTTCACCCGGCATTGCAGCCGGAGAAGTTATCATTATCAGGGACCTGGACGAGATCGCCAGTGTAAAAGAAGGAGATATTCTCATAACCGGGATGACCAATCCGGATATGGTTCCTGCCATGAGAAAAGCTGCTGCAGTAGTTACAGATGAGGGAGGAAGGACCTGTCATGCTGCAATAGTATCCAGGGAGCTGGGTATTCCCTGTATTGTTGGTTCCAAAAATGGCACAGAAGTTCTGTCTGATGGTATGACAGTTACTGTGGATGCTACAAGAGGCGTTGTATTTGAGGGCCGCACTCGCTCCAGTGAGAAAGAAGAGGCGGAAATATCAGAGGGCAGTGCTCAGGCTGTGAGTAAAGAGATGCTTTATGAACTCGCCCCTGTTACAGGTACAAAGATCTATATGAATCTCGGAGAGCCTTCCATAATTAAAAAATATTCATCACTGCCTTTTGATGGGATCGGTCTTATGAGAACAGAATTTATTTTCAGTAATATGGTTGGAATCCATCCAATGTATCTTGTAAAGACTGGCCAGGGGAAACTCCTGATCGAAAAGATGTCAGAGGGTATTACTGCTGTTGCACAGGAGATATATCCTAAACCTGTAGTTGTAAGGCTCAGTGATTTCCGTACGAATGAATTCAGAGGGCTTAAAGGCGGGGAAGAGGTTGAGCCTGTTGAAAATAATCCCATGATAGGCTGGCGCGGAGTTTCCAGGTATATATCTGCCGAATATGAAGAAGGATTCCGGCTGGAATGTAAGGCTATCAGGAAAGTCCGTGAAGAATACGGACTTATCAATGTCTGGGTGATGTTACCCTTTGTCAGGACCACATGGGAATTGCAGAAGGTCAAGGATATCATGGCATCCGAGGGGCTTGTCCAGGATAATTCATTCAAGCTGTGGATAATGGCAGAAGTTCCTGCAGTAGTATTTGCAGCCTCTGAATTTGCTTCCATGGTTGATGGATTCAGTATCGGCAGCAATGATCTCACACAGCTTGTAATGGGAGTTGACAGGGACTCAGGAATACTTAACAGCATGGGATATTTTGATGAGAGGAATATTTCTGTCACAAGAGCAATTAAAACGCTTATAGATGCAGCCCATGAGAAGGGGATAACCTGTTCTATCTGCGGTCAGGGCCCTTCCCTTTACCCGGAATTTGCTGAATTTCTTGTAACTTCAGGTATAGACAGCATGAGCATTAATCCCGATACAGTTGCCTACACACGCAAAATGGTAGCAGCAGTAGAAAGAAGGATTCTTCTTCAGAGTATCAGGGACAGGCTGTAAAGCAAAATATAAAGTAAAAAAGCTGGTATCCCTTGAGGGATACCAGCTTTTTTTAATTTAGTCGGAGATCCCGTATTCTTTCAAAAGGTTTTTATATCTTTGTTCAATGTCCTCCGCCGGGCTTGGGTCGTCGACGTACGGGTCAGAACCTGTCCCGGTAGTTGGAGGTACAGTTACCTGTTCAGAAGTTGGCCCCAGCTCAGCAAAGGGACTTTCGGGTTGACCGTATTCAGATTTTGAGGCTAAAGCTTTGTAAAGAGGGACATCGTCCGGCAGAAGAAGAAGCCTGGGTGAATTTGTATCCTGTTCAGCTGCGTAAAGATTACCTCCATGTTCCGGGCAGAAACTGCCAGGAGTTTGCGAAACAGGCAGATAGACTTCTGCCGAAGGGCATTCCGGCATAGCAAGGTATCCGGTTTTCGTACAGATACTGATTTTTCCCAGATCGAGACCTGGAGGAGTTGTAAAAGTCTTTTTCAAGGGAAGCTTTTCTACCGCATAGTCCATAAAACTTTTCCATACAGGTCCAGCGATCTTTCCCCCTGTCGCCTTTGGCCCTATTGTTTTATGGTCATCTCTTCCTGCATATACCACGGTCACAAGTCCAGGTACTCCACCTGCGAACCAGGCATCTCTGAATTCATTAGTGGTTCCTGTCTTCCCGAAGACCTCGTAACCAGGTATCCTGCATCTTACACCTGTTCCAGCCCTGACAACGTTCATAAGCATAGACCTGATTACTACGGCAGTATCATCCGGTATAGCTCGTTTGAGTTCCGGTTCATCCTTTTCCAGTATCATCCCCGACCCATCTTCTATCCTTGTAATGAAAAGAGGTTTAACCCTGTAACCATTATTCGCAAAACTACAATATGCCCTTGCAAGCTCGATCGGTGTTATGCTCGCACTTCCAAGTGAGGCAGACAGGTCATGGGGGATATGCGGGGAGGTAAGTCCGGTTTTTCGGGCCAGGGAAATTACAGATTCGATACCTGTCATCTGGGCAGTCCTTACAGCTACAGTATTGTAAGAGTGGCTCAATGCTTCGAGTATCGTAACTTCACCGCGAAATTCTCCGCTGTAGTTCCCGGGGGCCCACACTTTGTCGTCTGGTCCCTGGTGATCGAAAGAAATGGGTGCGTCAAGTATATGGTCGATCGGAAGGATCCCGCTTTCATAGGCAGCAGAATATACAAAGGGTTTAAAGGCGGATCCTGGCTGGCGGTAGGCCTGAACCGCACGGTTGAACTTGCTGTTCTTAAAATCCTTACCTCCTGTCATGGCAAGGACCTCACCGGTCGAGGGATCAAAGGACACAAGTGCTCCTTCAGTTTCAAGAGTATTGAGCGAATCCTTGGCTTTTTTCTGAAGGTCAAGGTCAATAGTAGTATGTATCTGAAGACCGCCTCTGTAGACCTTTTCCTTACCGTATTCAGGTAGAAGGTGTGAAAAAAGTATCTCAGATACAAAATATGGCGCAAGATTATAATTTGTGTTGCCTGTCTTTCTGGTCTTGAGAACAAGTTTTTCCTCGTATGCTGATTCTGACTGTTCGGGGGTTATCCAGCCGAGTGATTCCAGACGGTCAAGCACATACTTCTGACGTATTTTCCCCATCTCCGGGTGTTTCAGGGGAGAATAACGTTCAGGTGCGGCGATAAGTCCTGCTATCATGCTTGCTTCAGCAAGATCCAGTTCCGATGGGGGTTTTCCGAAATAGTTATGGGATGCAGTATCAATTCCCCATGTTCCGTGGCCAAAATAAATGGTATTCAGATACATCTCGAGAATGCGGTCCTTTGAAAACATCTGTTCAAGACGCAGGGCAATTACAAGTTCCTTTATCTTTCTTTCAATGGTCTGTTCATTAGTGAGAAAAAGGGTCCTTGCAAGTTGCTGTGTTATTGTGCTTCCACCCTGTTTGATGTCCTGATGCATTATATCAATGTACAGAGCCCTTATTATTGCTGATATTTTAATACCCGGATGTTTGTAGAAGGAAGAATCTTCTGCGGCCAGAGTCGATTTTACCATCCATGGGGATATTTCCCTTAGAATGACAGGGGTTCGATTCTCCAGGAAAAGCTTGGTTATAACTTTCCCGTTCCTGTCATATACTACCGATGCTATGCTGGTTTCATGAGAAAGCATTTCCTCGGGAGAAGGTAGGTCCGAAACCATATCATTTATATAAATAAAACCACCTACAGTAGCAGCAGCGACCCCGAGAAGAGTTATGAAAAGTATTGAGAAAAGCAGTTTCTTTAATAAGGATGGTTTCTTTTTCTTCTTTTTTGCCATTGTGAAGCCCCCTGAACAAATTGAGTCTGACTGAAACTGGTAGTAAAAATATCAGTGAAGAATAGTCTTTATATCACATTTTACATGCCTGTCCAATATAGCCTATAATACCGAATCATGGTCGTATATGCCAGTAAATTACAGTTATGTAAAAACTTTTTAAAAAAGGGCTTGCATTAGTTTTACGAGCATGGTATATTTCTCGCTGTTGCCTGTGAGGGCAACGGAATCTTGAAAACGGAATACAGTGTATCAGAGCAAAGCAGGCTTTTGAATAAGAAATTCATGGAGAGTTTGATCTTGGCTCAGGATGAACGCTGGCGGCGTGCTT
>CAYPIU010000009.1:49764-52701 GCA_964410915.1 uncultured Synergistales bacterium | reverse complement strand
AGCCCTGTGAAATTATAGTAGCCCATGCTGCTCCCTGTACACCCATTTTCAATCCGAAAATAAAGATGGGGTCCAGAACGGTATTAACACCAGCCGAGATAAGCATTGTTATCATGGCGAATCGGGCATTACCTTCAGCCCTGACAACATTGTTACATGTTATGGAAAATGCAAAAACCACTGTTCCAAGGAAGATTATCCTCATATATTCAGATGCATATGGAAGTATGGCCGGAGTTGCCCCCAGAAGGATCAGAAGCGGCTTAAGCCATGTCAGTCCGCCAAATGCGATCAAAAGGCTGAGCAGGGTAATTGTGGTTATCATATTTGCGAAAGTCCGGTTAGCATGTTCAATGTTCATGTTGCCCAGACTCCTTGAGATTATTGAAGAACCTCCAATACCTATCATTTGTGCAGTTGCCATTATTATCATCTGCAAGGGAAAGGCTATTGAAAGTCCTCCTATAGCGAGCACACCCACACCTCGACCCACAAAGAAGGTGTCCACCAGATTATAGGCTGCCTGTACTAACATCCCTATCATTGCCGGAGATGAGAGCCTTAAGAGCAGACGCCCTATATTTTCCTCACCCATGAAAGTTGACCTTTGTTGAACCATTTATTCCTCCAATTTCAGCTTTTTTCAGTATACCAGAGGAAGATCACATCGTGATAATACAAAAATAATGGATCTTGTAGAGCTCTCTCGTGATTGATCAATTTTCGAGACAGGGGGAATGAAACTGATCAATAGTTCCTATGTAAAACTTTCGATCTGTTTTACTCTCAAAACCCTTCACAAATACGATTTCCTTTGGTGTATAATTCCTGTATGTCAAAAAAGACAAGGAGAATCCTTAATGACAGAACTTCCTTACTGGGATCATAATGTCAATTTCAACGTTGTATCCTGGTATCCTTTCGGTCTGGATTACAGGCCGTTTTCTATAAATGAGTATCACAGTCATGAACTCATGTCTATCGCAAATCTTTCACCTGGCCTGGACAGTGAGTTTTTCTGTCTTACCAGTTTTCAAAGCGGTTATGTTGGTTCTCTTTTGAGAGACAATATGCTTGTTCCTGGGGGTGAAGTCGTCCTGGAACTTGGTTTTACCATGGTATTTGGTTATTCAAAGAAAATGGAGTCCCTGCTATCTGATCTGGTTCAAAGATCCGATGGGCTTCGTGGAGGTATAACCAGGTGTTATCTCTGGAACGACAGCATTATGGTCCAGAATTTCAAGTCCATAATACTTGTAAGTGAGAATCCTCTTTTTGATGAAAAAACCCTGCTCAGTGAGCTTGAAACAGCTATGCTGTCAGTAACAGGGAATACCTCTGCCGTCATTCCCTATTATGCCGAAAAGTTTGGTTATACAAGGTTCTTCATACCTTTTGAGACAGATAACCTTACAGAATTGAGCATATCAAGATATCTTCATGAAATGGAGTTTGAAGAGACTCGCAGGTTCACCGGGCCTTCTCCGGAGGAGGATCTTCCGGGTATTGCCGGAGTTTCAGTTGCAAGTGATGAATAGTTTTCTCTGAAAAGGAGATATAAACTCGATCTATTTACTGCAAAAAAGGAAACTATGATGTAAAATAAAGTTTTGTCTTTAAAGAAAAACCCACAAAGGTATTATTCATTTCCTGAGATATAAAAAGTTTTACGCAGGTCACAATACTGATAAAACGTCATAAAAGAGAGTCTGATGGAGGGGATCAACTGTCCATGAGTTTAAAGGGCGAAAATAGTAAGAAGAAAAAGGCAAAAGAGGCGACAAAAGAAGACATGATGAGCTACATGGGTAAGATCAGGAATCTTATTCATGATGGCCGTGAAAAAGGTTATGTTACTCAGAAGGACATAGAAAATTATATACCGATAGAATTATGGAGTACTGATGTTCTTGAAAATGTTGTTACCAATCTCATGGAATTGGGAATCAGCGTTGTGGAAGAGGAAAAAGACGAAGATGAATTCAGTGGAGAATCATCCCTGGTTGAATCTTCTGAAGGTCAGGTTGGAAAACTTGAGGATATTCCTCTCACTGATCCTGTCAGGATGTACCTTAGAGAGATAGGTAAAGTCCCCCTTCTTACTCCCCAGCAGGAAGTTGAACTTGCAAAACGGGTGGAAAATGGAGAAAGTGAAGCAAAACAGAAGATAGTCGATGCAAACTTGAGGCTGGTCGTCAGTATAGCCAAAAAATATATCGGAAGGGGAATGCTTTTTCTGGATCTTATTCAGGAGGGGAACCTTGGTCTTATCCGAGCAGTTGAGAAATTTGATTATCGAAAAGGATTCAAGTTCAGCACATACGCAACATGGTGGATACGGCAGGCGATAACAAGGGCCATAGCAGATCAGGCCAGGACTATTCGAGTTCCTGTCCATATGGTGGAAACCATAAACAAAATGGTTCGAATTTCACGCCAGCTGGTTCAGAGGCAGGGCCGTGAACCTACTGACGAGGAGATCGCAAAGGAGATGGAGATAGAAGAGGGCAAGGTTGAGGATATTCGACGTATAGCCCAGCTGCCCGTTTCCCTTGAGACTCCTATAGGTGAAGAGGAAGACAGCCAGTTAGGGGATTTTATCGAGGATAGAGATCTTCCAAGTCCGGAGGAATCTGCTGCAGGGCATCTCCTCAGAGAACAGATCGAAAGCATGCTTGATGCTCTTTCAGACAGGGAGCGGGAAGTTTTGTATTTCAGGTTCGGGCTTGAGGATGGAAGGTCCTATACTCTTGAAGAAGTTGGTAAAAGATTCGGTGTAACAAGGGAGAGGATCCGTCAGATAGAGGCAAAAGCCCTGAGAAAACTTCGACATCCCAGCAGAAGCCGAAAACTCAGAGATTTTCTCGACTAAATAAATTACGGGTCAAGATCAATAACCAGAGCTTACTTTAGAGGTTCCTTAGTACATGCGGAGTT
>CAYPIU010000009.1:47244-49664 GCA_964410915.1 uncultured Synergistales bacterium | reverse complement strand
TATGGTCTTACAAAACTTATAAATGAGCAGTATGCTGCACTTTCACACAGGGTCTACGGATTCAGGACAGTAGGTTTGAGGTATTTTAATGTGTTTGGTCCGCGTCAGGATCCAAAAGGAGCCTATGCAGCAGTGATCCCCAAATGGATATCCTCACTTCTCTCAGGTCAGACACCAGTTATCTATGGCGATGGTGAGCAGACAAGAGATTTCTGTCATGTGGAGAACGTGATCCAGGCCAATATCCTTGCTGCTTGCAGTCAGGATCCTGAAGTTTTCGGGAAGGTTTTCAATATTGCTTCAGGCAGATCAACCAGTATCAATGATCTCTACAGGATAGTAAAAAATAGACTTGCCGAGATATATCCGGAGATAAACGGCAGTGGTCCCATTTTTAATGACGCCAGATTCGGTGATATAAAACATTCCTCTGCAGATATAGGTAAAGCCGGTAGATTACTGGGCTATGAGCCTACACATGATCTGGAGAAAGGTCTGGAAGAATCCCTGAACTGGTATGTTAACCATCTTTCTTAGGCCTTATTTTTTCCATTGCTTTCCTGTTACGGTTAAATGTTCCTGTCTTGCTTCTGACACCTGGATAATGGGTTTCAATGTTCGTTCCGGTATATCTGAGGCTCATCTCTTCAGGCAGTTTATCCTTCATTTTTCGGGTAAGATCATATCTTATCCCCATATGGTAAAATAGATCCGTTCTCCTTCCCGGCTACGGGATATCAGCAACAGGAGGACATCCCGACTACATATCATTCAGTAGCAGGACAAGCCCTGAATCCAGGTACAAAGATCTGCCGGAACCCGTTTCCCTTATTCTGCAATGAGCAAATCAAAGCAGGTAAAGTATGGAGTCTCAGCCCATTGTCCAGGGCTCATTCTATCTCATGGAGATGCGGATACTGAAAGATCATTTGTATAGAGAGCAATAGAAAATCTGTTAAGGAGGACGACATATGAAAAGGATAATGAGAATAAGAAGGACAGTAATTGTAATAGCAGTTCTATGTTGCATAATGTTGAGCTCCAGTGTAGGACTATCGGCGGAAAAGATCACCATGGTAGATTTCAGCTGGGACAGTGTCCAGATCCATAACCGTATCGCTGCATTTATCTTCAAACATGGATTTGGTTATGATACGGATTTTATCTTTGCCCAGTCTGCACCTGGAACTCTTGGCCTTGAGAGGGGTGACATTGATGTGGCTATGGAGTTGTGGATCATGTCATATAAAGAATGGTGGGAAAAAGCCATATCAGAAGGAAAGGTTCTCGATCTTGGGGATAATTTCCCCAAAGCTTTCGGTGGATGGTATGTTCCTGCTTATGTCATACAAGGTGATGAAGAGAGGGGAATAGAGCCTCTTGCACCAGATCTCAGGTCTGTCCTTGATCTACCCAGGTACTGGGAAATCTTCATTGACAGGGAAAATCCCAAAAAAGGCAGACTTTACAATGGACCAACAGGTTGGTCCAGCAGTTCAATAAATATAACCAAGCTGAAAACATATGGTTTGGATGATACTTATGAAATATTTTCTCCTGGTTCGGATACGGCTCTTTCTACAGCCATTCTTTCAGCTTATAAAAAGGGCAAACCAATATTGGCGTATTACTGGGAACCTACCTGGCTTATGGGTTCATTAAATATGGTACTTCTTGAAGAACCTGAACACGATCCTTCAAGGTGGGGGGAAGGTAAGGATTATGGATGCGGATGGCCTCCAAGAAAGATCCGAATAGGCGCAAATGCTGAATGGGCAGCAGATCATCCCGAACTGGTCGAGGTTCTGAAAAGATATGAGACCACCATGGAACAGAATAACGAATTTCTGGCATATATGAAAAAAAATGATGCCGGTGTAGAAGAAACAGCCATGTGGTTTATGAAAAATAATGTAGATCAATGGAGGTCCTGGATGGATAGTGACATTGGAGACAAGGTCGAATCAGCACTGAACAATGTAAAATAGCAAAACAGAACAAAACCGGGAGAACTTCCCGGTTTTGTTCTGTTTTGGTAACGTTCTTTTAAGTTGTAATTCTCGATTAGTGGTATGATAAAACAATATTAAAAAAATTAAATTCTATTTTTATATCATTTTCATACTTACGTCATTGAGGAGATGAACCTTAAATGCTGCATCAACGTTTTAGCAAAGTTCTTGTCATGTCCTTTGCCCTTTTTATGATCTTCCTTTTATACCCTTCCCTTTCAAGTTGTAAAACCTTAAGTGTAACAAATCTTAATGATTCAGGAGCAGGATCCCTTCGCCGGAGCGTTCTCTCTGCATCCCCGGGTGACGTGATCGAATGTGACGTCAATGGCACCATAGTATTGACAAGTGGACAGATCAAAATTTCCAACGACATTCAGATCAAAGGTCCTGGAGCGGATCTGCTGA
>CAYPIU010000009.1:0-47144 GCA_964410915.1 uncultured Synergistales bacterium | reverse complement strand
CAGATCAAAATTTCCAACGACATTCAGATCAAAGGTCCTGGAGCGGATCTGCTGATGGTTAGTGGCAATAACAACTCAAGGATCTTTAAGATCACGGGTCTTTCATCTGTAGATATTTCCGGTATTTCCCTGATAAATGGCTACCATAATGATAAGGGGGGAGCTGTTTATAACTCTTCTGATAATTTCAGAATTACAAACTGTAAAATCATATCCAACCTGGCCTCAAGTGGAGGGGGGATCTATAACTACAAAGCCCAGGCATTGATTAAGAACTGTTTTTTTCAGATGAATAATTGTAGCTCAAGTGGTTCTGGTGGTGCCATCCATAATGAGCAGTCAGACCTTGCTATTGAGGGGTGTTCTTTTCAGTCAAACCAGGCAACCCACGGTGGAGCACTTTTTAACAGCTGGAATTCCAGTCCCTGCATACAGAATTGTACTTTTACCTCTAATTCAGCCAAATACGGAGGTGCTGTCAAGAATGTTACCTCCAGCGGGAGCTACCTCAATTGTACGTATTTCAACAATACCGCTTCAATAGATGGAAGCAGTTTTTACAATCTTTCCAGCTCGAACACCGAAATAACCAATTGTCTTTTCTGGGATGAATGCGGAAAAGAAATCTATAACTCGAATAGTACATCCTCTTTAAACAACTGTATCATACGGAGTAATAGTATTCTTGGAGATGAAGTGTCTGGGCTTTACATTGATGATATTACTTCACAGGACCTTCACCTCGGTCCCCTTCAGGACAATGGTGGTCCCACTCCCACATGTGCCCTTGGAGAAGAGAGCATAGCAATAGATGCAGGTGTCTCTCTGGAAAACCTTTCCACTGACCAGAGAGGATATCCCCGTCCATGGCCCCTGGGAGGGAGTTTTGATATAGGTGCCTATGAAGTAGTAAAACATAACATTACCTCAGGTTCAGATGCTGGCGGGACCATTTCTCCCAATGGAGAAGCGGAAGTGCTCCATGGTGAAGATCAGACTTTTACCATTACAGCAGAGGAACATTATCATATTGATCAGGTACTTGTAGATTCAGCTCCCGTAGACCTTGAGGGGGATATTTCTTCTTTAAGCTACACCTTTTCAGATGTCATATCAGAACACTCCATCAGCGTGGATTTTGCACTGGATCAACATGATCTTATCATTTCGATTCTGGGAACAGGTAATGGTTCAGTGGATCCAACCGGTGGCAGTTATCCCTATGGATCGGAAGTTGAAATTCATGCCTGTCCAGCTACTGACTCGTTCTTTTCAGGCTGGGGAGGAGATGCTGCGGGTAATTCCTCTTCCACCATGATCTCCATGAATTCTGACAAGTCAGTTATTGCAGAATTTGAACTTATACCTGAGATCTCCATTTCCGCTGATAACCTTGTAACAGAAGATCAGGGGAATTTTAATATAAAACTTTTTTTGGATAATGGCTCTTCCAGGACCGTTTCTGTAGATTATGCTACTGCATCGGGAAGTGCACTCCCGGTTGAGGATTATGTTACATCTTCAGGAAAGTTGACCTGGGATCCGGGAGAAACAGAAAAGACCATTATCCTGCAGATAGTCAACGACCGGAACGTGGAAAATAATGAGACTTTTTCACTAAAACTCACAAATCCCTGTAATGCTTCAGTGTCCAGCTCAAGCTCAAAAACTTTTACCATCCAGGACAATGACTGCAGCCTTGAGCTGAATTATACGGGCAATGGTAAAGGTATTGTGGTCACTGACCCTGATGGAGATTCCTTTAATTCTGATACTCTTGTGACTCTCATTGCAGATCCTGTAATGAGCTGTGATTTTATCGGTTGGGGAGGTGATGCATCCGGAGTTGCCCTCTCTACTGATATAGTAATGGACGGTCCTCATTCTGTAAGTGCTGGTTTTGACCTTAAAACCTTTGATATTGAAGTTTCTGCAGCACCTAATGGCAATATCACTGGAATAATCCAGGATATTCCCTATGGACAGGATGCGGTTTTACATATTCAGGGCGACCCACATTACCATCTGGGTAATATCATAAAGAATGGTGCGGAAATTACTACACCTGAAGAGACCACCTCCATGGATGTGGTCTTCCGGGAAGTTAAGGAAAATGGTCATACCCTTCAGGCAGATTTTCAGATAGACCATTTCACTATCAATGCATATAGCAATGAGAATGGCAATGTCTTTCCTGAGTCATCGGATGTTAAATGGGGAGGATCGGTCCAATTTTCTCTGGATCCCCAGGAACATTACCACGTGGAAAAGGTCTCTGTGGATGGTGAGTCCATTAACTGGGAAGAGGATAATAGAAGTTACCTTTTCAGTAATGTTTCCGCAGATCATACCATTGAAGCTGACTTTGCCATTGATGAATACAGCCTTGATATTTCAATGATCGGCGATGGAGAGATACAGGTATCACCAGACCGGGAATTATATTCCCATGGTACAGAGGTGAAATTACAGGCTGTTGCTGCAGAAAGTATGGATTTTTATTCATGGGATGGGGATCTTTCTGGAACAGTGAATCCCGTTAATCTGAATATGGATGGGCCCAAAAAAATCACTGCCATATACCATCTAAAAACTTTTGATATAAGCCTTCTCCCGGATGGACACGGAACAATTACAGGAGATACAACTGTAGACTGGGGATCTGATAATATCTTTACTATAGTTCCCAACAGTGGCTATGAGGTAGAAGATGTAAAACTTGACGGCATATCTCAGGGAGCATTAAAAGATCTTACCCTGGTAAATGTTACAGGGTCACACGTTTTATCAGCATATTTCAGGATCAACTCTAATATGCAGGAGAATGCTGGTCTTGAAGAATTTCAGGTGATTTCTGAGGATGAGATCCCCAATTATTCGGAAAGTGTTGATCTTCCATCCGGAATGGCCTGGGAAGATATTTTCAATATAGATTCCACGGGTCTGGGTGTTATAGCAATGGATCGTCTTGATCAAGGGGATGTCGAAATGATTTTGCAAAATCTTGAAGGAAAAGGCGACTATTTTCAGGGTGTTTCTCTGGACATTGCCTTTTCCATGGATCAATATACAGCAGTTCTTCCAATAGTACTTACCATGGAGGTTTCCAAAGATCTTGCGGGAGCAGATCATGAAGCAGTCATTGCAAGAGATTGCGTTGAAGATCTGCTGGGACATGTCTTCCACCGCTATATTTCCCTGATCTTTTTTCAGGAACCAGACTTATTTGATCTTTTCGGGGAGGCACTGGATCAAAACAGTCCAGCAGAAGCTGAAAGATTTTTTGAAATTTCCTCGGATGATCAGAATTATTATGTAAAAATGAACCTGATCCTGGCAGACAGCGGATATGAAGATCCTGAATTTGCAGTTCAGACTGTAAAAGCAAAGGAACGTAACTGGTTTTTCATCCTGGATGGTCAGAAGGATGGTCACTTCATAGCAAAACTTGCAACCTTGAACAGACCTCTTGAATATGTGATCAACCTTGACGTTGGAGAACATGGAAGGATATTTTCAGGAGACCGTGAAATATGCAGCAGGGATATGGTCCTTCCATTCGGGAGCGCACTTTCACTTGATATAAGGTCGGATGAAAACCACCATATATCAGTTATTTCTCTGGATAATGAAGTAATTACTGAAGCAGCAGGGGAGAGGGAGCATATCTTCAATCTTGATAATGTAAGTTATGATCATTTCCTTCAGGCTGGTTTCGATATAGACCACTTTACAATTACGGCTCTTGGAATTGGTCACGGTATTATAGATCCCTGCTCCATGGATGTTACCTGGGGAGAAAATGCCCTTTTTGAAATTATCCCGGAACCGAACTATCACCAGGAAAGTTTCTTCATTGATGGTCAACCTGCGTCCTTTGACAGAGATCAAAATACTGTTGTTTTGGACCATGTCAGTGATGATCACTGTATAAGTGCAGGTTTTGTGCTGGATGAGCACAGTATTAACATCTCGGTAACAGGTGATGGAGTTGTTGAAATCTCTCCAGATCTTGGATGTTATCCTCATGGGAGCAGGATTCAACTGGAAGCCATTGAAAAGGCCAGCACCGATTTCTGCTGCTGGCTGGGTGACCTGGAAGGAATAACAGAAAAAGTTGACATGATCATGGATAAACCTGTGGAGATAAATGCGGTTTTCCAGGTAAAGAGCTTTCCTCTTGATCTGAACTACGGAGATCATGGTAATATCATTGGTCCAGAACGGGTAAACTGGGGCGAGGATGTTCTATTGACTATCGATCCTGATATTGGTTATGAGATCGATAGTATCAGGTTGGATGGATCATCTGTCCTTTTGAGTAAGACTATTGAATTGAAGAATGTCAAAGAGGGACATAATATCTCTGTCTCATTCAAAATGGACCAGAATATGAAGGAGAGAGCCGGGATCAGTGAATTTACAGTAATTTCACATGATCATATTTTGAAGAATACAGTTGAGAGCCTTGATCTTCCAGCAGGTATAACATCAGAAAGCTTTGACATGATCCCGGAAAGTAATATCCAGGCTGTAGCAATAAAAGGGATCAATTCTGGAGACGTAAATCCTGTTCTTCAAAATAGAGTAGCAGAAGAAATGTTTATTCATGGAGTGTCCTTTGACATTATTTTTAACTCAGAAAATCCAGGGATTGGTCTTATGCCCCTGGAAATCGAGATGGAAATATCAAAAAATGCGCTTGGTGTTAGATATTGCAGTCTCATTGAAGAGAGTTCATCTGATAAAGGACTTGCATCATCATTTCTTGACTATGTGGGCATCATAAAAGTTTTAAGTCCGGATGTATTTGATCTTCTTGAGGAAGCATGGGAGAAATATCCTGAGGATGTTGCAAAATCTTTCTTTACAGTAAGTGAGGATCAGGTGAGTTATTACGCCGGGGTACATCTCCTTGTGGCGGATGAGGCGTCTACAAACAGAGATATGACTGTACAAGCAAGGGTTACAAGTGATGACAGGTATTTCTTTCTTTTAGACGGGGAAAGGGATGGACATTTCAAGGATCCCCTGGTGATCGTTAAAAAACCGGTCAATGAAGTTTCTGACAGATCATATCACGATGGATACAGCTGTTCCCTGGGGTTTTTGTCCGAGTTTTCAATATTACTGTTAATTCCGTTGTTTCTACTCCTGAAATAATATAAAGAAAAAGTTCGGTCGGAAATCCAAAATCGCTTCACCACAGAGGACACGGAGGAAGACCTGAATAGTGCATATGAGGAAGCCCAGGAACACGAGAAAAATGCGGGTCTATTTTTCACGCAACATGGAATTCATAGCCTTAAACTATTATTAACCGCAGTCGTAGGATGGGCTTTAGCCCATCAAACTGCACTGTGACATACTATCAAAAGTTAAAGACTTTTGCTCATTCAGGCAATAATAATCTTTCAGGAAAACTCGATGATATTTTCTGTTCGTCTACTTATCACTCCGAAAAAGAAAGTCTTTTTTCCTGCATGTCCCATGTTTTTTCCATAATCGTAGGGTGCGCTTTAGCGCACCGAAAAACTAGAATGGGTACGACTGGCACACTGAAGCGCATCCTGCAATACTGATATATAACGGGAGGGTTAATCCAAAATCGGCAATCCAAAATCCAAAATAGAACGATGGCTGGCTTCTGCTTTGCCGGGAACACTTTTCTTAAACCTTGTAATAGTCGCGATACCAGGCTACGAACTGCCGGAGCCCTTCCTCAAGGGGTGTATCCGGGCGGTAACCCAATTCCATGATCAGGTCATCAATATCAGCAAAGGTCTCGGGGACATCCCCGGGTTGCATGGGAAGATATTCTTTTTCCGCCTGTTTTCCGATGAGCTTTTCAAGAGTGTGAATGAAATCCATTAGTTTCACTGGTTTGTTGTTACCGATGTTATAGACTCTCCATGGAACATAGCTTGTTCCAGGATCTGGAGATTTTCCGTTCCACTCCGGATCAGGTGAAGGTATCCTGTTCATAGAAGCTACAATTCCCTCCACAATATCACCGATCCAGGTGAAATCCCTTTTCATCTGGCCGTTGTTGAAAACCTTTATGGGAAGACCTTCAAAGATGGCTTTTGTGAAAAGGAAATATGCCATATCGGGTCTGCCCCAGGGACCGTAAACTGTGAAAAACCTGAGCCCGGTACATGGAAGTCCGTAAAGGTGACTGTAGGAATGGGCCATGAGTTCATTAGCTTTTTTGGTGGCAGCGTACAGGCTGACTGGATGATCCACATTGTCCGATACTTTGAAAGGTTTTGAGGTATTGGCACCATAAACTGAACTGGATGAAGCATACACAAGATGCTCAACACCATTTTGACGACATCCTTCCAGAATATTGAGAAAACCCTGGAGATTACTTGCTCCATAAGCATGGGGGTTGGTTATTGAATACCTTACCCCAGCCTGGGCTGCAAGGGAAATGACCCGTTGAGGCTGGACCCTGGAGAAAAGTTCCATTAATTCTTCAGTTTCGGAAATATCAGTTTTATAAAACTTGAACCCCGGGTAGTTTTCAAGGAGCCCCCTTCGGTCTTCCTTGAGTTTAATATCGTAATAATCATTGAGATCGTCAATACCAGTAACTTCATAACCATCCTGAAGCAATTTTTCTGATACATGGTATCCTATAAAACCGGCAGCACCGGTAACAAGTATTTTCATATTTTCCTCCCTGAAAACAAGAATCAGGGTTCATTGTAATACATTTAAGGTCGCGGGAAAAAGAATTGTGATTCTGCTGTAACATTTTTCGTAATATAATGTTACGGTTTGTTTTTGGGAATATATAAAATCTGACTCGATAAACTGAAGATCCTCGATCTGAAATCGGGAATCAGAATTAACAACAGAAGGGTTTATATCATTGGGGGAGTTTAATTTGAACAGCATAAGAATTGGAATTATCGGAACCGGTTATGTAGGACTTATGAACGGGCTTGGACTTGCAGATTTCGGCTTCAATGTAACCTGTGGTGACGTGGATGGATGCAAGATAAACGGTCTTTCGGAGGGAAGACTTCCTATCTATGAGCCCGGGCTGGGAGAAGTCTTTGAACGGGTTCTTGGACTTGAGAGGATCAGATTCACCTGCGATATAGAAACTCTCGTAAAGGAAAGTCATGTTATCTTCATCTGCGTGGGAACTCCTCCCAAAAAGGATGGCAGTGCAGATCTTAAATATGTATGGGAAGTGGCCCGGGATATTGGCAAATATATAGATAGTTACAAAGTTGTTGTAGATAAATCAACAGTACCGGTGGGAACTGCCCGAAAGGTCAGGGAAAAAATCCAGAAAGAACTTGAAGCCAGGGGTATGAAAATTGACTTCGATGTGGTATCCAATCCGGAATTCCTTCGGGAAGGAAAGGCTCTTCATGATTTTACCCATCCTGACAGGGTAATAATTGGTTCGGATAGCCAGAAGGCCACGGAGATCATGAAAAAGGTATTCAGTCCCCTGAAACTTAACGAAGTTCCATTCGTTTTCACTACTCCGGAGACTGCTGAGATAATCAAATATGCTTCAAACGCTTTTCTTGCGACAAAGATCGCTTTCATAAATGAAATGGCGACACTTTGTGAAACTGTAGGAGGAGATGTTAAAAAGGTGTCAAAGGCCATGGGAATGGATGGAAGGATCAGCGACAAATTCCTTCACCCTGGACCTGGATATGGAGGAAGCTGTTTCCCCAAGGATACAAGGGCACTCGCTGATATAGCCAGAAATAATGGCTCTGAATCACTTGTCATTTCCTCTGTTATTAAGTCAAATGAACGTCAGAAGATGAGAATGGTGGAAAAGGTAAAACGGGCTTTTCCCGAGGGTCTCGAAAGCAGAAAGATAGCTGTTCTGGGACTGAGCTTTAAACCGGAAACAGACGACGTAAGAGAATCCCCATCGCTGGTAATTATTCCAGAACTTTTGAAATGCGGAGCATTAATAAAAGCATATGATCCTAAAGGGATTCCTCAGACTAAGCTGGCATTGCAGAACTTTGAATCCAGGATCACTTACTGTGAAGATGAGTACGAGACCTGCAAAGATGCAGATGCAGTGCTTATAGTGACAGACTGGAACCAGTTCCGCAGTATGGATCTTTCAAAGATACGCGAAATAATGAAAGGAGACTGGTTTTTCGACCTCAGGAATATCTACACTCCAGAAGAAGTTGAGAAAATGGGGTTCTATTATGAGGGCGTGGGAACCCGCAGAAAAGAACCGGGGAACATTGAATGATCAAGAGGCTTTTTCAATATATGAGGTAGAAGCTGAGCTTTCAGGTAATTTTGCATGAGTCGCTATATTGCATCGAAACTGGCTTAGCAGGTTTGATAGTGAAAAGTAGACGAACAGAAAAGATCACTCACCAGGGCAGACACAGGGGCCTGCCCCTACGAACGTTGAAGAAGGGACGGTGCGCTAAAGCGCACCCTACAATTATTGAGAAACCCAGAATATTTGAAAAATGAGGTTTATTTTTCAAATATTCTAATCCAGAGACAAGATTGTAAAAGCCTGGCATGGGTTAAATATTACAGGATGAGCAAAAGATCCAGATTGCTGATGTCCCAGCCCCATCCTTTACATTAATAGATAATCCTATGATCCAGCAATGCAGGATGGGCTTCAATCCATCAAAATTAATATTCAGAATCAAAACCTCTGGCCCGATGACATATCGCGTTGATAACGAAGATCTCGTAGGGTTTCGTAGGATGGAGCTTCAGCCCATCAGATCAATGGTTTTGATTCTGTTAACCACCTTCTGATGAAAAATCCGCCAATCCTACCAAACTATCTTACCTTGATTTTCGAATCTCTTATATTTATTTATGCAGTCATTGCTGGAGTTTTTGATTTTCAAGATACTGCGAAAGTTCAATCATGTATTGACAAGCAAAAACTGACGGTAATTCCGCCTATTTTATATTTTTTCTTCCTTGTTACATACAAATCAGGAAGAACGATGGGAGGTCAGCCCATACTACAGTTAAGGATCTACCCCCGGAACATATTTAAAAAATACGAAGTATATTTTGCGAAACAACAAGGAAATGAACAAAAAAGACCAATGATGGTTTTTTGCACAACGATTTAAGGATTGTTCACCGTACTTGAAACCCTGGACATAGAAGAAAAAAGAGATTCCCTCCGCTCTCTCTGCGTCCTCATGTTTAAATTTTAGATTAAATATTCTAAAAGCGTGAAAAATACGCCTATCGTTTTTCTCGTGGTTTTATTTTTTAAAAAGAACCAAAGGTTTACGAGTCCCTCCGCGGTCAGCTTTTGACTTAGTTTTTGTTTTATCAAAGAATTTCTCAGATCTACCTCCTTGGTGGAACGACTCTGGTTTGTCCATTCCGGGTACATTGTAGTCAGCGTTTTATCCCGACTCGCCATATTCTGAATATTAAGACTTATTATCAGTACTTAAAAATACAACTTTATGAATTATAATGAACATTATTGTGTGATATACCAGTGTAATATCAGATACATACCAGAGGTGTCGTGCCCTTGCCAATTCAACAGGATAATATTTACATGGAACTGCGAAAGAGAATAATCAGTCTGGATCTGAGGCCCGGAGCAGTACTCAGTGAGAGACAGCTTATTGATGAGTTTGGAACAAGTCGTACACCAGTGAGAGAATCCCTTCTTAAACTGGAAAAGGATGGTCTCGTACAGATCATGCCGAGAGTTGGTACCTATGTGACACAGGTGGATCTGCGTTCAGCCAGGCATGCCTATGAGATGAAAAAAACTCTTGAAGGACTTGCAGCAGAGCTGGCTGCCCAGCGTGCTACAGAAGAAGAGATTGAAGAGCTGATTGAGTTGGCAGGAACTTTCTCCAGACTTGATAACTTCATGCAGTACAAAGAATGTATAGAGAATGACAGAAAGTTCCATTATCTTACCCGGATAGCTTCCAGAAACCCGTTACTTATCAATTCTCTTAACGATCTCAGTGTTATTACAGTTCGTTTTCTTCAGTACATTCAGTATGTAGAGCGGGATTATCAGTGGTACCAGGATTCGATCTCTGCCATTGCCAGAGCAATACGTGACAGGGATACTGCAAGGGCAAGAGTTGATGCAGAGCAGCACACGGCGGCATTCCTTACCAAGCTTGCACAGTATTTTTTTGGAGAGAATGAATAAATATAAGGGGAGGTAAACAGATGTATGAAGTAAGGTGGCACGGAAGGGGAGGCCAGGGAGGGTTCACAGTAGCCCGTCTTCTTGGAATGGCTGCATCCGTATTCGAAGGGAAGCATTCTCTGGCATTTCCTTCTTTCGGACCTGAGAGAAGGGGAGCTCCTGTACTGGGATTCACCAGGATAAGTGAAGACCCTATTACTGACAGGAGTATGGTGGATCAATGTGATTATGTTGTTGTTCTTGATGAGACCCTTATGGGGCCAAATGTCCTGAGTGGGATTAAGGAAAATGGTGTAGTTCTTGTTAACACAAAAGATCCATCACGATACAGAGAGATGACGGATAAAAAAATTGTGGCCATGGATGCCACGAGTCTTGCCATTGATATCCTTGGCAGGCCAATAACCAATACAGCCATGCTTGGGGCTCTTCTGGCAGTTTCCGGAGTGGTTACACTTTCATCGGTTCAGGATGCCATCAAACAGGGGATGAAAGCTTCCATTGCCGGCAAAAACTGCGAAGTAGTGGAAAAAGCGTATCAGATGGTGAAGGGAGAGTAGGCAGATGGACAAACCAAAAGTGGTTAAATATGATAAACCTGAATGTGTTGAGGATTATCCATGCGGAGCTGTAAAAGCCGGGCATCTGGTTCAGAATAATGCTGCGTGGCGGGTTTTCAGACCGGTTATTGATCAGGATACCTGTGTAGGATGTCTCAGATGTTTCCTGGTGTGCCCCGATGGAGCCATAGATAAATCGGGAGAAAAGCTCGAGATAGATTACAATTTCTGCAAGGGCTGCGGTATCTGTGCCCATGAGTGTAAAGTTGGAGCTATAAAAATGGTCAGAGAGGGGGCCGAAAAGGATGCCGGGTAAGAGAATATTTGTTTCAGGCGATGAGGCGGTAGCAGAAGCTGTAAGATTGACAAAACCCAACGTTATATCCGCTTATCCTATAACTCCCCAGACGGTAGCTGTGGAGAGAATATCGGATTTTGTAGAAGATGGTTCCCTCAAAGCTGAGTATATTCATGTTGAGTCCGAGCACAGTGCCATGTCCGCTGCACTTGGTGCCGCTGCAGTTGGTGCAAGGGCGTTTACTGCTACATCTTCCCAGGGGCTTCTCTACATGGCAGAGGTCCTTCCTTATGTAAGCGGTGCAAGGTTCCCCATTGTTATGATGAATGCGAACAGAACCCTTGCTACCCCATGGGCCCTTCTGTCAGATCACAGAGACTCCCTTTCCCAGCTTGACAGCGGTTGGATCCAGGTCTACTGCGAAAGTGCACAGGAGACCCTGGATATGGTGATACAGGCTTATCGTATCGCTGAGGATCAAGCGGTTATGGCCCCTATGATGGTGAACCTTGATGGTTTCATTCTTACCCATACATATGAAATGGTCGATCTTCCCGGACAAAAGGAAGTTGATGAGTTCCTGCCAGCCTATGATACAGGAAACAAGATGGATCTTGAAGATCCCAGGGCTGTGTGTTATGCGGCGATGAATGAGTATATGGAGTTTCATATGAAGCAGGAATTTGACATGAGAAATGCCCCTTCCGTAATAGCCGGGGTGGACAAAGCTTTTGGTGAAAAGTTTGGAAGATATTACAGCGGTATGGTCGAACAGTATAGATGTGATGATGCAGATGTCGTACTGGTAGCCCTTGGCAGTGTCTGCGGGACCACAAGAGCAGTGGTGGACGCAATGAGAGAAGAAGGCCAGAAGGTTGGACTTGTAAAACTGAGATTTATGCGTCCATTCCCCAGAGAGGAAATAATGGAGATAGCGGGAAGGGTAAAGGCCATGGGCGTTCTTGACAAGGATATATCCGTGGGTTACGAGGGGATCGTATTTACCAATATTAATTCCTCTGTCTGTGATCTGAGTACACCTCCCCCAAGGATCAACTTTATCGGAGGTCTGGGTGGAAGGAACATTTCAAAGGAAGATATCAGACATATGTTCAACCAGCTTTTTGCGATAGCAAAGGGAGAAAAACAGGAAAAGATCCAGTTCATAAACGTGGGGTGTGATTATAATGGCTGATAAGATGATAACCAATGCCAGGGAAATGACCAACACCGAGTATCTTTACGGGCACAGGGCCTGTGCCGGATGTGGTGGCAGCCTTGCACTCAGGCTTGCAATGAAAGTTCTTGGACCCAGGACTTTTGTTGCTCTTCCTGCAAATTGCATGTCTGCAGTAAGCTTTCTCTATCCCCAGATATCCTTCACAACAAATGCCATGATAACTCCATTTCCCGCTACGGGAGCGGTTCTTTCAGGTATAGAAGCCGGTGCCCGGGCCCTGGGGTTTGAGGATTACAATGTTGTGGGGTTTGCAGGCGATGGTGGAACAGCTGACATCGGTATTCAGGCACTATCGGGTGCAATTGACAGAGGTGACAGGGTAATATATCTATGCTATGACAACGAAGCCTATATGAATACCGGAATTCAGAAGAGCGGGCTTACTCCCTTTGGATCAAAGACCACTACATCACCTGCAGGGGAGAATCTTCCAGGTGCCACAGGAAGGAAAAAGGACATGTTCGAGATAGTTGCCGCCCATGGGATAGAATACGCAGCAACTGCAAGCATAGGTTATCCTGAAGATTATCTCAAAAAGGTCAGCAGGGCTGCCCAGTGCAGCACTACTTCATATATACATGTCCTTTCACCATGTTCTACAGGATGGGGATTCCCGGTAGAACATACAGTTGAACTTGGTAAGGATGCGGTGGATTGCGGCCTGTGGTATCTTGCAGAATATGAGAATGAAGAATTTACCCTCAACAGAAAACCAAAAGAGTTCAAACCCATTGAGGATTATCTGAAAAAACAGGCCCGCTTCAAACACCTTAAAGAAAAAGAGATAGATTTCATTAAATATAACAGGGATAGAAAATGGGAAAAGATCGTCAAAAAATGGAATCTGTAAAACAGATCTATGTAATGCAGGGGCGCTTTCGGGTGTCCCTTTTTTTCATTTTTGGAAATCTTCTCATCTGAATATTATAGAAAGGGTGTATACTTGAGGAACAGGATAAAGGGGGGATATTGTTTGAGAGTGACAAAAAACATCTTATTTGTTTTTATTGTTTTTTCATACATATGCCTTGGCGTTTTACCCGGTTTTTCCGGGCAGATCGTCTTGCCTGGCGGTGTTAAGGCAGAAGTGCCGATCTATATTCAAAATGTAAATATACCTGGCATATCAGGGAAAATGGTAAAAGAAAACTTCAGGGAACTGGAAGATCATGAAGATAAAAACAGCCGTAAAGATCTAATACCCGGGCAATGCCAAGGTAACAACACAAAGGATTTTGCTTTAATGATCAATTCTGAGACCAGAGAGAAGAATTCCAGTCTTGACAGCTCAGATCTTCCTTTTAATTTAGGAAGACCTGCCAGCAGGATTATTATGATAAAAGATAAGTTTGATGATACGACTCTTGATACATTTAATTCAACAATGCGAAATCTTCCGATCGTAAAGATCAAAGCCAGTAAAGCTGTCCTTCGTCCCAGCGGCAATGGATTAGAACTCAGGATCAATATTGCCGGGGATGAGTAATTAATGGACCTTTACATATTCCTTTCAATTTAGCGGAGAAGATGAAGTAAAGCTCATATTATTCCGCTGTATTTTCTCCATTCCCCAATATTGGATCGGATCAAGGATCTATGAACTTGATCTTAACAATTGAAATATATTCTTGTGATCAGACCTTTACGTCTGCTCCTGTTCCCTTTCAGTCATGATATACTCTGACAAATATAATACATTCCGGGAGGTTCCCAAAGTGAAAATCTCGAGATATATCCTTATATCTGCTGCTATCATATTATTCATTGGCCTTGGAGTATATGTCGATCTTTCACAGGAGAAGATTGAAAGATTCGCAGAGCCAGTGAAAGAAAGAACTGAGTATGATAAGGAAAAGATCTCTGAAATATCTGTTCCTGTCAATGAACAGGAAGGAGAAGAATTACGGGTGGACCCTGTAACCAGAATTAACGAGGATCTTCTGCCTGAAAACAATGCCTGTTCTTCAGATTCAATTGCCCGTTCTATAAATATGGGTGATGAAAATGAAGGCTCATGTTTTGACAGTTCAGATATTCCCCCGAAAGTAAGGGAAGTTGCTGACCAGTTAATAGAGATCAGAGATGATTTTGACAAGGCTACTCTTGATACTGTAAATACAGCACTGGATGAATTACCCCTTGTCGAAATGGAGGCGGATGAAGCAACTCTGCGTCCATCCGGGGATGGAGTCAGGCTTGAGATAAATATACCGGCAGATACAGTAAGAAAGAAAAAATAAAATGTAGAAAACGTTAAAACCTGAGTTAATGTTAATTTACAGGGGGAGTATGTTATGGCTGATTTACTGAATAATATCCTTGAAGCTATAGGTAATACAAGGTTGGTGGATTGTTCCCGCCTTGTAGATCATTACGGACTTGACGGAAAGATGCTTGCAAAACTTGAGTACCTTAACCCAGGATTCAGTAAAAAAGACAGGGTTGGTCTTCATATGATCATTGAAGCAGAAGAAAGGGGACTTATCCAGCGCGGTGATACTGTAGTTGAACTCACAAGCGGAAATACGGGTACAGGTCTCGCCCTTGCCTGCGGGGTCAAAGGTTACAACTTTGTAGCGGTTATGTCAAAAGGTAATTCCATGGAAAGGGCCAGAATGATGAGAGCTCTCGGTGCGGAGGTGTTTCTTGTTGAACAGTCTCCTGATTCAGTCCCAGGGCAGGTCTCCGGGAGGGATCTTGAGCTTGTTGAAGAAAAGGCACGGGAGGTCGTAAGGGAGAGAAGTGCATTTCGTGCTGACCAGTTCAAACTCTATGGCAACGTAAAGGGTGAAGAACTTTCAGGAGAAGAGATCTGGAGAGATACAGCCGGCGGTCTCGATGCTTTTGTCGATATGGCGGGTTCCGGAGGGTCTTTTACAGGAATATCAAGGGCTTTAAAAAGTCATGATCCGAATATAAGATGTTATATTGGTGAGCCTCTTAATGCCTCTTATCTGGCAGGTCATGAAGGTACGGGAAAGCATAGCATACAGGGATGCGGATATTCCAGGGACCTTCCCCTGCTTGATAAAAGCCTCATTGATGGATATCTCCAGGTATCTGATGAAGAGGCTGCCCAGGGTGCTCGGGACCTTGCAGCTTTTGAGGGTATATTTGGCGGTTATTCGAGTGGGGCACATGTTGCAGCGGCAAGAAAGCTTTTAGAGGGGCCTGAAAAGGGCGAAACAATTGTTTTTCTTGTCTGTGATTCTGGACTGAAATATTTGAGCACGGATCTTTATGAATAAACCAGTTTAACGGAGTCAGTATCAGGACCCTCAGTAAAAACCTGAATATTTATTAAAGAAAGGTCAGGTTCCTGGCGCAAACCAGGAACCTGACCTTTCTTTATTGATAACTCTATATCATTTTAGATGGAAGCCATGTGATTATTCCGGGGAAAATGGCGCAGAGTGTTAAAACCACCATTATAATAAGTACGAATGGTATGACTCCCTTAATTATATCCCCAATGGTTACCCCCAGTTCGGGGGGGGCAGTGCCCTTGAGGACAAATATCGACATGGCCATTGGCGGGGTCTGGAAGGCCATTTGAAGGTTTATACAGACCATCATTCCTGCCCAGAGTGGATCAAAACCGAGTTCCACAATTATGGGTGAGAAGATTGGGACCACGATAAACACGATGCCTATCCATTCGATGAACATGCCAAGCATGAATACTATGGCCATTATTACGAAGAAGGACATCCATCTTCCTCCTGGTACTGATATTATGAAATCAGCTACCACATCCCCAGCTCCAGCGTTCATGAATATGCCAACATAGGCGTAACAGAGTGCTGCAATTATAACTACGAAAGAGCTGACCTTTAAAGTTTCCAATGATGCTGTCCTGATAAGATTCCAGCTGAACTTGCCGTATGCAACTGCAAGCAGTATTGCAGCTGAACATCCTACAGCTGCTGCTTCTGTGGGCGGTGCTACGCCGGAGAAGATAGTTCCCAGAACAGCTATGATAAGCAGGACAGGAGGGACCATTGATACAAGAAGTTTAATTAATTTTGCCATGTTGAAGGGAGTGATCTGGTCCTCTGGTATGGCTGGTCCTGCCTCCGGGTTTAGAATGCAGCGAATGATCACGTAAGAGATGTAGAATCCCGAAAGAAGGAGTCCCGGAAAAACTGCACCCATGAACATCTGCCCTATGGAAAGACCTGCCTGGGGACCATATACCACAAGCATTATGCTCGGCGGTATCAATATACCCAGAGTTCCTGCTGCAACTATGGAACCAGAGGCAAGAGATTTATCATAACCCCGTTCTACCATTGGTTTGAGAGCTATAAGTGTGAGGATAGTCACTGATGCTGCTATTACTCCGAGACAGGCAGCAAGGATAGTTCCAAAGAGGATCGTAACCACGGAGAGTCCGCCCTTAAGTCTGCCAAGAGCTTCATAGAGGCTGTCATAAAGGTCTTTTGTGACCCCTGAGTGTTGTAGTATCACTCCCATAAAGGTAAACAATGGTACAGCAAGGTAGGGGTAATTAAGAGACAGTCCATAAAATCTTGAATACAGAATGTGGAATGTCGTCGTGGGTCCAAAAACAACAAGCCCCACGAAGAAAGCTACACTTCCTATGACAAATGCGATGGGAAAACCTGTCATGACAAGTGCCAATACTCCGCCAAGCATAAGTAATGTTACTATTTCGGGGCTGAGTTCAATCAAGGTTCTCACCCCTTATGAGAAAGAATAGATCCCGTATGAAGTTGGCCACTCCCTGTAAGATCAGTAGAAAAAGACCGATCGCAAAGATAGTTCGGTAAGGTCCCGCGGGAGGATACCAGAAACTGTTGAAGAAGACTTCATTGATCCTCCATGCCCGTATCGCCCATACGAAAGCCATCTTGAACATGATCACCATAAGAGGGAAGAAAAAAAGTAAAGAGCCAATAACATTCATAAAGGCCTGTTTTTTTGGTGAAAGCATATTGAAAAACAGGTCCACCCTTGTGTGCGCATCATGTAGATAGTCATAGGAGGCGCCCAGAAGATAAAGAGCGCCTCCGGACATGCAGAGAGTATCATAGGCCCAAATGGTCGGTGAGTTGAAAAAATGACGTGCAACAGTCTCATAAGTCCCTGCAAGCACAAGGAGAAGGGCGAACCATTTCCCTACAGCACCTGAAAATTCACTAATAGAGTCGATCGTTTTGACTGCGCGTTTTAAGATATTCATGCCATTTCTCCCTGAGCCTGTATTTCCAGGTCCTTATTTCACGGACCTGTAGGCTTCTCCATATTCTTTCATCGAGTAATAGATCTCTCCGAATATAGGATCCTCTTCGGCTGCTTTTTCTTCGTAGAAAGCTTCGGCTTCAGCCATCAGGGCAACTTCTATTTCTTCAGGAACCTTCAGTACTTCACAGCCTGCGTTCTCGAATTTTTCCACAGCAAGTATAGATTCGTAAACGAGGTATTCATGCTGGGCCTGTGTAAACCTGTCCACTGTTGTTTTGACAAGAAGTTTGAGGTCGTCTGGAAGTGCTGACCATGCATCTTTATTTACAAAAAATACCTGTGGATCGCTGGGTGCCCTTGTTGGAGACATGTAGACATATTCGGCCACCTCATTGAAATGCATATTCCAGTTTGATGCCAGAGTGGAATATTCAAAAGCATCAATGGTACCCCTTTTCATTGCTTCGTAGAGTTCCCCGCCCGGGATGATCACTGTGGCCGCACCCATTCTTTTGAGTATTTCCCCTCCGTCACCCATACATCGGGCTTTTAGAGCCTTGAGATCATCAAGAGTTTCCAGTTTTTTCTTGGAATGGAAGAAGACCTCCTCCGGAAGCGGTGAAAGTGCACCCGGGAAAGTCAGCACATTGTAATCTCCCATCATTTTATTCATGAGATCTGAACCTCCGCCATAATTGAACCATGTACGAAGTGCTTCACCTGCCAGTGCCCCGGGTCTGGAACTTATAAGACCGGCGGCAGGCCATTTGTCAAGATTGTACATGGGACATGTGTAGCACATCTGGAGGACGTTCTCATGAACAGCATCCAGTTCTTTATAGGCCGGGACAATGGATCCGCCCACAAATGGTTTTATTTCAAGGCGTCCGCCTGAAGCTTCTGTTATAGCTTTGCAGCATTCGTCATGGAATATCTGTGAAGGGTCTGAAGCTGGTCCATGCCCCGAGGATTTCCAGACTATCTTTTTGGGTGTATCAGCGGCCTCGGAAAATTGACCTGGCATAAGTACCCCCACCATAAATATGGCCACAAGAATTACCAGGAACAGATTTCTGTAGCTCTTCATTACTTGAACCCCCCTTTTTGTTATTTAAACCTGATCAAAGAAAAATGATGTACCTGTTACATTGTGAACATATCTTCTGTTGCTTTCCTCAAGTCTCTGCATCGCCTCCTCTCCGGTGCAGTGAGATACCCCTGCTATCTCAATTTCTGGATCTTCGAGGTATTCCAGAGATCTTTCCAGTGATCTTCCTTTTGATTCAACGAGATGTGTCCCTCCCAGGACAGCAATTACAGGTCTTTTCAGATTCCTCCTTACTGAATCCAGCATGTTGCGCATACCTGGATGAGAACAGCCCAGCAATACCACCAGACCATATTGTGTATCCACAGCCATAAGTACCTCATCCTCAAAACGGTCAGGTTTGAATTTTCCTTCTTTTCGGATAAAAAATCTGGGATTGGTATTTTCATCTTTATGTAAGTTCGGGAAACCCTGGAGAATATATACTCCCGTCAGTATCTCTTCTACGGGTAAAGAAACAAAGGAATAATTGATGTTCCGTTCCTTAAGGTACTCTTCATCAAAGTTGTTACCAAGATAATCCCAGGCGCCTTTCCTGAAGGCGTATTTCTCATCAAAGAATCCTTTGCCTAATCTGAGATTAAAGGAATTGCAGATCTTTCCAATATGGCGGAATCCGCCTGAGTGGTCATAATGGCCATGGCTGAGAACTATAAAGTCCAGGTCGGTAAGTTTTATGTTCATCTGGAAGGCATTAAGCAGAAAAGCGTTGGACTGGCCTGTGTCAAAGAGGATCCTGTGCCCGTCTTTTTCTATATAAAAAGAGATGCCGTGTTCCCCGATCAAAGCATGATGCTCACCTGTACTGTTTTCCACAAGTGTAGTAATCCGCAGCATATTTTCACCTCCCGGGGTGACTCTATTGCATGGATCACATTGGAACTGCCTGTTGGGATCAAGTGGGAATATTTGATCTATGTGAAGAGCAAATGAATTATAGTAAAAATGAATTTGTGTGACAGATCAATTTTCACACTGGGAGTGGTGTTCGTCAAGTTAGCTAATTAACAGTTCTTTGAGATTTAAATCGGGGAGATGATCCAGAGATATTATAAATTTTAATACAATATTTTGAAATATCATGATGATGAAATTTTTGTCTGAGATAAAGGGAAGTAATATTCAAAGTTTTTATAATATATCAGGCTCTTATGATAATAATTGAATCAACTCTTTCTGTTTTAATAACTGCTCATATTTATGGGTCATCTGTTTGAAGAATTAGAACTCTCAATGTATAATCCAGTTACGTAGAAAAGGACCAGGAGAGATGATATCTTTTTTCAGGGAGGGTTTTGTATGGCTAAAGCAGTAGTTGATCCTGATGTTTGTGTGGGATGTGAAGCCTGCGTTACCACCTGCCCGGTGGAGGCTATTTCAATGATCGACGGGAAGGCCGAGGTTGATCCGGATAAGTGTATAGAATGCGGTGCGTGTGTTCCGGTTTGTCCGGTGGAAGCTATAACACAGGATTGATCACAGGGTGTTATTAAAAATAAATGGTAAAGGCTTGAAGCCTTTACCATTTATTTTTTACATTTATTTTTTGTAACTCTTAATTATTCTCGGATTTATCAGGAGCCCAGTATATGTCCGGTGGATATTCCGGTTTAGGATCCCTTGTCATGAGTTCCTCAAGTTTCTTTGTTGGTGAGACATTTTCGTACAGTATCGAATAAACACCCTGGGACAGGGGAAGATCAACGTCAAGCCTTTTGGCAAGCTTCACTATTGCTTTTACAGTATAAGCTCCCTCTGCTACCTGTCCGAGCTCTTCTACTGCTTCATCAAACTTTTTGCCTTCTCCTATAGCCATGCCCAGGCGGTAATTTCTCGAATGAATACTGTAACAGGTGACCATAAGATCACCAACTCCGGCAAGCCCGGCAAGGGTAAGAGGGTGGGCACCCATTTTTGCCCCGAGCCTCATTATTTCTGCAAGGCCTCGACTGACAAGTGCTGCGGTTGCATTATCACCTAATTTCATGGTATGCGCTATCCCTGAAGCTATTGCTATTACGTTCTTTACTGCGCCTCCAATTTCTACTCCCGCAATATCCTGTGAAGTATATATCCTTAAATAATTTGTGCTTAGCATTTCCTGCCACATTGTAGCTGCACTATCTTCATGGGATGCTACAACTACAGCTGTTGGCATCTTCCGGATCACTTCTTCAGCATGACTTGGACCAGAGAGAACGCTGATAACTGCACTTGGCAGTTTTTCACGCGCTACCTGGCTTATTCTCGACATGGTGGAGATCTCCAATCCTTTGGCTGCATTACAGAAATGTACTGGCTGGCGGTTTATTGAGTTAAGCTTGGAGAGTACATCCCTTACATATTGGGTTGGAACAACAAAAAGCCATTTATCTGAATGGTCTGCAGCTTCATCCAGATCGCTGGTTCCCCGGACAAAGGGGTGGATCTTATGGTCTCCGAGATAGCCTGGATTGTAATGTTTCTGGTTGAGGGTACGCATATTATCCCTTTCAATGCTCCACAAAAGAACATCATTGTCAGAACGGGCGGCAGTATCAGCAAGAGCTGTTCCCCAACTTCCGCCTCCAAAGATCGTAAGTTTTTCCATTTTGCATTCCTCCTTGAATCGCTTTACGATTGATACATTTCTCATCTCTGCCTGAACGTAGGTGTTACGATAATTACAAAGGTTCCGGCGAATATTATACAGCTTGCGGCTATAAATGCAGGTACAAGTGAGTTTGTAATATCCCTGAGAAATCCGGATACAAGGGGTGCAATTATTGCCGAGCTCATTATTATGCAGTTGTAAAAGCCTGTTGCAGCGCCCATTTTGCCTGGATGTTTTGCGCTTACAATGTCGCCGAGCCATGAGGCCATTACGGGTATTATGGCAGAATTGCTCATCATGCCGTATAACATCAGGCAGATGATTATACCGTGAAAAGTAGTTACCCTTGTAAGACCAAATATTACAAGTGCCGAGAGGGGGTAGATAACTGCACTTACTACTTTTCGGTTCGTTCGGTCAGAAAGCCTTCCGAGAAAAAGTCCTGCCGGTATGGATGTAATAGCTACCAGGCCTGTGAAAAGACCGGCCTGAGAAAGGCTGAGTCCTCTTTCTACCTGCAGGAATGTAGGGCCCCATGTCATGGCGACCCAGAAACCATATATTGAAGCAAAAGATGAAAATATGACTTTCCAAATATCTTTGTCACGAAAAAGCTGGACATAATCATTTAAACTGGGTGATGTGTTTTTTTGAACATCGGGAACAAGCATTTTTACTCCAGCTATCATTGCAAATGTAGGTATGCTTAGAATCAGGAAGGGTGCCCTGAAATTTCCCAGGTGCTCGTATACAGGTCCGCTCATAGTCATTCCAACAAACATTCCTCCAGCCATTCCTATGCTTATAATAGCACTGCTTATTGCTCGTTTGTGTGGTGATACTACCTGAAAAAGGGTGCCGAAACATGTTGGATAATATGCTCCTGCTCCTATTCCTGAAAGGGCAGAGAAGGAAAGAAGAAGAAAATATGTATTACCAAGTAGACCAAGTCCCAGCATGCCCAGACCTGCAAAGAAGAACATTGTCATCATTACTTTTTTAAGGCCTATTCGGTCTCCTATGACGCCGGCAGGTATCTGCATGGAAACGTAGGTTATAAAATATGCGCTTGTAAGGGACCCTGCCTGGGTAGATGTTAAAGACAGGTCATTTGCGATGACTGCGAGAAGAGGATACAGGCAGGTGCGATCCGCGTAAAGAACCAGCCATCCCAGCATCAGAGCTATGAGCATTGTGTTTTTGAGACCTCCTTTTTCAAATGTTGCTACTATACCATGAAATTTAAATTACCTGTTCAGGTCCCAGTAAATAATACTTGAAATTCTGTTCATAAAAGTAAGTGTCATGATAAAATGAAAATGATTCTGACACTTTCAGGAGGTGCTTTGGTGGGAAGAGAGTGGCTGGGTGCTATATGTTTTGCTTTCCTGTCTCTGATGGGGTTTCTTTTTCATGATCCCTTTTTTTATGCGCAAAACATATTTCCCGCTTTACTTGTCATATGTTTTACATTGACGAGTCTTTATTCCTCAAGGCGTGCTACAGGAATTCTCCTTGCCCTGGCGTCGGGTTTTGTCCCTGCCTATGTTGTAATATTCCAGCTTGATCCAAACGTGATGATCTTTCAGTATACGGCCATTATCTGTCTTTTTGGGGTAGTAGAGTACAGAAAATGGCATCATAAGAGTGATATTGAGTTTTTCCTTGAATCCATTCGTTCTTCCGGAGAGGCAAATAACGAAAGAGAGGCATGCCTGCCGGCAATTGATCTTGTCAAAAAGATGTTTCCGGATTCCATGACAGGTGTTGCTCTCTATGAAAGCCGGGCCAATCGTTTCAGGGTGATATCTACACCGCATTACGAAATAGATTTCCCATCATTCAAGGCAGAAGAGGGAAGTATTTCATGGAGGGCTTACAGTACTGGCGAACCTCAGATCATTGATGACGTAACAAAAGATCCTGACTATGTAAAAGGCTTCAAAAATGCAAGGTCTGAGGTCACACTCCTTATTTCATCAGCCGAGCGGAAATTCGGAGTACTGAATGTTGAGTCTGCAAAAAAAGCCCGTTTTTCAAGACGAGATGTTCAAAACCTGAGTGTCCTGGCTGCTCTTCTTGGTGAAACTTTTGCCAAGCTTGAATCAAGAAGGCAGATTGAGAACAATATGAACGCTTTGCGAAGCACAAGGCTTGCACTTTCCGAGGCTCTTGAAGAATCTTTTGTCAGAAGAAGTGAACAGGAGGATCTTCTTTCCAAGTTAAGGTCTCTTTTCAGGATCACAGAAGAACTCTCCCTGTGTCTTTTTTCAGAGGGGCTCTATCAGAAGATGGTAGAGCTTCTTGAAGAGAACATGAAATATGACAATATATATATTTTTGGCAGGTTTTCCCCTGAACAGGATTTGGACTATTTTGTAAGGGCTGGGGTTTCCGATCATTATGAAAATGATGAGGATCTCTCCTTGTACAAAAAGATATCCGAATCGGTTATTGAACAGGGAGTTCCCTGGTTCTACCCTGATAATTATAAACAGATACCCGGAGTCGATCTCTCGTGCCAAAAGGGCTCAGTGATCGTTTTGCCAGTCTCATCTCCTGATACTTCCTGGGGAGCAATTGTTGTCCAGAATAATGAGGGAACGGAAGATTCCAGCCTGACATCAAGAGATCTTGAGGTTCTTACAATTGCTTCAAGCCACCTTGCCCTTCAGATAGAAACCCTCAATGCGGTAGGGAATCTTAACCTGCAGGTTTCGCGCCTCAAGGGGCTTCACCGGATAGTTCAGACAATTTCCGGAAGGAAAGAGAGCAGGGAGGATCTTTGCAACAGGTTAGTAAGGGAACTTCAAAGCCAGTACGGTTATGAGGAGATCATCCTTTATCTGTCCAAGAATCAGAAAGATGATCTTTTTCTGGAGCCTGTAGCATCCAGGAATATTCCCGGGGAAAAACTTGAAGAATTTGGCCAGGATCTTTACCAGAGCGGCAAGGGACTTGTGTATTCCTCTGCAAGAGAGAGAAAACTTCTTAACACAAAAGATGTCAGAGTGTCAGAAAATTATTACAGGTCTGGTTATGTGGATACTATTTCCGAAGTGGATGTTCCGATAATATTCAAGGAGAGACTCTATGGAGTTATATGTGTAGAAGCTATGACACCATTTAACAAGCAGGATGAGGAGTTCTTTATGATAATTGCAAGCCATCTTGGTGCATTCCTTGCCATTAATGAAGTAATAGATGAGACCGAGAAAAAAGCTCTTGTGGATGACCTGACGGGTTTATGGAACAGGCGCTATCTTTTCATGCGGGTGGACCAGGAAGGCAGCAGACTCAAACGATATGGGGGATCGGTTTCGATCCTTATGATAGATATGACCAATTTCAAGTATGTCAATGATAAATATGGGCATGTCAAAGGAGATGAAGTTCTTCAAACCTTCGGAGGCTTCCTGAGACAATGTATACGTAAAAGTGATGAAGTTGGAAGATATGGCGGTGATGAATTCCTTGTTCTCATGCCGGGAGCGACCAGGGAGGATGTCAAATGTGTCGTTGAAAGAATAAATCGTGAGTGTGAAGACATTCATCTTGCCGGTGTCCCTTCAAGTGTTTTCAATGCCGATGTGGGTATGTGCTGTTGTCCTGAGGACACGATAGATATGCTGGAAGCAGTCAGGATAGCTGATCAGAATATGTATGAGGCAAAAATGGCACGAAAATCCAGAGGGGAAAAGGATTACATCCAAGTTAAGACATTGAATGAATAGACATAACTCGCAGGAAACGATCGAAGGGAGGGACCTGTTCTGGAAAAGGAAGAGATCGGCGGAATTAATTTTATATGGGACAAGGTAAACCAGTTTCTGCAGTATAGCATTGACAATATTGGTTATATCCGCCAGGAAGAACTGGACAAATTTCCTGAGACACAGAATGAACTCTCCCGAGTAAGGCAAGAGATCGAAGATCTTGATAATGTAATGGATCAGGCGAGAAAACAGTATAAGAATTACAGAAGGGAACTTCTTGAATCTTCTCTTGATCAGGATCGTATTATACACGGGGAAGAATATGGCAGGGGAGCACATCTTCTGAAAATGATCTCTTCATTTGAAACAAGACACAGGGATCTGAAGGAGCAGGAAAAGTTACTTTCCGCTGAGGTGGATCGTATAGAAAAGCTTATGTCCACCAGCAATGAGATAGCTAACAGGGTACGTCTTGCTCTTCGGATAATGGATTCTCAGGAGTCTGAAGACGGTGGATCAAAAGGGGAGAATCAGGCTCTCGTAAATGCTTATCGTATAGCTGAAAGGGAATCTATAACCCTTGCCAGAGATCTTCATGATGGTCCTGCTCAGAAGCTTGCAAGTGCAGTAATGCTGGTTGAACTGGCTGAAAGAATGATACGAAAGGGTGACACAGAAAAGGCCCTGGATGAGTTTGTGGAGATCAAGAGCCAGATCAGGGAGGCTCTATGGGATACAAGGTCTTTTCTTGTGAGGCTGAATCCAAAGGGTCTTGAATACGGTCTTGACCTTGCTATAAAGAAATTTATTGACCAGATGAGGATGGTGGGCAATACAAAGATAACCTTGAGCAGTAAGGGAGATCTTTCAGTTCTTTCAATGCCTCTGAGGTCCAATATTTATAAGATAATTCATCAGGCTGTCACAAATGCAGTAAGGGATGGAAATGCTTCATCCGTAAGGATATTTATCAGTGTCCTTCGTGTGAAAGTAAACCTGAAGATAATTGATGACGGTAGAGGTTTCGACCTGAAAGAAGCAAGGAAGAAAGCAGGAGAAAAAGGATCCTTCGGTCTTGCAAGTATGGAAGAAAGAGCTCAGATCGCAGGTGGGAGCATAAATATTGACAGTACACCTGGCAAGGGGACCCTTATCTCCCTCGAATTGCCTATAAATGGAGGCCTGCAATCATGAACGAAGTTTACAGAGTGGTACTTGCGGAGGATCATAAACTTTTCAGGGATGGTCTGGAAAGGCTTCTCGGATATGAGGAAGATATCGAGGTCGTTGGAACTGCAGATAATGGAAAAGAAGCAATTACAATGGTGGAACAGAAAATGCCTGATATTCTGCTTCTGGATGTTCATATGCCAGTTATGGGTGGTACCGAGCTCGTTACAGAGTTAAAGAAAAGGAAGAGTCTTGATCTGAAATATATTGCCATAACAGCTTTTGATGATACAGGACATATTGCTGATCTTTCGGAGGCTGGCGTTAACGGTTATGTCCTGAAAGCTTCAGGTTTTGACCAGGTTATGGAAGCGATAAGGTCGGTTGGGAAGGGATTCCCATATGTTGATCCTGTAATTGCAGAGAAGCTTCTTTCTCCCATGAATAAAAATAAAGGTGATAAAGCAATGCTTGATATGCTGAGTGTAAGAGAAAAAGAGTCGCTTTTCTGGCTATCTCAGGGATTTAACAATACTGAGATAGCTGAAAAGATGTTTCTGTCGGACAAGACAGTTAAAAATCATCTGAGTCATGTGATGAGCAAGCTTTCAATTCAGGACAGAACACAGGCTGCCATAGTAGCATGGCGTACAGGTCTTGCTAAATGGTCACCAGATGATTTTTCTTAAAAGGACCCATATCTGCCAAAAAAGGAGATGATGACATATGTTTGTGCAGCAATTTTTTATCAAGGGAATTTCTCACAGTTCGTATCTTTTAGGGGGTAATAAAACCTGTGCTATTGTTGATCCTGCAAGAGATATAGAAATGTATCTGGATGCTGCTGAGGATATGGGAATGGAAATTACTCATATACTTGAAACTCATCTTCACGCTGATTTTGTATCCGGTCATATCGAACTTGCAGAAGTTACAGGAGCGCAAATATATGCTCCCAGGTCTGGGCAGTGTGAATTTCAACACGTTGCTCTCAGTGAAGGCGATAGTTTCAGCATAGAGGATATGAAGATCGATATTTTAGAAACTCCCGGACATACTCCAGAGGGGATATGTTACGTAGTAACGGATCTTGCAAGAGGCGATGACCCGGTAGCCGTATTTACCGGGGATACGCTTTTTGTTGGAGATGTGGGGCGGCCGGATCTTTTCCCCGGGAGAGCGAAAGATCTTGCTTCAGATCTTTTCGACAGTCTCCATCTTAAGTTGCTGAAGCTTCCGGATACATGTGAGGTCTACCCGGCACATGGGGCCGGTTCTCTCTGTGGAAGGGCCATGGGTGCCAAAAGAGATACTACCATAGGTTACGAGCGTAAATACAATACAGCTTTACAGATAGATCAAAGAGAAGAATTTATCAGATCTCTCACTACAAATATGCCTGCAGCACCTGATCATTTTGCAAGATGCAGTGACATAAACAGAATGGGACCTGAAGTAAGGAGCGAACTGCCCGAGATGGAACCACTCAAGCCAGGGGAGTTGAAAGAGATCCTTAAAGCAGGTGAAGCAGTTGTGCTCGACACAAGAAATTTTGAAGCCTTCGGGGGAGCGCATATTCCGGGATCCTATTCCATTGATATTGGTGGTAATTTTGCTACCTTTGCAGGTTGGATAATTCCTCCCGAAAAAGATATATATTTAGTCTGCGTTGATGAATACAAGGCTGAAGAAGCTCTTGTATGGCTCCGAAGGGTGGGACTGGATATAGTACCAGGCTACCTTGAGGGTGGTATCTTCAGCTGGATGATGTCTGGTGCCGAGACTTCCCATGTAGCCCAGGTCTCCCCGGATGAACTTAACGGTATAAGCACTGGAGAAGACAGCATCAACATCATTGACGTTCGAGCAAAAACAGAATATGAGGCCTATCATATCAATGGTGCTGTAAATATCCCCGTACATGAACTGAGGACCAGGTATAAAGAACTTGACAGCTCGATCCCTACATTAACCATATGTGGGAGTGGACACAGATCAAGCCTTGGAGCGAGTCTGTTGAAACAGAGGGGTTTTGACGATGTACTCAATGTCGGCGGAGGTATGACCGGGTACACGGCATCTGGTTATGCTCCTGAATGCCCTGTATGTAAATTACCTCATGGTCCACAGTTTCTTGGAAGTTAAGTCCTAAAGAAGCGTAAAGATTGAAGGATGTCCTGCCCTTCCGGGAGTTTAATGCAGATCTTGTTTTGCAGGATTGCACCCGGAGGGGGATTTCCTTTCGTAGATGTAAAGCATAAAGGATAAGTTGTACGAAATACTGAGACTGAATTTAGCCTGTGGAGGTTTTGAAATGGATTGGTTTTTTGCTGCAAGGTGGTCTCCCTATATAGCAGGTGCAGGTATAGGAATTCTAAGCTGGGTAGCATTCCTTTTGTCTGATAAGCCTCTCGGATGCTCTACAGCGTTTGTAAGAACAAGTGGAATGATAGAGACATTTTTCCGAAAGGAAAAAAATCAAGACAGACAATATTTTAAAGAATTTATTCCCATGATCGACTGGGAATGGATGCTTGTCCTGGGTATTATGATCGGAGCTTTCCTTTCTGCCATCATTTCAGGTTCTTTCTCTCTGGATTGGGTACCCTCCCATTGGTCGGGGACTTTTGGCCCAAAGGCTTTCCCTCGTATAATGACCGCTTTCAACGGAGGTATTCTTATGGGGTTCGGTGCAAGATGGGCAGGAGGCTGCACAAGTGGACACGGGATCAGCGGGACCCTTCAGCTGGCGGTTAGTGGATGGGTTGCCGTGGCATCATTTTTTATAGGCGGATGCATAACAGCATTTCTTATCTATTGAGGGAGGCATAATAATGTTTGATGAAATTCGTTCACATAAAGGCCTTCAGCTTGTTATAGGTCTGCTTACAGGGATCTTTTTTGGTTTCTTCCTCCAGCGCGGGGGTGCAACTTCCTATAATGTAATTCTTGGGCAGTTACTGCTGAAAGATTTTACTGTAATAAAAATAATGCTCACAGCAGTTTTCGTAGGTATGGCAGGTATATATTTTATGGCAGGCAGAAACTATGTATCTCTGCATATAAAGGAAGGCTCTGCTGGAAAGACCGTTGTTGGCGGGCTGATCTTTGGAGTCGGTTTTGCCATTCTGGGTTATTGTCCCGGCACTCTTGCAGGTGCAATAGGCCAGGGTTCTCTTGATGCCCTTGCAGGTGGATTGCCAGGAATTCTTCTCGGGGCGTGGTTTTTTACATTTGTTTATCCGGAAGTAAAGTCAAAAATATATCCAAAGGGATACTTCGGATATATTACTTTCCCTGAACTTTTTGATCAGGAGACATATAAAGTCGTAATTTATTTTGCTTTTGGTATTATTCTTTTTCTTTCACTTTTAGAAATTATCGGTTTGTAGAAAGCTGGAAGATCTGTTTTTACCCCGGGGGTGAGTCTTTGATTTCCCAGATCATAAACACCATAGCGCTTATGATCGCACTTTCTGGAATGGTTATAGTTCTTTGGGGTGTTATCGTTACAGTATTTGCAGCTTTGAAGATAGAGAGACTCTATCTTAAGGGTAAACAGGTTGTGAAGATGAGGAACTCTCTTCGTCATTCTCTGGGGACCTATCTTTTGCTCGGGCTTGAATTTCTTATCGCAGCAGATATAGTCCGTACTGTTATTCATCCCACACTCAAGGAACTTGCAGTTCTCGGGATCATAGTGCTGATAAGGACGGTCATAGGTTTGACCCTCGATAAAGAGTTGGCAGAAGTCAATTTGTCAGGTGAGTGATACCAATGTCCGGGATTACTCTCCAGTCAGCTCTGGTCCTTTTGGTTTTAGGTGCGACAATATTGCTTTTCATCACAGAAAAGTTCAGAGTGGATGTAATTGCAATAATAGTAATGCTTGTCCTTCCCTGGCTTGGCCTTGTAACTCCTTCCGAGGCTTTCGCAGGTTTTTCGAGCAACGCCGTAATGTCAATAATTGCAGTTATGATAATGGGTGCAGGTATGGATCGGACCGGTATGATGAATTATGTTGCCGCCAGAATAACTGACATTTCCGGTGAAAATGAAAACAGACTTCTTATCGTAGTATCAGCCATAGTGGGTGCAGTATCCTCTTTTATGCAGAATGTTGGTTCTATAGCACTTTTTCTTCCTGCTGTATTGAGGATATGCAGACAGAAAAATATATCTCCATCAAAACTTATGATGCCCATTGGTTTTGCTGCTATACTTGGCGGTACCCTGACCATGGTAGGTTCAGGCCCGCTTATCATTTTAAATGACCTTCTGAGATCAGGAGGTTATTCACCCTTCAAGCTTTTCGATGTTACCCCGGTCGGGGCTGTTCTCCTCACTTCAGGAATTATTTATTTTATTGTTCTTGGCAGGTTTGTCCTGCCTGGCGGTGGGAAGGATGGGGAAAATCTCTCTTCGCAGATGAAACTTGTAAATGGAAGAAATGTTCCTCATATAATTTATCGATGCATTGTTAAGAACGAAAGCAGTCTTGTCGGAAAAAGCAGGGAAGAAATAAACTTGAGAGATGAATATGATCTCTATGTTACAAGAGTAAAGGATGGAGATGAGATCATTCATGCCCCCTGGAGGCGAAGATCATTTAAGGCGGGGGATAAACTTTTTATTCTTGGGGGTCTGGATCAAGTTGAAAGATTTTCAAAGGACTATGACCTTTCACTGACGAGCCGGGAAGGAGAGGATATTTTCTCTTCAGGAGAATACGGTTTTGCAGAAATGATGGTTATTCCAGGGTCTTCTTTTTCTGGCAGGACTCTTAGAGAAATAGCCATGAGAAAGAACTGGGGTGTTGAACCCCTCGAGCTGATTAATGCCGATGGTTCGGTTCACTTACATTTTCCTGATATAACATTGAACGTCGGTGATGAAATCATAGTGGAAGGACCCTGGAACAACCTGGAAAAACTCTCCAGGAGCGAAGATATGATAAGTCTTACACCTCTTCAGAAAAATCTGAGAAAAGAAAAAACACTTCCTGCAATTCTTTGTTTCAGTTTTGCGATTCTGCTCGCCCTTTCAGGTTTCAGGCTTTCCCTTTCGCTGCTTACCGGGGCTCTTGGAATGATCCTCTCAGGTGTTATAAGAATAGATGAAGCCTACAACTCTATTGACTGGCGTACAGTGTTTCTCCTTGCCGGGCTTATCCCTCTCGGAACTGCAATGGAAAAAAGTGGTGCTGCTACCCTTGTGGCAGGGGGGATGCTGGGTATTCTGGCTGATGGACATCCTTTTCTCATCCTTCTCGTTACGGGGTTAATGGCTACTGTCTTTTCCCTGTTCATGTCCAACGTTGCTGCAACAGTACTGTTAGTACCTCTTGTAATGATAATGGGAAACGGTGCCGGAGTAGATCCCCGGGGTCTCGCCCTTCTGGTCGGTGTTTGTGCATCCAATTCCTTTATCCTTCCGACCCATCAGGTAAATGCAATGCTTATGTCCAGGGGTGGTTACAGAAATTCTGATTACCTTAAGGCTGGTGGGATCATGAGCATAATATTTCTTTTTATTTCCGCTTCCCTTGTGTATTTATTCTTCGTGTAAAATAGTTGTTTAATTATCATGGAAAGGATGTAAATAATGGATTGGAATAATATTATTCGAAAAGAGATAAGAGAGACCGAAATATGTCAATATGCTCATGCAGGTGAGGGTGTTATTCCGAAAGTTGATTGTTCCCTAGGTGCAAGCCCGGTAGGAGCTCCCCCTGAAGTTGAACGGCTCTGGAAAGAAGGATTCAGTATAGATCCGTCACCTTATTACAGTGATTTCGGTAAGCTTACAGGATCGTTGATAGATTTCTGGGGACCAGTATTTGAAAAAGAAGAGATAGTTTATGGGCCGGGGTCGATCAGTATTCTTTTTTCACTTGCCTTTATAACCGGTGGAGAAGGGGCAAAGGTCCTTGGTATATCACCTCAATTTCCTGACGTCCCTTCCTATTTCAGGTTCAATGACGCTGAAGTTCACAATGTACAGCTTAACGGCCCGGAGTATTTGCTCAATGTAAAGGACATCCTTGCATCTGTTACAAAAGATACCACCCTTGTCTATCTGGATCAGCCGCATAATCCTACAGGCCAGTATCTACCCATAGAGGATGTAATGGAACTGGCGAATTTCTGTGAAGAGAACGGGACACTGCTTATTGTGGATGAGGCCTATGGAGGTTTTATGCCTGAATCCGAATCCTCTATTAATTTGAGATATGAAAGTCTTATTTCTGTCAGGTCATTTTCCAAATCCTGGGGACTTGCCGGTATCAGAGCTGGTTATGCTGTTATAAGAAACAAAACAATAAGAGATTATTATAAAAAAGTCTGCCCTCCATTTCCCTTTTCCGTTTCGATGGAAGAACTTGTTCCATTGGCTGTAAGAGATAAGGATTATCCGTCCAGGTTGAGAAAAATGATCGAAAAGATCAAGGAGAAGACTATGGATATAATACTCTCAACAAAAGGATTCTCAGTATCCAAAACTTCAATGACTGTCCCTATCATGCTTGTCAGCCACGAGGATCCTCATCTCGACCTTTTTGAGCATCTTCTGTCATTTGGCATAAAAACTGAGCCTGGGACAGGGTTTTCCGGACTTGGCGGTAATAGTGTCAGATTAAGGGTCCCCTCACCAGATCTTATTGATACCTTTAAACAATGCTGGGAGAAAGCTGCTGACTCATTGTAAGGTGCCAGGCCGTTATGTTGAACCTGCAAAACCTTTAATAGCTGAGAAGGTTCCCAGGGCTTTGTCTGATATACTATGAGGCACCGGGGTCATATACCCGATGCCTCATACAGGTTAACTGATCACTTTTTCAATTTCATTCTTGATATCTTCCCATTTCGGGATACCTTCAAAGATCTTTTTCCCATCAAGTATCCATGTAGGTTCTGAAAGTTTAATGTTATGTTTTATGTCTGCTGGTAAAGATGAAATATTTCTTGGATCATGGATCGATAAATTGATCTTTTTACCGTAGTATTCATGTAGTTTTTTAAGCATTTCAGAGATGGTTTCCCGGTTTTTTCCCTTAAGGTATGATCTCAGTTCTTCTTCGTTATATTTTCCTCCAACATATCCCAGGTTAAAAGACCCCTCTTCAATATATACGCTTAATTCATGTTTAACCATCATTTGCACCTCCAATTCCAACCCTGGCAGACCGTTAAAATGGTATTATCTATAGTTGGCCTCTCGAAAGTGAAGGATCTGAATCTCAAAGAAAAAATTGTTGTATAGTCTGCCTTTTGATACTGTTTAGTTCTTTATCTCTAATTCTCTTGAAATGCAACTTTACATATCAAGATGTGAATAGAACTATCACTACAATTATTATATCCCGTTCACTTTAAAAATAATGAAACTCTCGAACTTTTAATTGATCACTCTGTTAATTTCTGTTACAAGATCCGTCCATTCAGGAACTTTCTCGAAGATCTTTTTACCGTCAAGTATCCATGCAGGCTTAGAACTTTTAATGTTGTGTTTTATGTTTGCCGGCATTGAGGTTATATTTCTCGGGTCGTGGATAGAAATGTTTATCTGTTCCTTGTATTTCGCATTCAGTTTTTTGAGTATTTCTGATACCTTTTTCCTGTTTTCTCCCTGAGGAGAAGATCTCAACTCTTCTTCGCTGTATTTTGCCCCTACACAGCCGACATTGAAAGCTCCCTGTTCCATATATATTTTTAATTCATGTTTGCTCATTTCATCCACCTCCGTTATGCTTTTGATCATTACACTGAAATGCTATCACATTTCCACATATACCTCAAGGGGGTATATGTGAAGGGAGATGGTCCGACTGATCCTGGTTAGTGCGTGTATGGCAGGTATTCGCTGCAGATATGATGGCAGGGACAACACAAATGAAACAGCCGAAATTCTTGTCAGGAAGGGTTATGCTATTCCGTTATGTCCTGAACAGCTTGGAGGAATGACCACCCCCAGGGTCCCCTGTGAGATCTGTCAGCAGGATGGAAGGGTCTACAACAGAAATGGCGATGATAAAACTGAGTGTTTCATTAAGGGAGCAAATGAAACTTCAAGGCTTGTAAGGATCTTTGGAATAACAAGTGCTCTCCTGCAGGAAAGAAGTCCTTCCTGTGGAGTTAATTTTATTTATGACGGTACATTCAGAGGTGTACTTGTTACAGGTATGGGTAAAAGTGCTATGAAACTATCTGAAAACGGCATAAAGATCTTTTGTCTCAATGATATTCATTCACTTTTAGAACGTGAGAATATAAATTCTATTTCATTAAAGCGTTTAAAATGACAGGTCCTCGACTAAAAGGACTAATTCCTGTTAATATATTAACTCAGGTGATATATCTAATCATGTAACATAAAGGAGGTAAAGTTATGGAAGAAAAAAAGACCGGCTGTACTGTGGGTGTGGCCAGTGTCGATAATCCTTCTGAAAGACATGATCAGAAAGAGGAAATACCAGATAATAAGGAGGGATCAGGTATGACAGTGATGGTAGGGAAAAAGGCTCCTGATTTTACAGCACCTGCATTTTACAAGGGTGAATTTACACAGGTTAAACTATCTGATCACCTTGGGAAATGGGTTCTCCTGTGTTTTTATCCTGGTGATTTCACGTTCGTTTGAGCTACGGAACTTTCGGCAGTTGCCGAACATCATTCACGTTTCGAGGAGCTCGGGGTTGATGTGATCTCCATGAGTGTTGACAGCCAGTTCGTTCATAAGGTCTGGAACGATGTGGAACTTTCCAAGATGGTAGATGGAGGAGTTCCATTCCGTATGGCATCCGATGGCGGCGGCAAGGTGGGCTCTGTCTTTGGAGTCTATGATGCTGATTCAGGAGTTGATGTCAGAGGAAGATTTATAATTGACCCGGATGGAGTTATTCAGGCGATGGAGGTCCTTACTCCTCCTGTAGGAAGGAACGTAAGCGAGGCAATTCGTCAGATCCAGGCATATCAGCTTGTCAGGGAATCCGGAGGAACCAAGGCAACACCGTCCGGATGGAAGCCGGGAGGTAAGGTGCTTAACCCCGGAATAGACCTTGTGGCGAATGTCTGGAAAGCGTGGAACCCGGGAGATGAATACGGTAAATAGGATAATCAGGGAGCTGCCTTAATGCAGCTCCCTTTTGTCTTTCAAGGTGGAGTTGTTTTGAGATGCCGGATATAAAGGTTGGCACATGTTCATGGAGTGATAAAGCTCTTCTTTCAAGCGGGTGGTATCCGAAGAACATTTCGGATGCAGAGGGAAGGCTTAAGTATTATGCTTCACAGTTCTGTACTGTTGAAGTCGACAGTACATTCTACGCTATTCCAGAATCTGAGACTGTTTACGCATGGGCTGCCAGGGCACCTCAAAATTTCAGGTTCAATATAAAAGCATACGGTCTATTCACCTTCCATTCTGTTCAGAGAGCGAGTCTCCCATCCTGGTTGAGAAAAGAAGTTTCCGAAAGGTTCAGTGATGGTGAAAGAATTAAATTCAGTGATATTCCACGTAGTCTGAGGCTTGAGCTATGGGATCATTTTATCGAAGTTGTTAAACCCCTTCAGCAGATGGGCAAGATGGGATATCTCCTTTTCCAGTTACCGCCATGGGCTGGTTTTTCCGAAAGGATGGTCAGATACATTGAAAAGATCGGAAAGATCAGCCCTCCGTTAAAAGCAGCTGTTGAGGTCAGGAACAGTTCCTGGCTCCATCAATATAACAGGGAAAGATTTCTGGATATTTTAAAGGAATACAATCTCGCCTACGTTATCGTTGATGAGCCGAATCTTGACTGGACAGTACCTGGTGAAACTCCTGTCACTGCTACATGGGGTTCAGTTGTCCGGTTCCATGGAAGAAATGCAGAGACCTGGAGTAAAAAAGGGGCTTCAGTCCAGGAAAGATTTCGCTATCTCTATTCGGAAAAGGAATTGATCCCCTGGAAAAATTCCATTCTGGATATATCCTCCCGTGTTGGAACTGTTTACTGCATGTTCAACAATTGTTTCAAAAACTATTCAGTTAGAAACGCAAGGGATATGGAAGTCCTTATCGGTTTGAAAGAACCTGAGAAAAAACTGGTCCAGCAGGATCTTGGTCTTTAGGACCGGGTTGAAATATCAAGGCCATTTGGATCTGGAGTATTAAGTTAAAGTCCGGTAAAGCTTTCCCATATATATTGATCCAACAGGTGTAATATTTCAGGATCGTTTGTCCGAAACCGATAGCACTTCCATGGTCGATCTTTTTTTAAATGGATTGGTCCTGGCAGCGAATGAAAAGAGGTATGGATATTCGTCCATAAGGTGTTTCATATATTCTGTCCACTCTATGCAGAGGAATTTATAGGTTCTCTCGGTATCATTCTTTAAATGTTCAAGATCGGTTTCCGGAATATTGTCAAGATCCTTTCTTGCGTCTATCTCCATGTAGAGATGATAGACTGCCCAGAGCATCTCTGTAAGGTCTTCATGTTCTTTCAGTCCTGGGCTTGACAGCATTTGTAAGAGGTGCTGTTTTTCATTACTGAGGAAATCCCGTATCTGTTTAAGGTTCTTAATGTCAGGCTCGAGTGAGATCTGTCTTTTCTTCATTTTCATACTTAGTATGTCAAAATCTTTTGTTTTCCATTTATCATCTATTGAAGCAGCCTGTTCCTTAAGTTCAAGATCACTATCCAGTGGTGATATGACACGAATAAGGCTGCTGCCCATTTCCTGAAAAAAAGTTCCAAGAGCAAGGTATGTTTTCTGGATCTTATCCTGTCTGTTTCTCATTTCCATTATCTGATTAACGAACAGGGTTACGAAAAGGACCGATATGGGGGCAAATGCAAGGTTATTCAGCATCAGCCTGAAAATAAATTTGGGTTCGTGGAAAATAAAGAAATGCATAGTATAGAGGATACAGGAAACTGCTATGAGATAAAAGGTGAATCGAACTTTCCAGGCATTTTTGAACATTTAGTTAACCCCCTGTTTCTATCTGAACGTTTGATAGATATCCCTGAACAATAAAGGAGAGGGATTAAAAAATCAATATATATTTGCAGAGAAGATAGTATTCCAGGATTTCGTTATCAGATACGTAATATCCAGGAATACTTTCAACAGACAAAAAAGAGAACAAAAAGATGCTTATCAAAGATTTCTGGAGCATTCTGACCTTTATTGACGATATAGGGTTTTACTCAGGAAAATGTCAGTTTAAATCAACAAGAATTCGATTGACAACATGCCCATAATGATGTATCATTCAACTGAACAAAAGAAGAGAAAAAGTCCAGTGGGGTTTAGAAGTTGCCGGGTTACCTGGTTTCAATTTAAGGAAACGTTGCGTGAACCAGTAGTACGGCAAGTGAAGTATATAGACAGTACAGAGGTAAATGTTAGAGCAATATGGTTAGTTAAAAGGATGTCAGTGTTAAGAAGTAAATAGCAAGGAGTTGTTTGGTTGAAAGTCAGTAACAAGTAACCAGGTGACCCGGTGCACATTTAGAGGAAGGGGGATATTTCATAGAAACTTTGGTAACATCCTTCTCCGGACAATTGAATAGTAACACAAGACCAGGGGGAGTCCCCCTGTGACGACCAGATAAGGTTGAAGTCTGATCCCTCTAAAGAGGTTTTCAGGCGTATAATAAGAATTAGAGGGGAAGCGTAAAGAAGCTTCCCCTTTCTTTTTGTTTTTTGATATATTTTGCAGGCTGACATCCGACTAAAGTGATAATATAATACTTGCGAATGAGAAGTTATGAAATCTATCATTTAGGAGTGATCTGACTTGGACAAGATGGACTTTCAGGAATTTCAACAGTACCAGCTTTTGAGAACAAAGCTTGAAAAAAGATGTGAAAATCTATGTCATATTTACGTTGAACAGTACTATGATATTGAGAAGGATGAGAGGGACGTTTTTATCACCGGTGTAGAGACAGGAAAGAGTGGAAGGATAATGATACAGTATTCGGATGGGGATGTGGAGGAAAAACTCTATCTTCCGCCGGAATATATATGGAGAACAGATGAAGAAGTGAGGGTTCTAATGGAGCTTGACAGAAAAGATAAGGAGAAGAGCCTGAAGGAGACCAGGGAGGAACGGCGCGGAAAGTCCGCCTGATACTCATTCATTTTACTATTGGGCATATCGTCTATTCTTTATGAATTTGATAATGCATGATCTGAAAGGTACAATCTTTCAGGTCGATCGGTTTTGGTATAGTAACAGAGACTTTGCCCGGGAGTGATATTTTATGAATGAGAACGATAAGGTTTTTGATAACTATAAACTAAGTCTACGCGGTCTTTATAAAACAGATTATGAAGACATCGAAAAGATAATGGATAAGATCTATGGCGGATCAATGGGCGGAGCCTGGACCCGGGAGCAGTTTTACGCCATGGTCGAAAGATTTCCAGAAGGACAGATATGTATTGAAGATAAGGGCAAGGTTATTGCTGCTGCACTGAGCCTTATTATCGATTATTCGAGTTATGGTGATAACCATACTTATGACAGTATAATTGGTGATGGTCTCTTACTTAACCATGATCCTGATGGTGACTACCTTTATGGTATAGATGTTTTTGTGGATCCTGATTTCAGAGAGATGCGTCTCGGAAGAAGACTATATGATGCGAGAAAAGAACTCAGTGAAAACCTTAACCTGAAAGGTATCATTATAGGGGGAAGGATTCCGGGATATTCATCCCACTCAGAGGAAATGGGACCCTGGAAATATATTTTGCAGGTCAAGAACAGGGAAATATACGACCCGGTACTTACCTTCCAGCTCAGTAATGATTTCCATTTCCGTAAAGTTGTTAAAAAATACTGGCCCGAGGATAAAAAATCCAAAGGTGTAGGAGTCATTCTCGAGTGGAACAATATTTATTACGAGGAAAAGAAAAGGCTTATTCCGAGGGTAAAGACTTACGTTCGTGTAGGTGTTGTCCAGTGGCAGATGAGGCTTTTCGACTCTTTTGAAGAGTTTCTTCACCAGGTGGAATTCTTTGTAGATGCGATCTCGAGTTATAATGCTGATATAATCATGTTCCCGGAACTTTTCAACCTGCCACTTATAGCACAGTACGATCAGGAAGATGCTGCCGAGGCCATGCGGTCTCTGGCAGAATATACGGATGATCTAAGGGAACAGCTCCAGAACATGGCGGTAAGCTATAATATCAATATTATTTCGGGAAGTGTCCCTGAATATCGGGAAAACAGGCTTTATAATGTGTGTTTTCTCCTTAGAAGAGATGGGACATGGGATAAACAGTACAAGCTTCACATCACTCCAGATGAGACAAAATGCTGGGGTCTCAGGGGTGGGGATGGTCTGAAAGTTTTTCACACAGATGTTGGAAAGATAGGTATCCTTATCTGTTATGACGTTGAATTCCCCGAACTTCCGAGATATCTTGCGGAAAAGGGCATGAATATTCTCTTTGTCCCTTTCTGGACTGATACCAAAAATGCCTACCTGCGTATCAGAAGGTGTTCCCAGGCAAGGGCAATAGAAAATGAATGTTACGTTGCCATAGGAGGCAGCGTAGGCAACATCCCAAAGGTCGAAAATATGGATATACAATATTCTCAGGCTGCTATATTCACCCCTTCAGATTTTGCCTTTCCCCATGATGCTGTGGCAGCTGAAGCAACTCCAAATACTGAAATAGCGCTTATAGCTGATCTTGATGTTAATCTCATCAAGGAACTAAGGCAGACAGGAAGCGTAAGAAACCTTCAGAGTAGAAGACATGATCTTTACAGGATAGAGTGGTTGAAGGGCGAAGAGATGAAATAGACGCAGCCTTCTTCATACATATGTACGAGAGGAGATTTACCTTGGCCGAACTTCTTGTTGTAGATGGGCATGCACTTGCCTTCAGAGCATTCTTCGGTTTTCCTTCAATTCATTTTTCTCCGGAGGGAGAACCTGTCAATGCTGTTCAGGGTTTTGGTTCAATGCTTGTCAGTACCATACGTAAATATGACCCGGACATGATCTCAGTAATTTTTGATGCCCCTGGCAAAAGTTTCAGGAATGAACTCTTTCCTGAATATAAGGCTCATCGTCCAAGTGTACCTGAAGAACTGACCAGCCAGTTTCCCCTTATACATGAATTTCTATCATGTATGGGAGTTCCATGTGTAATTGTTGAAAGTGTGGAGGGAGACGATGTCCTTGCCACTCTTTCGCTTGCGAGAGTCGCCCGGGGGGATTCCGTAAGGATCCTGTCACCGGACAAAGATCTCTGTCAGCTTCTTACAGAACAGAATATCTCTATTCTGAAATATGATGGCAGGACAGGGAATTACGAAGAAATGGACGGGTGTTCCTTTGTATCAAAATTCGGGTTCAGACCTGAATATTTCAAGGATTATCTGGCTCTTATTGGAGACAGGGCTGACAATATTCCTGGGGTAAAAGGGATCGGCAAGAAAACTGCGTCAGCACTGATAAGGGAATTTGGTGATCTGCAGATGATCTACAATAACCTTGACTTAATAAAACCTGTTGTCAGGCGCAAACTCGAAGCCGAAAAGGATATCGCTTACCTTTCCAGGGATCTTGTGACCCTTGTAGAAGATGTGGTCCTGCCGGAAAAGGTTCTGGCCACCTGCTGTATTGATCCGGATCTTCTTTATGATTTCTGCAGTTCCAAGGGGCTTGAATACCTTTTTAACAGATGTATGGGTTAATAGATCATAAACGGGGAGATGCTTTTGGTTCTCCCCGCTGAAAATTGATATTATACCTTGAGTGTTATAGCACCTGATGGACAGATCCTCGCACATCTTCCGCAGGAAATACATTTTTCAGGTCTTACCAACCTGGCAATGCTTTTAGACTCAATACACCTTGCAGGGCATACTTCCACGCATTTCCCGCATGCAGTGCATTTATCTTCGTCAATAAAAGGTAAAGCCACTTCTTCCACCTGCCTTCCGACAGGTGGAAGAATATATTCAAATATCCGAAAGGTCAAGCATCCGGGTGTTAAAAAAGTTCTTACCCCTTAGGCTGCTGATATACGAGAACCGTACAGGGTGCATGCCTGACCACCTTTGCTGCTACGCTTCCTATGAAGAATCTCTTAATATCACTCATTCCTCTGTGCCCGATAAATATCATTTCATAATCTTTTTCTTCGGCCTGTTCGATGACCTGCTCGTATGGTACACCGGTCCTTACAATTACCTCAAAACTTACGCCGGTCTTTTCGCCCCGGACATTGTTTATCATTTCTTCATAGTGTGCTTTGACGTCGACTTCTTTTGGGGTTTCAAAGGGAGACTGAGTAACAGGTGGGGCCACATAGGCTTTTTCAACGACATGAAGAAAATCTAAAACTTCTATTCCTTCATTAAGTGAGTAATTGAAGGCATATGATATAAGAGCCCTGCTGACATCACTTGAGTCTATTGCTACCAGTGCCTTTCTCATAAATATCCCTCCGTTCCTTTAACTATATTATAACACTAATAGGGTATAAGGCTAAACCATAAAACGGCAATAAAATTGATAGGTTATAAGAAAAAAAACATTTTTAGGATTATAATGTTAGAAAATTCATTCTTACCTGGAATTTAATTCGATATAGTGGAGGTGCTTTTTTTATGTCCAGCACTAATAAGCCTGAAAGTCATGAAGTCCTGGATTCTCACCGCACAGATGATCAGAATACAACTTTTGAAAAACAGAATGAACTTCCAAGTCTTCCTGTACCTGATCTGACGGAGACCTGCACAAAATTTATTGAATGGGTCAAACCACTCCTTGAAGCTGATGAAATGGAGGAAACAGGAAACGCTGTCGAAACATTTCTCGAAGCGGGAGATGGGGCAAAACTTCAGAAAGCCATATTTGACTGGTCCTGCAGGGACGGCATATGTAACTGGCTGGAACCTTTCTGGTACGATCATTATCTTAAAGATAGAAGTGCTCTTGAGATCAACAGCAACATTTTTTATATGTTTGAAAACCACTTGCCGGAAGGAACTGTTTCCCAGTCTGAACGAGCTGCTGAAATAATTGCGGGAGCGCTTCTCTTCAAGGAAGAACTTGATAACCAGAAACTTTGTCCAGACATGGAAAAGGATTGCCCTCTCTGTATGAGTCAATTCAGCAGGATGTTCTCTGCAACAAGGATCCCGGGAAAAGGAACTGATATTTTCCGAACGTCATGTAGTGTTGAAGACCCGTCACCAATAGCAGCTGAACACATTGTTGTTATTCGCAATGGTCATCTTTTCCGGCTTCAGGTTATGGGCAGAGATGGTTATATAAAGAAGAAAGAACCCATTGTCAGCGCTCTTGAATACATAATTTCCCTTTCAGATGTTCCTCTTCCTGATGGAGAAAGTGTTGGCATTCTTACCTCGATAAACAGGGATGAATGGGCTTCAGCCAGGTCAAAAATGATCGGCCTTTCAGAGGTCAACAAAAATAATCTTACTGTTATTGAAGATTCCCTCTTTGTTGTATGTCTTGATGATTCATGGCCTTCAGACCGAAATGAGGCTTCTGCGGTGATGTTACATGGAGATGGGAGAAATCGATGGTTTGACAAGTCTCTTGAATTTATTATATGCAAGGATGGTACTGCGGCTATAAATATGGAACATTCCTCTATAGATGGTTCTTCTATAGTTACCCTGACAGGGTTTATATCCAGATCTGAGATCCATAAACATAACGTCGAGGGAAATTGCTCTGAGGACATGAAAGTAGAGGAACTTGATTTTCTTTTAGATGATGAACTTCATAGGGAACTTGAAAAGGCCTGTAAATGGTTTGATGCTTTTGCTGCGGATACAAGTGTCAGAGTTCTGGATTTTAAGGATTTTGGTAAAGATGTTATCAAAACTTTCGGATTAAGCCCGGACGGATTCGTTCAGATGGCTCTTCAGCTTTCAGTTTTCAAACTTTATGGCAAACCGCTAATGACCTATGAGCCTATAGGTACAAGACGGTTTCTTCATGGGAGGACCGAAGCCATGAGGACGGTGTCGCCTGAATCTGTCAGATTTACAACATTGATGGTAGAAAACAATGTTGAGCCTTCCGAAAAAACAGCCGCCTTGAGGGAGGCTGTCAGGAAGCACATATCAAGAGGCAGGGAATGCAAAAACGGTTACGGGGTGGACAGGCATCTCCTTGGGCTGAAGAATATTTATTACCGTTTTGGCAGGGAACTGGGCATCGAAAAACTGCCTGATATATTTAACTCTCCCGGGTATAAAACCCTCTGTAGAAACAGGCTTTCAACAAGCACAAGCGGACATGCAGGACTTTCTCTTTGTGGATTCGGTCCAGTAGTGGATGATGGTTTTGGAGTAAGATATCTTACCCGACCAGATCAGCTCAATTTCAATATATCAGCCAGGACTGGCATGACAAAGGAGCTGGAATTATTCTGGGAATATCTTCAGAGTTCTCTTATTGAAATGGGAGAACTGATGAAAAATGAAAGATCTGATAGAAATAATTAAGCGTTTTTATTTTATCAGTCCGGGAACAGCAAACTTTTTTTCAAGCATTGTAAGCAGTTTGCCTGCTATTGTTACGAGGAAAAGATAGATCAAACCTACTATCAGAAAAACGATAGTGAACCTGAAGTATCTTGATGCCACTATCTTGCCTGCTCCTGTGAGTTCTATACATGTAAGCATGTATGCCAGTGATGAGTACTTTATAAGATAAATTATTTCGTTCGATACTCCCGGAATAGCCCTTATAAGGGCCTGGGGAAGTACAATGTTTATAATTGCCTGTCTTTTTGTCATTCCCAGGGCGAGTGCAGCCACCATTTGACCAGACTTGACTGACTGGATGGCACCACGTATATACTCGGAGTTATAGGCTCCGTTGCATATTATGAATCCTGTTACAGCAGCAATGAAGGGGGATAGTGATATCCCGATGCTCGGAAGTCCAAAATAGATCAGAAAAAGCAGCATGAGGAGCGGAGTCCCCTTGAATATAATGACATAGGTCTTGCAGAGAAAGGAAACCGCAGGATTTCCATATACCCTCCCCGTTGATATTAATATTCCCGTCAAAAGGCCAAAGGGTATCGAGCACGCGATCAGTTTAAGCGTTACCACGAGACCCTCGAGAAGAGGAGGTAGCAGAACATCACTGAGAAATATCATATCTATCATTGTTATCGACCTATATCTCCATAAAGTTCTCCCAGTTTGCATAAGAACTGTTTCGTTCTTTCAAACCTGGGTTCCCGTATCAGTTTTGAAGGGGGACCGCTTTCGAGGATCTTCCCTTTTTCCATGAAAATGATCTCATTAGCCACAGAACATGCGAATCCCATTTCGTGTGTAACTACAAGCATGGTCATTCCGTTTCTTGAAAGGTCTTTCATTACAGCCAGCACCTCTCCGGTCAATTCAGGGTCAAGTGCAGATGTAGGTTCATCAAAAAGCATAATATCAGGTTCCATGGCAAGAGCCCTTGCAATTGAGACCCTTTGCGCCTGACCTCCGGAAAGTTCGGCAGGATATAGATCTGCCTGTTCTTTAAGACCAACTCTGACAAGTTCTTCCATTGCTTTTTCACGTGCCTGTTTTTTGTTAAGTTTTTTGACTTTGATCAGAGCTATTTCAACATTTTTTACCGCTGTGAGGTGATCAAAAAGGTTGAAATTCTGAAAGACCATTCCGATCCTCTGCCGGAAATAGTTTATGCTCTTTTGGGAATGGGTTACTTCTTCACCATGAAGCCATATCTTGCCGCTATCTGGTACGGTAAGCTGGTTTATACACCTCAGGAGCGTACTTTTGCCGGTTCCTGAAGAACCTATAAAGACCTTTGTGTCACCCTTTCTTACTTCAAAGGATATACCGCTGAGGACCTCTGTTTTTCCGTATTTTTTGTGAATATCTTCAACTCTGAGAATTATATTGTCTTTCATATTCTACATCTCCATGTTCCCAAAACCCGGTATACGGTACTTGTCCTCAAGAATGTGAAGGATTTTCATTCCTCCATAGTTGAGCAGTATAAAGATCACCGTGCAGGTAAGGTATATTGGCATTGGCTGATATGTTCTTGAGACTACGAGACTTCCCCTGGTAAGTATTTCCATTACCCCGATCGCATATGTTACAGCTGAATCTGTAAGCAGTATTGGATATTCATTTGACCATCCTGGTATAGATATCCTGAGCGCCTGGGGAAGAATAATGTTTAAGATAGCCTGTATATTTGTCATTCCAAGAGATCTTGCAGCCATCATCTGGCCGGAACCAAGTGATTGTATGGAGCCTCTGAAGATCTGAGATTGATAGGCTGAACTTCGAAGACCGAGTGCTATGACTGCGATCGTAAAGGCGGAAACGTCAAGTCCAAGCAAAGGGAAAAGGCCGAAATAAAAAAGAAAGAGCAGTACAAGATTTGGCAGTCCCCGAAAAAACCATATGTAGAGGGAAATAGCTCTTGCCAGGATCTTCTTTCCGTAGACCTGTCCTATTGCCAGCAGAAGTCCCAGTACGAACCCTACAGCGAGAGCGCTCAGTACAAGACGTAGTGTCACAAAAGTTCCTTTAAGTATAAATGGCAGTGTTGAAATTATGACCTGTATGCTTTCATTCATCAATTCATCATCCCGACAAGAAAAGCAGGAGAAGTATTTTTGGCCAGAGCCACTTCTCCTGCCTGAGTTATGTTAACTCTTTACGATCTATAATTCAAATGAAAGGTTAGTCCATATTGTACTTTGCTTTCAGTTCTTCCCATTTGGGGGATTTCATCAGCATGTTGAGTCCTTTGTTGATCATTTCCTGAAGTTCCACGTCCTCTTTTCTCATTGCTACTGCATATTCTTCGCCAGTGCTTATTGTTCCTATGATCTTCAGATCCTTACCTTCTACAGCTTTTTCTACGATCACATCATCCATCATTGCAGAATCCACACGGCCGTTCTGAAGGTCTTTCACAGCAAGCGGGAAGTTATCGTAAAGTTTAAGGTTTGATTTTGGAAGTACATCTGTCTTGACAAGGTTATCTTCCAGCCACATTGCTGCAGTGCATCCTCTCTGGGTTCCTACCTTGTAATCTCCTGCAAGTGCCGTAACGATATTGAGGTCAGAATCTGCATTTACACATACCGCCTGGTTAATAACCCAATATACGTCAGAGAACGCAACAACCTTTCTTCTTTCAGCGCTTGCTGTCATTCCAGAATATATAAGGTCTATCTTTTTGGCCATAAGTGCCGGGATAATGCCGTCCCACGCTGTGGGTTTGATCTCAACCTCGAAGCCAAGCTGATCCGCTATCCATTTTACTGATTCAACGTCGAAACCGGTAGGATTTCCGTCTTCATCAACATAGGAATAGGGGGGGTAATCTCCATCAATACCGACAATGTATTTGTCGGCTGCCATAGCCCCTGAAGCCATTAAAACACCTGCAAGAAAAGCTGCACACATTACAATTAGGAAAAACTTTTTCATGATCTGTACCCTCCTGTATATTGTATTATTATTACATATTTCTTAAAAAACCCTACCCGGAGTAGATGACAATTCCGGCAGGGTGTAAGTCTAAATGATGTTTCACTATGTTAAAGTAATGCTATGAAACCGAGACAGAATTATAACGACAAAGTTATATAGTGTCAATACTTCTAAAAGAATTAATCGAAGAAAAATCCCAAAACTGGTAAAATATTCAAAAATCACATAACATCAGTATTTAGTTGCGGTTATAATGGAATTACTTCAGGTAAAGGGGCAATACATATTTTGGATCGAAATAAAGTTGTGGTCGTTCTTCTTTCAATAATAGCATTGGTTGCAGCAGGGGTAGTTCTTAAGGCCGCAAAGGGTGTTATTCTCCCCTTTGTAATAGCATGGCTGCTTTCCTATCTCTTTGCTCCTGTTGTTCGCTTTCTTGTGAAGAAAAAAGTACCGACTATTGTGACCACTGTGTTTGTACTCGCCATTTTCATAGGTGTCTGTACTCTGGGGATAATCTTTCTCAATACAAGGATAATGGCTATAGCAAAGGTATATCCCAGATACTACTCTCAGCTTATTGA
>CAYPIU010000008.1:0-53832 GCA_964410915.1 uncultured Synergistales bacterium | reverse complement strand
ATTTCCTCTATGGGTTCCATCTCTGCCTGTCGCGCTATCTCGATATCGCTGTACATTTTTTTGCTCACTTACTCTCCTCCTCTGTATTCGCCATATCAACTATTAAGATTTACTGGATTATCAGGATTTATTTCAGAAACATTTTCGCGTTTCAGAACAATCCCCGGGCGAACTCCGGAAAAAACACCGTCTTCAACCACAATTTTGCCATCAATAATGACATATTTGATACCCTCAGGATATTGGTGTGGATCACGAAAAGTAGCCCTGTCATTGATCTCTTCACCGTTAAATATCACTATATCCGCTTTGAATCCGGTTTTCAGTATGCCTCTGTCCGATAAGCCTATTCTCTCAGCAGGCATGGAAGTCATTTTTTTTACTGCTTCCTCTATCGAAAGGATCTTTCTCTCTCTTACATACTTTGAAAAGACTCTCGGGAATGTTCCATAAGCCCTCGGATGAGGTTTTCCCCCGGCATCAGGAGAGGTAACCCATGCATCGGAAATTATTGATGAAAATGGGCTTGCTATCACAGTTTCAACATCACTCTCATCCATTGCAAAAACAGCCATGGTGGCATTCCCCCGTATTTCGGACAACAGGTCAAGAAATCTTTCCAGTGATTCCTTCCCGAAAGAGTTTGTTCCGCATATTTCATGCAGAGTGAGCCCTTCATATTCCGGCTTTGCAGCACACTCACAGATCTTAATATTTTCCCACTTCACATCTTTGAGAAGGCTTTCTCCCCTGCCGGGCGGTTCCTTTACAGTTCTAAATATCTGATCCCTTGCCGCCGGGTCTTCAAGTCTGCCAAGCATAGCTGCGATCCCACCCTCAAGTGCCCAGGACGGGAGAAGTGAAGTTATCGTAGTACTTACAGCTGTGTATGGATAAACATCAACTGCTACATCTACACCCCTTTCCCTGGCTTCTTTTACCAGCAAAAGAGTCTGTTCAACTTTTCCCCAGTTGGAACTTGATAAAGCTTTATGATGGGATATCTGAACAGGAATTCCGTTTTCCTCTCCTATTCTTATCGCCTCTTTGACTGACTCTATAAGGAATCCTCCCTCATTGCGAATATGAGAAGTGTAAATCCCTCCATATTCAGAAAGAACTTTTGTGATCTCGATAAGTTCATTTTCATCCGCATAAGTCCCCGGCGGATATATTAACCCTGAAGACAGACCCCAGGCTCCATCTTCAAGGCATTTACGCAACAGTTCCTTCATTCTTTCCATTTCTTCAGCATCAAGACCTTCATTGCTGAAACCTTTTACAGCGATCCTCAGGGTTCCATGTCCGACAAGAGGAATAAGATTCACTGTAATATTCTGTTCTTCGACCTTTTTTAAAAAATCTGAAAGATCTGTCCAGTCCCATTGATAGTTGCTCATAGATGGAAGAAAGGGTTCATTGTAATTTTTAAGTAATTCAAGTGTTGACGTTTCACACGGAGCCATTGACATACCACAATTACCCACCACTGCAGAAGTTACACCCTGCATTATATGTGATTCAGCACGTGGGAACTGAAGGATGCCCTGGTCAAGATGATTGTGCAGATCTATGAATCCCGGGACTACAAAATGCCCTTCTGCATCGATCTCTTTTGTCTCTTTTTTAATAATGTTACCAATATCTGCGATATTGCCGTCTTTGACTGCTATATCGCACAACACGTAAGGATCTCCTGTACCGTCAATTACCTTTCCATTCCTTATAACAAGATCATAATAACCGGACATAATCCATCTCCTTAATAATGAAGTAACCGGATCACCATGGCCCTACTATCTGTGATCCCAAAGCAACAGTGGGCAACCAGCAGGAAATGAAAGGCACATAGGTTGTTATCATAAGAACCGGTATGCCGACGAACAAAAGATACATCAGCATTGGTTTCATCAATTCTCCTGCAGGTACTCCTGATAACCTTGATCCGACAAAGATCGACATGGCAAAAGGCGGAGTCATTACTCCGAGCCCAATGTTAAGAATTATCATGGATCCGAGATGAACCATGTTTATATCAAGCTCTTTGGCAAGGGGCATTATCAAAGGAACAGCAAGGATAAGAATCGGTATTCCGTCAAGGAACATACCCAGAAGAAGCAGAAATACATTTATGGAAATAAGGATAAGATACTTGTTCTCGAAAAGACCAAGCATAAGGGCAGCAAGGCTCTGGGCCACTCCCTGAAGGGTCAGGTATCTTGTAAGAACTGTACCTCCTCCAAGAAGAAGAGCTATCATTCCAAGAGTTATGAGAGTATTGGTCGTCGCCCTTCTGAAATTACCCCACTTAAGGTCTCTGTAAATAAAAACACCCACAAAAATACAGTAAAAGACCGCAAGTGCTCCCGCCTCATTTGGAGTACAGATACCTCCATAGATACCCACAAGAATAAGAACCGGACAGCCAAGGGCAGGTAGTGCAGCCCATGATGCAGAAAGAAGTTCTTTTAATGAATCCTTCAGAGTTTCCGGTCTTTCAGGCATTTCAGTAGCTTCAAAAGTATATTTGTCTACTATGAAATAGTTAAGAATGCCATATCCTATGGCAAGAAGAAGTCCCGGGAAAACCGTTGCAAGAAAAAGTGCTGCCACCGATTGCTGTGCTACAAGACAATAGATAAGTGCCGGTACACTTGGAGGAATAAGATACCCAAGGAAACTTGAAGAACATAGAACTGCTGTAGTGTAACTTCTCTTGTAACCATATTTTTCAAGTCTCGGGACAAGAAGAGGTATAAGTGCTGATATACATGGAACCGAAGAACCGGTCAGGGCACTCATGAATAGTGTTGCAATTATCCCTACTACTATCAGACCACCCTTAACTTTACCCACAAGGGCGTATGAAAATCGAACTATCCTGTCTGCAAGACCAGCCTCTGAAATGAGAGCTCCTGCAAAGACAAAGAAACCTATTGCCATTACAACAGGTGTAAAAAGTGAATGAAAAAAGGTCCCTGCCATAAAGGAAAGCGGAGAACCCAGTAATATCATCCCTAACGCAGTACTTCCGAGGAAGACCCATCCCAGGGGAACGCCTACGGCTATACCCAACAGAAATATTACAAGTGAAATGACGACTCCTGTCTCCATAGCTATTCTTTTCCTCCTTCAGAATTCAGCCAGTATTGTTTTCTAATCTCATGAATATCCCCGAGGATATGGTAAATAACATGAAGGCCGCAAAGTACAATAACAGCGAAAAGAATATAAACCAGCCAACTTGTATTGAACCATCTGACCAGAGTTCCAAACTCCGGATATTTTATTGACCTGAGAAAGAAGTTATAAACCGGCTGAGAAAAAAGAAGTATTACTATCAGCGAAACAATATCCATAAGCAACTTGTAGATACTTAGACCAAAGGGTTTTCCATTGAGGAACTTCGACTGTATCATTTCAACAGCTATGTGACCTTTATATGCAGCAGCCATTGCTATTGCAAGTATATAGGTAGAAACAAAGATATAAAGAGACATATCCCCGAGCCACATTATTTCGAAATGAAGCCAGTATCGGTTGATCACCTGTGCAAAAACCAGAAATGTTGAGACAAGCAGACCGACCGAACACAGAACATTTTCAAGTCTTGCAAGACCATCCTGAATAATTTTCAACAAGGATTATCACCATCCATGATCAAGTTTAAAATGATTTATAACTAAATTAAAACGACAATTTTCCCATTCATAATTATTTAAATAGATTAAAACTGAGATACCAGACAAACCTTTTACCCAAAGATAAGGACTTTCAGATCGTTTTTTGAAAGATTTTCATAAGGGGGCTTCCTCTTATTTATTCGGTAAAAGAAAGGAAGCCCCGCAAATTTTTTAATCAATATCACATATTACAAAAATCAATTAAACACTATAATTTCTTTAATTGCTTCCCTTAACCTGCTCATGGATCCTGTCGAGCTCATCAAGGATCTTCTCTGTCATGTTCTGACCTGGATAATGTTTTTCAAGCCATGGTTTGCAGAGTTCTTCCCAGACAGAAAGCATATCTGCTTTTTCCCTGAACATTTCTCTTTCTTCTGAAGTTGGATAATAGATGTTAAAGCTTTCTTCACTTGCAAGCTGTTCCTGCATTTTTCTGACCGCTCGGCGTGAAAGTTCGTACTGGTGGATCTCAGCCTGCATGGCCGCCTTTGTAACGGCTTCTTTAAGATCATCAGGAAGAGCATCCCATGCTTCTTTGTTAACAGCGATCTGGTTTGCATCCCACATCCAGTCAAGAGATGTGTAATAATCAAGAACTTCATAGTGTCTTTCCTCTATAAGGGAGGGCCACATACTCCAGCAACCATCAACGACATTCCTGCCAAGAGCGTTGTAGAGCTCACTCCATGCCACAGTCTCTACGGTCATGCCCGTACCCTTACCCATGTTGACAAGTCCCATAACGCAACCAAGTGAAGAAGAAACTCTCATTTTAAGATTTTTAAGATCTTCTGGTTTTTTGATCGGGCGAACGTTGTTACCGAGACCATAAGGGCCCTGGCTGTTGGTATAAAGGATATGCATGCCCACTTCATTATAGGCCTTTTCAAGGACCTTGTAGAGTATTCCGTCCGGCTGTCCGAAAGCAATAACGGCTTCATCCCATGATGAAATGGTCCAAGGCATCCAGTTAAACATTCCTCCAGGAACAAGATTTACATAGGGGGGCAAGTTGCCTATCTCGATACTGCCATCCTGAACTGCATGAAAAGTTTCCTGTTCGTTTCCCAATATTGCATTCTCAAAAAACTCGATCTCCATCCTGCCATCGGTATATACACCTACCAGGTCACAGAAAAGCTTCATAGATTTTGCCTGGGTCGGTCTTACGTTGGCCTGCGCAAATTTCCATTTGTATTCCGGTTTATCTGCTGCAGATACTGAAGAAACTGCAAAAGTTAACGCCAGACTCAGAACGAGAGCTACTACGAGTACCTTTTTCAATAGACTGCTGAATTTTGCCATTAAGGTTACCTCCTCTTGAAATCTACATATCGCATTGTTCCAAACTTCAACTGATCCTGCAAACAAAAACACCGTTATCCCTGTAAACTGCCCTTTTTGATCACTCCTTCCCCCTCTGGTAGATTTATAAGTTACTTTGTCTTGAAAATGAAAAGAGAAAACATACTCTCCTGTCATTAAAGATAAATATTATTATCCATAAAAAAGTTTTTTAAAAAACAAAGATTTTGATCTTGCAGAAGAATTCTTTAAGTTAGATCTATTCAACATAGACTGGAGTTGAAAGAATCTACCTCCCGGCAAATTTTATTACCTTTCCTGCCTTGCCTGGTGTATGTTTACCCTGATCAACAAGGATCCTGCCATTAACAATGACGTAGTCTATTCCATTCGGGAATTGTATAGGATCTGCATAATCTGCAGTATCTATAACTTTTTCAGGATCGAATAATACAAGGTCTGCAGCATACCCTTCTTTAAGGAAACCCCTGTCACTTATTCCAAGGACCTCTGCTGGTTTGCCTGTCATCTTGTAGATAGCAGTCTGCATGTCGAGTACTTTTTCATCCCTTACATATTTGCCAAGGACCCTGGGATATGTCCCATAAACCCTCGGATGAGGCTTCCCCCCAAGTATCCCGTCTGTGCATACATTCTGCTCCGGTCTCTTAAGGATCGTAGTTACATGTTCCTCGAGTCCGTAAAAGTCGACAAGACCTGCTGTATTTTCCTCTTCAAGAAGGAGGTCATATGTAGCCTCAAGGGGATCCTTGCCCCGCATCTCACCAAGCTGGACAAGACTTTTGCCTACCACATTCTGGTTTTTATCACTTTTGACAAATGTTATGAAGATACCATCCAGACCTGCAAAATCAACAAAATTATCCCAACCATGTATTCCATTAATAATGTCATGGGTCATCTTTTTTCTTGCATCAGCATCATTGAGTCTTTCAAGTACCTTTTCAGTTCCGCCATCATGAACCCATGGCGGCAATATCACACTCAGAGTTGTACTGCCGGCAACATATGGATACTGATCAACGGAAACCCTTATACCCTTTTTCGAGCAAAGATCAAGCTTTTCAAGAACACCGTCAAAATATTTCCAGTTTTTCTTTCCTGCAACTTTAAAATGGGAGAAATGGATCCTGCATCCGCTCTGTTCACCTATGGATATGATCTCATCCATTGAATCAATGATAGTATCTGCTTCACTTCTCTGGTGAGTAACAAAAACCGCATCATTATCCTTAAGAACTTTGCCTAGTTCAATAAACTCCTCTGTCCGGGCAAAACTGCAGGGAGGATAGATCATGCCAGTGGACATACCAAAAGCCCCCTCATCCAGACTTTTCTGGAGAAGGTCTTTCATTTTATCAAGTTCTGCTGTGGTAGGTTTTCTATTATCAAGGCCCATGGCACATAATCTGATGTTTCCATGGGGGGCAAGGTAGGCAAAATTTGGACCAAGATCCTTTTCGTCAAGTTTATCAAAATATTCCTTCACCGAACGCCACTTCCAGTCCGGTTTAAAATCCCCCTCAAGACCTGCCATGGTTTTCTTCCACGGTTCTATATATTCATCGATAACAGGGGCAGCTCCCATTGCATCCTGCCCTACCGTACAGGTTGTAATACCCTGCATTATATTATGTGAAGTCTCGGGTTTGACGAGAGCTTCGAGTCCCGAATGGCTATGGGTATCTATAAAACCCGGGACGACATTCAACCCTCTGGCATCAATAATCTTACCTGCCTCTGAAGCTGAAAGATCACCAATAGTTTCAATTTCCCCATTTTTGATCCCGATATCGGAATTAAAACTCTCAGCACCACTCCCATCATAAACTGTTCCGTTTTTAACTATGACATCAAAATACAAAGCGAAGACCCCTTCCTTGTTTTTGTTCCAGGATCCTTGAAAAACACACGTGTGTGTCTTGATAAAAATAGAACCTGCGCTTAACAAACAGAGTTGTTGCGCGCCAGCAACACTGTTTGTATTTATTTTAGAATTATTGCCATTGTAATAAAAAATTAAAAGAGGCAGGGAACCATAAGAATGGAAACCCTACCTCATATGAGTTACAACAAACCTGTCATTTTGTTGAATTCGTCGATCTTTTTATCGATAGCAGACGTCATCTTGTGGATGCTGCCCCAGTATTCTTCTTCGTCGTACCACTGGGCATTAAGTTCATCAAGCTCTCTGCCCTGCTGTTCGATCCAGGTGTAATATTTCAGATTGTGTATACGTTTTCTGTCATAATAGTTAAGTTCCTGCATCCAGTCAACAGAAAGTCCCTCGATATGCTGCTTGAAGTCCACTGCAGCATCAGTATCCGTATAGGGGCCAAATTCCTCTTCCATTTCCTTAAGTCTTGAATCATAAAGTTCCATGGAATCAGTAAAGACTGTCATTACTACATCATTTTCGGTAAGCTCATAATATTTTGCCATTTTTATGGCCATTATTACGTTGGCTGCACTTGAGATACCCATCAGAGGAAGCTGATCGATAAGTTCCTGTGAAGCTCCTCTTTCCTTGAGATATTTTTTCCCTGCCGGCTCATTGAAAAGGCGTACCATTGCCATACTGTCAGCATCATCAACGTCAATGACCATGTCGGTATTCTTGACGTTGTGTATCCAGGGGATGTGTTTGTCTCCTATACCCTCGATACGATGAGCTCCAAATCCGTTCGCAAGGATGGTTGGACACTGAAGAGCCTCTCCAACTGCTATTCTGCTGGTGGGATATATTTCTTTAAGGAAATCTCCACATCCAAGTGTTCCTGCAGAACCGGAAGTAATGGTTACACCGCAGAACCTGTCGTTTTTGCCCATTATCTGGTCTAATACTTCTTTCATGGCATTTCCGGTAACTTCATAATGCCAGAGATGGTTACCAAATTCCTCGAACTGGTTAAAGGCCACTACATTATCCCTGGTAGCCTTGAGTTCCCAGGTCTTGTCAAAGATCTCTTTAACATTGCTTTCGCTGCCTGGAGTCGGGATGACCTCACCGGCTACTTTTTCCAGCCAGTCGAAACGCTCCCTGCTCATTCCTTCCGGCAGAATTGCTATTGATTCACATGAAAGAAGCTGTGAATTATAAGCCCCGCCTCTACAATAGTTTCCAGTGGAAGGCCAAATGGCCTTATGGAAAGTCGGATCGAACTGTCCGGTAATAAGTCTTGGCACAAGGCAGCCAAAAGTGGCTCCAACCTTATGGGCTCCAGTGGGGAACCATTTACCTACGATCGCAACTATCCTTGCATCAACACCGGTCAATTCTTTTGGAAGTTCTATATAGTTGACTCCACCATACTGTCCACCTTTTTTGACTGGCTCATTTTTCCAGGTAATACGGAAAAGATTAAGAGAATCAACATCCCACAAACCAACATCTTTCAAATCTTTCTTGATCTTATCCGGAACAAGTTCCGGATTTTTCATCTGCTCAAAAGTAGGGATCATTATGTTCCTTTCCCTGGCCCTTTGAACCGTTCTTTTGAGCTGTTCCTCATTGACTGTCAAATCTATCACGTTAAACCCAACTCCTTTTAAAATAATGTCTGAAAATAGAATAGTTAATTACTGAACTTCGTACCCTTTGTACAGCGGGTATTTTCCACAGAGTTCAAGGACCTCTGATCTGACTCTCGAAAGAACTTTTTCATCATCCATGTTGCGAGCAACATCATCGATCCACTTTGCCAGGAATTTCATCTCAGCTTCTCCAAACCCCCTCGTCGTGACTGCTGGAGTACCAACCCTAACTCCACTCGTTACAAAGGGACTTCTTTTTTCTGAAGGTACAGTATTCTTGTTTACAGTAATACCTGCCTTATCCAGAGCTTTTTCAAGATCTTTGCCTGTGATATCCCTGCTGGTCAGGTCGATTAAAATCAGGTGATTATCAGTACCTCCAGATACCAGCCTGAAATTATTATCTTTCAGTGAAGAGGCGAATGCTGAAGCATTATGCACTATTTTTTTCTGATATTCCCTGAACTCTGGTGTAAGAGCCTCCCTGAATGCTACAGCTTTAGCGGCAATTATGTGCATAAGAGGACCTCCCTGCATACCAGGGAAAATAGCCTTATCAACAGCTTTTGCATACTGTTCTCTGCACATGATCATTCCGCCCCTTGGACCACGAAGGGTCTTGTGTGTGGTAGTAGTAAGAAAATCACAGAATGGCACGGGGTCCTTGTGTAAACCCGCAGCTATCAATCCCGCTATGTGTGCAATATCGAATGTAAGGTATGCCCCGACTTTATCTGCTATCTCCCTAAATTTCTCTGCGTCTATCTCTCTGGAATATGCACTTGCCCCACAGACTATCATTTTGGGCCTGTGTTCCTCGGCAAGCCTTGCTACCTGTTCGTAGTCAATAGTTTCAGTCTCTTTATCAACTCCATAATGAACGACATCGTAAAGCATCCCGGAAAAATTTACCGGGCTCCCATGAGTAAGGTGTCCTCCATGGGATAGATCCATGGCAAGGATCTTGTCTCCTGGTTTCAGAACGGAAAAATATACTGCCATGTTCGCCTGCGAACCAGAATGGGGCTGAACATTAACATGTTCACATCCAAAAAGTTCCTTAGCTCTGTCTCTGGCGAGATCTTCAGCTTTATCAACAACCTCGCAACCGCCGTAATAACGTTTTGCAGGATAGCCTTCGGCATATTTATTAGTTAGTACGGATCCCATAGCAGCAAGAACAGCGGGCGAAACAACATTCTCGGACGCTATAAGTTCTATGCCATCTCTTTCTCTGTTCAATTCCTCTGAAACAACTTCTGCTATAGCAGGATCTACCTGTTTAAGTAACTCTCCAGCTTTTCCAAACATAGATATTCCCTCCTTAGTCTGATCCTCTTAATTACCCGTTAATCTCAAGTTTTGCTGCAAGTTCTTCAATATCGGGACCAACGACCAAAGGTTGATCTACTGATTTTTTCGCACTGTCAATATCCTTGAGACCATTACCTGTAACTATAAGGGCGACCCTTTCGCTATTCCCGATCAGGCCCTGCCGGGCCATTTTCCTGAAACCGGCGAAAGCTGTAACACCTGCAGGTTCTCCAAAAACTCCCGTCTCTCTTGCTAACTCAGGGATAGCCTGCAGAATGTCACTATCTGGAACGGCGACCATATCACCATTACTCTGCTTTACAGCTCTCATTGCCTTGGCCCAGTTTCTGGGGGCCCCAACAGATATACTATCTGCCAGACTATCAGCAGGACCGAAAGTCACCCTTTCTGCATTTTCTCGAACTGCATCATAGATAGGTGAAGCCTTTTCCGCCTGTACCCCCATGATCCGAGGCATCCTTTCTATCATCCCCAACTCCAAAAGATCATGGAAAGCCTTGTAAACACTGCTTATTATGCAACCATCACCTACCGAGACAAAAACTCTGTCAGGAACATCCCAGTTCAGCTGCTCAGCTATTTCCATTGCACAGGTCTTCTTGCCTTCAACAAGATATGGATTAATGGCACAATTTCTGTTATACCAACCCCATTTTTCTATAGCGCTTGTAGCAAGATTAAAAACATTTTCATAATTACCCTTTACAAGGACTACGGTAGCCCCATAAACAAGAAGCTGTGTTATCTTTGCAGATGGAGCATTTTCCGGGACAAATATATAACTTTTAAGACCTGCAACGGCTGCAATACCTGAAAGGGAACTTGCTGCATTCCCTGTAGATGCACACGCTATGGACTCCCTGCCTAATTCAAGAGCCTTACCAACACCTACAGCACTTGCACGATCTTTCAGTGATCCAGTCGGGTTCCTTCCGTCATCCTTTATATATACATCTCTAACTGAATATTTTTCCGAGAGTTTCCGGCTGCTGTAAAGAGGGCTCCAGCCAACCTGAAGAGCAGGAATGTTCCCCTGGTCCTCAATGGGCAGAATTTCCCCGTATCTCCACATACTCATATCATTGCAGGATGCAAGCGTCTCCCTTGAAAAAACTTTCCTTAAAGAATCATAATCGTAAACAACGTCAAGAGTTCCATCCAGACCACAGGCAGGACAAGTGTAACTGACATCGGATGGATCATAGGTTTTTCCACAAAGGACACACTTTAATAATTCTGGAGTTGCCATTTTGTTCCTCCCTCTAACTGCCAAAAACAGATCCTGCTATACCTGCATATCCTTCACATGCCTTGACCAGATGGTCGATCTCTATATACTCGTCTACCACGTGGGCAAGAGTTTCAAGGGATCCTCCAAATCCTACGGTGGGTATCCCTGCCTTACCGGCATAATAACTACCATTAGTACAGAAAGCATAGTGGGATATATCTGGATCCTGACCTGCTGATCTCAATCCCTTCAGGCAGGTCTGGACAAAAACATCATCTTCCGGGAACAACCACCCCGGGGCAAAACGTTCAGCTTTGATCTTTTCGCCGTTATAACAGACTTCCTCTGCCTCTGCTAAATAAAGTTTTGTTTTAATCTCCAGGTCTGAGGCAGCCACTCTATCGATAACCTGCTGGACCTGCCCCAGGACTCCCTCTTCCGTCTCACCAACAAGAAGCCTTCTGTCGAAAGTGACCCTGCATCTGTCAGGAACAACACTTGCACCTGGATAAGGTGAAGATATAATATCCGTAACTTCCAGGATCCCTTTCCCGAGGACAGGATGATCCTCAGGTATGAAACTATCTTCTATCTCAAGAAGTATCTTCATCATTTTCTTTATTGAGTTCAGCCCCACGGAGGGATTGGACGAGTGAGCGTTTTTCCCGAGGGTCTCCAGTACGATCTCGGCCCTTCCTCTCTGCCCCCTTTTCAGGGTAAGGCTGGACGGTTCCCCGATCACAACAAAATCGGGTTTATATTTCTTTCCTATAGCTTCAGAAGCAACTCCTTCGAAACATTCCTCATGAACAACTCCTGCTACGATCAATTCTCCATTCACACCATCTGCAGCGTCCTCTTTCAAGAAGGCTGCTGCCTGTATCATCGCTGAAAGATTACCCTTCATATCAGTTGTAGCACGACCATATATTTTCCCGTCGAAAATATCCGCAGCAAAAGGATCAACCGTCCAGCTGGAGACATCTCCAATTTCCACATGATCCATATGTCCTTCAAAAAGAAGAGTTTTGCCGCCATTGCCAAGGGTAATTTTCCCTATGACATTTCCATAATTATCAACTTCAACTGAATCATATCCCAGGGACCTCATTGTTTCCGCTACAAGCTCGGCAACATCTTTTTCCTGGCCTGAGAGACTTGGCCTCCTGATCATTTCCCTGCAAAAATCAACCAGCTGTTCTTTTCTTTTTTCATTCATCAAAATATAGAACCTCCCGCAATTTGAAATAATATCCATCAGGATGCAAGCACACCCCTGCCAATACCGTAATAACCCTCACAACCCTTTACAAGCTGTTCGATCTTGATATGTTCATCAGTAATATGAGCAAGATTTTCACTGGATGGACCAAAAACTATAGACGGTATCCCTGCAACGCCCCCGTAATAACACCCATTTGTCCCGAACCCTGCCTTTGATGACAGTCTGGCAGGAAGTCCTGCCTGTTTTAGACCTCTGAGTGATGACCTTATAAATTCATGATCCTCCGGGAAAAGCCAGGCAGGAACATAATGTTCGCCCTTTATAGGAACCCCCGTGTAGCAATGATCTTCGACCCTGGAAATATGTACGGAAGCATCGAGGTCCGGTATTGATAGTTTTGCGAGAGCAACCAGTTTTTCGATATCCCCTATAACATTGCTCCTTGTATCACCAAGAAGAAGCCGACGGTCAAAAACGACTCTGCAGCGATCAGGAATTGTACCTGCATTATTTCTGGGAAAAGAAGTTATATTCGTCAATTCCAGGATACCTTTCCCGAGGAAGGGATCATAACCCGGGTTAAAATTCTCCCTTATAAAGTTCACCAGGGATATCATCTTAAGAGCTGCGTTTATACCATAATCAGGGTGGGCTGAATGAGCCATTTTCCCTTGATTTTCAAGAACTATTTCAGCTCTGCCTCTCTGGCCCCTCTCGATCTGAAGATCGGAAGCCTCCCCTATGACAACATAATCCGGCTCATACGCTGAACCTACCAGCCTTGAAGATACTCCTTCAAAACGCTCCTGCTGGACTGTGGCAGCAACAGCAAGATTACCGCAGAGACTATCCCCGAAATCATGCTTGAGCATGGAAGCTGCCAGTATCATCGCTGCCAGACTTCCTTTCTGATCCGTAGTCCCCCTGCCATATATCCGCTGGTCGGCAAGAAACGCACCATATGGATAATATTGCCATTCCGAGGGATCCCTTACTTCTACATGATCCATCTGGGCTTCAAAAAGAAGGTTTTTCCCATCCTTGCCAAAAGACATTTTTCCGAGTACATTACCAAAGTAATCGACTTTGACCTCATCAAAACCAAGGGAATACATGGACTCCTCAAGAAATGAAGCCAGTTTCCTTTCATGCCCTGAGACACTGGGACATCTTACAAAATCCTGACATAAGAGCACAAGAGCATCTTTTCTCTGCATATTAAGCATATTTATAATTATAAAGCTCTTTATATTATCTTCAATAATAGTTTTCTGATATAATCGATAAGGAAAACCTTATGAATAAGAGGGCCATTCAAAATGATAACCTTTTACCAACTGAAATCTTTCTGCCAGGTAGTCAGCGAAGGCTCTTTCAAGGCTGCCGCGGAAAAACTTTACATCTCTCAGCCTTCTATAAGCCAGCATATTGCTAACCTTGAAAGCTATTTTGAGGTCCAGCTCTTTGTGAGGAGAGGGCGTAAGATCCAGCTAACTCCCGAGGGAAGATATCTTTACGCCTCAGCATCTGAAATACTTGAAAATGTTGAAAACATAACTGAGCGATTCAGAGATATCAGGAACCTGCGTTCGGGAAAACTCGTGATCGGTACTTCATCTTTTACCGGCACCTACCTGCTACCAAAAGCAATGGAACTTTTCCGCAGCCAGTTCCCCATGATAGAGATATCGATATTCACCGGATCATATGAAAAGATTTTACAGCATCTTAAAAACGATGAGATCGAACTCGCGATCCTGGGAAAGGATCTTAATTCCTCGGAGGAACATGACTTTATATACAGGGCGATCGGTTTTGACAAACTGGTATTTGTGTCTTCAGAAAGTTCCTCAACTTCCAGCAATCTGGCAAGTCTGAATGAACTCGACGACAAAACAATAATTTCATTTACCGAGGGCAATCCCATATCAACCTATTTTAAAGATCTAAAACTTCGGCGAAAGCTTAATTTCAAAGAACAGATAATGGTGGAAGATATTGAGATCGCCAAAAACCTCACGAGACAAGGATTGGGTATCTGCCTGACCAGCAGACTCTCGGTTTCTGAGGAAGTTAAAAACCACAGATTATCAATTCTCCAGATCGATGACAGTGAAAACCTTAGATGGGAGATACGGGCTATTTACCACAAAACCAGAGGTTTATCCTATGCAGGATGGGAAATGCTCAAAATACTTCAAAAGATGGCCGGATCGATCCTTGATTGAAAAAACATAAAGAACCTTTTAACAGTTACACCTGTGTTACACGCAGGAATGAAAGACAAAGCGTTTTCTGATAGAGTAACAGATATAAAGATATTAGGGAGGAATTGGATGAAGAATTTTTTCGATGACAACGGGTTTTTCGGAAAAAGAGAGAATGAAGATAACGAGACATCCGAAAGGGAAAAGATCAGAAAATTATTCAACTTTAAAACCGGGTTTATTAAATATCTGGTTCTTTTAGTAGCAGTTGTTCTGATCGCAAAAAGTGGTTTTTACATCATACCCGCGGGTTCAAGAGGTGTAGTTTTCAGGCTTGGCAGAGTATCTGCAGTAACAGATCAGGGTGTTAACTTTAAAATACCTCTTGTGGACAGAGTCATTGTAGTCAATACTGAAAACATCCAGCGTCTCGAATATGGATACCGCACCATAAGCCCCGGACCTCCAGCCAAATACAGGGACAGGCTGGATGAATCAAAAATGCTGACAGGTGATAACAAGATAGTCGAGATAGACTGGGTCCTACAGTACCAGATCGCAGATCCTTCCGCTTTTGTAGTAAATGTACCCAGCGATCAAACGCTCAGACAGAAAATGATCCGGGATATTGCAGAATCCACAATGAGACAAGTTATCGCTTCGAGGAAGCTTGATGATGTTCTGACTAAAGAAAAGGAAGCTTCTCAGACCGAGGCAAAACAGTTGATACAGAAAAACATGGAAACACTTAAAACCGGTATCTTTGTTGTTGCTGTACAGTTCCAGGACGTAGTCCCTCCGGAACCTGTCCAGGCCGCATTCAGCGAGATAAATTCAGCAAAAGCTGAAAAAAACAGGCTGATACTCGAAGCGGACAAATATTCAAACCAGATCCTTTCCAGGGCAGAAGGGGAAGTGGATCAGATCCTCAATGCTGCAGAAGCTTACAAATTCCGGAGAATAGCCATAGCCGAAGGCGAGGCAGCAAGAATAACATCCCTGAATGCTTCTTACAAAGAGAACCCGGAACTCGTGCTTAACAATCTCTGGTTTGAGAACATGCAGGATATATGGCCAGATCTGAAGGTGATCATAGTTGACGAACGCCAGAATTCCCTTCAGGTACTGCCGCTCGAGAAACTAATGGAAATGAACTCCCCGACAAATGGGAAAACAAGGTAAGGAGGGTCTTTTATGAAGAGTTTAAACAAAAGTCTGATCTATATCGTGATAATACTTGCCCTCCTTGTCGCAAGCGGTTCTTTTTACGTTCTCAGGGCAGATAAGCAGGTAGTTGTAGTAAGACTTGGAAAAGTTGTTGCGTCAAATACTGAGCCGGGCTTATATTTTAAGCTGCCATTTCTTGACAGAACTGTCACATATACAAAAAAACTGATCGAATATGACGCTGATCCTGTAGCAGTAGTAACCAGCGATAAGAAAAACCTTGTGTTTGATACCATAGCACTGTTCAGAATATCCGATCCTGAAACCCTTTACAGGCGGGTAAGAACAGTTGCATCAGTACAGCAGAGACTGGATGATTCTATATATTCTGCTGTAAGAATTGTTGCGGGAAGGCTCACACTTGATGAACTTGTGAAAAGCGGACGCGAGAAAGCCATTGATAGATCTGGAAATATTGCCCGTACACAATCACGGCAATATGGAGTGGAAATTATATCGGTAGCTTTCAAAAGAGTATTTTTACCTGCAGAGAACGAGCAGGCTGTTTACAGATCCATGCAGGCGGAAAGAAACCGTGTGGCTGCTCAATTAAGGGCACAGGGACAGGCTGAAGCAATGCGCAGAAGATCCATTGCGGATAGAAAGAACGTGGAAATGATAGCAGAGGCAACAAAAACCGCTGAAGAAACCAAGGGTGAAGGTGACAGGATAGCCCAGGAGATCATCGCAGACTCTACCTCTGAAGCAAAAGATCTATATATTTTCCTTAAAACGATGGAATTCTACAGTAATGTTCTTGCCGACACACCTGTTATGCTTAAACCCGGAGATGGCGTTCTTAAATATCTGAAAGGTATCAGTTCTTACAATGAATCTGGGATCCTGCCCGGCAGCCCTTACAGGCAGAATTAGATTAAACAGGTTTTGGAGGGATCAATAAAAATGAAATTTGACTGCATATCCTCGGATCCGGTCTCAAGGGATAAAAACTATTCGTCTGGTGTTATAAACCTGCTTCTGCATCAGGGAAATGACAGGCTTCACGGTTTGATGTACACCCCCTCAGGCAAGGGTCCTCATCCGACAATAGTACTGCTCCATGGATTTCCAGGATACGAACAAAACCTTGACCTTGCCCAGACACTACGGCGTGGAGGATTCAATGTCGCCACTTTTCATTACCGTGGATCATGGGGAAGTGAAGGGGATTTTTCATTCTCCAATGTTCTTGAAGATACCGAACTTGCAATAAAGTTTCTTTCATCAGATCATGCTGTGGATAACCTCGGTATCGATAAAGACAGAATGATAATCGCAGGCCATAGCATGGGTGGTTTTGCTGCTCTTGCGGTATCTCCTCTTTTCAAACATATAAGACACATAATTTCAATTGCACCTTACAACCTGGGCAAAGTGGGAAAAGAATTTACAACTGACGAAAGGTTCAGGGATAAAACGAGGGAGATGTTCGAGGAATGCATCGTTCCTCTTAAAGGAACTGGGATATACGATCTGATAGAAGAGATCAAAACGCATAAAAATTCGTGGGATCTTTCCGAAAAGGGATCTGTTTACGGTGACAGAAAGATCCTTCTTGTCGGAGGATCGCTTGATTCTGTCTGCGAAAGGAATATACACCATGATCCGCTTGCAAATGCAATAAGAAATGACAGCGCAGCTTTTCTCTCAGAAAAATTACTTGAAGACGGTCATTCCTTTCATGACTCAAGAATAGCCCTTTCTGAAATTATCCTTCAATGGCTCTGTGAAAGTGGTTTTGAAATAAGATAACTCTAACGGAAATAAAAAAGCCGGGAACAACTATTGATCAGTGTTGTTCCCGGCTTTTTTATTTGATCATTTTTTCAATGTCTTCAAGAGCTGTACGGAATTTCTCTATGGTTATCTCCAGTGGTCGTTCCGTGGTCATATCTACACCAGCATCTCTCAGAATATTGGTCGAATAATCTGAACTTCCTTTCCTCAGGAATTCCAGATACTTGTCCCTTAGATCTGCCTGGCCGGAGAGAATATTTTCTGCAAAACTGGTGGCAGCAGAAAATCCAGTCACATACTGGTAAACGTAAAAAGAAGAATAAAAATGTGGTATTCTTGCCCACTCTATGTCTATTTCCTTGTCTATCTTTATTTCAGATCCATAGTAATCTCTATTGAGTTCATGCCAGACATTTTTCAATATATCAGGTGTAAGGGCTATCCCTTTCTCTGCCATGGAATGTGCCTTCTTTTCAAATTCAGCAAAAAGAGTCTGCCTGTAAACAGTGGTCCGAATCTGTTCGAGCTGGTAATTCAAGAGAAAAAGTTTCTCTTTCCTGCTTTCTGATCTTTCAAGAAGATGGCTAAGAAGAAGGGATTCGTTGGTAGTGGAAGCCACTTCTGCAAGGAATATCGTGTAATCCCCGTAGATATAGGGCTGGTTTTTGTGAGAATACCAGGAATGTATGGCATGTCCCATTTCATGTGCCAGGGTGAATACATCTCTAAGTGTCCCATTATAGTTGAGCAATACATATGGATGTGTACCATAACTGCCCCAGGAATAAGCACCATTTTTTTTGCCCTGATTTTCATAAACGTCGATCCAGCCATTTTTCAGCCCATGATCAAAAACGTCCATGTAATCTTTACCAAGAGGTTTCAGACCCTCTCTCACCATTTCTATGGCATCCTTATAAGGGATGTCTTTCCTTGTCTCCTCAAAAAGAGGAACATATAGATCGTACATATGGATCTTGCCGGTATTAAGAATTTTTTTTCTCAGTTGAACATACTCATGGAGAGGATCAATATTTGCTCTTACGGTATCTATAACATTATCATAGACTTTCAAGGGAATGTTGTTTCGTTCAAGGGAAGCCTCAAGCGTTGAACCGTACCCTCTTATTGTGGAGTTGAACATAACAGATTTAATACTCGAACTGTACATCGCAGAAATGGAATTCTCGTAACCAAGGTATGTATTAAAGAGTGTTTTGAAGGCTTTTTTACGAACTTTTCGATCCTGCGACTTGATAAATTTTTGATATCTTTCCTCTGTCAATTCCTGTTTATTTCCATTTTCATCTTTTACCGACGAAAAACGGAGGTCCGCATTTGTAAAAAGGGTAAAAATAGTATCAGGTGCATGTGACATATCACCTGTCAATGCAATGATCCTTTCCTCTGCAGGTGAAAGGACATGTTTTTTCATCCTTATAATATCTTCAAAAAAGAAATGATATGTACTCAGGGATTCTTCCTTCATATAAGAATCGAGGGTTTCCGGTGGCAATTCATTCAATTCAGGCACTATAAATGATGTCTCTGCGGAAAAACGGACAAGAAGGCTTCCGGACCTGTCCGCAAGTCCCTGGAATTCTTTTACGGAAGTATTTTCATGACTTTTCATATGAGCATAGACAAACAGTTTTTCAATTTTGATCCCAAGCTCTTCCTCAAGCTGTAAACACTCAAGTACCGTTTGTGAATTTTCACCGAGATGATCACTGAATCTCTTAAACTCTGATAATCTCTTCTGAACCTCATCAAAATCCTTTTCCCAGGAATCTGTGTCAGGATATATATGCTCCAGAACCCATTTTGAAGAATCATCAATTTCATCTCGTGATGGAACGATCCCACTTACTTTATCTTTATTTTTTTTCCTGATCGCAGTCATTTTCTAAATATCCCCCTTCATGTTATCCGTACTATCTCAGCCCTGGTGAAAAAATAAAAAAACTTAAGTTCCACCTGATAACTATATTTTAAATCAGTCTTCCAGAAAAATATTGCACGAATACACTTAATGATACAATTCCATTTTTGAAACCTGAATATTAGATTACCGGGTTTTCATTTAGCTGTTGGATCATGTCATAAAATATCAGCTACTCCAGGTTCCTGGAAGAAGGAGCATAACAACAGTATATATTTCAAGCCTTCCAAGAAGCATAAACAGACACAATACCCATTTCCCTGCCACTGGTATTGATGCATAATTATTGACAGGGCCTACAATACCAAGTCCGGGCCCGATATTGCCAAGTGTTGCTGCTACACTTGCGACAGAGGAAACCACATCAAGGCCGAAGCCTGCCATAATGAGAGCTCCCAATGCAAAGATCCCAATATAGAGTATAAAGAAAGAAGTTACGGAAGCAACAATATCACGGTTTACGACATTCCCGGCCACCCTGATATGGACCATGGATTTAGGATGAAGAAGCCGCAGCAGTTCTGCTTTAACATGTCTTATCAGAAACATGATCCTCAGGTTCTTCATACCTCCACCGGTGGAACCGGCACAGGCTCCTATGAACATGAGCAAAAGGAGCAGGAATTGGGTATAGAAAGGCCAAAGCTCATAATCAGCGGTAACATACCCAGTTGTTGTGATTATGCTTACTACCTGGAAAGCAGAAAAACGTACAGCATCTACCAGATCAGTGTATAATCCGCTGACGACAAGAGATATGGTAACAGTTGTTATACTGAGAAGAACTATCCACGTATAGAAACGAAATTCTTCATCCTTCCACCAGGTATCAAATTTACCTCTCAGCATAAAATAATGAAGTGCAAAATTCGCTCCGGCAAGAAACATGAAGATCGTAATTACCCAATCGAAATATGAATTGTCGTATTGACCTATGCTGCCGTTAAGGGGCGAAAAACCACCTGTAGCCATAGTACCAAAGGTGTGAGTAAGAGATTCGAAAAGGCTCATCCCGCCAAGCCAGAGAGCAAGAATTTCAAGAAGGGACAGAAACACATATACCCCCCACAACAACAGTGCAGTCTGCTGAACTCTGGGGGTAAGTTTTTCAGGAACAGGCCCCGGAACTTCGGCTTTGTATAGCTGCATTCCTCCTACACCAAGAAAAGGGAGTATGGCAAGACTAAGAACTATTATCCCCATCCCGCCAAGCCAGTGCGTGAGGTCTCTCCAGAAAAGGATCCCCCTTGGATTGGCCTCTATATCTGTCAGTATGGATGCTCCCGTTGTCGTAAAACCGGACATAGCCTCAAAAAAAGCATCTGTAAAATTTGAAACAGTTCCATTTAATAAATAAGGTAATCCCCCTATTACTGACGCTATAACCCAGGAAAGGGTCACCACTGCAAATGCTTCCCGGATACCAAGATCTTTTAGAGAGGTCTTCCTCCCTGCCAGCAGAAGGATCATAGCAATTACAAGACCTGCAAAAACAGACTTCAAAAGAGGATAAAGATCAGAGGAACCATCCATCCATGCCCACCAGGCCGGCCAGAGCATGAAAAGTGAAATAATTGCTGCCAGAAGAGCAAGTACCTTTGAGACGACCCTCAGTTTCAAAGCTTCTACACCCCCAGGATCTCAACGGCCTTGGGAAGGATCCGGGAACTTGCAAAAAGTAGCACCCTGTCCCCCTCGTGAAGAACCGTATTGCCAAAAGGCACAAAAACATCATTACCTCTTGCGACAAGGGCCAGAATTACTCCCTTTGGGAAACCGATATTCCTGACCTTCTTACCGAGGACAGGAGAATCTGCAGGTATCTCCACTTCCAGAGTATCTGCTCCGATCTTGTCTATTACAGAAAGAGCACCTGTCCTGTAGGGATAACGAATGTGTTTCATTATCACGGAAGCCAGGGCCTCGTTAGGATTTACGAGTGCATCTACAGCAAGATAATCGCTCAAGCTGTTGTATATTTTTCTTCTGACAACTGCTATGCTTTTTCTCGCACCCATTGCCTTTGCTATAACACCCATAAGAATATTTGCCTCATCGCTTGTGGTTGTGGTCACAAAACCATCACAATCCTCAATACCCTCATACCTGAGCAGATCTTCATCTGTACCATCACTGCAGAGAACTATTGTCCTCTCAAGCTCTGAAGCAAGTCTTTCACACTTCTCTTTATCCCGGTCAATAAGTTTAACAACAAGATTTTTAAACCTTTTTTCAAGCAGCATTGCAAGTCTTGAGCCTATTTTGCCCCCGCCAACAATAATTACCCTCTTTAAAGACCTGCTTCTTGACCTCTGAAAAAGCCCCTCAAGCTGCCATATATGTTCTCTGAGAGATACAAGGAAAACAACGTCTTCCTCCCTCAAAACAGTTTCCCCATTTGGGATGAAACCTTTTTTTTCTCTCTCCACATAGACAAAGATACTTTTTAGATCAGGATATTTCTCCCTCGCTTTTTTCAGCGGAACATCTACAAGAGGAGAACCTTTTCCCACTCTGAAAGCATAGATCCCAGCCTGCCCTTCAAAAAGTTCCGAAGTATGAATGGCAGAACGAACCTGTAGAAGTTCTTCTATCTGTCTGGCTACTGATCTTTCAGGGCTTGACATAACATCAATACCAAGTTCACGGGCCCAGGTTGGACTATCTGTGAATTCCATACCTCTGGCACGGGAAATGACCCTTGGTACACCAGCCCTTTTTGCAATCCAGCATGCCATTATGTTAACCTCATCTTTTTCTGATGAAGCAACGAGGATATCTACACCACATCCCTCGCATATACCTGCTTTTTCAAGAACATGTGGTCTTGACCCGTTTCCTCTCACTACCCTTACATCGAGCTCACTCTCAACTTTCCCGGCTCTCGTTTCATCAAGTTCAACAATAGTGATGTCGTGCCCCTCTGCCGAAAGATCCCTTGATACGTTATAACCAACCTCACCGGCTCCTACAATGACTATTTTCAAAAGAGCACACCCCAATCCATTTGCAGCTTGGTGCCAGATCAGATATCTTCTGAATTGTATCACGAGTCCATTTAAAAGACCGTAAAATAAACACCAGCAGTGGATAATACATTCAATAATGTAAAATGTAAACTGACCTTTTAAAAAACACAACATCTTGACACTTATTTTTAATTTAGTAAAATGTTCGAAAGGACTAACTTGTGCCTGTCAGGAGGAATTATTATGGCAAAAACAATGGAAAATCTCGCAGAAGCTTTCGCTGGCGAATCTCAGGCAAACAGGAAATATCTTGCTTTTGCTATGAAAGCTGAAAAAGAAGGATACCCCCAGGTGGCAAAACTTTTCAGGGCTGTTGCTAAGGCTGAAACAATTCATGCCCACTCACATCTCGCTGAAATGGGGGGAATAAGCAGTACTGCTGAAAATCTCAAAGAAGCCCACGATGGTGAAGTATATGAATATACAAAAATGTATCCGGAGTTTATCCAACAGGCGATAACTGAAAATAATAAGAAGGCAGAAAGATCATTCTCAATGGCGAATGAAGCTGAAAAAGCCCACGCAAAACTTTATGAAAATGCTTTGGAGAATCTGGAAGAGGGCACCGAAGTTGATTACTACCTTTGCCCTGTATGTGGATACGTAGCAGCAGACGAAGTTCCTGAAAAATGTCCAGTGTGCGGTGCAATGGCCAAAGTTTTTAAAAAGGTCGAATAAACGATCATTCCGAGATATATATCAGAAAGAACTCTCTTACAGGCCCTTGCTGCTTTGGTTCAGCATAAAAAAAGGCGGAAGGGCCTGTAGATATCCTATATTAAAAACAAATACCGGAAAACCTTTTACAGAACCTGTCAAGGGAAACATTATTTCCCCGAGCCCTGCTAAGATCCCACCGCCATGTCACCGATCGAAAAAAATCAGTTTCTCTGGACAAAAATTTTCTTTTGCCCTTTCTCACCGCCACCCGGCAGAAATGAAGAAAAAAACGCTTCGGATCCTCTATCCTGTCAGTAGGAACCGGGCCTTTATAATTTACTCCTGTAGACTTATAAAGAGCTTCGGTATCTGCCATAAGCCATGCTTCGATCTTCTCTACGACTGGGACGGCAAGTACCATTGGCCCCAGTTCTTCTGCAGCTTTAAACCGCTTGAGATCTCCATCCTTTAGATCTGCGTGATCAAACAAGAGAACTACCGGACCTTTTGTAAAATATCTTTTTACCAATCTTGGGGATGAAGATAGAAGCGAATCTATACCCTGGCATGACCTGGTCCTCAAATGATACCCATAATCCTCGAAAAAAGAACTCATACGCCTCATCAATAATGCATCGTTTGGCCCTTCACACAGAACTGTTACATATTTAAATGGTCTGGCAGTTTTATTTGATCCATCTTGTTTCATAATTTCATTCCTGACAGGCAGCTACAAAGTTCTGTATCTTTTTGCGTAAAATTATTTCTTCAGTCTTTAGTTCTCTGTCCTTAAAAGAAATAACTTCCAATGGGATTTTTTTACAAAGTTTCTGCATTTCTGAAAAGGTTTTCTTTGCTCCAGAACCTCCCATGCAACAGAAGAAAGCGACTTTAATCGCTTCTACCCCGTAATCAGAACAATATGTACTGACCGGTGGGGAAACGGTCCATGCCCATACAGGACCTCCTATCACTACAAGATCGAAATTACCGGGATTATTTACTGGAGTTATTATTTCAGATCTTCTGCGGGAAAGTGCATCCTTACCCGCCTTTACATAACCTGATACACCACCTCTGTCTACCCCTGACTCCTTTATCTCTTCAACAACCACTTCATTTTCGATGTTATCTTCAAACTCACGGCCAATACGAGCTGCAATATTCCTTGTGTTCCCGGTTCTTGAATAAAAAGAAATAAGGATCTTCAAAACTTTCACCTTCCCATTAAAAGGTCGAGATCTTGCTGATTCTGCAGGTTTTTCCAATTCTAAATTATTTTCAGATGTCTTAGATCTCTTTCAGTTTTATTATCTTTCCGACTCCACAATCCAGGTAATCCAGGCCATACTCTATACGGAACATTTCTCTGGCAACATCCCCTGAACAATGGCACAGACAGGAATGAGTTATATTCTGTTTCCGAAAAAAAGCAAGTATCCTTTCAATATCTGCTTTTGACTTCCCCTCAAAGTGGAGACCCCCGAGAACAAGAAAGATATCTTTTTCAGAAATACATTTCACTTCTGCTAATATGCTTAAAAGCCCCGGATGTGCACAGCCTGTTATTACCACCAGCCCCTTTTCAGTGGAGATAACCAGGGACTGTTCCATGACTCTGGACCCAAGTTCTCCAGTAGTAAAAATATCCGGCATAATTTCTAAACCGTTGCTCACCGGAACTGCTGAAGCTCCTGTCTTTATAATCCTGCTGAATATACCGGAGGAAAGGGTGGAAGGTAAAAAAACAGTCACATTACTGTTCTGTGCAAGAAAAGTATCAAGACCTCCAACGTGATCTGCATGAAAATGTGAGATAACTATATTATCAATACTGGAAGGATCTATGCCCATAATACCCATATTCCGGATCAACAGATCACCTGAAGCCCCGGTATCAAATAAAATATTGATGTCTCCGCCATCGCTGATCAGACATCCAAAGCCCCATCCTGATGTCATTCTTTTATCGTAAACAGCGTTGTCATAGAGTACTGTAATAGTAAGGTTCTCTGAATTTAACACTTTTCAACCTCCTTCCTTTAAAGTATTATAACTTTTACTACTATGATAGTAACAGTCAAAAATTCCAACCTTTAAAGGGAGTGTTCTAATGTTCTTCAGTAACAAAGATATGGTATACAGGATAGACACTGAAAAGTTTACCCAGAAGGTCCTCGCAAGAGGAGGCAACATGATGCTCACTGAAGCTGTTTTTTCCATGGGAGGCAAAGCTCCCTCTCATAAACATCCGCATCAGCAGATAGCATATATTTCCAAAGGCAGAGTAAAATTCCGAATAGAGGACAGAGAATGGATCTGCAAAGAAGGAGACAGCCTTTATGTGCCTCCTGAAGCCGAGCATGAAGTAGAAGCCCTGGAAGACGATTCTATCGTTGTTGATATATTTTCACCCCAAAGGGAAGATTTTGTTGAATGATCCTGATTATTGATTAAAATAGCATTGAATCCGTATGAATGATAAAACATTATTTGTTTTTTCTGTTAAACTGAACAAAAGGAGATCTTTAAAATGAAGGCAGGTATATTTGTCAGGAATCTTGCAAAGTATTCAAGTTTTCTTTCAATAGCTATCCTAATACTTGTGTTCTGGGAAAAAGGGATCATGCCCTGGCGCATGGAATACGATCAGCTGGTACTTTTTATGTTTTTCCCTTTCGGAGTCATAGCTGGAATGTTCATGTCCATGAAATGGGAAGGCCTTGGAGGTCTTCTTACACTGACATGCCTGTTCCTTTTCTACGTTTTTTCCCAGCAGCAAAACGGGATCTATCCCCAGCAATCCAGTTATATCATTTTTTCATCACCTGGAATTTTTTTCGTTCTTTCAGCCCTCCTCAATGACCCCATATTTTAGTTGAATATAGATTTATTTCCAGTCTCAGATTTTTTGCCGGAATCCCTTTGTAGAAAATATCCATGCCCTGATCTATACCCCGAGGTCAAACAACCGTCATACCTCATCCTTCATTATCTATTCTCTGCAACTCCTGCTCAACCCTTTTGATAACATCCTGTCTTTCTTCAGGAATCCATTTTTCCCAGTGTTCTGGATATTTTTTGAGAAACCACAGAGCTGTGTACCATGCGTCAGAATCATTATTGTGACTTACCAGAAGTGCCTTCCGATTCTGATCAAGAGTAGTACTGTAATTACCCAGAAATTCTGCTACTTCCGGGTTTTTGTCGATAAATTCAGTATTGGCAACAATATATGAAATTCCCTTTACCCACTCACAGGCATAACCGCTTTCCTTATTCCACAATTCAGGATCGAAAGCAGGTTCTTCCAGAAGAGTAAAGTCGTAAAGCCCCATGAGCCAGGTCGGATCCCAGAAATAGAACAATACAGGCTTACCCTTCTTGTAGTTCGAGATCACTTCAGCTATCAATACTGTTGTTCCACCCGTCGGAAAAGAAACAAAATAGTCGTTAAGACCGTATGCTTCAAGTTTTGCTGTGTTCACTGAATAAGCCATCCAGCTGGGGGGACCATTGAGAAAACGTCCCTTATCCTTAACTTCAGGATCTCTGAATAATTCCCAATAATCCTTCAGATCCATGACTGAAACAAGATCCGGGGCCACAGGCTCGATACCTCGTTCTTTGTCCCCCTCAATAACATAGGTAGGCACATACCAGCCCTGGGAACCTCCATCATAATTCACTGAAAGTTTTGCTACAGAACCATTGTTCCTTGCCTTATCCCACCACTCTTTGCAATTATTCGGCCATAGGTCCATATAGATATCAAGATCCCCTTTTTCAAGCCCGACAAGACCAGGAATATGTTCAACGAAAACATATTCAACCTCACGCTGATAACCATGTTCGATGATAAACCCTGCTACCCTGTCATGAAATCTTACTAAATCCCAGCCATAATCGACAAATTCGACAGGCTCACTTCCATAAACCGGAAGAGAGGCAGAGAAAATCACAAACGAGAGAAAAAAGATAAAAAGTTTCTTCATAGACTAAATTCACCCCTTAATTTTCAGATCAGGATATTGATCCTGTTATCCCAGGCATCTAAATCTTAAGCGAAGGATCTTAATCCTGTTTATTGGTCAAAAAAACTATTCCAAGAGGAGGCAGGGTCATCAGCACGGACTGTTTCATGCCGTGTGATGGAACAGTTACACTTCTGACTCCTCCAAGATTTCCCTGACCGCTACCTCCATATTCCCTGCCATCACTATTGAGAAGCTCTCTCCATAAACCTCCATCCGGGACTCCCAATCTGTAATTATGCCGAGCAACTGGAGTAAAGTTACATACTACAAGTATCCACGATCCTTTATCGTTACCCTGCCGCAGGAAGCTCAGGATACTCTGTTCTGAATCACTGCAATCTACCCACCTGAAACCTTCATGTTCAAAATCTTTTTCGTAAAGTTCAGGATTGTAAAAATTCAGGAAGTTGATCTCCCTTGCCCATCTGAGCAATCCTTCATGTTCGGGAAGATCAAGCAGTTGCCATTCCAGACCACATTCATGATCCCACTCTTTTTTCTGACCGATTTCACACCCCATGAAAAGAAGGTTCTTTCCAGGGTGAGCGTACATATAGCCCAGTAATAACCTGAGATTTGCCCTTCGCTGCCAGTCATCACCTGGCATCTTTTCCAGCAGTGATCTTTTGCCGTAAACAAATTCATCATGAGATAGTGACAGCATGAAATTCTCGCTGAATGCATACATGATACTGAAGGTTATCTGATCATGATGATATTTCCTGAAAACTGGATCAGTTGAAAAATATTTTAGAGTATCATTCATCCATCCCATGTTCCATTTCATACCGAAACCAAGCCCACCTACTGATACAGGCCTTGTGACCATAGGCCATGAAGTTGATTCTTCTGCTATGGTCTGAACATCTGGGAATTTAGCATATACTGCTTCATTTAATCTCCTCAGAAAATATATCGCTTCAATATTTTCCCTTCCTCCGTATTCATTGGGGATCCATTCTCCATCCTTTCTTGAATAATCCAGATATAGCATTGAAGCAACAGCATCTATTCTCAATCCATCTGCATGATAATTTTCCAGCCAGAAAATGGCGCTGCTTATAAGAAAATTAACTACTTCCCTTCTTCCGTAGTTGAAAATACAGCTTTTCCAGTCAGGATGAAAACCTTTTTTAGGATCGGAATGTTCATAAAGGTGAGTCCCATCGAAATAGCCAAGACTATGTTCATCTGAAGGGAAATGAGAGGGTACCCAGTCAAGGATAACGCCTATATTATTCTGGTGAAGTTGATCGACAAGGTACATAAGATCTTCCGGAGCTCCGTACCTGCTCGTAGGTGCAAAATAGCCAGTGGTCTGATAACCCCATGAACCATAGAAGGGATGTTCCATAACTGGCAGGAATTCTACGTGAGTATATCCCATTTCTTTTAAATATCCAGGTAATTCATCAGCAAGTTCCAGGTAAGTTATATACCTGTTGCCATCTTCACCTTTCCTTCGCCATGAGCCGGGGTGAAACTCATATACATTGAAAGGAGAGGCAAGTGAATTTTTATCTTTCCTTTTTTTCATCCACTCTGAATCTTGCCATTGATGACCCAGCCTTTTCGTTACAGAAGCTGTTGCTGGAGGAACCTGGCAATAAAATGCAAAAGGATCAGATTTATCTACTTCATAACCTGAATAGGAAGACCAGATATGATATTTATAAATGCAGTTTTCTCCAAGGCCCGGAATGAAAACCTCCCATATTCCCGAACCATCATTCCTTGACCTCAAAAGATCCTTTCCATTGTCCCATTCATTAAAATTACCGATGACAGAAACTTTCAGCGCGTTGGGTGCCCAGACAGCAAAGAAGGTACCCTTAGGACCATTTTCAAAGGGATCCACATGTGAACCAAGCTTACTGTAAAGTTCAAAATGACTCCCCTCTTTGAAAAGATAGACGTCATGCTCTGTAATTATTGACATTTCATTATTTTCCATGAACACATCTTTCATTTTTATCAACTCCTGCAACATCAGTCCTTTAGAGAACTCTTTGATAACATGCCAAGGAGACCCTTTAAAGCCTCAGAAGCATGGACAGGATCCCTTTCAAGTTCCTGTCCCAGGTCATAAACAGCCTTTTCAATCAGAAAGTGCTCTATTAAAAGTTTTGTCTTTCCGCTATCCCCAGGCATATATATCATATTCCGCGACTTTTCGAGATATGATTTTATATAAATGCTGCTAACTGTGTAATACCATATATCCGACCATGGAGTAAGGACTTCCTCGCTTTCAGGCCTCAGGGATACCTTCCTTGAAAACACTGTTTGAACTGCATAGTGGAAAGATTTGACCATCCCTGCAACATCCATGAAAGGAGACCTTTTTAGACGCCTTTCACCCATGGTCTTGCCCGGTTCATCCTCAAACTCGATAAAGATAAAATCCTTGCCCGTGAAAAGGACCTGACCGAGATGCATATTACCGTGAATCCTGAATCTTGCAGAATCGATCTTTTCAGTCGTTATATATCTGAAACGCTCAAGTATATACTTTTCAAGTTCAAGGACTTCTGCAGCAATTTTCTGTGTCCCTTCAGGAAGCAGTTCTTTCTTTTCCCTGAGTATATGGAAAGTTTTTTTCAGCATCCCCCTGGAATTCTGGTAAATTGACCTCTGATAAAGTTTTGAAAAGGGTTCTACTTTAAAAGATGGGTCTGTCTTTTCCGGGGAAACCAGGATCGAGTGCATTTCTGCCGTTCTTGCTCCAAGAAGAGCAACCATTTCAAGATAGAAGTCTCCAATATAATTCTTTAACCTGCCTGGTATATCTACAGCACCCATAAACAGATTCGGTGGTTCCTTTACAAGTTCCTGCGGTAAGATACCTTCAGAAAGCATCTGGTCAAAATACTGTTCGATCGAGCCAAGACTGTATTTCCACATATCTTCTTCATGTTCGCAAAAAGACTCTGCTATAACGAGGGTAAAAGAAGATCCATTTGGTCTTACAAGATCAATGGTCCCACCAAAAACTGGTGAATTGGCAAAGTTTTTCTCAGTCAGATATCTGCATATCTCGCTCTCTGAGTTAATGCCCTCTTCAACATTCCTGAATATCTTCAAAAATAACCTGTTCCCGACTATAACCGCACTATCATTATGCTGCCCCGTGAGGACCGTGGAAACCTGGTCCCGAGCGTTGGATATCTTTCTATAATTTTTACAGGGATAGGAATAAATTTCACACCCGGTCCCTCTCAATCTTCTTTTTCTGGAAAGAAAACTGTCAATGAAGTTATGGAAAAGCGGATCATAAACCGAATCAAAAAGGACTCCTCCTGCCTCCGGTAATTCAATATCTGCGATAACGGCTTCAGGATATTCGCTACGTAACTGGCGTTCTTTTTCATCCTGGGCAAATGACATTGGGAGCAGATAGAATTCTGAAGAACCCTGTAGATAATTTATCTTTAACAGGCATAAATGAATGTAGGTCTTGCCGATCTTGATCCTTGAAAAGGAATCTATCAGCACTCTCCTTATCTTTCTTGATCTTGATCCAAACCATCTGCAGCCTTTGATATAAAAGGGAATGATCTTATCTTCAAGCTGTTTCTTTTCCTCTCCGGAAAGAAAACCTCTCCATGAAGACCCTGTTGTCAATTCCGGGATATCCTTATCAGGTTTCTGAAGAAGGTCCTCTTTTTCAGGCTCAAGAAGAAATACATAATACCCATTTGAACCCATTGTCAGGATGTAGGGCTCTTCCTTTACTGTTGGAAACAAGGTACCTCCGGACAATTCCCGGGGAATGCAGCCAGTTCTGTCTTCGAGTTCAAGCCTCACAACTTGAGAGAATCTGGAGAGATTCGCTACCACAAGGAGACTTTCTTCTTCATAGTTCCTTGTAAAAGCAATTACTTTTGGGTTATCACCTGGAATAAACCTGATATCCCCTTTGCTGAATGCCTTAAAGGATTTTCTTATTGATATACTCTTTCTCATCCACCATAAAAATGAGGACGGATTCCTTTCCTCATTCTCAACATTTATAACCTCATAATGATAGTTAGGATCAGTTATTAAAGGAAGGTAAAGGGTTTGGGGGTTTGCTTTGGAAAAGCCAGCGTTCCTGTCGGGAGACCATTGCATGGGAGTTCTCACGCCGTCTCTGTCACCAAGAAAATAATTATCTCCCATCCCAAGTTCGTCTCCATAATACAGTATTGGAGTTCCAGGGAGAGTAAGAAGAAGGAAATTTATGAGTTCAAGTTTTCTCCGGTTTTTTTCAAGCAGAGGAGCAAGTCTTCGCCTTATTCCCAGATTTATTCTTGCCCTGCTGTCTCTGGCATAAACCCTGTACATATAATCCCTTTCCTCGTCACTGACCATTTCAAGGGTCAATTCGTCATGGTTTCTCAAGAAGATAGCCCATTGGCACTTTTCAGGTATGGATGGGGTCTGTTCAACCATATCAATAAGGGGAAAACGATCTTCCATTCTCATTGACATGAAGATCCTTGGCATTATCGGGAAATTGAATGCCATGTGGCACTCATCACCATCCCCAAAATAGGAAACAGCATCCTCGGGCCACTGATTTGCTTCAGCAAGAAGCATTTTTTCCCTGAAAGTACTTTCAACATGTTCTCTAAGTTCTTTAAGAAAGGAATGGGTTTCCGGTAGGTTCTCACAATTTGTGCCTTCCCTCTCGAAAAGGTATGGGACAGCGTCAAGACGCAGACCATCTACACCCATTGCAAACCAGAAATCCAGAACTTTAAGTATTTCTTTTTTTACCCGGGGATTATCAAAGTTGAGATCAGGCTGATGGGAATAAAAACGATGCCAGTAATACGCTCCTGCCTCCGGATCCCAGGTCCAGTTAGAACTCTCAAAATCAGTAAAGATTATCCTTGCATCGGAGAACTCTTTAGGAGTATCTCTCCAAACGTAAAAATTCCTCCAGGAAGTACCAGGACGGGCCTTTCTGGATCTTTGAAACCATGGATGCTGATCAGAAGTATGATTAATTACAAGCTCTGTTATTACTCTCATCCCTCTCGCATGAGCAGACTTCAGGAATGATCTGAAATCACGCATAGTCCCATATTGAGGATTGATCCTGTAATAATCAGCTATATCATAACCATCATCCTTAAGAGGAGAGGGATAGAATGGCAGTAACCAGAGAGCTGTAACTCCAAGTTCCTGGAGATAGTCAAGTTTTCTCTCAAGTCCCTTGATATCACCTATTCCATCGTCATTACTGTCAAAAAAGGCCTTTATATGCAGCTGATATATAACCGCATCTATATACCATTGTGGATCACCGGTTATCATGGAAATATCTTTAAAGTTTTTATGGGCCAAGGCAAAACCTCCAGAAGGTATAGCTGTAAATATTTACGGCAATAAGAGTAAAACCGGCTTTATCAAAAAATATAATCATCCAGAAAATCCCTGTTCAACAACATAATGAGGAAAATAGCCTGAAGAAAAACCGGTCAAACATTAGAAACACCAGTATAATTCAGCATTCCACCTGCATTTAGTTGTTATCTAATTTACATTGTATTATAACAGCGGAATTTGCACTTTACAAAAGCAAAGTGGTGAACAGGATGTTTATTGATATATCCTTACCCTGTAAGTGGTCTTTTGACCTGAAGGAATTTATAGATAATAGTTTCAGCGATACCTGAGGACATCATTCTCTTCCATCGCAGAGTATCAATACAAGATCATTGACATTAGTTCCCGTAGGACCTGTTTTTAGAAGATCTCCTGAAGCTGCAAGGGCATTATAGGAATCGTTATTATCGAGGCTTCTATCAAGGTCTATCCCTGCGGCTCTCATTCTTGAAACAGTGCCCCCGTCAATAATGCCACCTGCGGCATCAGTTGGGCCATCTGTGCCGTCTGAACCAACTGACGCTATAACGACCCCCTCTAAATTACTGATCCCTTTAGCAGCAGCCAGAGCTGTCTCCTGATTTCTCCCACCTTTGCCATTACCCTTCAGGTGAACTACGGTCTCCCCCCCAAGGATTATCGCACATGGTCGTTGAAGAGGTCTGTTCATTTCCATTTCCTCTCGTGCTATTGAAGCAATAAAACTTCCCGCTTCCCTTGCTTCACAGCCAAGCACAGTAGTCAGGATATTTGTATAATATCCTTTTGAAGAGGCAATTATACTTGCCTCTTCGCACAAAGACCTTACGCTGCCTGTAACTATGGTTTCTGAGTTATGCAATGTCTTTGGAGTCTCTATTTCAAGAATTTCTTTTATGTTCCGTGAAACATTTATCTTATATTTTTCAAGGATGGAAAAAGCCTCAACTGACGTTGAATTGTCAGGATATGCCGGACCTGAAGCTATAAAGTCGAGTCTGTCTCCAATAACATCAGAAAGCACTATAGAAAACACCGAGGCAGGTTCCACCAGCCTGGCAAAACGGCCGGCCTTTACTGATGATAATCTTTTTCTCACGGTATTTATCTCTACTATGTCAGCACCACAGGAAAGAAGCTGTTCAGTAATAATGGTAATATCATCAAGGGAAATACCTGGAAGGGGTTTTTCGAAAAGGGAAGAACCTCCCCCGGAAAGAAGAAAAAGGACTGTGTCCTTTTTTTCAAGCCCTTCAGTCATTTTGATTATTTTTGTTGTACCTTCCACTGAGTTACGATCCGGTAAAGGATGACCTGCTTCAATTATTTCGAATCCTTCTATCGGACCTTCACTGTGTCCATATTTAGTAAGGACTATACCGGATTCAACCTTAAGATAGGGAATTGAAACTACAGATCTGGCCATTTTCCATGCGGCTTTCCCTACGGCAACAACATATAACCTTCCCGGGAAATTTTTCCCCTTCAGCCCCCTGACTACACCTTCATTTGGTAAAACTGCGTTAATAGCTCCCTTTACTATATCCAGAGCATCGTCCCTTAAACGGTAAACCATTTTTCTACTCCTTCCTGAAGGTTTAGAGATGTTGTCAGCTTTATTCATAATTAGGATAGCAGTACAATTCTGAAATATTCAGCTTTATGCTATAATCGCAACAGAAAAAGATAGGGACATTGTTGTCGTTACAGTGTTATTTTATCTATTCATAATGATTAATGCACAAACTAACAGGAGGCATTTTTCTTGAACGAGAATCTAACTATCAAGTCTGATCTTGATAATTATTACCTCCAGACACTTTTCAGTGATATTCCAGACGCCATCATTATTACCCTTCCTGATGGAACTATAACACATGCTAACAATTCATTTTACACTATGTTCGGCTACAGTTTCGCAGAAATAAAAGGACGTAAGATTTCCGATATATACAGTGATCCCGGTATCCGCCAAGAGGTAATCGATAATTTTGAAAAACTTGCCATGGACAGGCTCGGAGAAGTCGAAACACTTCGGCAGAGACACAACGGATCAATTATCGATGTATCGATTTATGGCGGCCCCATATTCAATAACGGAGAGAAAAAGGGAGTCTACATAATTTACAAAGACCTCACCGCCCGGAAAACAGCAATGAGAGGCCTCGAAAGGGAAAAAATTTACTGGCAGAAACTTTTCAAAAACTCTCCGGATGGAATAGTTATATGTGATCAAAAGCAGGTAGTTACAAACAGCAATCCTGTATTCTGCAATATGTTCGGATACTCTCTAAATGAAGTCATCGGCAAACCGCTGGATAGCCTTATCACGAGTTCCCCTGAAGACCTTATGGAAGCTGAATCCCTTACATCCAGGGTAATTCAGGGCGATAGAGTTTTATGTCAAAGGATAAGATATAAAAAGGACGGGACTCCAATCCATGTTTCAATTTCGGGCCTGCCATTCATGGCCGGAGATAAAATGATAATCTATGCAATATACAGGGATATCTCCGCTCGTAAAAAGGCTGAATTCAAACTACAGGAAAAGAACAGACAGCTGGAGGATTCCATAAAGGATACCGTAAAGACAATGGCACGTATGGCTGAGTTCAGAGACCCCTATACTTCAGGCCATCAGAACCGTGTAGCAGACCTTTCAAAAGCTATAGCCCTTGAAATGGGACACGATGAAAGTGCAGCGGAAGGGATCAGTATAGCAGGAGTTATCCACGACATCGGGAAAATAAAAATTCCAAGCGAGATACTGACAAAACCAGGTAAAATATCAGATATAGAATTTCGACTAATAAAAGAACATCCCGTAATTGGATGGGATATACTCAAAAACATAAATTTTCCATGGCCTGTAGCAAAGATGGTACTTCAGCACCATGAACGAATGGATGGCTCCGGGTATCCCCTTGGGCTGAAGAAAGAGGATATACTTATGGGATCAAGGATCCTTTCTGTAGCAGATGTTGTAGAGGCAATGTCCTCTCACCGTCCCTACAGGGCGGGCTTAGGAATAGATGTGACCCTTCGTGAGATAGATGAAAAAACAGGCATACTTTACGATGAAGACGTCGTAAAAGCATGCCTGACACTGTTCCGTGAGAAAGGTTTCACATTTTCAGATTAAGTCATATATCAGTCCCTTGGGTTGAACGACGACTCCTCAGCAAGTCTTTCAAATAATTTTTTTTCTTTATCGGTAAGAGATTTTGGGACAATTATCTGGATCTTTACAAGCAGATCGCCGGCAGTTCCACTCTTTTTCGGAAGTCCTTTGCCCCTTAACCTCAAAGTTTGTCCGCTTTGAGTCCCTGCAGGAAGTTTCATTTTTACAGAACCGTCAATTGAACGAACTGCAACTTCAGCTCCGAGTGCTGCTTCCCAGGGCGAAACCTTTATACCCGTAACAAGGTCATGCCCCCTGACTTCAAATCGGGGATGTTTTCTTATACTTATATTCAGGTACAGATCACCTGGACTGGTACCTGCAATACCGGGATTCCCCTTTCCGGGAAGCCTTAGCCTTGTTCCGTCAGTAACACCCTTTGGGATATTGACCTTGATGTTCTTTCTCCTGGGTATAAACCGGCCATCCTCCGTCGGCTCATGACTTTCAAGAGTAATAGAGGTACTTCCTCCGCGAAATGCGTCTTCAAGGGAGATCTCAAGTTGCGCCTCCGCATCCTGTCCGCCTCTTCGTGCTGAAGCCCCCTGGTATGATGGATTCCTCCCACTGAAAAAGATATCTTCCATGTTGCCGAAACCGCCGGCACCCCCGAAGACAGTTCGGAAGAATTCGCTGAAACCTCCAAAAGATGATTCGTCAAAATTTGCACCCCTTCGCTCATATCCGGGAGGAGGACTGAAATTATCACCCTCCTGCCAGGAGGATCCAAGGGTATCGTATTTCTGGCGCTTGTCCGGATCCTTCAGGACTTCATAAGCTTCATTTATATCCTTGTATTTCTGCTCTGCATCGGGAGATTTGTTAACATCCGGATGATACTTCCGGGCAAGTTTGCGATAAACCTTCCTGATCTCATCCTTAGCAGCTGTTTTATCTACCCCGAGGATTTTGTAATAATCCTTATATCTCATGGATAGATCCCCTTTCATCAAAGACAATGTATTAAAAAGCAATAAAGGAGATGGCAGTAACCACCTCCTGACTAATACTAACCATAATTATAGTAACTGAAAGATTGAATAAAATCAAATTTATTAAAGATGGACCTGTTGTTGTATTCAGTCCATTTTCAGTGTTGAATTAAAACTTATACATATTCCCTTTTCAGATGTTAAGCCAGGGAAAAATTCTTTTCCCTGAAAAGTTTACAAGCAATATTTACCACTTCTGGATCATATAGTATTCCACTGTTCCTTTCCACTTCCTGAAGAGCAGCTTCTATCCCCAGGCTGGGACGATAAGGCCTGTGCGAACACATAGCTTCCACTACATCAGCAACAGAAAGGATACGGGCCTCAAACAGAATTTCATCACCCTTAATTCCAAGGGGGTATCCAGAACCATTAATCCTTTCATGATGCTGACTTACTATCTGGGCTATTGGCCAGGGGAAATCAATATTACCAAGTATCTCCCCTGCTGTTGAAGGATGGATCCTTATAAGTTCCTTTTCCATGGAATTGAGACTCCCTGGTTTGTTGAGAATTTCACTCGGAATAGCTATTTTGCCTATTTCATATACCAAAGAGGATACCCTCAGGGCTTCCATTCTATCTCTCTCAAGTCCCATTTGCCTACCTATTGCAACTGCTAAACGTGAAGCTCTCTGCTGATGTCCTGCAGTATAAGGGTCCCGTATCTCAACTATACTGGAAATTGTATGAATAGCCCCCTCAAGAGCAGAACGGATCTTTTTTTCTGCCACTTTTACTTCTGTGACATCATTTGAAACTCCAATAATTCCTGTAAGTTCGTTATTCTCATCCAGCAATGGAGCTTTATAGATGCTGAAATAAACAGGCTCCCCGAAATTATCAAAAACTTTTTCAAAATGAATGCTATCACCGGATTCCCTTACTTTTTTATCTGTTTCAAGATTGGTCTCAAAGACCTCAGGGGGAAGAACAGATTCTCCTCTTGTTCCCAGAATACAATCTCTCGAGATACCCGTAAACTCTTCATAAGCCCTGTTGACCTCAAGGAATATGCCTTCCCTGTCTTTGAGATATATTGCATCAGGGACACTCTCCAGAATTGTGGATAACCTTCTGTAAGTTTCCTGCAGCTTATCCTCAGATAATTTTCTCTCTGTTATATCCTCTGCTATACCTCCATACTCCAGATTCTCCGGATCTGCAGTTTCGAGAACTCCCCCGACGATACTGAACCAGCACCAGTCTCCTTTATTCTTTTTCATACGGATGATCGCCGGTACCGTAATAATTCCTTCTTTTGTCACTTTTACGAGCGCGTCCTTACCTTTCTTCAGATCTTCAGGATGGACAAATTCAAGAAAGGACCTTCCGAGGATATCCCCTGCCTTGTAGCCCGTTATTCTTTCCCATGCAGGTGATATAAAACTGACTCGACCTTCATCATTGACGCTGAAAATGATCTGATTTGCATTTTCAGTAATATTTCTTAGTCTGGATTCTCTTTCCTTCAGGGCTCTCTCTTTTTCTACCTTTTCTGTTATATCCCTTGTAAAGGACAGGATACACTTTTCACCTTCAATATCAATATACTCCGCAGATATCTGGGCAAATATCACCTGTCCTTGAGAAGTCCCCATCTTTGCTTCATAATTTCTCACAACCCCAAGTTCCCTGACAGGCTCTGTAAAGGCCAGCCTGTCCTCTTCAGAAAGCCATATACCAAGCTCAAGAGAATTTTTCCCTGTAACCTCCTCCCGGGTATAACCAAATATTCTGCAGAACTCGTCATTAACCTGGATAAAAACACCATCCGAAGCCCTTGCTATGGCTATTCCGTCCGTACTTGTCCGGAAAGCAGCAGCAAAACGCTCCTCGCTCTTTGCAAGTTCCAGTCTGCCCTCTTCTCTTTCCCTGCGGACCTCCAGTTCTTTCATCTCTCTTTTTATAGCCGGTACAAGCCGCAGAAGATGGTCCTTCATGATGTAGTCACTGGCTCCTCTGCGCATAGCCTCGACAGCTATTTCCTCGCCTATGGTACCCGAAATAAGGATGAACGGAATGACAAGATCATATCGCTGAAAAATACTTAAAGCCTCCAGCCCTGTAAAACCATCCATAGCATAATCACACAGAATCATATCCCACGACCTGGTATCAAGGGCATTGATGAAAGCATCCTCGGAAGATACCCTTTCAAAGGATGCTTCTATACCATCCTTTTGTATCTGTCTCTGTATCAGCAGGGCATCATCTTCCGAATCTTCAACCATTAGAATTCTTAACTTTTCACCGCATTCATCCAATTTTCATTCACCTTCTTTTCTGTAACTCCTGTTAAGAACAAGCCAGTAAAGACCAAGTTCTCTAACTGCCTCCATAAATTCATGAAAATCAACGGGTTTACGAACATAGCTGTTAACACCTAACTTGTAGCTTTCGGCAATATCCTTTTCCTCGCTGGATGTTGTAAGCATAACGACAGGGAGATATCTGGTCCTTCTTTCTTTCCTGATACGCTTCAATACTTCTATTCCGCTTACCCTGGGTAGATTCAAGTCGAGGAGAACTACTTCGGGCAGTTCTTCAGGGAGATACTCCCCGTTTTCATCTCCATACAAATGATCAAGAGCTTCCTGTCCATCCCTCGCTACAACAACATTGTTACAGATATTATTCTTTTTAAAGGCCCTGACGGTCAGATCCACATCATCTGCATTATCTTCAACAAGAAGTATCGTTTTACCCTGCAAAGTCAATTCCTCCCCCTGATATTTCTATTGATCCTGAAATAGAATACAGCGCCCTTTCCAGCTTGTCCCTCACCTCTTATTTCGCCTCCATGCCGGTTTATTATCCTCAGTACGGTGGAAAGTCCGATACCATTCCCCTGAAAATCTGTAGAATTATGCAGCCTTTGAAATACATCAAAAAGCTTCTGGGCATATTTCTGCTCAAAACCGGCACCGTTATCTCTAAGAACAAAAAAACCTTCATCATCCTGATAAAGTTCTATCTTTGCATCTTTTTTCGTGGCTGTAAATTTCCAGGCATTTCCCAGCAGATTTTCAAGGACTACCCTTATAAGCCCCTCATCTCCGTATGCCGTCATCCCGGTTGCGATCTTTGTTTCTACATCTCTTGAAGGATCTCTTTCCCTGAAGCCTTGAATAACTTCTCCTGCCATTGTGCTTATGTCAAGATCCTTAAACCTGAGTTCTTTCCTGCTTATTCTCGAAAGCCTTAGAAGATCGTCGATCAGTTGCCCCATCTTCGCAGTCGCCTTTCTTACCCTGTTAAGGTATTCTATTCCTTCCTCAGGAAGCCTGTCGCCATAATCCTCAATGACCGCGAGGCTGAAGCCATCTATACCCCTCAGAGGAGCCCTGAGATCATGAGATACTGAATAATTGAACGATTCAAGCTCTTTATTCAACATTTTCAATTGCTGAGTCCTTCTCTCTACTCGCTTTTCAAGAGAATTGTTGAGATTTTTCAACTGATCCTGGGCTTTCTTCAGATCACTGACATCAACTATCTGACCCAGGAAATAGCTGGTTTTACCTTTTTTATTCCTCACTGCTGTAGCTGAGAGGAGACCCTTCAGTAACTTCCCCTCTTTCGAAATAAATGTTTTTTCCATCTGGAAGTAACTTATTTCCCCCCGGGCAAGCTGGGCCTGTTTAAGGTAATTGCCTTTCAATGACTCAGGTGCGGTGATATCCCTTATCTTGAACTGTTTGACCTCTTGATCATCATATCCCAGCATTTTTCGAAAAGAATCGTTCACCTCAAGAAATCTGTAATCAATACCAACTCTCGCCATAGCTATGGGAGCATTTTCGAACAGAAGCCTGAATTTCAGTTCACTCTCCTGAAGATCCTTTTCAGCTTTTTTTCGTTCTGTAATGTCCATGCATGTAAACGCTATACCCTTTGACTGATCAGAAGGATCGATCGGGGCAGTGGAGAGAAGAATGTCAAGAACCCTTTCATCTGAGCTCAGAAAGACAGTTTCCATACTGGAACTTCCCTTTTCTTTCATCTCCCTGTATATTGTCCTGCCAACTCTTTCGTATTCGCTCTCATCCGGATAAAGGATCCTGGAATTACATCCTGTCAATTCATCCTCTGAACGTCCAAGGAGATCACATAAACCCTGGTTGACATAATTCAAGTCCCTTTTCCTCGCAAGACCAAGGCCCGATGGAGTTGCCCGGAAGATACTCTTTAATTTCTGTTCACTTTTCAGGAGAGCCTCCTCAGCCATGAACTGCTCGGTCACGTCAAAAGAGACTCCCCCAAGCATGGTATATTGGGTATTCTTACTCTCAATTCGAAATTTACGGGTTTCGAAATACCTGCTCTCTCCGCCTGAAGTATACAACTGTTCAATTTTTTCAACAGAACCTGACTCAAGAGCCTTCCGGTCGTCCTCTTTTATAAGAACTGCTGAATCGAATGGCAGTAATTCTTCCGGTGTTTTTCTTTCAATATCACCCTGTCCCATAAACTTTTTCATATAATCGTTCGCAAAGATAAGCGAAAGATCCCGGCTATCCTTGATATAAACAGCTCCTGGAAATACGTCCATGAAAAGCCTGAACGTATTCTGCATATCCAGAAGCTTAATATCTTTTTCTCTTTCACTGCTGACATTCATTAGAATGCCTCCCGATCTAACGGGGACGCCACCCTCATCCCTTTTGATGACAAAACCGGCTTCGAATATCCACGTCCACTTTCCCGAAATGTCTGGTAGACGATATTCCAGGTTATAGCTGTCTGATTTTCCCTCCAGATGATACCGCAGTATCTCCTGGGCTTTATTCATGTCATCGGGATGTACCCTGCTTAACCATTGATCCAGATCAGTGTCAAGAAGATCTTCAGAGAGAAAGAAATTTCCAGTTGCCGAGTTTCTGAGAGTTATCCTGCCTTCAAGAAGATCCCAATTCCACGCGATCAGTCCCGCTCCCTGGATTATCATTTCAAGGTAATTTTCTCTCTCTTTCAATTCTTCCTGAACCCTTGTACGCTGATCCAGTTCATTCATTGCATTCTGGTGGTTCATCGCGTTTGACACGGCCATTCCCACTTCACTTGAAAGCGAGATAAGATATTCCTGATCAGATTTACCAATAGCCCTTTCTGCCTGAAAAAGCATGTTGATAACTCCGAGGGCATGCCCTCTTATCATGACAGGAATGGAAACAACCGTCTGCACTCTCATCTCTGTAAGAATCCCTCTTATATGATCACTGATTCTCTGATCATTTTTCAGGTCATTCAGGATTGACAGGGATCCGTTCTTCAATGTTATCCTTGAAAAGGTTCCTTTGATGGGGACAACTTGTAAATTCATTGCTATCTGAGGATCAAAACCGCGCTGGGCCACAAGGGAAAATTCTTCCTTTTCACTGTTCACCAGGAATAGGCTTAGAAACTCGGGAACATAATTAATGGACAGGAAATCAAGTAAATTTTCACCCACTTTTGAAATATCGAGGGAATTATGAAGCGTCCTGACAAAAGAATATCTTTTTCTGACCTTCTGGATGTTTTTCTCAAGTTCCGTTAAAGCAACTTTTTTCTGTATTTCCAGGGCACCTAAAAATAAGACAATAAGAGTATTGACCGAAATAAATCCCTGCAACATCATAAGACCTGATCCCAATGAACTTCCGGAATATGGCCAGAATAACCCCGTGTCTCCAGAATATATGGCAAAACATGCAACCAGAAAGATCGATATTATTCCAACAGCCTGACCGAAACGCACAGTTATCCAGACAAGAACGGGAATAACAAAATAGGGAAGATGGGGTATTCCCGGGAAACCATTTTTCGAAAAGACTGCAAAAGCCGTCATCGAGAGTAATCCTGATAAAAGAAGGAGTTCCACCCTTCGGGAAAATTTACGCGGTAGACCAGGGCCGTTAATCAAGACGCATGCGAGTGGAGCAGATATTAAAATACCGAAAAAATGTGAAAAGAAATACTTCAAGGGCATAAAAATGGAAAATGAGTGAATTGAAAGAAGGGAAAGAATCAGAAATGAAAGGACCAAAAGGATCGAAAAGACCAGCGACATAGTAAAGGATGTTAAGATAAATACAGATATTCCTTTTACAGATCTCAGATAATCATCAGAAAGATCAAAATAGCGAAGCAACAAATAGCCTGCCCAGACCTCTATCACATAAAAAGAAGCCAATACTGCGGCAATTACAACTACAGAACCTCCAGGATAAGCTTTTTCAATAATTATCTCCGCAAGAACCTTACCAGCAAAGGTACCCAGGAAAAACCCGGGGAAAAGACTTTTTCCGTAACGGGAAATGATCGCAAGGGCAACACCTGATACTGGCCATACAATGGACATATAATGATCAGTGAACCATATTCCCGATATGAACAATGTCATGATCATAAAGATCAATGCCGAGGCGAGGTTAGGGATGATATCTTTGATCTGAAAATCCATTATGGTCGGTAATCTCATCCGGAGACCTCCAAACTTCGTACAATTCCGCAATGAATACCATGCTATTCGCTAAACATCTAAAAAAGGTCAGAATTATTATTTTATTTTAACACCATAAAAGACCTTAAATATGAGAAAGATCAAAAAATACTCAACGGGAAACTCTCATTGAATTCAGAATAACTGATATTGAGCTGAAAGCCATGGCTATCTCGGCAATTATTGGATGCAGAAGTGCAGCCATAGCCATTGGTATGGCAACCACGTTATATGCAAAAGCCCAGAAAAGATTCTGCCTTATTACTTTGAAGGTTTTTCTGGATATAGCCACAAGGTCTACTATCTTCGAGACCCCCCCCTTGACAATTACAACATCCGAATTGTCGATGGCAAGATCCGTCCCGGAACCTATGGCGACGCCAATATCTGCACCTTTCAGAGCCGCGGCATCGTTCATTCCATCACCCACCATAAGGACCTTTAATCCCCTTGACTGGTATTTACGAACTATATCAAGCTTCTCTTCAGGCGTTATCTCTGCATATAACTCATCAATTCCCGCTTTTTGAGAAACGGCTTCGGCCGTCTTTCGATTATCGCCAGTAGCCATTACCGGAATAATACCCTCATTCCTGAACGACCGGACTGCATTTACAGCATCTTCCCTTAGCGGATCCTCTATAGAAATATAACCTGCTTTTTTACCATCCCTGGTAACCTCAACGATTGTTCTGCCTTTTTGAAGCTGTTTTCTATATATCTCAGGGTTTAGAGGTCTTCCTATAAAGTAGCCTTTCCCTTCAATCCTTGCTTTTACACCTTTACCTGCTATTTCACTGATTTGTTCCAGAACTCTACTACCTGTACCAAGGTCAGCGATCGCTTTTGCGAGAGGATGATTGGAATTTTTTTCCACTGATACCACATCTTCAAGAACGTCCGGATCAAGATCATGTTCTACTACTGAGGGTTCACCAAGAGTTAGAGTACCGGTCTTGTCCATTATCACTACACCTATATCACCGGCGGTCTGGATAGCTTCAGCATTTCTGATCACAATGCCCTCTTTTGACGCTGCTCCAGTACCGGTTATCAAAGCCATTGGGGTGGCAAGCCCAAGAGCACATGGACAGGCTATCACCATTGTCGTAACAAATGCAAAGAACCCCACAGAAAGAGGATTCCTGACAGATATTACCCATGGTAAGATCTCGCCGGCACGATCAAGAAAAACATAAAAATTTCCTATGCCGAAGTACCAGAAAAGGCCGCTGATCAAAGCAAAGAAAGCTACAGCAGGAACAAAATAATTGGTTATTCTGTCGGCAAAGGCCTGTATAGGTATTTTTGCCCCCTGGGCTTCCTGGATCAAAGAGATCATACTCGAGAGAAAAGAATCTTCTCCCACTCGAGATGCCTCAATTGTCAACACACCCGTAAGATTCATAGAACCACCGGTCACTTCATCATTTTCATATTTTTCAACGGGTATGGATTCTCCTGTTATCATTGACTCATCCACTGCTGCTGACCCTGACATGATCATACCATCAACTGGTACTCTTTCGCCTGGTCTTACGATTACTGTAAAACCCGCCTTAACTGCTTCTATCGGAAGAAAGATCTCCTTATCATCCTTTATTATCCTTGCTTCAGATGCCTGGATGCTCAAGAGTGATTTTATCTCCCTTGAGGCACGATCCCTCAGCCATGATTCTATGAACCTGCCTGTGAGATGGAGCGCCATGATCATTGAACCTATCGCACCAAAGGACATAATGTTTATGCCCATAACTGACAGAAATGTCGTGATAAGGGCGGAGAATGATCCTGCAACGACAAGCACATCCATATTGGCATGGAAATGGGAAAGTGCTATCCATGCCCCTCTGACACTCCCCCAGCCTGCTCCAAAAATGACCGTTAAACCACCTGCAAGCTCCATCCAGAAGAAACCTGGAACATGCGCTCCAGCCATATGAAAGATCATCAGAACCATAAGAGGCCCAGTTACCGCCCATGAAAGGAGAACTTTTTTCATGGCGGTACGATATTTTATCTTCTCGGCATCCTCAGGTCTTTCATAAGAAACACCGTAACCGGATGCCTTAACAGCCTCCTCAAGTCTATCCTGGGGAATTTCCTCATAAAGAACGACAAAAGCCGTCTCTGTAGCAAGATTGACTGCCGCAAAGGAGACACCATCCACCTTTGACAGAGATCTTTCTACTATCCTTGAACATGTAGCACAAGTCATTCCAGTGATCTGAAATGATCTTTTGTATGTTTTATCTTCAACCTTTGCCATATTTCCACCTCCAGGATAATCCTCTCAGTCTTTTTGGGGAACCGCAGAATATCCGATATCGTCAAGAGCAAGAAGGACCTGTTCAATATCATCTGTTTCAACTGTAACTATTCCCTTTTCAAGATCAATTCTGAATTTTTTTATACCCTGTCTGTCAAGTTCCTCTTTAATTCTTTTAACACAGTGCTGACATGACATATCTGGAACATTCAATACATACCTCACCATAGTAATATCACCTCTTCTATGATTTAGCTCATATTTATGGTTAATAGTATTGTAACATCATAAGGAAATTGATATTAATCATTATTTGTTAATAAATGTATAATAAGGGGAAACTGAAAAATGGGGGGTAATTCCTTGGATTATGAAAACAAGAATTACCGCGAAAAAGAGAATAAAGAACCTTCTGATATCAACAGGATAGATGAGCTTACAGAAAAGCTGGCTTTCATCCTGGAAAAACACAAGGTGGCGGAATATATCAATTTGATGAATGATACGAAGACTCTTGCATGGAAAAATTTTGTATCCGGAATGGCAAAGGGACTTGGCATGGCCCTTGGGCTTACCTTTCTGGCTGCTCTGGTATTGTATATTCTTCAATTATTCGTTAAATTCAATGTCCCAGTTATAGGCCATTTTATTGCACAGATTGTCCAGATAGTTCAGACAGAGCTTCATTAAGGTTCGTTTTTTTATCAGTAAAGCCGAAGTACCCTCAAATGAACACCTGCCAGAAGTCCCCCAAGTAAAGCAAAAACAACGAGAGCAGGGAAAAAAAGGTTTACAATACAAAATACGAACAGAGCCATCAATGGGCTTGTCCTGTATATTTCCCTGTGGTCACGGGTTGTAAAAATAAGTTGATATCTTCTTGCATTATTTTCTATTTCCCTGAGCCTGATAGGGATATAAGCGAAAAAACTCCTCATTCTGGCGAAAAAACCAGTCCTGCGACTATATGGCAATTATTATTCCCCCTGCTCATAGCGATTATTCAGTTTTGTTAAAATCCAGAGCAACTGAATTGATACAGTATCTAAGGCCTGTAGGTTCAGGCCCATCATTGAAAACATGTCCAAGATGGCCTTCACATCTTGCGCATATTACCTCATTTCTTACCATCAACAAAGATCTGTCTTTTTGAATAATTATATTATTTTCTGAAACAGGTTTCCAGAAACTCGGCCATCCAGAACCTGATTCGAATTTGCTCTCCGAATTGAAAAGAGGAAGACCGCAGCCTGCACAAAGGTAGGTGCCAGTTTCGTGGTTATCCCAGAACTCACCAGTAAAAGCACGCTCAGTACCCTTTTTTCTCAGGACATAAAACTCCTGCTCCGTGAGGATCTCCTTCCATTCCTCTTCAGTTTTGACTATCTTTTGCATGACAGCCTCCTCTTTGAGATCTTCAGACTTATCACCAGCAATTGATGCAGAACCGTTAAACAGAAAAACAATCGAAAAGAAAATTAACATAACCGTAAATATTTTCATTTCCAACACTCTCCCCTCTTGATTAAGCCATATTCAAGACATAAATAAACTATTAACAGGGGTTAGTAATATTTCTAAAAAAGGCAATAAAAATTTTGAAAAATAATTCATTTTTACAAGGATAACGCAAATACTATCTGATGGAAACCGCAATAATGCCTATTGTCAAAAAGGACGGAGGATCCCCCTCAGGCAGATCCACCGTCCTTTTTTTTCAAATAAGGGATCTTATCGACTATGCTATTGTTACATCGGGATTCAGGTAAACATCCTGAACAGCAGTAATTATTTTTACACCTTCATCAAAGGGTTTCTGGAAAGCCTTGCGTCCAAGGATCAATCCCATTCCCCCGCCTCTCTTATTTATTACAGCAGTTTTGAGAGCAGCCGCAAGATCATCTGATCCGGAAGCCCCTCCTGAACTTATCAGTCCCGCTCTTCCCATGTAACAGTTTGCCAACTGGTATCTTAGAAGATCTACAGGATGATCTGAAGAGAGTTCTTCATATACGATGTCACTTGTTTTGCCGAATTTCAGGGCTTTATAACCCCCGTTATTCTCTGGCAGTTTCTGCTTGATAATATCCGCTTCTATGGTAACCCCCAGATGATTTGCCTGCCCTGTGAGGTCACTTGACAAATGGTAATCAGTACCTTCATGTTTAAATGCGGAATTCCTCAGGTAGCACCAGAGAACAGTAGCCATACCCATTTCATGGGCTATCCTGAAAGCTTTTGATACTTCCTGTATCTGCCTCTGGGATTCTACACTTCCAAAATAAACTGTAGCGCCAACCGCAACAGCTCCCATATCCCTGGCCTGCTCTATGGATGCAAAAAGGATCTGGTCGTAACTGCTGGGATAGGAGAGAAGCTCATTGTGATTGATCTTGAGGATGAAGGGAATTTTATGAGCATATTTTCTTGCAACCGATCCCAGTACTCCCAGGGTACTTGCCACTCCATTGCACTTAGCCTCAATGGCAAGCTTGACTATATTTTCGGGATCGAAATACATTGGGTTTGGTGCAAAACTCGCACCGGCAGAATGTTCTATACCCTGATCTACCGGCAGTATAGATACATAGCCGGAACCCCCAAGCCTTCCATGATCAAAGATCGTCTGAAGAGATCTCATAACCGGAATAGATCTGTCGCTTCCCGATACTACTCTGTCCACAAAATCCGGACCTGGTAAATGAAGCTTATCACTGGAAATAGTACTGCTCTTGTGTCCAAGTAGATATGGCGCATCATCTCCAAGGAGAGAAACTATTTCATCATAAGACATTGTCAACCGAAACACCTCCGAGGTAGGTTCTGGTTACTGTTTATTAATAAACTTTACGAAAATAGTTTACATTGCATTTCCCGTTTTTTCTACCATGTCATTGAGTTCTTTCTTGAGATCTTCAGGTAATCCCGGTATATCAAGTGAAAGAAAACCTTTTACGATCAGGGATGTTGCTGCATCTTCTGAAAGACCTCTTGCCATTAAATATTCTATCTCAGCCTGATCGATCTTGCCCACTGCCGCCTCATGGGACATCTCTACGTCTGCAGTTCTCGCTTCAAGTTCCGGTATAGCATGGATAAGACCCTTTGGTTTTAAAAGGAGCCCCTGGCACTCGAGGTGGGCCTTTATCCCGGGCGTCTCACCAAGAAGGTGTCCGCGGGCTATGATATCTCCTCCTGTTGATACGGCTCTTGAGACTATCTCAGCCCTTGCTCCCTCACCTTTAAGTATAGCCCTTGAACCTACATCAAGAACTGATCCCGGACTTGCCATCAAAATACTGTTGAATGTCGCTACTGAATTTTTTCCTTCCAGAACCGCAGTTGGGTACATCTGAAGATCCCGCGCCGGTTTAAGACATATATAGTTTGAAATAAATGTACCGCCTTCCTCCACTATAGCCGCAGATCGGGGTCTGACAGCCATATCCTCAGCCCAGTTGTGAACCATTGTAAAAATAAGTGTAGCACCTTTTTTTACATAGAATTCGGTTATGCCAACATGAAGCCCTGACTTGACATGCGGGCCAGTCGCACAGCCACTGATTATATTGAGTCTTGAGTCCTCTTCTGCGATAACAATATTATGAACATCCTGAACCAGGTTGTCCTCGCTCATATACATACATGCCTGAAGAGGATAATCAATATCCGCACCCTTGAAAGATCTTATAAAATAACCATGTTCCCTGTGCTCATCTGCTCTTTTTGTAAACTGATCCTTTCCTGGTTTTACTGCTTTCCACCAGTAATCATCAAGACCGTCATACTTCACCAGAGCATCAGTAGTTGAAAGTATTTCCGCCCCCTCTGAACCCACCTGGCAATGGACAACTGAGTGATCTTTCTGAAGAAAACTCCCCAGACGCTCCCTGCTGTCAACATCTACACCTGCCATATAAAGGAGTTTCTTCTCGATCTCGGAGAGTGACTGAAGATCTTCGATCTTTTCATGTAAAGGTGCTTTTTCGAGATAACTGCTCATATCTATACCGGTTTTATTACTCTTTGTCATTATATATTCCCCCTTCACAGAGGCAGCGGTAGCACTCACCATATCCATATTCCCTCACTGTATGGAGGATATCCCCCGGACTCGCTCCGCATACTATCTTCCCGTCCACGAGAACATGTCCCTTATCAGCTTCGAGATAATCAAGAATGTGTCCAGTATGAGTTATGACAAGCGCTGCTTTTCGATCAAGTCTTTTTTCTTTCAGGGTCTTATCATTCTCTGAAGCAGGTTTTCTGCCAAGCAGTTTATTTATGGCTTTCCCTATCAAAGAAATATTTTCAAGATCAACTCCTGATTCAGGCTCATCAAGATATACTATTGAAGGGTCCTGCATTATCAGCTGCAGAAGTTCTGCTCTTTTTATCTCTCCTCCTGAAAGACCGTCATTGATATCCCTATCAAGAAATTCTGTTACATTCAGCATCTCTGCCGTAATATCAATTTCCTTTCCTGACACTCCTGAGGAGATCTCCACAAGGTTTCTTAATTTAACTCCCTTGATCGTGGGAGGACGCTGGAAAGATATACCCATTCCAAGAGAGGCCCTCTCATTAACTGGAAGATCGTTTATCTCCCTTCCTCTGAAAAAAATATGCCCTTCGGTGATTTTGTAATTCCCGAAACCCATTATTGTATTTAGTAAAGTAGTCTTCCCTGAACCATTAGGTCCAAAAAATGCATGGACTTCCCCTTCTCCAATTTCCAGGGAAACCCCTTTCAGCACTTCTTTGCCTGCGACAGTGGCATGCAGATCCTCGACCTGCAGGATAGGCTGACGTATAGATGATCCCCGCATTGCCATGATTATCATCCTCTCCCGTTCTTATTTATTCTACGCAATTTTTAACATAATTAAACAGCTTTCAGTTTACTGCTACGATTATTGACCTTGTTGCAGTATAACATTCAACTGCAGAAACTTTCAATATAGAGAGCCTTCCCAGTTTTTCTTGATAGCGTGGTAGAATGCAGAAGAGGAGTGCTGTCTTATGGAAGTGATCCTGATGAGCAAGGATTCATGGGTTTCCTTTTCTATCTTTGTTTTTGTAACATTTTTTTTAGAAGCAATACCGTGGCAAAGATATTTCGCTGCAATTTACAGGATCCTGCAGCATAAAAAACAGATCCCGGAATTTGTAAAAAGAACTCTGGCTGCTGCGGAGGGGATCTCAAGAGGTTTGATCCCGGGATATACAGCTATAATTGCTGGTTTTGACAACCTCCAGTTTGTTCTTATGCTTTTAATGGCACTTGCCGGCACTTTTATTGCCAATAACCATGAAAATAACGAAAGACAGATTTACACATTTTATGGAATACTGGCAGTACTTATTCCAATTGAAAGCCTTGCCTTCCTGATCTCGATCCTCACCCTTTGCCTTACCCTGGGATATATTCCCATGGTTTTAATTTTTCTTTTTACTCCTGGCTTTTTCACCCTGATCTACATTAAGGAAGGACTTGAATCTTTCAGCTATGGTATTGCTGTATTGATCATTTCAATACTTCTTTTTATCTCCTCAACCAGCATTTTCAGACATTACCAAACCGCACTTGAAGCATTAAGATCTAAAACTGCGAGACGAAAGATCTATAGATACTTCGGTCTTTTCTTTCCGTGCATCCTTCTACCCCTTACAACAGGCCATATACTGATGCTGGTTCTCTGGTCCGCCACAATAACTCTCTGGATAACAGAGTTTTCAAGAACTGTCTTTTCTTCTGTAGATACATTTGTAACGTTCATTCAAAAACCAGTTAGCAAGTCTTATGAAGAAAAGGGGATAAGCGGAACAACTTTGTACATTACAGGCTGTGCCATTGCATCACTCCTTCCATTTCCAGCCGGCCCCGTCTCAATGGTTATGGCTACGATCGGTGATGCCTGGGCTGCAATGGCAGGGGGAAGATGGGGCAAGAATGTTATCTACAGGGGGAAAACCTTTGAGGGATCGATCGTCTGCCTTATAATATGCATCCTGGCTGGCTATGCCTTTTTGCGTCTTTACAGCAGTACAGAAATCACGCTCCTTCCTGTAATAACAGCAGCCTGTGCGTGTACCGCTACGGAACTTGTTGCTGGAAGATGGGACAACCTCGTTATGGCTCCTGCCGGGGCGATCGCTTTTTCCCTGATCGAGATGTTAACCATTTGTGCTTGACATTTATATTTTTCCCATTTAATATCTTTCAAAATGTTCAGATTTTTTCGCTGGATCATAAGGAGGGAAACCATTGAAAGAAGTAACTCATCTTGTAAGAAGTATTTTTATAATTAGCTATTATTTTATTTCATTCGGGTCCCCTTCTGGTCTGACTGGCAATAAGCCATTGAAATGAGACAGACTTAAGAAGGGGCCCGTTTTTACGGGCCCCTTCTTTTTCTATTGATGGCTATTGAGGAGGTGCATACTGATATATATGGAGTCAAAAAGCAGCAAAAAAATTTATTTCAAAGGTGGAATGAGAGATGAGTAACGACCAGAACAAGAACTTTTTTACATGGTTCATGGATTTATCTTGGTATAAAAAATATCTTCTCCCAGGTTTCATTGCCCAGTCTGTCGTAGTTGCCGGAGGTTACGGTACAGGAAGGGAACTTGTTGAATATTTCGTTAACTACGGCCCGACCGGGGGACTCATGGGAATGTTCTTCGTAACTGTTGTTCTCTGGGCTCTTGTATTCGGTGTAAGTTATGAATTCGCAAGAACTTTCAAAGCCTATGATTACCGCTCCTTTTTCAAAGCCCTCCTTGGCCCTGGATGGGTCCTGTACGAAATATGTTACATTGTACTTCTTCTTCTCGTCCTCGGAGTTGTTGCGGCTACATCAGGCGCAATATTCCTTGAATCCTTCGGCCTTCCTTTTATGGCGGGCGCAGGCTTTTTCCTTGTTGGAGTCGTAATGTTGACATACTGGGGCTCGAGACTTCTCGAGATAGTTATGTCCTGGTGGTCATACCTTCTTTACGCTGTATTCCTGGCATTCCTACTTGTGGGTATAAGCAAGGTGGGAGGAGATATCTCAGCAAATCTTGCTCTTGGAGAAGTTAAATCTGGATGGGCTATGGGTGGATTCAAATATGCATTTTACAACCTGGGGACATTCCCTGCTCTACTTTTTGCCCTGAATTTTATTAACAGCAGAAAAGAGGCCTTGATCTCCGGAGCCTGTACAGCCATCATAACCATGTTGCCCGGATTCTTCCTTTATCTCGTCACAGTAGGATTCTACCCTGATATCCTTACGGAGGAGGTTCCTTCCTATTACATCCTTAAACAGATCAGCCCGTGGCTTCTCTCCGTTTTCATGATCGTACTTTTCGGAACAATGATCGAAACTGGCGCAGGCTTCATTCACGCTGTAAACGAGAGGGTTAACAGCTGGATGATGGATAATGGGAAAGGCGAGCTTACTCCTGCCAAACGAGGCCTTCTTGGAGGTATCATGGCAGCGGCAGGACTTGGAGTCTCTTCCTTTGGTCTCATCGGTCTTATCGCCAAAGGTTACGGAACTATATGCTGGGGTTTCTTTTTCCTTCACGGAGTCGCCCTTTTCACTATCGGCATCTATAAAATGTATAAAAAGAAAACGGCTTAAGATAAAAAATATTATCCTCTGGGTTATACTATGGACCGGGTTTCTCTGTTTTTCAGAGACCCGGTCTTTTTAACAAATATTAAAAGGGGGTAAGAGAATGAAATTTGATGGTATTCAGAAATATACCAGCATGAATATCAGCCGGAATCTTGAAATAGCCGAGATCGATGAGAAATACATCCCCAGGGGATCTTCGATCAAGTACTATCCAATGACACCTGTAAAAGCTAAAGGGTCACATTTGTGGGACAGAGACGGGAATAAATACATAGACTTCCTGACCAGTGCAGCTGTCTATAACATTGGCCATTCCCATCCTGCCGTTCTAAAAGCAGTTAAAGAACAGACAGATGAAATTATGAACTATATCACTGGCTATTTCTACCAGGAAAAACAGGCTTTTCTTGCAAAAAAACTGTGTGAAATAACACCAGGAGCTTTTGAAAAGAAAGTTGCTTTCGGATCCTCTGGCTCGGATGCGAACAGCTCTGCAATAAAAGCTGCAAGAGCATATACAGGCAGGAAGAACATCATTGCTTTCATGGGTTCATATCATGGAACAAGTTACGGCCCGTTAGGCCTTACAGGTATGATCGGGGAAGAAATGAAAAAATGCGTCTGTCCACTCCCCCATTCATCTTTAATTGAGTTTCCGGACCCCTCTAATAATATCTGGGGGATCAATGGATATGAATTTCCTGAAAAACTGAAGTTGAAAGCCCTTGAAGAATGCCGGAA
>CAYPIU010000007.1:48311-72177 GCA_964410915.1 uncultured Synergistales bacterium | reverse complement strand
TTAATCCAAAATCGGCAATCCAAAATCCAAAATAGAACTATGGGAGGTGCGCCCATCCTGCCAAACTTATACTTCATTGATAACTTAATAATAATGGCAGTATCAAAAGTGGTGAAGAAAACTGCCCCCATATTTAAAGTGATTTTGTTTCTTTAACCACGATCCAGATCATATTTTTCCGCCTTCTGTCCCGGAAAAGATCATTTCATTTTCGAGGATCCTGAAAGAGACCAATCACGGGATATTTTCTGCTCAGGAATTTCTGTTTTTGTCAATTCTGTTGATCTCTGACTGACAATTCTTTCTTATTCTTTTGCACATAGATGCGAAAAGAATAATTTCATCTTCTGAAAAATCCCGGAAAGCTATTGTGATAAGTTCATCGAAAAATGGTTCCATCCTTTGTATCATTGCTTCTGCCTTTGGTGTGAGGAAAACATTTGATACCCTTCGGTCTTCTATACTCCTCTGACGATAAATAATTTCCTGTTTTTCCATGTTGTCCAGAATTCTTGTCATACCTGGGTTATCTTTTCCGGTTATTTCTGCCAGCCTGTTCTGGGGAATGCCGTCTTCCAGAACAAGATGTCTTAATACCATAACCTGAACTGGGGTAAGTTTTGGGAAATCACCTGTCAAAGCGGGGTTTGATTCCAGAAGTCTGCGCATTATCAGGTGGGCAAGAGTACTTGCCTGTTTGAGTGCATGAAAAGGTCTTTCTTTTTTTTCAGTATAGAGTTTTTTTTCATCCATGGGGATCTCCTTTGTATATTTGATTGTCAAAACAAATAACAGGACATTTGTATTATATCTCTATTTATTATTTAATTTCAACTTCATATATTTTTAAAAATAACGATGTTGAAACAATGGTTGTTCGAACAAATATAAGTCTCAGGTCCTATTGTTCAGGTGTAAAAAAGGTATATAATTCGTTGTATAAAACAACAGTTGCCTAAACAACTGTTAATAAAACAACTTAAGAAAGGCGGTAATCAAAAATGAAAAGAAATCTTTCTATATTATTTGCAATGGTCCTATTGCTTGCATTTGCAGCAACGTCCTTTGCGGATACTGCTGTCGATACGAGTAGTGAACTTCATCTGAGTTCAGCACCAGCATATGTACAGGCAGGTGCGGCACCATTGATCGAAGTATCTGAAACCCAATGCTCACATCTTTCATGTCAGCCGGAATATTTACAGGCAGGTGCGGCACCGGTAATTGGTGCATCAGAAACGGAATTTGCCCATCTTTCATGTCAGCCGAAATATATACAGGCAGGCGCGGCTCCGGTGACCGAAAGTAACTGAGGCCGTTGAGTAGTTTTAGTAAAAAAAGTATTCATTAGCTCAGTGATCAAAAGATATGAAAGGGAAACAGGAAGCTTAAGAAGTTGCCTCTATAGATTCCCCCAGGCCAGCTGGCCTGGGGGAATCTTGTTAAATAGATTGTTTCATGAACAAAATTTGCTTTCTTTTAGATCCTAAGACGTCATTATCCAGGAAAAGGCCCATAACATGGCCAGGCCTGAAAAAATGGTGATGAAAATATTCTGGCTTCTCATGGCAACAATAAAAGCGAGACCTCCTGCCAGGGTTCTTGAAAAGGAAACTGTAAAATCTCCTCCCGCCTTTGTATATATAATAGCGGGTGCAATGAGCGCCGAAAGAGCTGAACCAGGAATATAACGCAGGGTTTTCTCAAAAAAGGAAGGAAGTCTTTTTGCAGGGATGAAGCACAGGAAAAGTCCCTTCACTACGAGGCATGAAAGTGCCACTGTTCCAAAGATAATGTAGAAACTCATGCTTTTATACCCTCCCTTTGTTCCTGGATCATGCTAAACGCGATACCGGAACCTATACCGATGATTATTGCAGCCAGCAATCCAAGCTGTAGAGGAAGAAGGGGAACCAGAATTACAGATGACAACCCGCCAGTTATTGAGGCTACCTGCCTGTCTCTCCCTCCCAGGTGAGGGATCAGAAGTGACATGAATATCAGCGGTATAACGAAATCAAGAAAATGAGTTGCAGGTATGACGGCTCCAAGATTGTAACCCAGTAAAATTCCCGCTTCCCATGAGATGACTATCAGGATGGAGGCTCCCATGAAAAAGGACGGAAGAAAATGGTTGCCCGGGTTTTTTTCATATTCTGCCATGGTAAAAGCATATGACTGATCAGTTATTATAAAAGAGGCAAAAAGGCGCAACATATAAGGTTTGTCGCGTAAAACAGGTTGAATTGAAAGACTGTACATGGAATAACGAAGATTAATGATGACAGCTGTTAAAACGATAATAAAGGCAGGTGTTTCGCTCGCATAGAGTTGAACTGCTGCTAACTGTGAAGCTCCTGCCAAAAGGGACAGTGAAAAAAAGGAACTCTGTAAACCTGTAAATAAGGCATTTTTCATTGCGAATCCAAAAACAACTGCAAAGGGGATAACTCCGATCAGAGTGGGAGCTATTGCCCTTCCTCCGCGGATAAACTCTTTCGTGGTAACTCTCATGCTCTCACACTCCTGCGAATCTTCATCAGTCCCTTATGTTCGAGGCTGAAAAAAGATGTTTCAAGCTTCAAATAATCCGAGTCTGTTCGTAGTAGAGAGTATCTTCGCATTAATCAGAAAGATTCACAACTACCTGAAAAAAACTGATCACTAACCGGTAGCACCTGATTTTCTTTTGGTCTTCCCAAAATTGATTTTAAAAGTCTTTTGTAGATGCCAAATTTCCCAATGAAAACGGTATACGATCAACAGGGCAGTATTATAATAATAAACCCGGATGTGGCTGGAATAGCTTCAAGCCATACTTTCTATTTCATGGCAATATTTATGGCCGGGTTGTTATGACGGTATTATCATGAAATTGATCAAAGATAAATCCATTGAAACAGGAAGAAACCTCAATTTTGACATTAAGCTGAAAGGAGAAACTGAGATGAAAGCAGTCTTTATTTTTCTTGCTCCGGATGTGGATCCCTTAATTCACAGATCTGTTGTGAAAACTCCAAAGGTGGAATTGACAAGCATAGCAGTAAATGACTACGAAGAAGCAGCGAAGGTAGCAAATGAACTTGTGAGGGATGGAGTTGAAGCAATTGAGCTCTGTGGAGGTTTCGGTCATCTTGGAACTGCAAGAGTGGTTGAAGCTGTCGCAGGAAGAGCGAAGTTAGGGGTTGTACGTTTTGATGGGCACCCTGGTCTTGAAAACAGAAGTGGCGATGATATTTTTTAAACAGGGGAAGATCTCTGGTAACAGTCATGTATAGAAAAAGGGTGCGGGGCGAGAAATAGAGTTTTCCAAGTGCAAACACAAACGCCCCGCGATCTTTTCTATGCTAGATAATGCATTGATCCGCCATAACTGATTAAATTAAAAGCAATTTTACTGCTCTTTTCTGTAGACGATCTTTCCTTCCAGTAAGGTCATGATGACGCTGGATCTACTGTCGAGAGGATCTCCATCCCACACGGCAAGATCTGCATCTTTGTTTTCTTCAATACTCCCTATCCTGTCCTGTATGCCAAGATGTTCTGCTGCCGAAAGGGTTATGCTTTTCAGTGCATTTTCCCTTGAAAGACCAGCACGAAAGGCAAGGGAAGCGCATAATGAAAGATGTTCTATAGGGATAACAGGATGATCAGTGATAAGGCATATATGACAACCGGCATCAACAAGCTTTCTCATAGTGTCCCAGCTTTTGTTCCTTAATTCGAGTTTGGATCTGCTTGTCATTGTGGGCCCCACGGCAGCATTTATCTTTTTCTTCCCAAGATATTCCGAAATAACATGACCTTCAGTACAGTGCTCGATGGTGTATTTCACCCCGAATTCTTCACTTATTCTAATGGCAGTTACGATATCGTCCGCTCTATGGGCATGTATACTGAGAGGAATATCTCCGTTAATTACGGGAATAAGGGATTCCCATACAAGATCACGATCTTGAAAGTTTTCCTTTTCAGAGGCATCAAGTCTTTTTCTAATGTAATTTTGTACCTTGACGAGAGCATCTCTCATACAGGCCGCATTGCCCATTCTGGTGGTTGGAAGGACTTTGTTTTTCTTATAGACACCTATAGGGTTTTCTCCCAGAGCAGCTTTCATTGAAGAAGGGGCAAGGATGACCATTTCATCTATGATCGATCCATAAGTTTTTATAACTGCACCCTGGCCACCAATTACATTTGCACTTCCCGGAAGAGTCTGGACACAGGTAACTCCTCCAGACAGAGCATCATAAAACGCAGTATCCTGAGGAGTGAGTGAGTCAATAATTCTCAATTGGGGTGTGACGGGAGATGTCATTTCATTTCCATCCGTGAATGATTCAGGTATACCCTGTTCAAAAGCCCCTATATGGGTGTGTGCATCTATTAGACCCGGGGTGATGGTTTTTCCCTCTAAATCTATGATATCGGCATTGGGTGGTATGGTTAGATCACTTCCCACCGCCTTGATCTTTCCAGCCTGTTCAAGGATGACTCCATCCTCTATAGCGCCGCTTGAAACTGTTTCTATCCTTGCATTAATAATTGCTTTCATGAGTTTCCCTCCAGCTTGGATAATATTGCATCCTTAGTTTAGCCTTTCCTTATTTCAGCATTGCTTCAATTTAACCCGTCCAGGGATTTATGGGACTTTATCGTAGTTATTTAATCACATATTTCAAAACATTCGTATATGAAATATCTTTTTCTCCAGTTGAATTTTACTTACCGGTCAACTATAATATTGGCACATTATTTAAGGAGGTCTTGATTTGGGACGGAGAAGTGACGCCAGAGAACGGATCATTCAGGCGGCTCTCGAATTGATAACTGTACAAACTTACAGTTCTGTGGGTGTAGATGCTATCTGCCGAAAGGCCGGTGTTAAAAAAGGAAGTTTCTATTATTTCTTTGAATCCAAGGCAGATCTTACAATTCAGGCATTGGAGGAGCACTGGCAGCGTTATCTTTCAAAACTCAGGGAAAATTTCTCTACAGATATTGCACCTCTTGACAGGCTTTTACACTATTTTGAGAGTGTGTATAGTTACAATCTGGAGCGCAAAAAAACCGGTGAACATGTTCGAGGATGTCCTTATTTCCTTATCGGAGCGGAAATGGTAAGAGATAACGAGGATATTCTCAAGAAGGTTCATGAAATACTGGAGGGTTATTTTTCCTTTTTCAGGCAGACTCTTATGGATGCTTATAATGATGGTTTTATCGAAAGATCAAAAGATCCTGAATCTCTTGCCAGGCATATCTTTGCTTTTTTTGAAGGGACTCTTACGATGGCCTGTATCAAGGATGATCCTGCTCAACTGATAGATCTATTCCAGGGGACAAGGAACATCCTTGGGCTAAAGACTTAGCAGGATTTTGAAATATCTTTACTATAATCAACAAAAACTTGAACCACAGGAAAAAATATGTTCCTGTAATTTGGAGGTTGCGAAATGATCAACTTTACTGTAGATCCTGAAAAATGTATCAAATGTGGTGCCTGCGTTGCCGATTGTCCAGTAAAAATAATAAAAATGGAAGATGGTTTTCCGGAGATAACCCGTGAGGAAAGGTGCCTTCAATGTCAGCACTGCCTGGCTGTATGCCCTACTGGTGCCATATCCATTCTTGGGCACGGACCGAATGACAGCCTTGATCTTCCGCAAAAGTCCGGGGAGAGGAATGAATGGTTCGAGAAGCTTGTAAAAGGAAGACGTTCTGTGCGAAGATACCAGCCCACGGAAATTCCTCCTGAAGAAATTAAAGAACTTCTTGATATAGCCTGGCATTCACCTACAGGGCATAATGACCGTACCGTTCACTTTTCCGTGGTTCAAGGTAAGGAAACAATGAAAAAGGTGAAGGAAGATGTGTATTCCAATCTTGCACATTTTATTGAGGGTAAGCCTCGAAAAAGTGATCCAAGGCTGGCTCTGCTGGGCTGGGCTGTTTCCCGATGGAAAAAAGGTATAGATGCGATCTTTCGTGATGCACCGCATCTCCTTCTTGTCCATGCTCCAAAGAATGCAACGACTCCACTTGAGGATTGTATAATAGCCATGACCACATTTGAACTGGCAGCACAGGCAAGAGGGCTTGGAACATTGTGGAATGGAATGGCGAGGTGGGCCATCGAAGATTTCTGCCCCGAACTGAAAGCCGATCTTGGAATTCCCGAGGGTCATATGATGGTATACGCTATGATATTTGGTGAACCTGCAGTAAATTATCACAGGACCGTTAACTCCGGGTCTGCTCCGATCAACTGGATTGACATGAACTGATTTTTATCCACTTAGAGGTAATATGAAAATGAAAAATGACAGTGCTTGGTTTTTTGCAAAGGATAGAACTAAATGGGGCAGGTTGCCGGGCAGATGGCTGATCCTCTTTGTTATGCTTCTTATGATATCAGTTACCGCTGGAGTCCTTCATGCCGATGAATTCTCTTTAGGAATGGTTCCATCCAAGGATGGTACGCTCATTTCATATGAGATCTTCGGTTCGGGAGAACCCATAGTGGTCTTTGTGCATGGATGGAGCTGTGATTCAAGGTACTGGAGGGCACAAGTGCCCTGTTTTTCGGAAAAATACTCCCTGGTCCTGGTGGATCTGGCAGGACATGGTCATTCAGGCAGTGATCGTTCCAGATACACCATGAAGTCCTTTGGGGAGGATGTCCAGGCAGTGGTGGAAAAAGTCGCTGGAGAAAGCCCTGTTATCCTGGTGGGGCACTCTATGGGCGGACATGTCATTGCCGAGGCTGCCCGGCTTATGCCCGAGAGGGTCATAGGTCTTGTGGGGGTGGATACCCTTGAGAATATCGAATATTCAATGACCAGAGAAGAAATATTACAGATTACGGATCCTTTCAGGAAGGACTTTGCCGGGACCTGTCATGGATTTGTCAAAGATATGCTTCTTCAGGAAAGTAATGAGGAGATCAAAGAGTGGATCATGGCGGACATGGCGGCAGCATCACCCGATGTGGCTATAAGCGCCATGGAGGAAATGTTCTCTCTCTTTGTTACCGGAAATGCAGCAGCTGTTTTTGAGGAGATCCCCATTCCGGTGGTGAATGTTCATGCCAGTCTCTGGCCGGTAGATCATGAGGCTAACCGAAGGCACATGTCCTCTTTCCATGCCATAATTCTGGAGAATACGGACCATTTTCTCATGCTCACTGATACTGAAAGATTTAACAGCGCTCTTGAGGAAGCCATAGAAAGGGTTATTCAAAAAGCTGATATCTAAATTCTGATCCTGATTGTGGATACCCCTGTCTTTTAGTCAGGCAGGAGGATCTGGATATACAGCTTCCTGAAAGTATCTTTCTTGAAGACGGGAGCATAGAAGAGATTCGTCTCTACGTTTCCTGCCAGGGGAAGGTGATCAGAAATCCGATATCACTTGGAAGCTCCGGTTCGTGTCTTTCATCTCTTTATTAGTCCAGGGCCATTGATCTGTACATGGCCGATAAACTCAATCGGAAAGATGAAAAAAATCTTCACCTTCAAGCTCATGATTTAAGTTATAAAGCGGTTTCTTCAGCTGATGATCATCGCAGGATCTCTATGAGGACTGAGATCCTGTTAAAGAAGATATATCCAGTAGACATACCCAAATCCCTTTTTAACGTTTTATCCTTGCAACAATATATACAAATTTTTACTTGACTCTCGATGGGCGGACGTCTAAAATGCTATGCAAATATTCCAATTTGTAAAACTATTATTCATATAATGGACGCAGTCTAATATTTTCATTGCAAAGTCCTCAAGTTTCATTGTATTAACCGAATTAACCTACTGTTCAGGATCATTTGCCAGCATGAAAAAAATCATCTTTAGATGATGGTTACACATAAAAGATTCATGCAATGGATCATGTAGTGTAAGTGGGTACTTGAGTGTTTAGGAGAGGTTGTTAATTCTGAAGGAGGTGCTTCAATGAAACACAGAGGTTTAGTTACACTGGGAATTGTTTTGGTAGTAGCAGTAAGTATCGTGGCCCTTGGCTGTATTTCACCGGCTATGGCAAAGGATAAGGTTTACAGATGGAAATTCCAGAGCCATCACACTCCTGGCTCCCTTGCTGTTGAATCTGCCATCAAGCCCTTTATCGAAAGGGTAGAGGAGATGTCCGGAGGCAGGTTGAAGATCAGTCTTCATTATGCCGGCGAACTGGTCAATTATTCGGAAGTCGACCAGGCCCTCAAGTCGAACATGATCCAGATCGCTAACACCAGTTCATTGTTCTTCAGGGGATCTATACCCATGGGTTGGGTATCGGCACCCAATATGCCACCGTTTGTTACAAGGACCAATGATGAATTCAACGAACTCTTCCACCACAGGGGAATTGATGACCTGGTAGGAGAGGCCCTTGCAGAGCAGGGTATTAAGTTCCTTGGCAGTCACAGCGTTGGTAACACCTATTTCTGGAGTAAGGAACCCATCAGGTCACTTGAAGATCTTGAAGGCTTCAAGGTAAGATTCTTCGGATCCATGTCGGACTGCATGGAACATTTTGGTGCTGCTCCTGTCATGCTTCCCCATCCTGAAACCTACATGGCTATAGCTACAGGTACCCTTGATGGAAGTGGTACTGCATGGTGGCTCTACAGAGACCTTAAACTCTTCGAAGTGTGCCCATACTTTATCGGTCCCGCAATGCAGGTACCTCAGGGAATGGAACTCTGGGCATCCCAGAAGGCATTTGATGAACTGCCCGCAGATCTTCAGGCCATCGTTGAAACAGCTGCCCATGCTTTTAACACAGATTATATGGACGCTGTGACCATGCAGGAACGTGAAATGTTCAATAAATCCTTCAAAGAGTGGGGAACCACTTACATCGAATTCCCCGAAGAGGACGTAAAAACAATAACCAAGGAGTTCTCTCTGCCTTACCTGGACATGATCGCAGAAGAGCAGGGCCCCAAGGATGAAAGAGTTATCGAGGCGATCAATATAATTAAGCAGTTCATGCAGGACTACGGTTACGTAGACTAAAGGAATAATGACCGGGAGAACCCCCTTCTCTTCCCAGGGGAGGGGGTTATTCTTTTTAGTTTTTCCAGCAACCTAAGTTTCGGATGAGGTGAGGGAATTGCATTTTTTAGCTGGTTATATCAGATTTGTTGAAAACCTGAGTGATCGAGTAGGTAAAGTCTTTGGCTTTCTTATTTATCCGATAATGCTCGTGCTGGTGTACGAGGTTACAATGAGGTATCTCTTTAACAGCCCAACGATCTGGGCTCATGAAACATCCTGTATGCTTTACGGAACACACTTTGTAATGGGAGGAGCATATGCTCTCCGTCACGATGCCTTCGTAAATGTGGAGGTTCTGTACATGCGGTTTTCTAAACGCAAAAAAGCAATTGTGGACCTCATTACCTGGACTATGTTCTATCTTTTTGTAGGAGTTCTGGTCTGGAAAGGTTTACCCTGGGCCTGGTCAAGTTTTTCAGTGCGTGAATTTTCCGACAGTACCTGGGGCCCATACATCTGGCCTGTGAAGTTTACTATACCTATTGCGGCTTTTTTAATGCTTCTTCAGGGTAGCACCAAGACCATTAAAGATGTTGTGATGGCCTTCACCGGCAACGAGATAGTTACAGTGGCGGATAAAGATGCCACTGTTGAAAATTGAGGTGACATTATGGATATAAGTATGATTTCTGTTCTGCTCTTTGGCAGCATGTTCCTTCTCCTGGCTGCGGGACTTCCCGTTGCATTTGTACTGGGAGGACTGGCTACGGCCTTTACAACAATTTTCTGGGGCCCGGAGTCTCTCTTTATTATAGTTGCCAGAACCTATTCCATGATGTCGAGTACGACTCTGGTTGCAGCTCCCCTTTTCGTTCTGATGGCTGTAGTACTGGAAAAATCGGGAGTAGCGGAAGATCTCTTCGAGATGATGTACCGATGGTCCGGAGGGCTTAAGGGAGGTTTGGCAGTGGGTACTGTTTTTGCCTGTACCCTCATAGCTGCCATGTCAGGAATTGCTTCAACCGGTGTTGTTGTCATGGGTGTCATGGCCCTTCCGGCAATGCTCAAAAGGGGATATGACAAGAGGTTGGCCACCGGATGTATCCTTGCTGGAGGAGTTCTGGGTCCCCTTGTTCCTCCAAGTATAGCACTGGTTCTTTATGGGACAATAGCCCAGGTATCAATAGGCGAGCTCTTTGCAGGAGGAATGGGTGCTGGTCTACTCTGTTCTGCCCTGATCGTCGCGTACATACTGATCAAATGCCACCTGAATCCGGAATTAGGACCTCCTATTCCCGTGGAAGAGAGAGCTGACTGGAGCGCCAAGATCGCTTCCCTGAAGGGAGTTGTACTCCCGCTCCTTCTCATAACAGCAGTTCTTGGATCTATATATTCCGGCATTGCCACGCCCACTGAGGCAGCTGCAGTCGGAGCTTTTGGAGCTTTTGTATGTAGCGCCATTCATAGAAGGCTGAATTGGGAACTGATAAAAAGCGTAGCCAAGGTTACAATACAGGTTCAGGGGTTCATGATGTGGATCCTCTTTTCCGCCCAGGGTTTTGCAGCAGTATATATGGGTCTTGGTGCCTCCAGAATGGTCATAAATCTCGTTGAGACCTACGAGATAGGCTGGTGGACCATGCTTATAGCAATTCAGGTAGTCTGGTTCCTTCTGGGTCTTGTGATCGATGCCTGGAGTATCCTCATGATCACCCTTCCAATACTTCTGCCTTTGCTCCCGATGTACGGGTTTGATCCTCTCTGGCTGGGAGTCCTTTACGCGATCAATACACAGACAGGTTACCTGACTCCACCATTTGGCACCATGTTGTTCATGATGAAGGGTATTGCTCCAAAAGGGGTAACAATGTCAGATATTTACAGTTCCATAACGCCATTTGTAATAACCCAGCTTGTTTGCCTGGTGCTCTGCATAATTTTCCCACAACTGGTCACCTGGCTTCCGGATCTGCTTTTCGGATAATGGTTTTCATTTAAGCAGCAAAAGAAAGACTTATCCAGGTTTTTTTGAAATATGCAAAATATGAAGGGCGGGGGGAAACCTCCGCCCTTCCTGCATGAGTAGCTTATATAAAGCAGACATGACTCAAACATAATATCTTTCAATGCATGGAGGTATTTATGAAAATAAAGCGGAGATAAGTGTAAAGCCGGTAACGTTAAGACGGGTCAAAAATATTTTCTACAGTAAAGGGAGAAGTCGGATCATGGTTTTTCAGTTCTGGCCATTCTCATTTGCCAGTATTAGCCAGGATATTGCAGTGATCCCCCATACAGCGTTGAAGAAGACCACTATCAGAGGCGTCATTGTTCCAAGATCCATTCCCATGAGACCTTTTTGAGCTTTGATCGGGAAGATAATGAAAAGTTGAATAAATGTTGGTCCAAGACTCAGGACAAAGCCCTTCCACCAGGGATGTCCTTTTAAAATGGGCAAAAGAAAAAGTATTCCCCAGAGTCCTCCCCATACTATTCTGGGGTAAAGCCATGGGGGTGTCATCGCTGGAGTTATGCTGACACCAAGCGCCTCTGAAATTCCCACCCGCCCGAAAAGCCATACCACAATGCTGTTTAAAAATCCCCCCAGACAACCAGCAGAAAATACCAGGGAAATCTTTTTCACTGAATTCATGGATCATACCTCCTCTTCTGAAAAGGGCACTTTTTAACGAGTTGTTTTTAGATTATAATAACATGATAATCTTCTACAGCGAAAAAGTTAACCAGTTGGAAGTTTAAAGTTATATTATCTTTTTAAAGTATACATTCTGAAAAATGATTGCTCTCAGTGGATACTTCAGTAATTATCTTCTCGCATAAGGAGGCAGGGATCGTGAAAAAACATTTTATTATTTCTGGTGCAGTGGTTATGATCGGTGCAATTTTTCTTCTGGCGATGCTTGTTGGTCAATCCAATGGTATACAGGTTGAAGCTTCAGAGGAAGTACAGGAGCTCATGAGCCAGAAAGGGCCTGATCTTTATATCTTCATGGGCAGATACAGGGGTACATGAGGAGAGCCCATGAGCGCTCTCGTTGGGAGCGGTTCTGGGAGAGAAGGAACAGAGTATATTAAAGTTAAACAAAATGATATCAATCTTTACGTTCCTGATTTTCTTAATTTCAAGGAAAACACCCTGGTAATACAGAAAGTCCAGGCAAGAGGCAAGACTTTTCTACTTGTTAAGAACTGGGAAAGGAAACAATAAACTTCTTTCAGGGTATGTTGATAGTCTTATGCGGATCCTATGTGAGCAGAAAGTTTTCCCTTTTTTACTTTGATAGTTAACGTAAGATCCAAAGGGAGATGATCGTTTTGTGCATGACACGAGTTATAAGGGGATGCATAACCTGTATCCTGGCGGTGGTATTCTGTTTTGTTCCACTTCAGGCCAGAGGAATGGATTATATCGATTTCTTAATGAAGGCTGAAGTTAACGGAAGTTATGAGAAAGATCTTCTTCAAAAGGCAGGAGACATTCCCTTGGGAGAAAGATGGGCGGTTCTGTCCTCCAATGAAACTGATGAAGTCAAAGCATCACAATCTTTTGCATTGATGGTAGAACTTCTTGAGGGCAGATCTCTTTCGGAAATTGATGATATTTCGGGATTTATAAATGAAATAACATTTCTATCATATCTGTCAATCCCGCCTGATCAGGGGATATCAAAACAATTGATAATCTTTCAGTCAGCCATGGCCTCCTTTGCTTCTCTGTGCAGGATCAAAGAACCTGCTTCGCTTGGACTTGCGCGGGATATCCTTCTTTCTATCGACAGGACATATTTGATAAGAGATCTTGTTGGACTACTGAAAACAGAGGAATACAAGTCTCTATATGATACTTTTTCCACCACACGCAGAATTTACGAAGATGTCTATCAGGGCTCTTTCACATGAGCCGACCCTGGAGGAGGTGTACTTCCTTTGAGAGTTGGATTATTAAGGGGTTATGAAAAGAAAGAGTGGAGTAAAAAAGGGTCAGAAGAAAGACCTGTTTTGTTTATCTCTGGTAAAGGTACTCTCAAAACCGATTCAGGATCCCGGTTGCTGGATATTTATGGAGGAAGAATATATCCTGCGGGTGCCTTTTCAACTTCGAGATCATCCTCCAAGGGACTGTCTTCATCTGCGGGTTGGAGGGTTCCTTTACAATTATCCAAAAGGAGTGAGCCTTGTACCTGAGGATCCCAGAGAGACTGACAGGAAAGTTTTCCTGTTAATTGAAACTTTCAGAGGAAGGACTGATAATTAAGCCCTTCCTCTGCATATTTGAAATCGGTTTTTTCTAATCCTCCCAGAGTTGCCTGGCTTTTTTGAAGCCTTCCTGAAATGCCCTGAGATTTATGGAAATGGTCTTTTCAGGAACTCGCTGTTTGATTATCCCCTCCAGGTCTTCTGCAGAGAAGGGGAGTGAACAATTGGCGAGGGCGCCGAGCATTACGACGTTCATTGATTTGAAGGTTCCGCATTCTACTGCAAGACCGGTGGCATCAAAAGCTGTTACGTGGCTGTCAATCTTATCAAAGGCTTCTACGATCTTTTCAACCGTGGGATAATCTGACTTACCAGTATTAACATCCACAGGTTCATATTTCCTGATATTCATGATCACCCTGCCTCCGGGTTTTATATATCTCAAACCTGCTCTAAGAGTTTCCAGAGGTTCCAGGCCAAGTATCACATCTGCACGGTTTTCAGGGATCAGGGGATTGTAGACGTCTCTACCGATCTTTACGTGGGAAGCTACTGCTCCGCCGCGCATGGCTGCCCCAAATGTTTCACCGAGGCGCACCTTCAATTGATGGTCACTGTTTTCGCAGGCTCTGCGAATAGCTGCGTCTGCAATAATGTGAGAAGCAAGGATACTGCCCTGTCCTCCTACCCCGGCAACTATAATGTTAAACATAGTCTATTCCTCCTTCCCTGAAATGGCTGAGACCGGACAGATCTGGCTGCATAGTCCGCAATCTACACAAAGCAGTTTGTCTATACCTGCCTTGTGGCTGGGAGTGTCAAAGATCACTGCCGGACAGCCAAGTTCAAGACATTTGCTGCAGCCGATACATTTTTCAGTGTCCACAGTTGTTAAGGGTTTTTTCAACCTGTTCCTTCTTTGTACCTGTAGAGCACATTCCCTTCGAAGAATAACAACTGAGGGGCCTTCGAATTCCAGTGCCTTTACAATAGCATCGGTGGATCTTTGAAGGTCGTAAGGATCTACGACATGTACATTTTCTATCCCCATTGCTTTTACAACCCCTGAGATCTCGATCCGAGGAGCGGGTTCTCCAGTTGGACTCTTCCCGGTGTTTGGATTGGGCTGATGTCCTGTCATGCAGGTCCAGGAATTATCGAGGACCAGGAAAGTCAGGTCTGCGTTTGAGTAAGATGCGTCCATAACTGCAGGGAGAACTGTGTGATAAAAAGTTGAATCTCCGGCTACAGCCAGGATCTTTCCGTCCGTGTATTCTGACTGGGTCTGGCCTATTGCCATGGCTATACCGCTTCCCATCACATAAAGGGTGTCAAGTATCTCGTATGGTGAATCGATGGGATATTTTTCAGAGTCATCAGGGCTTCCCTTTATCTCACTGGAAAAAACACCATATCCACCCTGCTCGTAGCATCCTATGTCTCCGTTAATGATATGTGTCCCCTGGAATTTCAGAAGGGCTTTTTTCAATGCCCAGTAAGTTCCCAGATGGGGACATCCTGCGCATAGTGTGGAAGATCGCGGAATGACCAGAGCGCCAAGTCTTTCTTTGATATCTTCTCTTTCAGTATCCTGGTTAAGTTTTATTTCCAATGCCTTGCAAAGGGTTTCTTCAACTATATTGACATTCAGCTCTCCGCAGGGATCAAAGATGTGATCTTTCATTTTACCCTGTATCTCAACATTAGGAGCTTCTTCCTGGGCCAGGACCCTTACCTGTTTTTCAACAACAGGATCACCCTCTTCGATGAAGATGACTTTTTTGAGGGATCGAAGAAATGAAGTTATTTTACTTTCGGGCAAAGGATTAATGAATCCTGTTTTGAAAAAGGCTATATTCTCATTAATGCCAAGAACGTTTAGAGCTTCCAAAGCATAGGAGGCTCCTAATCCTGAGGCTATGATACCTGTTTCAGCACTGTCAGGTATAAAAATACTTGTGTATTTTTCATTTTTTAGAAGTTCTTTTGCCTTTTCATTCTGCTGGTAAAGCCATCTGTGTTTATTAACAGGACCGGGAGGTCCATAAACATTCCATCTGTAGGGCATCTTCCAGTGTTTATTGAATCCGGTTTTTTTTGGCGGGGCAGCACAGATGGAGCCAGGTTTCACATTCCCGCTCGCATGGGACAGTCTTGTTACTGAGCGGATAAAAACAGGAAGTTCCAGTTCCTCAGACAGCTTGAAGGCTGACTTTGTCATGTCTTTCGCTTCCTGCTGATCTGATGGTTCAAGACAGGGTATCTGTGCATATATGGCTGCGGTACGGGTATCCTGCTCGTTTGAAGAATAGTGGGCGTTGGGATCATCTGCTACAACTATGACCAACCCCCCTTTGACACCTGTATAGGGAAGTGTCATGAAAGTGTCCATGGCAACGTTAAGTCCTGCATTTTTCATAGCTACCAATGACCGCTTTCCTGTGAGGGAAGCTCCAGCAGCAACTTCAAAGGCTACTTTTTCATTAGTGCTCCATTCAACGTAATAGTCGAAATCTTCTGCAGCCCTGGCGAGGGTCTCCACGATCTCCGACGAGGGTGTCCCAGGGTATGCCGTCACAACGTCCACCCCTCCTTCTATTGCTCCACGAGCAATAGCTTCGTTTCCCATGAGAAGAAGGATATTCCCTTCTTCCGTATCTTTCATCAGACTCATGCTTAAGGCCTCCATTCTATAGATTTCCTCTTAAGATAGTTTGATATTATTTACTATCTAATTGATTAAAAAACGATTGATTTCATCCATACTTATTCCAGGACTTTTATGGGACACTTTAAGAACTCAAGTTCAGGGACTTTTTCAATGGGTTTTATTCTACCAATATTTAAGCGAGAAGGATTGACATCTTTTATGGCAACATATAACACTTTTATCCTGCTCAGCAATATCTTTCTCTGATAAAATAATTGCTAATGAAGCTAAAACTGATTTATTGACGAAACTATTCAATTGTCTTAATCTCCTGAAAATATTTACTTTCAAAACATCTTATACGTATTTTTCATCGAAGGGAGTTCAAAGCGCATATGAAGGATCATTTCAGTAAAACATTTATCTTTATTATTTTCTTATTTTCATTTTTTATATTTTCTCCGAATATATTGGCCTGGGCAGGGAGTTTTGCACAGATGAACCCGGACTTCACTGATTTTCAGGCAGAAAAGAAAATTGCCTCATCCGAAACAGGGGGATATCTCAGAGGGAAGATCCCATCACCGGTAGACCTCTCGCACCTTAAAGGCATTTCACTTTCACAGTCCGGTTTTAACGATCATCCAGAAAGCTATGATCTGAGGGAAATGGGTTACATAGGTCCTGTAAGAAATCAGTCTCCCTATGGTTCTTGCTGGACCTTCGCTGCTTTGGCATCACTGGAATCAACCAGCAGGAAGCTTCTGGGCAGAGAACTGGATCTTTCAGAACGATATATGATGTATTTCGCCTATATAGACGAGTTCGATCTCCCTGGATTCGGGGATTGTTCCTCCAGTGACTTTCCTGGTACTGCAAATTATGGAGGAGATGATTTCAGAGCCACGGCTCTCCTTTCGAGATGGACGGGAGCAGTCCTGGAAGAGGATGTACCCTATGATGATCTGGACATGATCCCCACGGGCCTTGAGGATGACGCTGTACACCTTCAGCACGTATATTATCTTTATATGGACATGCAGACCAGGTATTCAGACGTGAACATTGCAAATATTAAGCATGCCCTGATGAATTATGGAGCGGTGGCAGTTGGTGTCTACGCTGATGACGCCATGGCTGGGTACTGGCCAGCTTCAGATTATTATGATTCGTCAACATATGCTGCCTATATTCCCGAAGGTAATCCGGACCATCTCTCGGTGGGATCTGCCAACCACGAGGTGAGTATCGTGGGATGGGATAACACCTTTGCTTCCACAGACTTTCCCACCCAGCCTCCAGGGGATGGTGCATGGATAGTGAGGAACAGCTGGGGCACCAACTGGGGAGATGAAGGTTACTATTATCTTTCCTACTATGATTCAGTCCTTGATACAGGAGCGGCTTATGTTGGAGAGACTCCTGACAACTACAGGACTATTTATCATTATGACCCACTGGGCTGGGTTAACAGTTACAGCCCTGCAGAAAATGGAAATGATACAGCATGGATGGCGAATGTTTTTACTTCAGCCAGGACAGAAGTTCTTAAAGCAGTGAGTTTTTATACTGGAGGAAAGGGCAACACTTACGAGATATCCCTTATCGATGGTATTGATGGGGAAGTTATCTATGGTCCCCAGTCAGGTACGTTGCCTGACCCTGGTTACCATACAGTGGATCTGGAGGAACCCCTTCTTTTTGAGAAAGGGAAAGAACTGGCAGTTTCAGTACAACTCACAACTCCAGGGTATGATTATCCAGTGGCATTAGAATACAGTTATCCCGGGTATACAGACAATGCCACGGCCCTTCCGGGGCAGAGCTATGTCAGTGAAGATGGGGATAACTGGGTGGACACGACTTCCGTGAATGAAACTGCGAACGTCTGCCTCAAGGCCTTTGCCGGACCTGCCTCACTTAATATTCCAGGTCTGAGGAATATTGAAGAGTCTGATCTTACAGGAACTCCTGAGGGTGATCTTGCTCTTGAAAAGGCTGAAGATACCATTGAAAAACTGGATCCCGTTTCATTCGATATTCAGGCAGATGGTTTTCGTGTCCTGGATTTGATGGACTACAGGATCCTCACAGGAATGATCGAATCCGGTGAGACGGGAATAGAGTTAGAAGCTTCATCAATTCCATATCATGATAAAAGGAAGTATGAGAGGTATATTTTACTTTTGGCGTGGAATTATGACACTGAAAGATTTGATGTTATATCGGCTGAAAGAAGTGATAAATTAAGCTCTTCCACAGATGGATCCCTTTTCATGATCGAGGATGGAGGCGTTTATGAATCGCCAAAGGGTTCCGATGGCGTTCTAAGGGATCTTCAGGTCATGGAGGTGGTTGTGACATCTGATCCGTTACCTGAGACTTCAGGTGGCGGGTGTGCTACAGGGAAATTTCCTTTATTTGCCCTGCTCCTTCTGGTCCCATCCCTTCTGCTTTCAAGGAGATTTAGATGATTGCAGTTTAAGATCCATAGAACATTTATAAGGGCCTTCGTTAATTTATAGCGAGGGCCCTTTTTCATTTCTTTGTTACTCTGGTAGTATATCAGTGTAATGCCTTAAAAATTCAGGGGGTGGGCTATATGAAAAGAGGATACATCACTTCCACAGTTATTCTGATGTTTATATGGATGATCATCCTGTTTAATTCCTCCATGGTGGAAGCTTCAAGGATCACTGAAAAATACTACGAATATGATCATCAGGGCCAGGTTCTCGAGGCCTTTGTGGCCTGGGATGGAGCGATGGAAGGGGAAAGACCGGGGGTTATCGTGGTGCATGAGTGGAACGGTATAAATCCCCAGATACTGGAAAAGTGCCGAATGCTGGCTGAGTTCGGTTACCTGGCCTTTGCTGCGGATATCTACGGAAAGGGAATTCGTCCTGAGACCAGGGAAGAATCGGCAAGGCAGGCTGGGATCTACCGAAAGGACAGAGAACTAATGAGGGAAAGGGCGAATGCAGCCCTGACTGAGATAAGGAAACTTCCACAGGTTGATGGGGCCAGAATAGCCACTATGGGTTACTGTTTCGGAGGAGGAGTAGCTCTTGAGCATGCCAGAAGCGGTGCGGATATAAAGGGTGCTGTCAGTTTTCATGGTAATCTGGATACTCCTTATTCTGAAGATGCACAGAATATTCAGGCCAAAGTCCTTGTTCTTCACGGTGCCGCAGATCCATATGTTCCAATGGAGCAGGTGATGGATTTCCGCAAAGAGATGGAAGAAGCAGGAGTGGACTGGCAACTGGTAATGTATGGACATGCTGTCCACAGCTTTACTAACCCTGAAGCGGGGGATGATCCCTCCAGAGGGTCAGCCTATGACTCAAAAGCCAACAGAAGATCATGGGAAGCAATGATGCTTTTCTTTGAGGAGATCTTCAAGTAGATATGTGAAGAAAAATATTTTTATTTCGAGATACGCGGAGCATCGTGCTCCGCGTATCTCTTTAAGAATTTTGATGTAAGATCGAAGCGGATGGGAAAATCTTAAGGAGGGATCGAGTGTGAAAATTGAAAAGAAACTTGAAGAAATGGGGTATTCTCTGCCCCCGACACCAACACCTGCAGGAGCATATATACCTTTTCGAAGGACTGGAAACCTGGTGTATATCTCCGGCCAGGGCTCAATGGTGGAAGGTGAGTTGAAGTATGCGGGCAAAGTTGGTTCAGACGTGACGGAAGAGGAGGGGTATGAAGCCTCCAGAATAAGTGTCATAAATCTTTTGTCCATTCTGAAAAGTGCCATCGGAGACCTGGACAAGGTAGTCCAGGTAATTAATCTTCACGGTTTTGTGAACAGTGCACCAGGTTTTGTTCGACAGCCCATGGTTATTAACGGAGCTTCTGAGTTCCTGGTGGATCTTTTTGGTGAAAAGGGAAGACATTCCCGGTGTGCTCTTTCGTGTAACGAATTACCCTTTGATACACCTGTAGAGATCGAAATGATAGTTGAAGTGGAGGACTAAAGTCTGGATATTGACTTTTCTCCTTTTGACGAATACTATATGTCACAATATTCAAAAATATATTAAGGAGGAGCCGAAATGAAGCTGACAGGAAATATTACTTTCATGGTTATTAAAGGCATGATCATTTCTATTATTCTCAGCAGCGGTTCCCCTCCTGGTGTTAAAGGTATCTGATCACCTTTAAATGACCATCAGGCCGGATCCGCATTTTTTGCGGTATCCGGCTTTTTTTATTGGAAATAGAGAAAAGAGTGGAATTCCCTGCTGGTCAATTAGTTCCGGCGTAAAGGAAAAAGAATATTTTATCAGAGGAGGAGATAATAGTGGAGAGTAAAGCAAATGTGTCTTTAGAACTGATCAATGAAGCTGCTGAGAGTATTTACAGAAGTTTCCGGGGAGGAGGAGCTCTTGACAGGAATATGGCGGATAGGTTCAGTTTCGAGGTTGAAGATGGATATCATGTTCAGGAAAAAGTCACCGAACTCAAGAAGGACAGGGGCGGAGAGAAGGTCAGGGGATATAAGATAAGCCTCACCAGCCAGGAAACCCAGAATTGGTTCAATGCCTTGGAACCAGCTTATGGAACACTCACAGATTTAAATATTTCAGGAAGTTTCCTCTCAATGTCAGAAATGTCTGAGCCTCTTGTAGAGAGTGAACTTATGTTCTTTGTTGAAAAGGATATTAAAGGTATTACTGATGACCGGGATCTTTTGGGAAAAGTCAGTGTGGCCGCTGGCATAGAAATACCCGATTCCCGTTTTTCTGAATGGTTTCCGGAACTTTCTCTTGGAACTATCGTTGCAGATAATGCCGTATCAGGAAGAATAGTATATGGATCTAAAAGAAAAAAACTTACTTATGAGGAATTAGGCGATCTGGATCTTCAGTTATTTTTCAACAATGAACAGATCGCGAAAGGTCATTCCAGCGAGGTTTTAGGGAATCCCCTGGAATCTTTAAAATGGCTTGTCAGGAAACTGGAGTACAGGGGAGATCATCTCAGAAAAGGTATGGTGGTTTCATCTGGAACTTTTGTCCTGCCCCTGAAACTACAGAGAGGTCATTATCTTGCTTCATATAGTCTTCTGGGAGATGTTGAACTAATTGTTGGTTGAAAAAATAAAGCAACAGGATGAATTCAGTCCTCTGAAGTACTCGATCCGGTCCCCGGGGGGGGCAAACGCTTTGGGGATCTTCTGGAGTTTTCACAGGACTGAGTTTTCACCCCGCAAATTTGTTTTTTCAGCTCAGTTTTCCGCTTCTGTTCAGGTGACGTAATCAGGTATGCCGGCTTTCATGGGAATTCCTGAAGTATCTTGTTCAAGTATCTGTACTGCTCTGGCTTTGAATATAAAGACGACATTTGTATTTATGTCTAATTCCAGTTCTTCATATGAGCTTGCAGTTACAACAGCATGCAATTCAAGTTCTCCCTTTCTACCCGAAAGCCATACAAGAGGCCCTCTTTTTTCCACTCCTTCGATGTTCATTTCCATTTGATTCCTTGAAGATACCGCCATGGGTTCCCTTGCAACCATGATATCTTCTGGCCTGACCGAAAAGAGTATTTCCTGATCCTTTTCCATATATTTGCTGCCTGCGGAGTAGAAGTATTCTCCTTTACATTTTATGGTGGAGTTACAAATGTGATCAGATTCAGTTATTGTTCCTGCAAGGATGTTCCTTGCTCCTACAAGTCCAGCTACATATCCGGGTCTTGGACACTGGAATACTTCGTCGGGAGTTCCCGACTGCAGAAGAGCTCCATCATGGATAACAGCTACTTTGTCAGCAAGAGCCCATACATCCTCACTGTCATGGGTGACATGCAGGACGGTAATTCCCAGATCTCTGACGGTTGATCTCACAAGCTGGCGCATCTTTTCTCTTGATGAAAGGTCCAGAGCGCTGAATGCTTCATCCATGAGAAGAATCTCGGGTTTTGTGATTAGAGCCCTTGCAAGAGCCACTCTCTGCTGCTCGCCCCCGGAGAGTGTGGAAATATTTCTGTGGAGCAGCCCGTCGATGTGAAGGTTTTTTGAAATATCAAGAACGCTTTCATGGATTTCTGTCTTTTTAAGAGATTTTTCCTTTAGACCAAAAGCGATATTGTTGAAGACATCAAGGTGTGGGAAAAGCATATAATCCTGGTAAACTATTCCAAGTTTTCGTTTTTCGGGAGGGAGGTTAGTGACGTCCTCGCCTCTCAGGAAAACTTTTCCATGTTTGGGAGAGAACCCTCCCATTATCGTCTCAAGGAGGATGCTCTTTCCTGCTCCCGATGCTCCCAGGAGGCAGCAATATGATCCTTCAGGTACTCCAAAAGAGACTTTTCTAAGGGAAAATTCTCCCAGGTCCACGGAAAGATCCTTCACGGTCAGGATATCCATCACAGTACTACCTCCCTGTTGAGAAGTTCAAAAACAATAATGGCGCCCAGTGAGATCGTTATGAGGATTATTCCCGATGTCATGGCCATGGCCAGGTTACCGTAGGATATGTTCAGGTAGAGGGTTATTGGAAGGGTCTCTGTATACATCCTTGTTCCTCCTGCAAGTATAAGCACGGTTCCAAAGCAGCCCATACAGCGCGCAAAAGCTATTACAGCAGCGGCAAAGAGGCCCCCTCTTGCCATTGGTACGGATACTCTGAAGAAGGCCTTCATGTGGCTGCAGCCAAGGCTCCTTGCGACGAGCTCATATCTTGGACTTATTCCCCTGAAAGTTCCATAAACTACCCTTATTGCATAAGGGGCAGCTGTAAAGACCTGTGCTACAACAATGGCAAATTTGCTGAAAACAACGTTTATGCCCATTCCCTTGAGGAAGTCTCCTAATGGCCCGTGTCCCAGAAGGAGAAGCAGACATAGACCAAGGACAAGTTCAGGAAATGCCATTGGCAGGTCAACAATGGTCCTGAGAAGGTGGTGCCCGGGAAAATGAAACCGTGCAAGTACGTACCCTATTGCAATGGCTAAGATCATTACTATAAAGACGGAAAGAAAGCTTGTAAGAAGAGATAATTTGACGCTGTATATCATCTCTTCAGAGAATGCGCTTTCGACGATCTCCGATCTTTCAGGCATGAATACCAGGGAAAGGATAGACCATATAAGAAGTCCTGAGAAGAGTACAGTTACTCCTCCCAGGGCTGCCCGAAATATTCTATTGCTCATATTTCAGAGGGATTCTTCAGGGGGAATCCCCATTTTTTCCAGACCTTTTTCCCGTCCTCAGAGGTAATGAACTGGATAAAGTCTTCTGCCATTTCTGTTTTTTTCGAATAGGAGACTACTGAAGCCGGAATTGTCTTGATTATATTTTTGGAAGGAGTGATGGGAATTATGGTCACTTTGCCCTTTGACTGGGCCCAGGTGGACTGGTCTTCCCATGCGATGGTTCCGTCAACCTGTCCGGTGGCAGTATAGATAAGAAGCTGGTTGGTCGTGCTTGGCTTTGCAACTACATTCTTTTCCACAGCTTCCTTAATTCCGTTCTTTTCAAGGATCTTGTTGCCCACTTTCCCAATTGCAGCTGCCTTTGAATCGGCCAGAGCCAGCCGAAGTCCATCTTTTGTGAGGTCATCCAGGCAATTGATGTTTCCGGGATTTTCTGCGGGAGCAAGAATTACAGGTACATGATAGCATATGGTTTCCATCCCTTTTTCAACTACCATGTTTTTCTCAAGGGCATCCTTTGTATATTTGTCGGCGCCGGGAATATATACGTCGCCGTTCTTGCGGGTGGCTATCATTCCGAAAAGTTCTCCGGAACCTGCGTAGATCATTCTTGTACTGCAGTCATATTTTTCCTGGAACTGAACTGCCAGTTCATCCATGGGTTTCATAAGACCAGCGCCGCAGTATATCAGAAGTGGGTCATCCTCTGAGCAGATACCTGTACTGGCACTTGCGGTAACAATAAACATTGCAATAAATATGAAAAGTAAAGCCAGACTTCCCTTTTTCATTATCAATAACACCTCCATAAAAATAACTCCCTCCG
>CAYPIU010000007.1:0-48211 GCA_964410915.1 uncultured Synergistales bacterium | reverse complement strand
GCCAGACTTCCCTTTTTCATTATCAATAACACCTCCATAAAAATAACTCCCTCCGAACTTCGAAGGGAGTTACCACTCAATACAGCCATGGACTTCTCCTTTCCAAGCACGGGAGGTACTTCCGTTTCCAGAAGCACCCTTCGGCCTTAATCCATGGGATACCCGTTAGGATTTCAGGCTCGGAGAGTTTCATTCTACATGATAAAGGTTATTGGAAGTAGAATCAAGATAACAATAAATACTATGTGAAAAACAGGTTTTAAATTTCAGTTCAAAATAACTTTCTAACAGGTCGGATCTGGAGTAAATACAAGTGTACTATGGATATTAAGCCGTAAAGTGGGGTATATCTTATGTGTCCTTTTTCTCTGAGGCTAACTGTATGCCCATATCGAGGGTTTTCATGTTGATCTCGATAAATTTTTTCGGGATAAGGTCTTTGATGCTGTGTTTCAATGATCCTTCCGTGATGATCCCGCAGATCTCAAGGGTGAAGCCCAGCATTATCATGTTCATGAAGGAAGAACAGCCAGGTTCACTTGTTGCGATCTTGTTGAAGGGACAAACAAAATGCCTGATATCCTCATTGATCAGATCGATCCTTACAAGATCCTTGTCTGTTATAAGGACACCGTTTTTCCTGAGGCTGTCTTTGTATTTGTAAAATGAGCTTCCTGCAAGAGCTATCATGTAAGCAGGACTTTCAATAGCAGGGTAGATTATTCTGTTCATGGAGATTATAACGTCAGATGTAACTTCTCCTCCTCTCATATCTGCTGTGTAGTGTTTGGTCTGGAGGGCGAAGAACCCCTCATAGACCGAGGCAGCTCTTGCAAAGATCGAGGCAGCAAGAATTATTCCCTGGCCCCCTGTACCGGTGAATCTGAACTCCATTCTACTCATGATATCCAGCCTTTATGCGTAACCGTTCTATCTCGGAAGTCATTTCAGGAATCCCCATCTCATGTACAAATATACCCACAGGTATTTTGTCATTCTTGACAGTATCAGGCTTCCAGACATAAGTGTTGTCCCTTAGCTGTTCCATCATTGCAGGGGCGTTACCACGCATTCCTTCTATTTTCCCATAATGGACTGGACATTGGGATAATACCTCAATGAAGGAAAATCCTTTATGATCCAGTGCTTTCCGGATCGTAGCTGAAAGCTGCCTGGTATGGAAGGTGGTCCATCGTGCGACAAAGGTTCCGCCTGCTGCTTCTACTATTCTGCAGAGGTCAAAGGGTCTTTCTATTGTGCCAAATGGAGAGGATGATGTGGGTGAAAACCTTGGCGTGGTTGGTGCTGCCTGTCCTCCTGTCATCCCGTATATCCTGTTGTTAACAGTTATTACAGTTATATTTATGTTTCTTCTGGCTCCGTGGATCAGATGGTTTCCTCCAATGGCACCGGTATCACCATCTCCGGCTATTACCATTACGTTTATTTCTGGAAGGGCAAGTTTCAGACCCGTAGCTGCAGCGATCGCCCTGCCGTGGGTAACGTGAAGTACATCGGTATTATAAAAGGGGCTCGGTATCCATCCAGAGCAGCCTATTCCGGAGACAAAAGCGAAAGAATCGAAGTCTTTTCCGGAGGAGTCGATAGCTCTGAGGATACTTGCAGAGATTATGCCGTTTCCGCATCCCGGGCAGGTTTTATAATTGATCCCGTTCCTGAAATATTTCTTGAGAGGATGGTCAAAGTCGGACATTATAATGCCTCCCTGACTTTTTCGACTATCCTGGCAGGTTTGATAAGCGTTCCCAGTTTTTCCGGGGGAAGAAAAACAACTTTAGCCTTATCCAGTGCAGCTGACCTGACCATATGATATAACTGCCCCATATTGTTCTCACAGACAATAATTGTTTTCACCTTTTCGGATATTTCCCGGATCTCGTTTTCAGGGAAGGGCCAAACCGTTACTGGTCTGAAACTTCCGGCTGGAAGTCCCATGGACCGACAATCCTTTACGGCTGAAAGGCATGAGCGGAAGGTTGATCCCCATGAGACTACTGCAATTTCGGCATCTTCCATGTATTCCTTCTCCGTGAGTGAAATATCTTTAAGTGATCTTTCGATCTTATTTTTGAGGGTTTTGATTATGTAATCCATCAATTCGGCGTCAGCTACATTTCTGGATCCGTCAGGATAGTGGCTGGAGCCGGTTACATGTGCTTTCAGCCCTCTCCCGAAAACGGGCATTGGGGCAACTCCTTCAGGGCTGAGGAACATCTCCTGTCCAGGGCCGTCATACTTCTCTCTGATCTTTCTGTTCTCAATATTGATATCTTCCGGAAGATAAAAATCTACAGATTCGCTCATATGGCCAACAAGCCTGTCGCTGAGAACGAAGACAGGGGTTCGATATTTTTCCGATTTGTTAAAAGCCCAGATCGTGTGTTCGTACATTTCCTGTGGTGATGATGGAGCTATGGCAATTACGGGGTAATCGCCCTGTGATCCGTATTTAACCTGAAAAAGGTCTCCCTGAGAGCTGAGTCCTGTGCTTCCGGTTGATGGCCCGCCCCTCTGTACATTTACTATCACGCAGGGGGTTTCAGTCATTACTGCCAGGCCGATGTTCTCCTGCATAAGGCTTATGCCTGGCCCACAGGTGGCGGTCATTGCCTTTGCACCACCCCATGATGCACCTATAACTGATGCCATAGCGGCGATCTCGTCCTCTGTCTGCAGGAATGTGCCCCCCTCCTGAAATATTCTTCCTGACATGTGCTGCATTATTTCGCTGGCAGGAGTTATGGGATATCCGGCGTAAAACTGGCAACCTGCAGCCAGGGCACCCTCTGCACAGGCCAGATTGCCCATCAGGAAATCCCTGGAATGGGCAGATCTATTCTTCATCGTTTTTCACAACTATGGCGAAATCAGGACAATATACCATACAGTTACCACAGCCAGTACAACTATCGCTGTTTTTCACCACGGGATATCGGAATCCTGTTGAATTAAATTCATCAGAGAAGGTTAGAACATTTGAAGGACACATGGAAATGCATATGCCACAACCTTTGCATGCTTCGCTGTTAATATGGATCATCAATGAACCTCCTGATGTTATTCTTAAAATATTCATAATCCTGTCTTGTGTCTCAGTGTCCTGTGGTCATTTACATATCTCGGATAGTCTATTTTATAAATTTCTCCCTCGGGGATGGTTATAAGGTTCATTTTAAGCAGGCCGTTCAAAAAAATGCCTTTTTTTGTGTCTTCTGATGGTATAAAGGTGTTGTGCCCATAGAGATTATAAGTACCCTGACCTCCCGGCAAAAGTGAAAAATAGTGACTCATGTTAAATTGAAGGCCCTCTATTTCTACCATCGCGGTTCTGTTGAATATATGACTTTTCCGAAAGATCTTCCTTGCGGTATCCTCAATGTCATGGTTTCCAAGGGTTATAAAGATCTTTCTTTCCTGGTTATGGGAACCATATTCAAGGATACTTCTCAATCTTCTGAGTTTGATAGAGTAAAGGTCTTTGTCTCTTCTGTGCATACCGATCTTGACCTGGTCCACCAGGTCTCCAGTATGAAAGATCCATGGAGGATCCAGTGTCTTGACAAGTCTGTCCAGAGTGTTATAGAAAGTGGACGGAGTATCAGAAATGTGAAGGGCTACACGTCCATGCAGTTCCTTTATTTCCTCAGGAATAAAAGACAGATCGAGAATTTTGCAGACAAGTGATCTAAGATCCATTTTTACCTGCCATTTAAAACTTCCCCCATTATAAAAGCAAGAGATCCAAAAAATATCAGACCATAGTGGAATTAATAGCTTTACTTTTTGAAATACTCCATCAGTTTAAGGAGCCAGCCTTTTTTAAAATTTATAGCATCTGCTGGACATACTTCCTGACAGCAGAAACAGCGTACACATTTGTCATAATCATACTCAAGCCGGTTTCCCTGCTTCAGATCAATGGCTCCTGCCGAACACATTTTTATACATTCACCGCAACCTATGCATTTTTGTGGATCCTGAACAGGTCTTGACGTCAGGGAATTACCAAAATATCTCAGGAAAGGTGGAAGCACATGCAGATTGTCCAGAGAAGGAACCTCTACGTCGCTGAAAGGCTGTGAGAGAGTCATATCTCCTTCAAGTCTGATCTGTTGCGGATCTGCCTGGGAATATCCCGCTTTTCTGGCAGCCCTGTAAAGGGGGTATTTGTCCAGGGCAACTCCAAGGAGCCTGCAGAGAGTGATATCCATTGCCAGGGCGTCGGCGGATCCAGCAAGGATACCGAAATGTCTTGGTTTGCCATTCCCGGGACCGTGTCCTTCCATTCCCCATATTCCGTCCAGGATAGTAAGTGAAGGCCTTACTGCATTATAAATGTCGAGTAACAGGGTTGCAAAAATGTCTCTGTCGAGGCCAACCTTATAATGCCATTCTGCTTTTTCCTGGGCTACTATTGTACCGAACATGTTTTTAACACCCAGCGTAAGCAGCATCTGGCAATGTGTCTTCAACTTGGGAATATTTATTACAACATCCGAATCAAGCACTTTCGATGATATATTGAGATTCTTGAACCTTATACTATTTTGAGTGCTGGTCTTGCGGGTTTCCTTAAATTCTACCAGAGGTATTCCGGTCAGATCGGAGATTTCCCTGATGCCGGTTTTCCTGGAAATGAGTGAAAAAGGTTCAATGCCGGGAGGACTGTCACCTATGTATGGTTTTCCTCCTGCGTCAATGACCAGTTCAGCGATCGCCCTGACGACAGAAGGGTCAGTGGTGACTCTTCGCTCTGGATTTCTCGCGGAAAGCATGTTCGGCTTTAAAAGCACTTTATTTCCTCTTTTAAAAAAAGAGGGACTTCCCCCAAGATCTTCAATAATATTGCCCAGCCTGATCTTGAGGTTTCTGTATTCATAGTCCTGTTGGGATAAAACAACGACTTTATACAAGCTATCACTCCATAAGATCATTTTAAAAGACAGTCTTAATTGATCCTTTATATAATACACTTTCATTATGGATCAGTCACAATAGAAGGCAGTGTGTTTGGGAGGGGAGATATCTGACTTGCATGTCGATCTATAAGTAAGGCTGGATCTATATATTCAAAGAGTTAATTTACCTTGAAGGAATTTAGAGAGAGGAAATTATCACAAGTACAGGAAAAAGATATTATTTTGGAAAGAAATATCAATAATAGTATAATCTGTCTAATATACCTATCCTGCATTTGAAAAATTTCAATAACAGGTAAAGTATCTTTTTTGGAGGAGCCTTATGAATTCATCTGATAGAAGACAGGCAATATTGAACCTTTTGCGAAATTACCAGGAAACGATCAAGGGAAGTGAACTTGCTGAAAGATTTGAGGTAAGCAGGCAGGTCATAGTTCAGGATATAGCGGTGTTGAGGGCATCCGGAGAGCAGGTCGTTGCAACTCCTCAGGGATATATGATGATCAGTAGGAGTGGTAATTCAGATAGCATGAAAAAAACAATTGCGACAAAACATCAGGGCAACGAGGCAATCGATGAGGAACTGAAGATCATTGTTGATAATGGCGGAAAGATCCTGGACGTGATAGTTGAACATCCGGTTTATGGAGAGATCAGGGGCAACCTTATGATCACTACGAGACATGACATAGAGGATTTTATGAGCAGATTATTATCTGAAAATGCAGAACCCCTCTGCAGTCTTACTGAAGGAGTTCATTTGCATACTGTAGATGTTCCCGATGAAGAAGCATTTGAAAGGATAATTTCTGATTTGAAAAGGAAGGGATACTTGTTTCAGGAAGTATAAGATGTTATATTTTTTTAGCTTAATCTGACAAGACACCTGTCAATACATTCAGGGAGTGTGATTAAATGTCAATGAAACATTTTTCTTCGGGATCGATCCGCAATTATGTGATCAATGTTCTTAACGGGATGGCACTGGGACTTTTTGCATCCTTGATCATAGGCCTGATAATTAAACAGCTTGCTGGACTCGTAGACGCGTCAACAATATCTATGTTCGGAAGGGTAGCACAGCTTATGATGGGACCTGCAATAGGAGCTGGAGTAGCTCATAGTGTCGGAGCTTCACCCCTTGGGATATTTGCTTCCATGATCGCGGGAGCTATAGGAGCGGGAACAGTCTCTTTTGAAGGCAGCAGTGCGATCCTTCATATTGGGGAACCGGTCGGGGCACTTGTTGCCTCTCTTGCAGGAGCTGAAATTTCAAAACTCGTCAGAGGAAAAACTAAAGTAGATATAGTTCTTGTCCCAGCAGCTACTATAGTGGCTGGAGGTTTTGCAGGAGTATATGCCGGTCCATGGATATCTTCAATGATGTATATCCTGGGTAACATGATCAATCTGGCTACTCAGATGCACCCCCTTCCTATGGGTATCCTTGTGGCTGTCATGATGGGTATGATACTGACATTACCTATCAGCAGTGCAGCTCTTGCTATTTCTCTGGGGCTCAGTGGACTTGCTGCTGGAGCAGCAACGGTGGGTTGCTGTTGTCAAATGGTAGGGTTTGCTGTTCAGAGCTACCGTGAAAATGGATTTGGGGGCCTTATTGCCCAGGGACTTGGGACTTCCATGCTCCAGATACCAAATATTGTGAGAAATCCCTGGATATGGGTACCTCCGATCCTCAGTTCTGCTGTACTTGGTCCTGTAGCTACATTATTCTTCAAAATGGAGAATAACAGGATCGGTGCAGGAATGGGTACCAGCGGTCTGGTGGGTCAGTTCGGTACATTCGCAGAGATGGGGAACTCTGCATGGCCTGGAATGATCCTTCTTCATTTTATCCTGCCTGCAGTTTTAACATTCTTTTTTTCGGTATATATGAGAAATAAAAATTACATAAAACCCGGCGACATGAAACTTTAGGTATAGGTAAAGAACTGGATGATCATATATTTATCGTGTATACCCAACGCTATCAATCTGTTACTTGACAAGGTTAAATATACGATGTAAAAGAATAGTAAGAGATGAGAATAGATGACCTTCGACCTGTTTCGCCTCCCTGAGGAGTAACAGGCATCGGGTGATAGGAGCGATCCTTTCGCCGGCCGTGTTTGCAAAGGAGGAAAACCCTGTACAGGGTTTTCCTCCTTTATTTTTGTTGAGGAAAAAGGAGAAAAAAGTAACAATTAAGATCTTATTCAAGGAGGGACAAGTGATGGGTAAATTTGGTGATGTTCTGAGAGTTAATCTAAGTGACGGGACAGTAAAAACTGAACATGTTGATGAGAAGATGATGAGGGATTATGTAGGTGGCAGAGGCTATGCGTCGAAAGTTCTCTACGATGAACTGCCAGCAAACACTGATCCACTGTCACCAGAAAATAAACTCATTTTCTGTAACGGACCTCTCACTGGCAAAGGCGCTCCTGCTGCTGGCCGTTATATGGTCGTAACAAAGAGTCCGCTGACAGGTTATATTGCATCCAGTAATTCCGGTGGACAATGGGGGGCCGAGCTTGCCAAAGCCGGATGGTTCATGATAATAGTTGAAGGAAGGTCTTCTGAACCTATGTATCTCTGGATCCATGATGAGAAGGTGGAGTTACGGAAAGCCGGTTCATTCTGGGGGCTGGATACGAGTCAGACAACTGACAGGCTTCTGCTTGAAGTGGATGATGAAAAAGCAAGAGTAAGCTGTATAGGTCCTGCCGGAGAAAATCTTTCAAAAATAGCTGCCATAATAAATGAAAAGGGGCGTGCTGCCGGAAGAAGCGGAGTTGGAGCGGTAATGGGTTCCAAGAACCTCAAGGCCATAGTGGTCAGAGGAACCGGTTCTCCGAAGGTTGAGGATCCTGAGGCGCTGAGACAATCCCTTAAAAATGGTGTCGAAAAACTGAAGGCACATCCCGTTACAGGAGAGGGTCTTCCCGCCTATGGGACTGCTGTTCTGGTCAATGTTATCAACCAGTCAGGCGGATATCCCTACAAGAACTGGCAGAGTTCATATATGGAGACTGCCGATTCCCAGTCAGGAGAGACTCTTGCCAGTACCTATCTGCAGAAAAGATCACACTGTTTTGGATGTCCGATCGGTTGCGGAAGAGTCTCCAAGGTGGGAGACAAGGTAGGAGAGGGCCCCGAATATGAGACAATATTCGCCCTTGGATCATGCTGCGGTGTTGAACCTCTTGAACCGATCGTAAAAGCTAATTTTATCTGTAATGAATATGGTATGGATACCATAAGTGCAGGTGTTACTATTGCGGCTGCAATGGAACTTTATGAAAAAGGATATATTAAAAAGGAAGAACTGGACGGTGGTCCGGAACTTCATTTTGGTAATGCTGAAGCCATGGTCTACTGGACCCGCAAGATGGGTAAGGGAGAGGGGCTTGGAGCTAAACTGGCCGAAGGTTCATACAGACTGTGTGAGATGTACGGTCATCCAGAGTTTTCAATGTCCGTGAAGAAACAGGAGATGCCTGCTTATGATGCAAGGGCAATTCAGGGAATTGGGCTGAATTATGCTTTAAGCAACAGAGGTGGGTGTCATGTAAGAGGATACCTTATCTCCCCTGAAATTCTTGGAGTCCCGGAAAAACTTGATCCAGCTGAAATAAAGGGCAAACCTCAATGGGCAATGATCTTCCATGATCTTACTGCAGTCATAGATTCTTCAGGGATCTGTCTGTTCACATCCTTTGCCTTAGGTGCTGAAGACTATGCTGAGTATCTCAAGGCAGGTACTGGTTTCGACTATACAACCGAAGAAGTGATGAAATGCGGCGAGCGTATCTGGAACCTGGAAAGGATGTTTAACCTCAGGGAAGGCTTGACTCCTGATGAAGATACTCTTCCTGCGCGTCTTCTGGAAGACGCTATACCCGAAGGACCCAGCAAAGGTATGGTAAGTCGCGTAAAAGAGATGATCCCCGAGTATTACAGTCTTCGCGGCTGGGATGAAAAAGGTTATCCAACAAGAGAAAAACTTTCTGATCTCGGATTGAACTGATCTTTCTGGAAGAGAACTTCTTTGGAATTTGTGAAGATACTGCCTGAAACAATGCAAATCCAATATGCTGAAATGACAGACCTGGCATTTAAATGCCAGGTCTGTCATGCATATGAGATCTTTTCATAACCACAGATAATTACTCCATCTATTCAAGGAGGATACTTTCGTTGTGGAAAATAAAAGTCTTATGATCATGCGAAATCAGGCCATCCATCTATTTTCCCAAATGAAAGTTTGCCTCCGCTAAAAGTATACTGGGGTCTTAAATCCCTTAGCTGTATCTTCGGTGTCCTTTCAATATTTCCATTTAATATTACAAGGTCTGCAGGGAAACCTTTTTTTATTCTTCCACGATCATTTCCTCTATTAACGGCGATCTCCGGATTGACTGTATATAGGGAAATTGCCTCCATCAAAGAAAGGCACTGGTCGGGTCTCCAGACACTTTCAGGATCTCCCCGCCAGTTGATCCTGTTCACTGCTGCCCATATCCCTTCCATAGGATCGGGTTTTTCTACAGGTGCATCACTGGATCCTGTAACCAGAAGGTTATGCAGTATCATGTCTTTCCATGGATAACACCATTTTATCCGCCGATCGCCGAGCCTTTCTACTGCCATGTAGAGGTCACTTGGGACAAAAGCAGGCTGAATATCACAAGTAAGTCCAAGTTCCTGAAGTTTGTTCAGCTGATCAGGGCGACATATCTGAAGATGTATTACTCTGTGGGAAGGTACAGGAGAGATGCTTGTCCTTTCGATGGCATTAAGAAGCTGGTCAAGGGCTCTATCTCCTATTGTATGGAACTGTATCTGGATACTGTCCCTTTCTGCCTTTCCAATGATCTTTTCGAGAGACAGGCTGTCATGGTTCAGGATCCCGATATTATTCGGTTCTCCCTCATAGTGACTTGAGAGAGCTGCGGTTTTTCCACCAAGGGAGCCATCCAGAAAAACCTTAAGCCCCCCATAATGCAGCCTGTTATCAAAATCTGCCGGTTCGATATTATTCGGATCTTCCTGATCTGAATAATATGTGATCCTCAGCGGAAGCCTGTTTTTCCGGGCCAGGCTCTTATAGATCTCGAGGTTCTCACCGAGGCCATAAGACGGGGTACTGCATGTATGTGCTGAGGTTATGCCGAGAGAGGCAAGTTCAAAACATGTATCTGACAGTAGTTTTTCTTCCTGATCCCTGTCGACACTTTCATGCCACATTTTTACCTGAATAGGGAGTGCTTCTTTTTCCAGAAGGATCCCGTCAGTATTGTTTCGAACTCCGGATCTTTCAAGTGCAGCTGTATTGGCGATACTTACATGAGAGCATATCCTGACCAGAAAAACCGGATTAGGAATACCCGTTCCATCAATATCGTTTCTGTCTGGTATTGTTCCATCAGGCCAGTTGTTTTCGTTAAATCCTACTCCCCAGATCCATTCATCCGCTTCAAGGTCTGATGACCTGTCGAGCAACATGGACAACAGTTCATCTCTTGAAGCAGCATCAGAGAGATCCAGAGCTAATTTACGTCTGGCCAGGGCCCCGAGGTGAAGATGGGCATCTGTAAATCCTGGTAGAACAGTTTTACCAGAAAGATCAAGAGTTCTGGAGTCCAAATCCTCATAATTCCTTTGTATCTCACTATAAGTACCAGTCTGAAGGACTATTCCGTCTTTTAAAAGAATGGAATCGGCCCTGGGGCGCAAAGGGTCAAATGTTATGATATCTGCATTCTTTATCAGCAAGGCTGGCATTTTTCCCACTATATCCGACCTCCGGTCTGAACTTCTATTCTGCAGGGCTAAGGCTTTTCAGTATTCCCTCGATAAGCTGTTCTTTAAATTGCTGTCCTGTGGATTCAGATTCCTTTTCACTTCCCTTACCAACAGGAAAATTCAGTTTGATTTCTACCTGCCTGCTGTTCTCTTCCTCATCTTCTTCTCTGAACTCATCAATATTTATAAGATCGGAAAGGTATTCTTCTCCTCCGGTTACTTCAAGTTTTGTTATTGCTGGAGATTCCCTTGTCCCCTGAATGTGAAAATCTACCTGTCTATAATCTTTTTTCCCGACTTTTCCTACAAGACCGCCCATTATGTCGCTTAAAAGGTCAGCCCTGGCAAGAGTTACTTTCAGTGCGGTTTGAAGACCTCCCAGGAATGCATTTAATGCCTGAAGATTAACCTTCGTGTCTCCTTCAATATCTATCTTTCCATCATATTGTATATCCCCGTCAATGCCCAGATATTGATATAGAGGATCACGCAATGGCGCTTCAACTCTGCTCCCTGCAAGTATTGTTACTCCAAAACCGTCAATAAGAAAGTTGCTCCTTATCCTTCTGAAGGGTATGGTTTTTCTGTTGGTGGTTGAAGCTGCTGCTTCTATGGCCGAAAGGCCTCCGATATCACCATCAGTTACCAGTAGATCTCCCGTTCCAAAAATACTGAAAAGATCTGATCCCCTGCCTCTGACCTTAAGGTTCATATCTCCTTTGCCGGAAAGTTTAACTGGAATATCTTCCTGATCTTCTGCAGTTTTTCCAAGGTCCATACTCGTTACAGATAAATTGCCTTCCCATGACATGTCATCGAGATCCATGATCGCCATTGACTTCAGGTCCCCGCTGTAAACCGAAGCGTTCATGCCAGGGATCTCAATGCTTGTTCCATTGATCACGACAGGGCAATACAAATCTTTTATCTTAAGATCATTAAAGGCAAGTACCTCTGAAGAAATGATCCCCCTGGCAAGAATGAGCCCGGGGCGGTATTGACCGTTAATATCCAGATTGATCTTTCCTGTAATGATATTCTTTAGATTCCCCTCCATGTTGCGTAAGAGAAAAGGAATATCCAGTTTAGTGCCTGCCAGTTTGAAATCTGTCTCGAACCCCTTTTCAAGATCTATGGTTGCGTTCCCTTCAATATCAGCTTTTCCGATTTGAGCAAAGATAGCTTTCAGATCCAGGATCCTCTTTTTGAAGTCTCCCTGTATTATTAAATTATCAAGGGTTGTCCCTTCTGTAATAAGGTTGGGTGAATGGATACCAAATGCAATAACTGGTTCATCTGCCGTACCGGAAACTGAGAATTCCCCATATGTTTCTCCCTCTATGTCGACAGGAATCTTCCAGGGGAGCTTTTCAAGGGCAAGATTTTCAAAATTACCGCTCAGATCAAGTTCCGGTTTTTGAGAAAGCAGGACATGACCGCTACTGGAAAAGGTCCCTCCCAGTAGTTGTGCAGATCCTTCCATAATATCCAGTCTTCCTGGCTGCCATTCGACTTCTGCATTGAGTTTATTGGCTAACAATCTGCTGATAAGAGCCACTGGAGAATTGACAGCAAGTACAAGACGTTGGTTACGAAAACTGAAATTTCCGTCTATACTCTCTGCCTGGAACAGCGACTGAACTCTGAAATTTCCCGTTTTGAATGAACCACTGATATTCGGATCGTCAATCTTGCCTTTTATGGAAATAACTGCCTCTGCAGAGCCTGATATGCCATTGGGCGGAGACGGGACCAGCCTCAGGGTTTTTGAAATATCCCCTGTGGATGTTGTGATCCTGATATCGGTCCGGCTGCTTTTATCGAGGGCTATCTTTCCAGAGCCTGAAAGGCGTCCCTCAGGGACGAGACAGGAAAGTTCTCTGATGATCATGTCCGGCTTTTGATATTGAAGATCTGCTTTTATGTTAGTTATCTTTTCACCGTTGAGAACCAGAGAAGGTGAACTTAGATCTAACTGCACAGAAGGGTCTTTGACAGATCCTGTGGTTCTTGCTGTCATGTCAAATTTTCCCGTTGGGATCTGAGCTGCTGTTTCAGCAGGCAAAAAAGGCCTTATATTGGCAATGTCGAAATTCCTGACTGAGGTTAAAAGGTCGAGTGATGGTTCGTCCCCGAGCATTACAGTTCCCCTGGTGGAGAATGGTTCACCTTTCCAGTGCAAATCTGAATTGATACTTACAGTTTTCCCTTCGAACTCGATGTCCAGTTCTGTGTTTGTGATTTCCTGGTCCATAATGCTTATAGAACCTGATCTTGCGTATATTTTCCCCAGAAGGTTCTGAAGATCTCCGGAGACGTCACCCTCAAGTTCTTCTATGATACCTCTTGTTTCGGGCAACTGATTTCCCACGTTTTCAAGTTTGGACAGGTCGAGGTTTTTTGCAGAAAAAGAAAGATCGATGTTCCCCTTTTCAGACAGGGAAAGATCGGCGTTGAGGATCGAATCAAGCATATCTGCCTTGAGGCTGGAAAGAAGGAAAAGTGAACCGTCATACGAGATATTTCCCCTTACCCTTCTGATCCCGATATTCTGCAAAGCGGGTTCTTCAATATCAAGATCTCCTTTGAAAAATGGATCTTCGGGGTTGCCGGCCAGGGAGAAATTAAAATTTACAGTTCCCCTGATGTCAGGTCTTTTTTTTTCTGGCAGAAGAGAGGTAAAAGAACCCAGGTCGAGACTTGTTATTGATCCCTCTATGCTGAAATAGGGTGTGATATTGCCCTTTGCCTCCAGGATGCTTTTTTTGTTAAAAGTAGTCCTGAAAAGAGATAACGCAATATTATCTTCTGACATATCCATAACAAGTTCAGATCTTAAGGGTTTATCTCCGATATAACCATCAACTGAAGCATTTATCTTTTCAGGTGAAATACCAAGATCTGCACTTCTCAGAAGAATATCACTGACAATTTCAGGATATCTTATAGTCAGGTTGCGTATCTCAACGGGTATGTAGGGGAACCATATCGATCCTTCTTTTTCGGGGGGATCCTTTTTTGGCAGTTTTGAGTGGTCAATAAGTTCAATAACACCGTTCCTTATGATAACAGGGGCGACGAATTTCCCTTTTAGAAGGGTGTCGTAAGACAGGGCGATCCTAAATGTGCCCATGTTCATACTCAGAGCATCTTCTACAGAGACTGACAGACCTTCGATCTCGTATCCCCGGATAGGATTGCCAGCCAGTTTATCTATAGACACATGATATCCCGCTGTTCTTGCTGCAGATATCATCTGCTTCTTGAGGAATTCTGTTCCCATGTCGCGATCCCGGAGCAGAAAAAGTGCAGAAGCTCCGGCAAGGAACAATATCAGTAATGTAATTACAAAATATTTAAATATTTTTTTTAATACATATATCATTATTATCTTTCCTTTTAGTGGTTGTAATTCATTATATTATTATCCTGTAAACTATACTCTCTATAGGTAAAAATATCACACTGAAACAGAAACTGTATCCTATTCAGCTACAAAAATCAAATTCTGTCATTTTACCTGTAAAAGGTAGTGTATAATGCATTTGAATAACTCAGGAACCACGATCATAGTCAATGAATGGAGAGATAAAAATGCAGGATTTTAACATATGGCCTTTACTTATTTTCTTTTTTATATTATACCCCCAGTTTAATCAGTGGGCTCTCAGGATGAAACGCAACTCAGCAATAAGATCATGTGAATCAAAGAGAAAGAGCAGAGTTATAACATTGATCCACAGGCAGGAAAGTGTTGGATTTCTGGGGATGTTCTCCCGTAATTTCATAAATATTGAGGATTCCGAGGAGGTACTTAGAGCAATAAAACTTACCTCAGACGATACACCTATAGATCTCATTATTCACACACCAGGTGGACTTCTTCTTGCAGCTGAACAGATCGCCTATGCTCTTAATAACCATCCTGCCAAAGTAACGGTGGCAGTACCTCACTATGCCATGTCGGGGGGTACTCTGGTAGCTCTTGCTGCAGATGAGATCCTGATGGATAAACATGCGGTTCTTGGTCCTGTGGATCCCCAGATAGGTCAGTATCCAGCTGTTTCGATCCTTAAGACCGTTGCTGATAAACCCATAGCTGAAATAGATGATCAGACTCTTATATATGCTGATATCGGCAAAAAAGCTATTGAGCAGACGAGAAAATTTGTTGTAGATCTCCTGAAGGATAATATGGAAGAAGAAAAGGCAGAGGAGATAGCCAGAAAACTTACAGAGGGTCGATGGACCCACGATTATCCTATAAATCCGAAAGAAGCGCGGGAGATAGGTTTGCCAGTAAACACTGATTTTGATAGTAATATTTGCAATATAATAAGCCTTTACCCGCAGTCCGGTAAGGGCAGGCCTTCAGTTCAGTATATTCCCATGCCTTACCCCGGCAGCGGAGAGAAACAATCTTAAGGACCCCTTAGCGTAGGAGTCTTTTCCAGACGATCTTGTGAATGATCTGCAAACAGGGGTTTCGGCCATTACCGGAACCCCTGTGTTGCAGGAATGGAGATATTTAAGCATGTCGTGGTCAAGACGGTTTTCAGCAGATGTATTATCCCTTAAAAAAGAAAGGGTCAATCACGTTCTCAGAGCTATGAGACACAGGAATTACAGGATCTTTTTCTGTGGAGAGATCATATCTCTTACGGGACTCTGGATGCAGAGAGTTGCTATGGGGTGGCTGGTCTATCGTCTTACCGACTCTGCATTTATGCTTGGTGCTGTTGAGTTTGCAGGTCAGTTACCTGTATTTCTGTTCGGTATTTTTACCGGGGTGTTGCTGGAAAGCATGGATCTGAAAAGGATCATCTTCATTTGCCAGGTTCTCAGTATGCTTCATGCGTTTATTCTGGCTGTTCTTACTCTAAGTGGTTACGTTGAATACTGGCATATAATAATTCTGAGTGCGGTCCTGGGCATGGTAAATGCTTTTGAAATACCCGCCCGTCAGGCATTTGTGGTCCATCTCGTTGAAGATGGTGATGACCTTGGAAATGCAATAGCCCTGAATTCTTCTCTTTTCAATACGGCCAGGCTCGTTGGCCCTTCCATTGGTGGAGTTGCTATTGCCGCTTTTGGAGAGGGTATATGTTTTATAATGAATGGTTTCAGCTATTTTGCAACGCTCGTGGCGTTGATCCTGATGAAGCTGAAAGACTGTCGAAGGAATTTTGGAGAGAATGGAAGTTTTCTTCTTAACCTGCGTGAGGGATTTAACTATATTAAGGGGTTCAGCCCAATACGGAATACTTTGCTTACCCTTGCAGTGATAAGCTTTGCAGGGATCCCATACCTTGTACTTCTTCCGGTTTTCGCCAGAAATATACTTGAAGGAGGTCCTGACACTCTCGGTTTTCTCACTGCATCAAGCGGTTTTGGTGCTCTTTTAGGATCAGTACGACTCGCGTTGGCGAAAAAACCAATGGGAATGAACCGGACAATGGCCTTTTCAGTAACATTTTTTGGTTTTTTTATCGGGGTTTTTTCCTTTTCACACTCTGTTCCGCTTTCCATGATACTTATGGTGTTTACAGGTTTTTTCCTTGTATCTTCACTTGTTTCATGTAATACATATATACAATCTCTTGTGGATCATGACAAGAGAAGCCGGGTGATGAGTTTTTATATTTTTTCGATACTCGGAATAGCCCCTCTTGGCAGCCTCGTCTGTGGAAGCCTGGCATCCATAATAGGTGCACCTGCTACTTTTGTAGTTGGAGGAGCTGCCTGCATGGTTTCCGGTATATATCTTTTAAGAAAGACACGAAACATGTCCCGTGTAGCAGAACCGGTTTTCAGGAATAAGGGATATCTGTAAAGACGATCTGCAGGTATCAGTTTTCCACTATGACTATACCCAGATATCCGTCAACCGTAACCGTTGAACCCTCTTTTATTATTTCTGCTGCGCCTGGAACCCCGGTGACACATGGGATCCCGTATTCCCTGGCGATTATTGCACCATGAATAAGCATCCCACCCCGGCGTTCAACAATACCTGCAGCCAGAGGGACGATAAAGGTCATGTCGGGCTCTATGGCATCACAGACGATGATCTCGTCTTTTTTAAAAGCCATAAGGTCTCCTTTGTTCCTTATCACCCTTGCTTTACCCGTTCCTGTCCCGGGACTTGCAGGTTGTCCTGTTGCCTGCCTGAAAAAAGCTGCACTACTTCTTTTCGAACTGTTATCAAGAGGGGATACTGAAGATCTATTGACGGGTTGATAATTATGGTTCTCGAGGCAAAGCGAGACATCTTCTCCGGTAAGTTCAGAAGAGGGCATACTGCGGATCCAGTCAATTCTTTTTTTCCCTTCAAGAATAGCTCTGTTCACTTCATTTTCTATGGCTGCGAGGTAGATATTGTCATCATCTCTAAGCTTCCAGCTGGCTCTTCCGAGGTCAAGATATTCCAGAGCGAGTGACCTTTCTCCATCATCCTGGAAATGTGAAATAAAACTGTTGTATAGGTCAGAATTTGAGGAAGTACCTCTCAAGGGTTGTTCAGAAAGGGCAGACATTTCCAGTATAAACCTTGCAGCCCTCTTTTTTGAACTTTCGAGAGTTTCTCCGCTGGAGAGGGAGAAATCTCTGGCGAAAGAGTTAAACTGTTCCTTCAGTTCCGAAGGGATCTCCTGTCCCATTTCCAGTTTTCCCCTCAATTCCGGATCATCTTTTAACCTTCTGGCAAGGCCCAGAAGTGCATTATTTCTTTTGAGGCTTTTCATTTCAGTTCCCTTGAGAAGCAGAACAAATTCAAAGGGATCATCCGGCGACATGGTGTCATTATAAAATCTTCCAAAAAGCCTTGTTCCGTGGGCAAAAGGGATGAAGTCCCTTGTATATGTGAGGTTCCATTTATCAAGAATGTCCATTCTTTTTCGTATCTCAACGGCCAGGTCCTTATCGTCAAGGTCCTGTATATCAAGGGTTGTCATATTGTCAGCTTCCCGATCCATTTCAGGGAGCAATTCCTGTTCTATTTTAAATCGGAGTCTTTTCAGTTCATCAAAACTCACTTTCAGAGAAAGATATTTTTGGCGGTTGTCATCCTCTCCTGATATTGAAGTTATGGGTCTTGATTGAAGAAGGAAGAGGTCGTTATTCCGAAAGGTCCATTCAACATCCTGGGGGGAGCCGAAATACTCCTCACTTTTTTGGGAAAGCAGGAATACATCTTTAACCTCGTCTCGGTTCAGAGGAGGTTTTTTAATTTCACCATTTTTGCTTTTCATTGAAGCAGTTCCTTTTTCAGCAGCAACTATGGTTATATCCCTGAGAGAAGGTTCTTTGTGGGACAGGATTTCACCATTTTCCCTGGAAATGATCCATCTGTCAGGCTCAACAGAACCATCGACCAGTCCCTGGTTAAGTCCCCAGACCGATTCTACTATTGATTCGTTCTTTTTCAGAGGATTTATGCTGAAGGCAACACCCGATCTCTGCCCTTCTGCAAGTTCCTGGATAACCACGGCCATGGCGCTTTTTTTAACATCAAGAGCAAGTTCTCTGCGATAGAGGAGAGCTGTATCTGACCAGAGAGATGCCCAGACAAGCTTTATGCTTTGAAGTATTGATTCTTCGCCTGTAACATTCACGAAAGATTCATGGAGTCCTGCAAAAGATGTTTCAGCACTGTCTTCAGAACATGATGATGAACGTACAACAACCGGTACATTACTGAATCGTTTTTTAAGATCCTCTTTCAGGGTTTTACGGATCCAGGGAGGTATTGAAGTTGAAAGAAAATAATTACGTATCCTGAGAGACAGGTCCCAGATCTCTTCCCAGCGCATTTCATTAAAAGATTTACGGTTCATTTCCATAAGTATCCTGTTGTCCAATCCCGTTTCATTTACAAAGGTCCGGTAAGCATGGGTTGTTATACACAGACCTTCAGGGACGTGGATACCATGTTGGAGCAGTCTTGAAAGGGCCCACGCCTTCCCGCCTGAAATATCTTTGTGTGCCTCCGTTATTTTTTTCAGCGGAATAATCAAATCAGTCATGGACCGTGACCTCTCTTACATTCTGGAAACTTGTAACAAGTATATATTTCCTAATATTTACCTGGATAATTGCCACAGTGGGGGAGGATAGAAAAGCGGATAGATATTCATGCTGTTCTTTCATTAGTGCCAGAGCATTTTCCCTCTCGGTATCATGGAGTTCTCTGGCGTGGCCTATTGACGTCAGTGCACTTGCAGAGTAAAGGTCAGAAACAGAATTTGTTCTTGTATCCATTAGCATGGAGACATTACTGTTCCAGTTCAGATTGGCAAATTTCCGAGTAACACGAGATGTGGCGAACCAGAGAGTTGTCATATCTTCTGATGCGCTGAATGAAACAAGAGTGGTCCAGGGACCTTCTTTTCCCTGGGTAGCAAGAACCGCTGTAAGTCTTGATCTGAGGATCTGGTTTATCTCTTCAGAGATATTATCAGTATGGTCTCCCATGATCTTCATGACTCCTCTCGTGAAAATGTAAAAGATTATTTATATATCATATCAGACTAACATTATAAAAGAGTTTTTCTATACGAAATCTGGATGCGATATTGTACTGTTTAAAAGGGTGATGCTTTGACATGAAGTTGTCGTTGAGCTAAAATTACGGTGTATTGGTAAGACCAATGACCCAGACGTTCAAATCCTTTAGCTTTCAATTAGGGGGGATTGGATTAAACATTATGGGGAACAGTTTTGACAAGATAAACAAGAAAACTTTTGCACAAATGATAATCGAACAGATCAAGCGAAGGATACTTGCAGGAGAATTAGAACCCGGTGAAAAACTACCATCAGAAAGGGTCCTTGCAGAGAAGTTCTCTGTAAGCAGGGCGACTGTAAGAGAGGCTCTAAGAGCTCTTCAGTATATGGATATTCTCGAGATCAGGCAAAATGACGGAACCTACCTTGTTAATGATCTAAACCTTCTATACGATCATTTTAAAACTTCCTATCTTATGAAGCAGTTCACTTTCCTTGAATTACTGGAAGCCCGAAAATATCTTGAAGTTGTGATCGCAATGCTTGCAGCTGAACGGGCCTCTCCTGAACAACTGCAGAATCTCAGGGAGATCCATGAGAAAGAGATCAGGACACAGGTCAGCCGGGAGGACTTCCTTGAAGCTGATGTTTCCTTTCATATGGCTCTGGCAGAAGCCTGTGAAAATTCTTTCTTTGTAAAAATGATAGAGCCGGTCAGACAGCTTTTGAGAGAATCAAATCTCGATCAGTACAGAAAACCAGCTCAGATCCAGGTTACCATTGATTATCACAGGCAGATACTTGAAGCCCTGGAAAACAGAAATGCGGAAAAGGCTTCAAGCGCAATGAGATCTCATTTGGACAATATAGTTAAAACAACATCAGAAATATACAGAAAGGAACATATATCCAACGGTAAAAAGGGAAATAGCCAAGTTTAAATAACAAAAGTTATAAGGGGTGAGAACAGTGAATATTTCTCTTATTGATAAAACGAAAGGTTTTCTTTCCCTCAAGCTCATAAATAATATTACTTCCAGGATGCAGGAAGGTGACATTGAGGGGGTAGCCGATGTTTTTGAATCCCTGGGCAGAATAGCTCCTGCCAAGTATCACAGGGAAAGTTTCAGGCTGCTGGCAAACAAGATCAGGAATAATGATCCTTTCGCCCAGCCTTTTTTCAGACTTGTCAGGGAGCTTGATACCCACTGCCTTCAGAAGTTAATGCAGAATGTGTTTGTCAATTTCATGGTTATCGGGCGAGCTATCCGTGACAGAAAACAGAAGGAATATGGTGTCCACCTTCCAAATTTCATGGTCATAAGTCCTACGATGAAATGTAATCTTCATTGTAAAGGATGTTATGCTGCAGAATATGACCAGTCAAATGATATGACCTTTGAGGAAATGGATAAAATATTAACTGAGGGTAAATCCCTGGGAATGTATTTTTATACATTCTCAGGAGGTGAAGCTATCATGCACCCGAGAATATTTGACCTCTGGGAAAAGCACAGTGACTGTTACTTCCAATTCTATACTAATGGAACCCTTCTTGATGAAAAGACAGTAGATCGTCTCTATGAGCTTGGTAATGTGGCCCCGATGCTATCTATTGAAGGAACCAGGGAACAGACTGATGCAAGGAGAGGGCAGGGGGTATATGATCGGATAATTGACGCCTTTGGCAGAATGAAAAAAAGAGGAATGGCTTTTGGTTTCAGTACAACCTTTACAAGTGCGAATGCTGACTATATTGTCAGCAACGATTTTGTGGCCAGGATGGTAGAGCTTGGATGTTCTTTCGGGTGGATCTTTCAGTATATTCCCATAGGACTCAAGCCAGACCTTACCTATATGGCCTCGCCCGAGCAGAGGAACAGGCTCAGGGAAAAGGTTGCCGAAATAAGAGAAAGCCATGAATATCCCATTCTTTTTGGAGATTTCTGGAATGATGGTCCATACGTGGATGGTTGTATGGCAGGAGGCAGGAGGTATTGGCATGTTATACACAACGGACTTGTGGAACCGTGTGTATTTGCTCCTTTTGCTGTAGATAACATAAAGGAAAAAAGTATAGTTGAAATTGCAAAAAGTCCATTCTTCAAGGCTATACGGGATGCTCAGCCCTACGATGACGATGATCTGCTTCGTCCATGCATGATCATTGACCATCCGGAAATCCTGAGAGAGCTTGTAAAGAAATTTCACGCAGTTCCATGTCACAAGGGGCTGGGTGCAATGCTTGAAGGAGAAGTGGCTGACGGCCTGGACGATTATGCAGAAAGGATGAAAGAAATATACGATCCCGTATGGGACAGTTACTGGAGACAAAAATACTGGAAAGCCCTTGAGAGGGAGGATGATGAGTATATTCTGGGCAAGGCCCGAAAACATCTTCCTGTTGGGTGTTCTGAATGTCAGAAATGTGGTGGATGTAAATAGATAATTCAATATGGAAAAAAGGCAGAGCAGGGGTTTTGATCTAAACCTCTGCTTTGCCTTTTTATTATTACAGCCTGTTATCTCCATTAAGGATATTTCCAAGTCCTCCCAGAAGAGATCCTTCACCTCTGTCTTTGCTGCCCCCCTGGGGTGCTGCTTTAAGCATCCTGCCTGCGAGCCTTGAAAAAGGAAGAGATTGAAGCCATATTCTGCCTGGTCCAGTAAGATTAGCCAGAAAAAGGCCTTCACCCCCGAATAGTGCAGTTTTGATATTTCCAATTCTTTGAATATCAAAACTTACCTTACTATCGAACGCCACTACGCATCCGGTATCTACCTGAAGAGTTTGACCAGCTCTCAGCTCTTTTTCAAGTACTGTGCCTCCTGCATGTATAAAGACCATTCCGTCACCTTCGAGTTTCTCCATTATGAAACCTTCTCCACCAAACAGACCCGTAAGTATCCGTTTCTGAAAATAAATATCTATGGATACTCCCTTTGCCGCACAGAGAAAACTGTCTTTCTGGCATATAAGTGTTCCTCCTACAGAGGGTAGGTTCAGGGGAATAACATTGCCCGGGAAGGGTGCACCAAAAGCTATATCAGCTTTACCGGTTCCCTGGTGTGTAAACACTGTTGTAAAAAGGCTTTCCCCTGAAATAACTCTTTTCCCGGCTCCAACAAGCTTGTCAAAGATCCCCCCCTGCTGGTTTTTTTGAGAACCATCTCCAAAAATACTTTCCATGGTGATTGAAGGGTCCATGTACATCATTGCACCCGCTTCGGCAACAGCGCTTTCTCCCGGGTCAAGCTCGATCTCCACGAACTGCATCTCACTTCCCTGTATAGTGAAATCCACTTCATCGCTCATTCGATTCGTGGTCGGAGGAGGAGTTGCTGTTCTTTCGTTGTTATCATTCAGCTCATCAATGGCCGATATAGGCAGCCATTGGCTGAAACCATCTCTCCAGGCATATCCGAAGGAGTCCTGACGCACCATTTTTCTTGCTTCGTCTGGAGATAACGGGCCAAGCTGTTGACCATCAATAAAAAGATACCATTTCAATTTTAATCTCTCCTTTGTTTTGAAATAATATGATCCAATTATGACAAATTATGTATTTTCAATCCCATTATAATGTTTTTAAATTCATAACTTATAAAAGTATGCTGAAAAGAGGTTTCTGAATAAGATATAATTTCTCAGTAAATACCAGTAAATATTTAATTATATCTCCAGGGAGGGTTATAAATGCAGTTTTTTGCGGATAACATGGCACCATTGATCCTTTATTTATGCGCGATCTCTATGTTCATGCTGGGGATCAGACGCTTCAGAGCGGGACAGCCCATCAGGGCGATAGCCAGGATCGCTTTTGCCATAGTAATGGCAATAATGGGCTGGGCATTGCCGGGTATCTGAGTTTTTATGGCAAAGGTTCATATGGATGTTCTGTCAACGTTAACCTTTAATAAGGCAGACAGCTGTTTACCTGACCTTCTGATTCTGTTACCATGAAAAAAGTTCCCTCTCTATCTGGTTAATGTATAATAATATTATCTGAAAGATATTATGAGGGGAAAAGATCGACAAAAAGGAGGAAGGTCAAATGGTAGATATGAGTTCCAGTTATATGGGTGTCAAGTTGGTTAATCCATTTGTTGTCGGAGCATGCGAGATGACTTCAAATCTGGATAGTATAAGGAAGATGGAGAAAGCAGGTGCAGGAGGGATCGTTATAAAGTCCCTTTTTGAGGAGCAGATCCAGCTGGAAAGACTTCGTCTTGATGACCAGTTGACAGAGTATGATGAGATGCATGCCGAGATGCTGGATATTCATCCTACGCTCGAACATGGTGGCCCTGATGAATACCTTTATTGGGTTAAACAGGCCAGGGAAGCGGTTGAAATCCCTGTTTTTGCAAGTCTTAATGCGGTTAATCCAGAGACATGGGTTGAATATGCAAAGCTTCTCGAGAACACCGGTGTTGATGGTCTGGAGCTGAATTTTTATCTAACTCCTGTTGATATGAATAAAGAAAGCAAAGACATCGAAAAAGAACAGCTGGAAACATTGGCTGCAGTTAGAAAAGCAGTTTCCATTCCCCTGGGGGTAAAATTAAGTCCATTTTATGCTAACCCCCTTAACGTAATCAAAAAGATGGACGATACAGGCGTTGATGGTGTTGTTGTGTTCAACCGCTTTTTTCAGCCCGATATCGACGTAAAAGAAGAGAAACCTTCTATGGGATTTAACTTGAGTTATGAGGGGGCCCATAAACTTCCGCTGCGTTTCTCAGGTCTTTTGTACGGAAATATAAGTGCTGATATTTGTGCGAGTTCCGGAATCTTTACAGGACTGGATGCAGCTCGACTTATCCTCGCTGGAGCTGGAAGTATCCAGGTGGTAAGTGCTATATACAGGAAAAATATCGATCACCTGAATACAATGATCTCGGGCCTTTCAGAATGGATGAAAGACAAGGGGTACGGATCACTTGATGATATCAGGGGTAAAATGAGCAAGAAAAACAGCTCTGATCCATTTGCCTATGAGAGGGCACAATATGTCGGGATGCTTATGAAGCCAGAAAAAATAATGCGGAACTATCCCCGTACATGATAGAAAGAACAACTTTTTCTCATTTTCCAAACACGAAGGTGATATACTTTTTTGAAATAGTATTGAATTTCGGAGGTTCATAATGAGAAAGAGTGACAGGGAAATAACAGATATTCAGGAGATAGAGGAAATACTGAATAAAGGAAAAGTCTGTTCTATTGCTTTTTGCAATGAGGGTCGACCTTATGTTGTGCCAATGAACTATGGCTACAGGGATAGTGAACTGTATCTTCATTCTGCTCTTTCAGGGAAAAAAGTTGATCTTGCTCAAAAGAACCCGGGAGTTTGCTGTACTGTCTATCTCGAAGAAAAGATCATATCTTCAGCGGAACCATGTGAGTGGACATGTAATTACAGGAGTGTTATAGCAGATGGTGAAGTTGAATTCCTTTCAGGTGAAAAGGAGAAATCAGAAGGACTTAATGTTCTAATGGAACACTATGCAGGTAAATCTTTTGAATTTCCTGCGGAAGCCCTTTCAAGGGTTCTGGTATGGAGGGTCCGGCTGAGTAACATAACAGGAAAAAAACATAAATAAGTGTTTAGAGAAAAAGTTAAAATGATTAAAGGTATGGCCACTGTGGATAATTAAATTACAGCAGTGGCCATGCCTTTAACTGTGATTACACTATTATTTGAGGTTGTGGTAAGCTTTAGAACGCTCTGAAAGAAAACAGGAACAGCCACGTTAAAACTGTAAACAGTTCTATCGAATTTTTATTTTGGAGGGGTGTTTGAATAGTGCAGATCATAAAGAAACCTGAAGATGCATGGTATTTGATCTTTTCAGGTGATGTTTCCCAGAAAGTTGGGCTTGTACCTACAATGGGTTATCTTCATGAGGGGCATTTATCCCTGGTCAGGCGCTGCAGGAAGGAAAACGAAAAATGTGTTGTTTCAATTTTTGTAAATCCTATCCAATTCGGTCCTGATGAAGATCTTGAATCATATCCAAGAAATATGGAAAAGGACCTTTCCCTGCTGGAACGGGAAGGGGTTGACATGGTCTTTGCGCCAGATGTCTCAGATATGTTCAGCGATGATTTTTCGACTTTCGTAGATGAAAAGTCTCTGAGTTCGGGACTTTGCGGAGCCTCAAGGCCGGGACATTTTAAAGGTGTTTGTACCATAGTATTGAAGCTTTTCAATATCTTGAGGCCGGACAGGGCTTATTTTGGGGAAAAAGATTACCAGCAACTTCAGGTGATAAAACGAATGGTAAGGGATCTGAACCTAAATATAGATGTAATAGGCTGTCCTATTGTGAGAGAAAAAGATGGACTGGCAATGAGCAGCAGGAATATGTATTTGTCTGAAAAAGAACGAAACTCTGCACTTCTGCTGCACCGCTCAATGCTGAAGGCTATAAAATTAGTTGAAGAGGGAGAGCGGTCCTGCAACATGATAAAGGATTCAGTTATGGAAATATTTGATAGTGATCCAAAGATATCAGCAGAATATGTATGTATCAAAAATAGCATTACCCTGGAAGATATGGATTATCTTTATTCGGAAGCGGTACTTGCAGTAGCAGCCAGTGTGGGAAGGGCCAGGCTGATAGACAACACCCGTCTCAAACCGCTTTAAGATAGTTTTTTATATCCCCGGCTCTATGATAATAAAGTGCTTTTAGTACATTCACATACATGGGGGACAGGTCATAACATTACATTGAGACTGTTTCGGATCATTATCATTCTTTTCATTTGTTCCATGGATATAACTACTGATTTCTGTTTTTCCTGGATGTGGATATTTTGTCCTTTTGTTTTTTCACGTTATCGCCTACGGATCTTTTTATAAGGTTAATAAAACTGAAAAATTCAAGGTAGATCCAACCCATTGTAAGGAGAAGACCGAGAACAGCAGTCCATTCCATTCTTGACCTGGTTCCGGATCTTTGTGCTTCTTCAATAAATTCAAGATCTCCCACAAGGTTATATGATGCTACAGCAGTGAGGAGAAAGCATATTCCCATCCCGAGAGGGCTTATAAAACCAAAAACCTCAATTGAAAAAACTTGCAGGACAAAATTTAGAATATAATATATCCCTATTGCCAGGAGTGTTGCGAAGGCAGTTTTTATAAACCTTTTAGATTTAACAAGTACTCCAAATCGATATGCTGATAATACTACCATTACTACTGCGAATGTTAAAAAAACAGCGTTAAGGGCAAGTCCAGGATAAAGGACTTCAATGAAAGCAGAAATTCCGCCCACAGCAAGTCCTTCGATAAGTGCATGAACAGGAACGGTAATACCTGTGATCTGTGGCATATGAAATGAAATGTAAGTCGAAGCAAATCCAGCAGCAAGAGCAATAACAGTTATCGTCAGGTCACCTTTTCCGGAGTAATGCCGGGTCCACATAAGAACAGTTGCAAGAAGCAGGATAATAAAACAGAAGGTGGCCCTGTTTATTACTCTGTTGAGAGATAGAGAGCGGCTGTCTCCAGGATCGATCTTTTCAGAAAAATATTTATTTTTCCAGATCGGGTTTGTCATTGAATTTAAGCCCCCTTATTATTGCTTTTATGAATATTGTAAATCCTTTTGCGCCATATTATCCAGTTTTCATGGCTCCTTTATAATTACAATTCTGCCGGCACACAATATTATGATCCCAAGAGCCATAAAAAGGACAGGAATTGAAAACTTTTCTGCTACAAAACCGGCGAGAGGAGCTGCAAAAATGGTTATCACTGCTCTTAACTGGCTGTCAAGGGACATGACTGTTGCGCGTTCTTCCTTTTTCATCCAGTTGCCGCATACATCTACAAAAATCGGTCTTCTGCCGTCTTTCATTACATATAATACGAAGTAAAGCAGTATCACGAATATGGTCAGATCATTGTAGACCCCAAAAGAAAGCAGTAAAAATATTCCTCCGGCAATACTTAAGGAGATATTCATGAGTTGAGGGGAGGTCTCTATCTTGTGGAGATGATGTGCATTCCTTGATGCCAGTGCACTGAATATGTAAAAGACGCCGTATATGATACCGAGAGAAACTTTAAGTATTTCCTGATTTTCCCGGACATTATTTCCGAGGTCAAGAGTGGATAGTATCAGAAGCATCAGTATTGGCTGAATATAATCCTTTATTGTCTTGAAGACACTGTCAAAAATTGACGAACTCAGAAGTATTTTTTTCAGAAGCGGTCTATGTAAAACTGATCTTATGTGATCAATAACAAGTTGAAAAAAACCTTTAAACCTAAAGTCAGTCATCTTTCTCTCGTCAAGAAAATCCGGATAAGACCAGATAAGAATGAAGTCCAGAAAATAGGGTATGGTGCAAACTATGAATATCCATTTCAGTGAGGGGATATTCAGGACAAAGATAATTGATAGGAAAGCTGAAATGGAGGATCCGGCCAGTGAAAAAGATCTTGTCCTTCCATAGACAAAAGTTTTTTCGTTAAACCAGCCCTTCATTTCAAGATAGGAGTATATCATAGCCTTGTGTGTGCCGGACCTGAATGCTTCTCCGAGGCCAAAAAAGAACATTGCTCCTGCAAGGATAATAAAGTTTGAGCCTGCAAAGAAAAAAAGAAATGAAATTATGTAGAAAATGAAGCACGTCATTAATTCTCTCTTTTTTCCGTAGTTATCTGCAAGCACACCAGAAGGGATCTCAAAAATATAAGTTATGATCTCACGGATAGAATATAGAAGACCGATCTGGAAAAGGTCCTGTCCCATTCCAAGTAGATAGATCATAAGATAGGGTTCGAACAATTTCAGGTTTTTCAGAAAACCATACGCACAGAATTTCCATATCAGGGGGTCTTTTATGATCTCGCCACGAAGATGGTTCATCCTGGTATCCTCCGGGTTTCAGATATTCAAGATAATGAATGGACAGAAAATATATCACTTTCCTGTTTATCACATTTTCAGACAATGATAATGTAATATTCAAAGTCAGTATAGCATCTATTTCTGCTGTGATTTATCGATTTATAAAAGTTGTACAACAAGTATTTATTAAAAAGGGCCAACATTACCCAACCAATAGACTGTATAATTAATGTGATATTTTCGATAAGGCAGGTGGTCCTGAATGCTGGATGTTTTCAGACAATCGGTAATGATAACTTCTTTTGTTACTGTGATGATGCTGGTAATAGAATATATCAATGTAATTACTGAAGGTAAATGGCAGAAACTATTATCAGGATCAAGGTGGAAACAGTATTTTATTGCAGCATTTCTTGGTGTGACACCTGGATGTCTGGGAGCCTTTGCGGTGGTGGCTTTATATGAGCACGGGATTGTGTCGATGGGTGCTGTGGTTGCTGCCATGATAGCGACTGCAGGTGATGGGTCCTTTGTTATGCTTGCTATGATACCTGGGAAAAGTCCTCTTATATTCGGTACCATTTTTTCGCTGGGGATCCTTGCCGGGGCTGCGAGCGATATCTATTTCAGAAGATCCGGAATTGAATATGCTGAAACTGAGGATATACTGAGAATACATCCTGAACAGAAGTGCAACTGCTTCCCTTCCCGTGCACAGATGGTCTCGCAGTGGAAAAACCCAGGAGCTTCAAGATGTATCATGTCAGTAGTTCTTTTTCTGGTTGCCTTTGCTGTTATCACCGGTGACATCGGCCCGGTTGTATGGAACTGGATAAGAGTTACTCTGTTTATAGTAGTATTGACTGCCCTTTTCATAGTAACCACTGTTCCGGAACACTTTCTACAGAGCCATTTGTGGGAACATGTTTTCAAAGAACATGTTCCCACAATATTCCTATGGACTTTTGGAGCCCTGTTTTTCCTTGATATTCTGATCAGCCATATGGAACTTGAGGCACTTGTTCAACAGAACCTCTGGATCATACTTATTGTAGCCGTACTTGTCGGAATAATTCCCGAATCAGGTCCGCACCTGATATTTGTTACTCTTTATGCAAAGGGAGTTATTCCCCTTAGCGTTTTTCTTGCAAGTACGATAGTTCAGGATGGGCACGGCATGTTACCTCTTCTGGCCAGATCAAGAAGGGACTTTATGGTTGTAAAGTGCATAAATGTAATAGTTGGTCTTTTGGCAGGGGCACTATTGATGTTTCTCGGTCACTGAAAAATTCTATTATCTAATATATATTTCAGATCAGGTTTTTTCAAAGTCCTGAAATCTTTCCGGGGGAAGTGATCTTAATGAACTCAAAAGAAGAGAACAAGAGTGCGGATATCTACAAATCATTTGAACTGGAAGCGGCAGATACCTTTGATGATTATATTTCATTGGTAACTCATTCCTGTAAAAGGCCGGAGATCATTTTAAAAAACTTTCCAAGGTTTGCAAGGACTTCAGAGATAAATAAATTTATCGTTGATCTTGAGCTCTACCGAAAGATAATTGAAATTCACGGAAGCATTATCGAGATCGGAGTTCTTGAAGGTTTTAATCTTTTTACCCTCGCACATTTTGCTGAAATTTTTGAACATAGAAATTATACGAGGACCATCTACGGGTTTGATACTTTTGAAGGATATAGAAGTATAGACCCATCAAAAGATTCCAAGTGTGATTATTTTAAGGGGCTACCCGCTACAGATTCCTATAATTCTCTTGTAGAAGCGGTTCAGGCATTCAACAGGTCTGTAACTGTTCCTCAATCTGAAAGGATAAATCTTGTCAAGGGAAATGTTCTTGAGACTCTTCCCGAATTCCTGGATAAACACCCTGAACTTACAGTCAGCCTTCTTCTTTTGCAGTGCGGCCTCTACAAACCTACAGCCACATCTCTGGAGCTTCTTTATTCAAGGATCCCAAAGGGAGGGGTAGTGGCTTTTGGAACACTTAATTTCCCTGATATACCCGGGGAGACAGTGGCTCTTCTTGAGAAGATAGGTATAGGTGGCGTTTCATTAAAGCGTTTTCCATTTGCCAGGAAGATGGCATATTTTATCAAGGAATGATATTAACCCTTTCGAGTAAAAACAGTATAATCTTGCGCATTAACATTTAAAAAAACATAAACATAAAAAACTGTTTTAATAACTGGAGGTTCTTTTTTGATCAATTTAAAGACAAACAAAAAAATTCCTGACGGGACACGGTTTGCCCAGGCTAACAGAGAAGCTTTTCTGTCATTGCTGCTTGCGCTCATGTACATGGCATGGTGGTATTTTACAGCTTATGGTCTTGGTGCCGGTCCAGTGGAGGATTATTCATATATTATGGGCTTCCCCTCATGGTTTTTCCTTAGTTGTATAGCCGGCTTTTTTATTTTTGCCTTATTGTCATTTGCTATGGTAAGAATGTTCTTTGTTGAGATTCCTCTGACAGATGAAAACAGGGTTTCACAAGATAATGGAGAATCCAGTTGTGGCTGATTATCAGTTAATGATCCCGCTTTTCCTATACCTCGGACTTGTCTATCTGATGGCCTTCTATAGTAACCGTATACTTTCCAGATCGGGAAACTTTATTGAGGAATACTTTATAGGCAGCAGAGGGATGGGTGGCTTTGTCCTTGCAATGACCCTTGTTGCTACTTATACGAGTGCAAGCAGTTTTGTAGGTGGGCCTGGGGTTGCATATAAAATGGGGCTTGGCTGGATTCTTCTGGCCATGGTTCAATTGCCAACTGCCTGGATCACTTTAGGTGTGCTCGGTAAAAAGTTTGCCATAGTGGCGAGAAGGGTCGACGCCGTTACTGTAAATGACATTCTCAGGGAGAGATACAGGAGCAAACCTGTTGTTATTCTTGGTTCAATGAGCCTTATAGTTTTCTTCATTGCTGCTATGGTAGCACAGTTCATTGGAGGAGCAAGGCTTTTTGAGGGTGTTACTGGATTATCCTATAATACGGGACTCATAGTATTTGCTGTAACGGTGATAATTTATACCACCATAGGAGGATTCCGTGCTGTTGCCCTTACTGATGCGGTACAGGGTTGTGTAATGATAGCGGGAACTACAGCGCTATTGATCGGTATCGTAAATCTTGGGGGAGGAGTAGAGCAGATAGTTTCAGATATGAAGGCTATTGATCCTGCTCTTGTTTCTCCCTTTGGTCCTGATAATTTTATTTCCAGACCGTTTATAATGTCTTTCTGGGTGCTTGTCTGCTTCGGGGTCATAGGGCTTCCTCATACAGCAGTAAGATGTTTTGGTTACAGGGATAGTCGATCCATGCACAGTGCCATAGTTATCGGTACAATTGTCGTTGGTTTTCTGATGTTGGGGATGCATCTATGCGGTGCCTTCGGAAGAGTAATCATTCCCCAGCTTGCAGTTGGAGACAAAATAATGCCCCAGCTTATTGTTACAGTGCTTCCACCTGTTTTTGCAGGAGTATTTCTTGCAGGTCCCCTTGCAGCAATAATGTCTACTATCGATTCTCAACTGATACTCGCTTCAGCAGCTATAGTAAAAGATCTTTACCTGAACTATATAAAACCGGACACAGCGGAGGATCTCCAATCCCGGAAGGGTCTTCAGAGGCTCAGTTTCTGGGTTACTGCCATTGTTGGAGTAATTGTTTTTGGGGCATCCTTTAATCCGCCGGATCTCATAGTGTGGATCAACCTGTTTGCTTTTGGAGGTCTTCAAGCCGGATTTCTCTGGCCTCTGGTGCTTGGCCTTTACTGGGAAAAGGCGAACGCGGCAGGTGCTCTTGCTTCAATGGTTACCGGTATTGCCTCATATTTTTACCTGGTTATTTTTGTAAAGCGTTTCTGGGGGATGCATGTTATTGTTCCTACGCTTGTGATAGCCCTCGCAGTTTTTGTAACGGTGAGTCTTTTGACTTTCAGGGAAGAGGACAGGATGCCTGAGGTTTTCAGAAGAGGGTAGAAAAGTCTGATCGTTTCCCGATAGTTTTTTATCTTAAGGGGTGTGTTTTATTCCTGTGAGAAAAAATACAGAGGATATCTTCAGGATCTCAGCGAAGATAGTTTTATTTTATGCCGTTCTGGCTGGTGCGTGGATACTGTTCTCTGACAATATTATTGGTATGCTGTCTTCAAGTCAGAAACAACTGATGATAATGCAGACATACAAAGGTATGGGTTTTGTAATAGTGACGTCCGTGTTGCTTTTTCTTTATATCTTTAATGAGATCAAAAACAGATCGGAAAAGGAAGAGGAATTTAAAGAAGTTCTCAAAAGTTCAAAAAAAGCTCTTGAATCCAGCAGATTAACTCTTTCTGCGGCATTTCAGGCAATGCCTCAAATGATTTTTATCTCAGATATGAATGATGGAACAATTGTGGAAATGAATGAAAAGATGGCTCGAAAATTCGGGATTGAGCCAGGATATATGAAAGATCTATCAATCTCCAGTATTCGGGGTCTTGAAAATCTTAAAGACCTCCATAAGAAAATGATCCATTCTATTTCAAGCATTGATCTTGACGATTTTGAGACGGATATTTCAAATAATGATGGGTCAAGAATGGATGTTTCAGTATGGTCCAGAGAGATAAGTCGCGAAGGAGAAAGGAAGATCCTATGGATAGTTCAGGATGTCACTTCTGAAAAAAGGGCCGGACAAAAGACCAGGAACGCTCTTTTAGGTGTTGTAAGTGCAATGGGTCGGATCTTTGAAAAACGTGATCCTTATACACAGGGACACCAGGAGAGAGTAGCGTTTCTTGCCTCGGCCATTGCAAGGGAAATGGGGCTCAGTGACATCGACGTAGAAGGCATAAAGATAAGCGGTTATATTCATGATGTTGGTAAGATAATAATTCCGGCAGAGATCCTTTCAAAACCTGGAAGGCTTACAGACATCGAATATCGAATGATCAAACTGCATCCCGAAACAGGCAGTGATTTTCTATCCGATATAGATTTCCCATGGCCTGTGCAGAAAATGATGTATCAGCATCATGAGAGAATAGATGGATCTGGTTACCCGGAAGGTTTATCAGGGAACGACATTGTCATGGGTGCAAGAATACTTGCTGTTGCTGATATTGTGGAGGCCATGTCTTCTCATCGCCCATACAGGCCTGGATTAGGTATTGATGCTGCTCTGAAGGAGATCCGTGACCAATCGGGGATCTCTTTAGACCGTGATGTAGTAGATGCCTGCCTGGACCTTTTCAAAAAAGATCAATTTTTCTTTGAGCAGTTTGCAGATCATAAAACAGTTATGGTGAATTAGATAAGTTTAAATAAGTAAAATGTAATCTTTTTAAAAGGTACTGCGTAATAATTAATTCGTAAATTTTCTCAATTTTGCAAGATTCCTTGAAATTCGGCTCCAGTATACAGATGCAGACCCTCCATAATATCGTCCAAGAGCTTTCTGTGTGTTCCCGTAAGCTTTAAGATATCTGGAAATAAGAAGACATCCGGCTGCTATGCCCTTTTCTGGTTCATGAAGTTCATCCTCCGACATAATGCCATTGGCTTGAAGAAGAGCCGAATGGACTCTCCAGGTGACCTGCATCACACCGGCTGAACCATGGCTGCTTTTTGCTTCCGGATCAAAGTGGCTTTCAGTATTGGCAACAGCAACTGCAAGGTCAAGAGGGATGTTATATTTTGTGCTGTAATGAAGAAAGGCGGAAGCTTCCTTTATAGCAGTAAGATCTGACAGGCCCGAGTTCTGGTTAAGAATATATCGTTTTAGTAATGCTGCCTGTTCATGTGTGACTTCCATCATCGTATACAGGTCAAAAATAGAAAAAAGCGGGGTAGTGTTTATCACTTCTTCATTAAAGAAAGATTTTTTTAGAGTATTGATCCTTTGCCCGATCTCTGAGGCAGTATCTCCTGGAATAGGAATACTTCTTATTTCCTGTTGGTTATCCTGACTTGCAAAAGTGTCATTGTAATGTGGATAAATACTGAAGGCCAGGTAACCAATTACGGAAACAGAAAGAAAAGCAAAGAATATCATTGCAGTCTTGTTTCTCAAAAGGTTGATCCCTCCCAAACAGAATATCCCGTAAAACTGAAAACTTAACGAGAAGTGTTATTATATATCAACTTTGTAAAAGTTCAAGTAATTTGCGTATATTTGTAAATAAAAATCAGAAAAATTTTGCCCATATCTAAAAGCTTCAAATACGGAATCGATTATTGATCATATCAAAAAAACCTTTTCCTGTAAAACATATTAACAGGCTAACTGCCAGAAGGGAAAATGCTTAGTTTTGTATGCAGTGCACAATATAATGAATTGCAAATCCTTTGACTTTGAGAAAAATATCACATAAGCTAAATACCAACATAAAGGTTTCTTTAATGATCTATCATCCAGGGGGGAAATATAATGGAATTAATCGACATTGTCAGACTGATTAACGATTTACTATGGGGTAAGGTTCTCATTTTTTTTCTGTGCGGAACGGGTCTTTACTTTACTTTGAAATTACGTTTTGTACAGTTAAGAAAATTTGGTGCGGCTGTCAGGCAGACCTTTGGCGGTATATCCTTTAAAGGAGAAAAAGCCGGAACTGATGGTATGTCTTCATTTCAGTCCTTAGCCACTGCTATTGCCGCACAGGTCGGAACTGGTAATCTCGCAGGGGCTGCCACAGCTATTGCTGCAGGAGGTCCTGGTGCAATATTCTGGATGTGGATAAGTGCTTTCTTTGGAATGGGTACGATCTTTTCAGAAGCAGTTCTTGCCCAGACCTATAAGGTCAGGGGTGAAGACGGACAGGTTACAGGCGGACCTGCTTATTATATAAGCAGGGGTTTAGGCAGCAGGAAGTTAGCCGGATTTTTCTCCGTAACAATAATTCTTGCTCTTGGGCTGATCGGAAATATGGTTCAGTCTAATTCAATTGCCGATGCTTTTCATACTGCATTTAATGTTCCTGCTATTTATGTTGGGATTGCTATTGCGTTTTTTTCAGCACTTATCTTTTTCGGAGGTATAGGAAGAATAGCTTCTTTCACTGAAAAGGTTGTTCCCGTAATGGCATTACTATATCTCATAGGAGGAGCCTATATCCTTGCTGTGAATTTTACGGATATATTTCCATCTTTCAAAATGATCATTCAGGGAGCCTTTAATCCGAGAGCTGCTACAGGTGGTGTTATAGGTGCTGGGATGAAGGAAGCTGTTAGATATGGGGTTGCAAGAGGTCTTTTTTCAAATGAGGCCGGAATGGGTTCAACACCTCATGCTCATGCGGTTGCCAAGGTCAGAAAACCTGCAGAACAGGGACTTGTGGCAATAATCGGTGTGTTTATCGACACTTTTATTGTTCTTACAATGACAGCTCTTGTAATAATCTCTACAGGTGTCCTTGATGGCAATACTACCGGTATTGCCCTGACACAGGCTGCTTTTGCCAATGGTATGGGAGGTCTGGGACTTCCTTTTATTGCAGTCTGTCTTCTTTTTTTTGCTTTTTCAACAATTGTGGCCTGGTATTTTTTCGGCGAAGCCAATGTGAGGTACCTTGTCGGCACAAAGGGCTTATTACCTTACAGGATCCTGGTAATGATCTTTATCATCATGGGTTCAACAATGCGGGTTGCACTTGTATGGGAGCTTGCGGATACTTTCAATGCGCTTATGGTGATCCCGAATCTTATAGCACTTCTGGGTCTTTCAAAAGTCGTTTCAATGGCTCTTGAGGATTACGAGGAAGATGGTTCCCTTAAAGTAAAGGATCTGTGCGAAGAATAGATACTGGAGATCTGTAAGGGGCGGTGATGACTTTTCTTTGCCGTCCTTTACAATATAATACAGTTACTAAAACTTATTATGGGAGATCTTAATGTATGAAGGAAATCAATGTAGTACTTTCTCCTTCAGAAAAGCTGGATCAGTATGATGTATGGCTGGTTATTGATATTCTGAGGGCTACTACTAATATAGTGAATTTTTTTGATCTTGGCGGGAGAATGATAATACCTGCAAAGACAGTTGAAGAAGCGAGGAGAATACAGTCCATGCTCGGAAAAGAGTGGCTTCTTGCAGGAGAGAGAAACATGCTTCCTCCTGAGGGGTTTGATCTTGGCAATTCTCCTCTGGAATATTCAGAATCAGAGCTTTCAAGACATCCTTATGCTATCCTTACAACTTCGAACGGGACATCTGCGCTCCTGAAAGCCTCCAGAGCTGGAGGTCATATTTTCGTTGCCTGTGCCAGAAATGCAGCATCTGCAGCACAAAAAGCTTTCAATTCAGGGAATTCTATTGGCATCCTTTGTGCAGGAAGAAATCAGAAGGCCGGACTTGATGATATAGTTTGTGCTGGTCTTGTGGTCGACAGGTTTCTGAAGCTTGATCAGGGGATAGCCCTTTCGGACGGTGCCAGGGTAGCTCTTGAGATCTGGGAAAACTGTTTTGACAATCTACAGAGGGGAGTAAGATCAGCGCAACACGCTGATCTGCTCATTGGCATGGGAATGGAAAAGGATATAGTATTCTCCTGTGAAATAGATCAAACAGAGAAAGTTCCTCACCTTACGGAATGGGAGCAATATCCGGCGATTGAAGGTTACTGATCCATTCCCAACTAATAGTTGACATCTTTCCTGTATATTGTAAATCTTTTCATTTCTGTCTATTCTGGATAAGTAATGGCAACTCTGTGTCCCACTTTCTCGAAAAGGTCAAAATGGGAATCCTCTTTAAAAGGGTGGTTTTCCAGAGATTCCATGCTGAATACCCAGATATCAAGAGGTTTAGCTGGTCCTGTCAATTTATCTCCTATCAAATGGAAATGATCAAAGAATTTTACTGCTTCTTTTTCTGTTTCAGTAATATACATCAGGGCGTTGAGATTCTCCTGTTGATGTATGTCCATGTCAAAGTTGCCTGGAAGTATAAGGTGCCTGCAATAGAAAAGAAAAAGGTGAAATCTGCCGATCTCCTCGAAAAGGGAAATCGGGTCAGAATAAAATTCCTCTCTTGTAAATTTCATGAAGAAACGGTCTGCATGCAGAAGTTTTAAGGTATCGGAGACAGGAGAGGTCTTGTGCATGTAATACATGAAATCACAATAATGGAGAAAAAGAAGGTCTATCTCAAGAGAGCCTTTCCGGATCTCCTGCTCCTGCATCCATTGATCGATCTCTTTCAGTGATGGATGAAGATCATTGACCCTGTCAGGTGGGAAACTATTTCTGATCTTATCGATCATGTCAAGGTCGTTGTACAACCATTCAGGTTCTCCTGATGAGTTGACTGTGCAGATCTTTTCCTGTGTAAGGCCGGGGTAGAAGGAAAGTATCTGTCCCTGGTAAAACTTTTTAACCCCCCATCTCCCAACAAAAGATCTGTTAAGGAGCATTGAAAGTTTGCAGCGCATAATTTCACGGGCCGGATCAGTCGGAACGGATCCGGGACTTGCTTCATAAAAGTACTCCTGTGCAATTTTTCTGAAGATTGACTTTCCCTTCTCAGTCATGTAATAAATATTTCCCTTTTGTTCAACAAGTTCCCTTGTTCTCAGTTCATGAAGTAAATCAGGATCCTCTCCTGCCAGAGAAATCAGTTCTTCGTTCCAGCACGGCTGATTTTCGGTAAAAAGAAGCAGTACATTTTCCCATGACATACTCAACACTCCCTAAATTTGTTTTTTCCAGGAAAAAATAATCAGTTTTTTTCAGCATATCCCTTTTATCAATTTATGTCTTTATGCATTCTTACAGAATATTCTTGTAGTTTTATTAAGAGTTCAGACGATATCTACCTTTGATTCTGGTTGAAACAGTTTTCTCCGCCATCTTCATCTTCATGAAGTCCGGGACTTATAAATTTCTCAAGTCGAAGAGCCAGATAAAGTTTCAGCGTTTCCCGGTAATCTTTAAGATCTATGTTACCGATCCTTTTGATCTTCTCAAGTCTGTAATTCAGTGTATTTCTATGAATGTGAAGTTCCCTTGCTGCGCCTACGAGAGAAAAATTATTTTCGCACCATGTAAGAAATGTCTGTCTGACTTCTTCCCAGTCATTCTGCTGTCTGAATGAGGCTACGTTCCTCTGGATGAACCTGTTCCTGAGCGCAGGCTGAAGAGATGCCAGAAGTTCTTCAACTCGATAATTCTGGATATTGTATATACCCGGTCCCTGGTTATATTTTTTACCAAGCTGCAAAGCTCTCCATGATTCCTGATAAGAACAGGATAATTCCTCAAGATTACGGGCTATCGATCCTATCCCTATAGCAGCATTAAGCTTCATTTTTTCGAGATTTTCAAGTATCTGCCTGCAGGAGTAGTTGGTGTATTTATATATGGAATGTTCCCTTCCTGAAATATTGCCTCCGACTGAGTGAAAAATAAGATATTTGCTGTTTCCGGTCATTACTGAAAGATCAGCATGATCAGTGAATGCCATGCGAATTATTTTAAGGATCTCGTTTTTTGTCTTTTGAATTATCAGTTCCGGAGTTTCTGTTTTTTCCTCGAGACATCTTTTGCGTGTCAATCTTGCATATCTTGCGAACTGGTAAAGATCAACAGCAATAGAGATGTAATGAGAGGAGGGATCGAAGCCAAATTCCTTTGCTCTTGATATAAGCATCCTTCTGTCGGAGATACCAGGGATAAAATGCGATATATCATGCAGAACGGCCTGAAGTGTTTCCTCCCGGTTGGTAGCATATTCCTGGAGTTCTCTTTCTCTGAGCAGTATTTCGATCTGTTTTTTTACAATGAGAGCAAAGGGTTTTACATGTATGGGATCACCTGTAATTGCCATAGATCCAACAACTTTCCCGGTCATAGACTGTATCGGATAAGTAACGCCAGGCAGAGTACCCTTGAACTTCTGTGCCGCTGTCTTATCCACAGCAGCTCCTCTGTTGGTCTTTATAACTTCCAGCGACTGTTCATGAAGTGACCCCAGACGTATCTGTCTGCTGGCTCCAATTATTATTCCTTCTGTGTCAGTGATTATTACGTCATATCCTATGACTTCCGAGGTAGAATCGGCTATTTCTGCAGCCCATTTTGTAAGCATGTTATATATCCTCCCGCAATATCCCTGCTTCTGGTATTACTGCATGCTGTTCTGTAATAAAAAGATCAATACCCGAAAACATGCACAGGTACTGGTCCTGTACTGACTAAGTCTTGGTGTGTAAAAGTCTGGATAAAGTATTTTGTGCTATCTGCACTAAAAAACATGTACTGGTTAATTTAAATACCATATGATTCGTACGATGTAAATAAGAGAGAGTCTTTTTATAATTTTTGAGGTTAAAAGAATGAATTCAAGGGACCTTTGCTGAATAAGGCCCTTAAATTTGTAAAAGGAGGAGGCTTCAGTATGAGGTTGGAACTTCATAATGCAACAGTAAAGGATGTTCAGTGGAGCGAAAAGACATGCCTCAAGGATAATGTCCTTTATGTCAACAGGGAAGAAGCCATCAAGGTTGTCGCGGAAGATGAAAACTTTTCTGATGTACAGCTTGACCTGGCTCGCCCGGGTGAAAGTGTAAGAATAATTCCGGTCAAGGATGCTGTAGAACCAAGGATCAAACTGGAAGGAGGGACTTCTTTCTTTCCTGGTTTCTGTGCACCAATGGAGCCGGTTGGTGAGGGTGCAACATTTGTCCTGAAAGGGGCATGCGTATTAACATGCGGTCCAATAGTGGCTTTTCAGGAAGGATTCATAGACATGAGTGGACCTGCAAGTCCCTATAATCCTTTCTCAGGGACCAACAACGTAGTAATAGTTGCTAAGCCTGTGGAAGATCTTGAAAAACATGCCTATGAGAAATCACTGCGTGAAGCTGGACTTAAACTTTCTATCTATCTTGCAGATCAGTGCAAGGAAACAAAGGCCGATGATGTTGAGGTATTTGACAAAGGGACGATCCTTGAAGAGAACAATCAGTACCCGGATCTTCCAAAGATCACTTATTTCTGTATGTCAATTACCCAGGGTCTCCTTCACGATACATTCCTTTATGGAGCAGATATGAAACACATAGTTCCCACTCTGGTCCATCCGAATGAGATCCTTGACGGGGCTATGGTCTCCGGTAACTGTGTTTCCGCCTGTGACAAAAACACAACTTTCCACCATGTTAACGATCCGATAGTACTTGAGCTTTACAAACGCCACGGGAAAGAGATCAACTTTCTTGGAGTTATCCCCACCCTTGAGAGCACTGTTCTGGCAGGCAAAGAGAGAAGTACCTGGATGAACGCTAACCTCGCCAGGCAGCTTGGTGCTGACGGAGTCGTGATCTCGGAAGAAGGATATGGCAATCCGGATACAGATCTTTGCATGAATGCCAAGAAATGCGAGGACTGGGGCATCAAAACTGTTGTGATATCCGATGAAGCTGCAGGTGTTGATGGATCAAGCCAGGGTCTTGCTGACGCTACTCCGGAAATGACAGGTTTTGTATCAGCAGGAAATGTGAATGAGATGATCGAAGTTCCCGCCATGGAAAAGATCATAGGATTCCCTGAATCCATTGCCTTTCTTTCGGGCGGTGCTTCCGACAGCCTTCGTGAGGATGGTTCCATGTACGTTGAACTCCAGTCCATCATAGGATCCACCAATGAGCTTGGATTCAGCAAGCTTGGCTGCGAATGGGTCTAATTGAGGTTAAGGAGGTAAAAAGATGACTTTTAGAGTTGTTCATTATATAAATCAGTTTTACGCGGGAATGGGCGGAGAGGATACTGCCCATGTAGCACCTTCATCCCGTGAGGGTGTAGTAGGTCCAGGACTTCAGCTGCAAAACCTTCTTGAGGGTGAGGGCGAAGTCGTAGGTACCATTATTTGTGGTGATAGTTATTACGGGGAAAATATGGAGAAAGCCCAGGCCGAGTGTATCGAAATGATCAAGGCTTTTGAGCCTGATATCCTTATCGCTGGACCTGGATTCAATGCCGGCCGTTACGGAGTGGCATGTGGAGATATCTGCGCCGCAGCAGGAGAGCAGCTTGGCATTCCTACAGTAACAGCACTTTTCGCTGAGAACCCCGGTGTTGAGATGTATCAGAAAAAAACATTTATCGTTGAAACGACAGATAGTGCCAGAGGGATGAGAAAAGCTCTGCCTAATATGGTAACCCTGTCCCTTAAATTGCTCAAAAATGAGAAACTCGGTCCGGCAAAAGAAGAAGGCTATCTCAGCAGAGGTATCCGCAAAGGCTTCTTCCATGAGCAGACCGGTGCAGAAAGGGCAATGGATATGCTTCTCAAGAAGATCAGGGGAGAAGAATTCGAGACTGAACTTGAGATGCCTGTATTCAAAAAGATAAAACCTGCAGCTCCTGTTAAGGATCTCAGTAAGGCAACCATAGCGATCTGTACTTCAGGTGGTATTGTGCCTTTTGGTAATCCAGATCATATCAGGGTTTCTTCTGCTGAAAAATATGGTAAATATAATATTTCCGAACTTACAGATCTTACGCCAGAGAATTATGAATCGATCCATGGTGGTTATGACAGGGTTTACGCAAATGATAATCCTGATGTTGTCCTTCCTCTTGATGTAATGCGCGAGATGGAAAAAGAGGGAGTTTTCGGAAAACTGCATGAATTCGTGTATTGTACAACTGGAACTGGTACTGCTGTTGCTAATGCCGAATCATTTGGCCAGTCAATAGGTAAAGATCTTAAAGAGGCCGGTGTGGACGCGGTAATTCTGACAGCTACCTGAGGAACCTGTACTCGATGCGGTGCATCGATGGTTCGCGAAATAGAAAATACTGCAGGAATTCCGGTTGTTCAGATAGCTACCATAGTACCCATTATGATGACGGTTGGTGCTAACAGGATCGTTCCGGGTGTAGCTATTCCCCATCCAGTAGGCGATCCCGAAGCAGGATATGAAGGTGACCAGAAGAAGAGAAGGGAACTTTTGAACAGGGCCTTTAAGGCTATGACAACTCAGGTAGACGAACAGACCATATTTTCAGAATAAAGTATAACAAAGGGGCAGGATAGCACTCTGTCCCTTTTCTAATTTATTTCAATAATGAGAGGAGGTGCGCTTATGGGTAAATTAACTGGAAAGAAACTGCTTCTCCTGGGTGAAAGAGATGGAGTACCAGGACCAGCAATGGAAGCATGTCTCAAGGATAGCGGTGCGGAGATAGTGTTTTCAGTAACCGAATGTTTTGTCTGAACAGCGGCAGGAGCTATGGATTTGCAAAATCAGCAGAGGATCAAGGATGCAGCAGATAAATATGGCAGCGAAAACCTCGTGGTTGTACTCGGATCGTCCGATGCAGAGGGTGCCGAGATCTACGCGGAAACCGTTGCAAACGGAGATCCTACATTTGCAGGTCCATTGGCCGGAGTCCAGTTGGGACTCGCCGTTTATGATATTTTTGAAGATGATATCCGAAGTGAAGCAGACGAGGCTGCATGGGAAGAGAATCTCTCTATGATGGAGATGGTTCTTGATACTGAAGGTCTTTGTGTGGCTGTAAAATCAATGAGAGATGAATTCAGCAGATTTTCTATCTAAAAGGGTTCCCCCTTTTAGACAGTTGGGCGGGGTTTACCCCCCGCCTTTCCTGAGAATCCAGTGTCAATTGAAGGAAGTGTTCAGGTTTGATAGTCATAAGCAATAATCCATTAGTACTGGAAGAGATCGATAATAATCATACTGTGAAAGGTACACCACTTGACGTGCTTCTCGAGGTAAGAAAATTTCTAAACAGCGGTGGGAGCCTGGTTAGCATGCCTTTACCTGCAAATCAGAGACTTTTCATCAACCCGTATAGATCTATTGTGCTGGACGAGACTTTAAAAGATAGCTCAATGAGAGGTATGGTACTTCTTGAAAACGCGATCGAGAGGTTCAGATCACAGACCTTTAATTACGAGGCTTCAGCAGACAAAGATTTTTCACTTATGGATCTGGAGCAGGTAAAAATAGCTCTCGGGATGATATAATTTCTGGTTAAATTGGTTTTTATGAAAAAATATTATCCAGTTCATTAAAGATTCGGAACAGGAGGCTGTTGTAATGAGATTATCATCGATCCTTGCACCAACATCCAGGAATAATCCGGCGAAGGTAAAAGATCAGAGGCTTATAAGACTGGTCAGGGCCGGTTATGCTGTTTATGACAATTCAGCGGGGAAGATCCTGCTCACTCCCCTTGGAATAAGAATACTGGAGCGTGTCTCCGGGAAGATAAAAGCAGCCTTTGAGGAGAAAGGATCTCAACAGATATCCGGCTGCCAGAGTGAAGATGCACCCTTTGAAGTTATGGTAAGAGTTCTCAAGATAAAAGACCAGCTTCCGGTTACCCTTATGGAGGAAAAGAACCGTAAAATAGACCTTACAGGTTTTGCCCCTGATGAGGATATTCTTTCCATGGAAATGGAAGACCATATTCAGGCTTGCAGGGAAGTCCTTTTTTCCGGTGGTATAAAAGTATTTTCAATAAGTGAAATAACACCGGAAGGAAAAAGGTATGCGTTAATTGTAGATGGAGATAAGAAGGCCCTTGGATTTAGAGACGGGATCATCTGTCCGAATTGTGGATGGAGAGGTTTGCTTTCCTCTCCAATTGAAGATAATGCCGTTGCTGATAAAGAACAAATGGAAAAACTTGAAGAAACTCATACTCCAGGAGCTACAACTATCGCTGAACTCTGCAGGCAGCTGGATCTGCCTTCTTCACGGACATTGAAAACAATGTTTTACAAAGTTGATGATGGTGCAGGCCAGCTCGTGGCCGCTCTGATGAGAGGAGATAGAAATATATCTCTTGAAAAACTCTCGTTTTACCTTGGAGGGGTAAAGCTCAGAAGAGCCAGTGAGGATGAACTGAAAGAAGCTGTCGGGGAAGTGGCAGGCTTCTGCGGTCCAATAGGATTACCTGAAAATATAAAAGTTGTTGCAGATCAAAGTATCGAGGATGAGGTCAACCTGGCGGTAGGTGCTAACAGGCCCGATTATCACTATACGGGTGCATGCTGGGGAAGGGATTTTAAAGCCCATATTGTATGTGATATAACTTCCATTGAAAAGGAATTGCCATGTCCTTCATGCGAAGGGGATATGGGAAAGGGATATTTCACGGAAGTCGGTGCCTTTAGAGTTTTTAACCTCAGAGATGAAGATCACCCTTCATTAAAATATGTCGATGATGATCGAAGAAAATGCCGCCCTATGGTATGGAAGGGAAGTCTGGATCTCGAACAGATACTCCTGACCATCCTTGGGAATTCTTCGGAAGATCTTGGCATATGGTCTAATTTCGATATTGCCCTTGTATCCACTGTTTCAAGCCAGGACAATGTTTTCGCTGAAGTCGAAAATTTGTACGAGAGTTTGATATCCGGAGGATTTCGTGTCCTTTTTGATGATAGAGAGAAAAAGATCAAAGCTAAGATAGAAGATTCTGTCGAAATGGGCATACCTGTCAGGATAATGGCAGGCACAGATGATAAGGGCGGTTTGAAAATGGAGGTCTGCACCAGTGGATCGGAAGGTACACTGGTAACTATGGATGAGCTGGAAGAACAGCTTTTAGAGCTGAAGTAGAATGAATTCTTTACCATTAATATCAAGGTGTTTATTTATGGTCATTCTGGTATCCCTTCAATAAGGCAGCAGATTCTGATCATTAAAAAGTGAAGGGAGAGATTTAAATTGGAGCAGAAACGTGAGAACTGGGGAAGTCGTTTCGGATTTATTATGGCTACAGCGGGTTTTGCAATAGGGCTTGGTAACATCTGGAGGTTCCCATATATGGTGGGAACAAATGGTGGGGGAGCCTTTCTTGTAGTTTATCTTGCTATATGTTTTACAATTTGTGTACCTCTGTTTATCGCTGAAATAAGCCTTGGAAGAAAAACACGACTTAGTCCCATTCAGGGTATGCGGAAGTTGACCCATAAGGGAAGTCCCTGGGTGTTGATAGGCTGGATAGGTGCCATAGCATGTATTCTCCTTATGTCCTACTATCTTATGGTTATAGGCTGGATGGCTGCCTATTTCGTGAAGGCTGTTTCTGGAGTATTTGCCGGAGCTACGCCAGAGCAGACAGAGGCCATGTTCACAGGATTCGTTGCAGATCCTGTCCAGGTAGGAGCATATACTCTTGGTATCGTTATACTTCTTGGTGTAATTGTTACCAGGGGATTGAAAAATGGAGTTGAGAAAGCATGTAAATGGATGCTTCCAATACTTATGGTAATGCTTCTTATTCTTGCTGCCAAATCATTGATGATGTCTCCACAGGTAGAGGGAGCACAGGGAGCAATGGCAGGACTGAAATGGTATGTAACACCTGATTTTTCAAAACTTGACGGAGGGGTCGTACTTGCAGCCCTTGGACAGGCTTTCTTCTCAATAGGTATTGGTATTGCCTGCGCATTTGTTTACGGAAGTTACCTTGCACCCGATTCTGACCTTCCTACAGATGCCGTGATAGTTATTGCTCTCGATACAGGAATAGCAGTTGTAGCAGGTCTTGTTATCTTCCCTGCCCTTTTCTGCTTTGGCATGGATCCACAGGCTGGGCCGGGACTTCTTTTCCAGACAATGCCTGTTATCTTCGGCCAGATACCAGGAGGCAGTATATTTGCCAGTATGTTCTTCTTCCTTGTTGTTCTTGCGGGATTGACCTCAGGTATGGGTTACCTTGAGGCCCCTGCAACTACATTTGGTGAATTGCTTGGTATTAGCAGGAAAAAAGCTGTATGGAGTGTCCTCGCTGTTATGTATATTCTTGGTATCCCATCGATCCTTTCACAGGGGCCATGGAGTCACATCATGATCTTCGGTAAAAATTTCTTTGATCTTGCCGACTATATCTCAGGTTGTGTCATGATGCCTGTTGATGCTCTCCTTATTGCCCTTTACACTGCTTTTGTTTGGAAATTCTCCGGCTTCAAGGAAGCCAGTAATGTTGGAGCAAAGGGATTCAAGATCACCAATGCCTGGAAACCTTTAGTAGTAGTAGTAGTTCCCGTTGCCGTGTTCATTATTATGGTGACTGCAATATTCTAAATTAACGTTACTTTGCAAAATATTTCTGGATATACGCCATAGATAAAGGGGGAGACCTTAAGGTTTCCCCCTTTATCATTATGCATATGCATTACGATATATTGAAAAAGTCCAGGTTGAGAACTATACTGTGTTTATAGTTCCAGGGCAAATAGCTTCATCTTACAGAATGGAGGTGATCTCCGTGAGGATCTTTCTTCTTACATTCATCGTAGGAGCAGTATTTGCACTTATCCTGGTGAAATTGATATACAGGCGCAAATGTTTAAAAGCTATCCGCAGCAAAGATCCTTACGCTATCGCTGCGGTAACTGCAGTCAGTTATTTTATTTTTCTGGAAGGAATTCTATTTTTCTGCAATTCAACACAGGCTGGTCTGGGCTATGTTACAGGAGTATGTTTATTTCAGCGCTTATGGAGATAAAATATATATCAGGCAGTTACAGGTTTAAAGGAGAATCTCTATTCATTATAGACAACCTTGATATTTACATGTAGCAATGCGTCGCAATTAAGATCTTTAACTTTTATTCCAGTTAACATTCCCAAATCTGTTTTCTCGATTTTGAAAAAAATAAAAAAGTACAATTCTTCAAAGCAGTATTCCATGTTTTAACGCTTAAAAACTTTTTTTAAGAGAAATTGTAACGGGGAGGTAAATTCCTGTAAAACATGCGTAGAGGGGGCTGGAGAGACCTCCTCTACGCGGAGGAAAAATTGAAGAAAAGTTATGGCCCATCAATTCGATTGAATTGACGATAGTTTAGACCAAGTTTCCCTTTCTGTCATCGGTTACAGAAGTTGAAAAAAATGATATAGTTGTTCCAGTATTTGTTTATCATGAACAAAAAAATATCGAGAAGAGGGAAATATTTGCTTGCAAAATATGCGCATCAGTTAGTTCAGGGTATCGCGGAAATAATCGGTTACGAAGTTCTTATGACTAACAGGGAAGGAATAATAATAGGGAGCAGTGATCCTGAAAGACTCGGGAAACCATTGGTAGAAGCTCCTGTTGTTATACGCACAAGAAAAGGTTATCTGATCGATGAAGCAGAGGCAAAAAGGGTGGATAACGCAGTGATCGGGGTAACTTTTCCAATAGAAGATATGTCTGGGGAAGTAATTGGTAGTATTGCGATAACCGGGAATCCAGAAGATGTTAAACCTTTTGCACTTATAGTTAAAAAACATGCGGAGTTATTTTTAAAAGAAAGAGTATCGCTCAGTTCCATTTTTGAGAAGGAGAGAAATCTTCAAAATTTTATCAGGGAGCTTAAGGTTTTTGATCCGGGAGAATCGGATATTACTCTTATGGAGACAAAGGCCAGATATTTCGGTTACAGGCCTGAAGCAAGATATAGTGTGATATGGATAAGAATCAGTAATTTCCTGTTAACTGTTGAAGAACTCTCAAAAAGATCCAATGAAAAGAACACCGACAGTGAATTGATGTTACAATCCCTCAGAAATCGGGTAATCCTGGATATAAGGGATGTTTTCTGCAGAACTGGAGATATTTGTGCCCCCTTTGCAGAAGATGATTTCATAATTCTTCATGCTCTTACTGAAGATGAACGGACATGGTCAGAGTTGAAGAATAAATGTTCGCAGACCCTGGAAAGGCTTTCCTCTTCGGGCTTAAAGGCTGTAGCGGCTATAGGTAACATTGCTTATGATCTTGAGACTCTTTCCACGTCTTTCATATATGCTGGTGAGGTTCTGGAAAAAGGGAGATCCTTTGACCCTGAAGGCAGGATATTTTCAATAGAAGATCTGAGATTTGAAATACTCCTTTCTTCCGTAAAGCCCGAGTACAGATATAACTTCCTTTCTCTGAAGCTGGATTCTCTTAAAAAACAGAGGAACTGGCCAGAAATAAGAGAAACCATCCTTGGCTGGTGCAATTCAAGTTTCAGCATCAAGGAAGCCTCTGAAAAACTGCACGTTCACAGAAATACCTTGAAATACAGGCTTGAAAAAATAGAAAGCATCTGTTCCATTGA
>CAYPIU010000006.1:79927-90417 GCA_964410915.1 uncultured Synergistales bacterium | reverse complement strand
GTTATGCACCTTGACAGCAGAATATGAAGAAGAAGCGAAACGAGTAAAGGTAAGGTTAAGGTATAAAGGGCATACGGTGGATGCCTTGGCACTGACAGCCGATGAAGGACGTGGCAAGCTGCGAAAAGCTGCGGGTAGGTGCAAGCTACCCTTGATCCGCAGATGTCCGAATGGGGCAACCCGGCTGGAGTAATCCAGTCACCGCTTAGGCGGAGGAACCCGGCGAAGTGAAACATCTCAGTAACCGGAGGAAGAGAAATCGAAGAGATTCCCTGAGTAGTGGTGAGCGAAAGGGGATTAGCCCAAACCACATGGATGTAAGACTGCGGTCGTTGTTTATGTGGTGTAGAGGGGCTGCTTGATGCAGATCCGCAGGTCTGCACTGGAGTTACAAACTTTTTATCTAGCTGAACTGTGTTGGGAAAGCGGACCGAAGAGGGTGAGAGTCCCGTAGGCGAAAGGTAGAGAGCTCCAGAAGTGGAACCCCGAGTATGCCGGAGCACGAGGAATTCCGGTTGAATCAGGGCCGACCATGGTCCAAGGCTAAATACTGTCAGTGACCGATAGTGCAGCAGTACCGAGAGGGAAAGGTGAAAAGCACCCCTGGCGGGGAGTGAAATAGACCTGAAACCGTATGCTTACAAGCAATCGTAGCCGGAATTGTCGCGAGGCAAGGAAGGTGGCGGTGTGCCTTTTGTAAAATGAGCCGGCGAGTTATTGCATGTAGCGAGGTTAAGGACTGCAAGGTCTGGAGCCGTAGGGAAACCGAGTCTGAATAGGGCGATGAGTTTCATGTAATAGACCCGAAGCCGTACGATCTATCCATGGCCAGGCTGAAGTCCGGGTGAAACCGGATGGAGGGCCGAACCAGTATCTGTTGAAAAAGATTTGGATGAGCTGTGGATAGGAGTGAAAAGCTAATCGAGTACGGTTATAGCTGGTTCTCCCCGAAATGCATTTAGGTGCAGCCTTGTGTGTTTAGTATGGGGGGTAGAGCACTGGATGGATGCGGGGGACTGGGGTCCTACCAAATTCAACCAAACTCCGAATACCCATACTCCATAGCACAGGAGTGAGACTACGGGTGAGAAGGTTCGTGGTCACGAGGGAAACAGCCCAGACCGCCAGCTAAGGTCCCAAAGATATGCTGAGTGTGGCAAGGATGTGGAGATGCAGAAACAGCCAGGAGGTTGGCTTAGAAGCAGCCATTCCTTTAAAGAGTGCGTAACAGCTCACTGGTCGAGGATCTCTGCGCCGAAAATGTAGGGGGCTAAGCATATCACCGAAGCTGCGGGATTTGATCATTAATTTGATTGGATCGGTAGGGGAGCGTTCGCTGCGGGGCGAAGTCGTGTTGTGAGGCACGGTGGACTGCAGCGAAGTGAGAATGTCGGCATGAGTAACGCGAAGTAAGTGAGAAACTTACTCACCGGAAGCCCAAGGGTTCCTGGGGAAGGGTCATCCACCCAGGGTTAGGCGGGACCTAAGGCGAGGCCGCAAGGCGTAGTCGATGGACAGCAGGTAGACATTCCTGCCCCGCGCCGAGGACGTTAATACCGATGGGGTGACGCAGGAGGCTAAGTGATCCGGGTGATGGAATACCCGGTCCAAGGAGGTAGGCGGAAAGAGGAGGCAAATCCCCTTTTTTGTAAACGCCGAGATCTGATGGGGAGCACCTACGGGTGCGAAGTCATTGAAGCCGAGCTGCCGAGAAAAGCCTCTAGGGAGGAATTGGCGCGCTCGTACCCGAAACCGACACAGGTGGGCTGGCTGAGCAGGCTAAGGTGAGCGGGAAAACTCTCGTTAAGGAACTCTGCAAGTTGACCCCGTAACTTCGGGAGAAGGGGTGCCACTCTGGTGAAATATAATCATGTGGAGCTGAGAGTGGTCGCAGAAACCAGGCCCAAGCGACTGTTTACTAAAAACACAGGTCTATGCATAAGGCGTAAGCCGAAGTATATGGACTGACACCTGCCCGGTGCTGGAAGGTTAAGAAGAGGGGTTAGTACATTTATGTGCGAAGCTCTGAATCGAAGCCCCAGTAAACGGCGGCCGTAACTATAACGGTCCTAAGGTAGCGAAATTCCTTGTCGGGTAAGTTCCGACCTGCACGAATGGTGTAACGATTTGGGCACTGTCTCAACGAGAGACCCGGTGAAATTGTGGTACTGGTAAAGACGCCAGTTACCCGTAGTAGGACGGAAAGACCCCGTGGAGCTTTACTGTAGCCTGATATTGGATTTTGGTATGTTATGTACAGGATAGGTGGGAGACGTTGAATATGTGGCGCCAGCCATATAGGAGTCGCCGTTGGGATACCACCCTTGACATGCTGGGGTTCTAACCACAAGGTCTGAATCGGCATGTGGGACATTGTCAGGTAGGCAGTTTGACTGGGGCGGTCGCCTCCCAAAGAGTAACGGAGGCGCGCAAAGGTCACCTCAGGGCGAATGGAAATCGCCCATAGAGCGCAAGCGTATAAGGTGGCTTGACTGTGAGATTGACGGATCGATCAGGAACGAAAGTTGGTGCTAGTGATCCGGCGGTACCGAATGGAAGGGCCGTCGCTCATCGGATAAAAGCTACCCCGGGGATAACAGGCTGATCCCGCCCGAGAGTTCCTATCGACGGCGGGGTTTGGCACCTCGATGTCGGCTCGTCGCATCCTGGGGCTGAAGCAGGTCCCAAGGGTTGGTCTGTTCGCCCATTAAAGCGGTACGTGAGCTGGGTTTAGAACGTCGTGAGACAGTTCGGTCCCTATCCACTACGGGCGCAGGGTATTTGAGGAGAGCTGCTTCTAGTACGAGAGGACCGAAGTGGACGCACCTCTGGTGTACCGGTTGTGTTGCCAAATGCATAAGCCGGGTAGCTACGTGCGGAACGGATAACCGCTGAAGGCATCTAAGCGGGAAGCCGCCTCCAAGATGAGATACCCCACTGCATAAGCAGGTAAGGTGTCCTGGAGACTACAGGGTTGATAGGCCGGAGGTGTAAGGGCTGTGAGGTCTTTAGCTGACCGGTACTAATACACCGAGGCCTTAACCTTTCTTTATTCGTTTTGGTTTTTTTCTTCATATTTTCTGTTGAGGTCGCAGTTTAGATCTGTAGATAGATTTTGTAACATGCAACATGCAACATGCGCAACTGCAATATTTTCTGTATAATGAACCTTGAGCAGCACAAAAAGTTAGAAATATGAAAGGTATCTGGTGGTAATAGCGGAGGGGGTACACCCGGCTCCATGCCGAACCCGGAAGTTAAGCCCTCCAGCGCCGATGGTACTGCGGAGTGTATCCGTGGGAGAGTAGGTCGCTGCCAGATGCCTTTTATTTTTTTTATCCTCTCGTATCTCCTCGTTATTAAGTAAAAGACCAGAAAGATTATTCTACAAACCCTTCATATTCTCCTGTTAACTGAAACTTTCCTTCTCAATTTCTTTCAATAATCTTCTTTGTTTAAAATCTTTGTATCCTGCCCATATATCTTTCTACTTTCTCATTGATTATGAATATCGTTGGTTGAACTCCTGTTATTTACACTGTTTCAAAATAGGGGTATAGTTCATATTCAAACCTGTGTTAAATCCAGAGCTCGGTATTTCAGAGGTTACCGTTACGGGTATTTCGTCATGGATCTTTGTGGCGGTAATTTCATTTTAGTGATACATATTCTTAATTGTGTTAATATATTAACTGTTCTGACCTGAACCAAATCACTATTTACACTGTTTCCTTGGTTTTAAAGAATATGGATACGTGCTATAGTTAAATCATACCGATTTCCGGGCTATTCCTTTATTCTGGGGGCTCTTGCAATGGTCGAGAACCATGATGAACAACTCAGTAGTGAAAATACAGCAAAGACCGAAAAGGTTCAGACCCGTGTCAGGCCGGTCCTGATAGGGGATATTCTTATTGAGGCTGGTGTTATTTCTCAGGAGCAGCTTGATAACGCTCTTGATATACAGAAGAAAACAAAAAAGCGTCTCGGAGAGATTCTCATCGATAATGAATGGCTTTCGGAGAGGCAGCTTGCCGAGGCTCTCAGCACCCAGCTACAGATCCCGATGATATCCCTTTCCAGGTATCGTCCCATGACCGAAGCCTTGAGCGTTGTTCCTCAGCCTGTTGCCGAGAGGCTTGAGATAGTTCCACTCTCGGTTCTGGAGAACAATCGTCTCAGGATAGCGATCGCTGAGCCACTCAATCTTCTTGCTCTTGATGAATTAAGGGTTCTCACGGGTATGGACATCGAACTTACCATCGCAGTTCCATCCGAGATAGCAAGGGAGATCCCTAATTTCTACAAGGTCATGGATTCACTTCAGAATGCAATGGTAGAGGTGGTCAGTGATGAGGAAGGCTCGATAGAACTTGACCTCTCCAAGACAAAAGGTGATGCCACTGCCGACGATGCTCCTGTTATCCAGCTCGTGAACGGAGTCCTTGAACAGGCTGCCAGGGAAGGCGCTTCTGATATACATATAGAACCCTTTGAGAGGTTGACCCGCGTTCGTTACAGGGTCGACGGGCTGTGTTACGATGCGCTGGATTTTCCCTCGAATCTCCATCCTGCTGTAAGTTCCCGTATCAAGATCATGGGAAACATGGATATTACCGAGCGCAGAAAACCTCTTGATGGTCGTATTCTCATAAAGGTACTTGACAGGAGGATAGATCTTAGAGTTTCCTCTCTTCCCACTATTTATGGTGAAAAAATGGTTCTCAGGCTTCTTGACCAGGAAAATGCAATGGTAGGACTTCAGAAGCTTGGACTTGAAGATGATGACCAGCAGATACTTACCGAGATGATACGAAAACCATACGGAATAATTCTCGTGACTGGCCCCACCGGAAGCGGAAAGTCTACAAGTCTCTATTCCATTCTTGAACGAATCAATCTTCCGGAGGTCAATATAATAACAGTCGAAGATCCAGTGGAATATACGATCCCCGGTATCAACCAGATACAGGTCGATGAAAAGGCCGGAAGGTCCTTCAGTGCCGCCCTTAGATCCATACTTCGGCAGGACCCCGACAAGATAATGGTCGGAGAGGTCCGCGACCCTGTGACAGCACAGCTTGCGGTGCGCGCCGCACTTACGGGACATCTTGTTTTGTCAACCCTTCATACGAATGATGCTCCCAGTGCTATCGCAAGGCTTGTAGATATGGATATAGCACCGTTCCTTGTTGCATCCTCTGTTATCTGTGTAATAGCCCAGAGGCTTGTCCGAAAATTGTGCCCCTATTGCCGCGAGGAGATCGTTTTATCCCCCAAAGCATGTGAATCAATCGGTATACCGGTCAACAGCACTGTTTACAGGGCTGTTGGCTGTGATGCATGCCGTGGTACGGGCTACCGGGGAAGAAGCGGAATATACGAAATAATGACAATAGATGAAAAGACCAAAAGGATGATCCTCGAAGGGGCATCCTCGGGAGAAATAAGGGATTACGTTATTTCCGCCGGCATGAAGACTCTAAGGGATTCAGGTATCGAAAAGGTTCTCAGTGGTTCTACAAGTCTTGAAGAGGTAATGCAGGCTACAATAGATTAGCCCCTCAGGGTAGAGGGAAGATCGGGAGGTATATTAAGATGTCCTCAGTGAGTATGCAGGCTCTTTTGGCAGAAGTTGTGAAGAGAAACTCCAGTGACCTCCATTTCAGCGTGGGATATGCGCCTTCAATGAGGATCGACGGCGATCTTTACTCTGTGGGGAATATCGATCCACTGATGGAACAGGACGTAAAAGCCCTTATAAGCTCTGTACTTAACAAAGACCAGCTTGAAGAATTTTATGAGAACAAGGAGCTTGACTTCAGTTTTACATATAATTCTTCAGAAGGAGAGAGTGCTCGTTTCAGGGGAAACTGTTTTTTCCAGCTTGGTACCATGGGAGCGGCTCTTCGTATGATACCCAACAGGATCCGGACAACACGTCAGCTTCTTCTCCCTTCATATCTGGATGAAATAGCGAACAGAAGGAGGGGTCTATTCCTCGTAACCGGACCGACTGGGCATGGTAAGAGTACCAGCCTTGCTGCCGTTCTGCAGCAGATCAATCTTACCCGCAGGGCCCACATTGTCACGATCGAGGATCCCATAGAATATCTATTTAAAAGTGAAAGATGCATTATACACCAGAGAGAGGTCGGCAGTGATACCAGATCATTTGCAGAAGCCCTAAAACGTGTTCTCAGGCAGGATCCTGACGTTATAATGATCGGAGAGATGAGAGACCTTGAGACCGTATCGGCAGCTATCACTGCAGCTGAAACTGGGCATCTTGTCCTTGGCACACTTCACACTCAGGATGCGGCACAGACCATTGACAGGATAATCGACGTCTTTCCGCCCCATCAGCAGCAGCAGGTCCGGCAGCAGGTCAGTACCATCCTTATTTCCGTGTGTTCACAGCAGCTGCTTCCGCTTCCCGGTGGAGGCAGAGTGGTGGCCACCGAATTGCTGGTTGCCAATTCGGCTGTCAGGAACTGCATCAGGGAAGCCAAGACCAGCCAGATCAAGAGTTTCCTCCAGACCGGTTCCGAAACCTCCATGCATTCCATGGACCAGGATCTTGCAAGGCTCGTAAAAGAACAGAAGATCCCCTATGATCTTGCCAATGAATATGCATATGAGCCAAAAGACCTACAAAGATTAGTCTTTGAGTCCAGTATATAATAGTCCAAAGTATAGTACAGTGACCCTGTATCAGTGATAGTATAAGTTTAACCTCTATCAATACAGGGATTTCCCCGTAGAGGGAGGGATCATTTCGATGAACTTTCAGTATAAGGCCAAAGCAAAAGATGGCGCAATAAAGACCGGGATATACCAGACTCAGTCCCAGGGCCAGGTGGTCGCCTGGCTGAAATCCCAGGGATATGTCCCGATAAGCGTATCTGAGGCTGCGGGCGGGACTGAGGAATCGCTCCTTGAAAAATTGCAGAAGATCTCTACGATAAAGCTCAAGGACAAGGCAGTGTTCTTTCGGCAGCTTGCCACAATGATAAAGGCGGGTATTACACTTGCAGGTTCATTGCAGATCCTGTCGAACCAGACCAAGAACAAGCGTTTTGCAGATGCAATCAGTCACGTAAAAACACTTGTTGACAGGGGGTTTGCCTTCAGCTCGGCCATGAGGACACGTAAGGAGTTTTCCAACCTGATGATATCAATGGTCCGGGCGGGAGAAGAAGGCGGTGTGCTTGATACTACGCTGGAGCGTCTCGCCACATTCCTTGAACGGCAGGAGGCGCTTCAGAGCAAGGTAAAATCAGCTCTTGCCTATCCCAGTGTAATATTGATCTTTGCATGTTTTGTGCTTTATCTTCTTGTAACGGTGGTTGTGCCAAGGTTTGCAACAGTCTTCGGGGGGCTCGGTATTGATCTTCCCTGGACTACAAGGACTTTATTTTCATCATCCATATGGCTTCGTGACCACTGGTACATTGCACTGCTTTTCCTTGTGGGTGTTATATTGTTTTTCTATATGCTCAACAAGGCAGAATCCACAAGGCCGTACATGGACAGGGTAAAACTCAGGATGCCCATAGTCGGGGATATAGTTCACAAGGCCATAATGGCAAGATCCCTCAGGACCCTGGCAACACTTGCAGAGGCCGGTGTACCGATACTTTCATCACTGGAGATGACCGCAAATGTTTCCAACAATGATGTGAGCCGCAGGGCCTTCCAGCATTTGCGCACAGCGGCAAGACGCGGCCAGTCTCTCGGAACGAGCGCCATGGAACTGAGTGTTTTTCCGGCCATGACCGCCCACATGATGACAGTCGGCGAGGAGACGGGCCATCTCGAGGAAATGCTCAACAAGGTGGCAGACTGGTTCGAGATGGAGCTCGATGAAAGAATAGCACGGCTTACAGCGATCCTTGAACCGCTTCTCATAATGTTCGTAGGCGGGGTAGTTGCATTAGTTGTTTTCGCCGTTTTCCAGCCTCTGGTGGCTGCGATACAGGCGCTTACATAAAAAGGAATATAAAATCTACTTCTTGGAGGTGATCTGTTCAACAGTGAGGGTGGAGGGCAAGCACATAAAGTTCAGGTTTTCATGGAAACGAAGCAATGTTAAATAATAGAATGGAGGATGAATGGAATGCAGAAATTTATGAAAAAAAGAAAAGCACGCGGTTTTACACTGGTTGAGCTCCTTATCGTCATCATAATCATAGGTATCCTCGCAGGTGCCCTTCTTCTCGTAGCAGGCGCAGGTACTGATAAGGCTGAGGCAACTAAGATAGTTTCTAACCTCAGAGGAATGAAGGCTGCAGCTATTATGACTTATGCTGACTATAATGAATGGCCCACTGAAGTTGCAAGTCTTGGTGAATACATGGAGAAATCCCCGGGTAGTGATTATTCTGTGGCTGAGGGGTATGTTGAATACACTCCTAGTGATATTTCTGCTGGTGTTCAGGAAAAATTGTCTTTAATGGTTACTAATGGAGAAGTACCAATTTATCAAGCAAATACCTGTACAAGTTCTGATCTTTATGCTGGAGATGGTGATACTTCCGATCAAGACTCTGTATTTATGAAACTGAATTAAGTCTGTTTCTTAATAATTCATTGGTAATAAAAAAGGGGGGCGTTTAAACGCCCCCTCTTTTAAAGTTTTTTTAACTATTCCCCGTATTGTAAATATTTTATCAAATTCAACATCTTTTCTATCAATTATATGAGGTGGTTGAAATGTTTTTTGAAAAACATAATATTCAACGAATTCGAAGGAAAGGTTTTACTTTAGTTGAACTTCTCATCGTCATAATTATCATTGGTATCTTGGCGGGTGCCCTCTTGCTTGTTGCTGGAGCTGGAACGGATAAGGCCAGTGCATCTAAAATTGTAAGTAACCTCCGTAATCTGCAATCTGCTGCCGTTATGTATTATTCAGACTACAATGATTGGGCGAGCAATGACATTACTCTCCTAGACGAATTTATGGATGGTGACCCGGGAGATGGTTATGAGATGTCGGGTGATTCCCATGTTTATTATGATGGAGGATTGATCAGTACCGCAGATGGTGGAGTTAACCTTAAACTTGAAATGATGGCTAATAATGGAGATGTTCCTCTCTTTGATTCAACAGGTGAAAGCTATGATAAGGGCGATAAGGCAGTTTATATGAAAGTACGATAAGCGTAAGCGAGCAAATTTCTTTGTAATTTAAATCTTCTTGAAATAAATTATGAAACCGCTTTAATTGGAATTCTTCAAAGGGATTTTGATATCATAGTCTAAGAGTAGTTTAATTGTGCATTTGCTTTTTATATACGTATTTTTTGAGTGTTAGATCGGCTAGTTAAATGTTTTATAATCATGGTAAGTCTGTTATTATGCTAATTGATAAATTGTTATCTTTTCTACCTTTTAATTGGGAAAGGGAGAATGTTGTAAATGCGAAAGAGACAGGGTCTAACCCTTGTAGAGATATTAATAAGTCTTGTTCTTCTGGCTGTTGCTCTTCTCAGCCTTATACAGATCCCTGCCTTGTACAATAAGCTCATGTCCATGTCCATAGAAAAAGAAAATGCAACCCTTCTTGCCAGTCAAGCCCTGGATATTCTTGAAACAGTAAACTATGATTCTGTGAGTGATGATATATTGGGTGATCTGAGTACAAGTCTGGATCTTCCATCCGACTATTCCATCCAGCTCAGCGTTCTTGATTCATCTGGAGATTCTAAAAATGTAACAGTTACAGTTCTAAAAGGGTCTGGTATCGGTAAGAGCGATGTATCCCTTTCAAGGGTGGTGAGTCCTTTTGCTCAGTCTACGGCCGAAGATAATTGATCATTCTGCAAAATCACAAGGGTTTACACTTGTTGAGCTGCTCATATCAATGCTCCTGGGTACGATAATAGTCGGTGCCGTGATCGGCATCCTTATGGTCTATGTTTTTGACTTTGAGCAGACAGATGATATCACTGCCGCCCGACAGAGGGGAGAGATGGTCCTTGCTATATTAGAAAACCCTGCCCTTCATGCCGGACTTGGTTTTCCTGATTCTCCAGATATTTTTTCAGATTCAACTGTTGAAATTAAAACATGGGACAGTACTGTTTCCATAGTCAATTCTCCTTCGGGGGTGGAGTCTGGTGAAATTAGAGTTATATATTCTGTCCCCTCAACAATGTATACTGCCAGTTCGATTGATTTCGAAACTACAGATTCAATTGATATTGATGCAACTGGTATTGATTTAAAAAAACAGGATGGTACATCGATTACTGATCTGATAAATATCGGAGATCCTTATATAGATTTTAGTACTCAAGATGATACTATTAAGCATTGGATCATCTTTCCGACGGCAAACTCAGCTTTTGCTGTAAATGATGTTGGAAGAATAACAGCAGAAAACTCCGGCTCAGGTCTAATTGCCCAATATGATGAACTTCACTATTTAAGAACTCTTGAAGCGACAGTTGTCGATGGAGAGTTCAAAGTGCGCGAAAACCTTG
>CAYPIU010000006.1:77813-79827 GCA_964410915.1 uncultured Synergistales bacterium | reverse complement strand
CAACGGTATCCTTACTGTCTATGTCCTTGCCAGGGGGAACAAGAAAGATTCTGATTTCGCCACTGAAGTTGTCCATGGATGGCCTTCAGATGAGGTCGCCATAGATAATGCTGTAAAGGATAAAGGTTACCGTCTTGTAACTGTCAGGGGAAGCTGGCGCATACGAAATTAAAATTATAAATGGAAAATTACGGGAGACGTTGAAAAACGTCTCTTTTTTGTTGTAATATTGTTAATCTTTTGTTCGACTTTTTTATTACTTTGTATTAATATGAATATATCCGTATTATTAATTATTTTTACTTCTACATGCACTGTTTACGGGCGATACTCGATCCTTTTAATGTAGTTCTGATCTGACTTTGAAAGCGGGGTGGTAGTTTGTTTGGATCGCGGAAGAATTTTGCCGGGCTTGCCATCGAGGACAGGGTTATTCGATATCTGGAAATAGGCGGATCTCTTGATAAGCTCAAACTCGTCAATAAGGTGGAGATAAACCTTGGTACGGATGCTGTCAGACAGGATGCGATCTCCAATGTGCAGTCACTTGAAGCATCGCTCGCATCCCTGAGGGGCAGGCTGGGGAGCAAAGTTGCAGGAAATATTGCCCTGGGTATACCTTCCAGAGATGTATTTCTCCGGGTCGTTGACATGCCCCGTATGGGAATTGACGATGCCCGAAATGCCTTTAAATGGGATTTTGAGAAACATATACCCTTTTCAGCTATGGATGCTGTGTTTGATGTCGCAGAGATCGATCATCCACAGAACGAAGATCCGGAAATGATGAAGATGATGGTCGCAGCTTCAAAATCCCGCACAGTGGAGGTGCTTCTCGAATCACTCAAACGAACGGGATTCAATGTTTCTTCGATAGAACCTGTCAATCTTGCGATGTTCAGGTCCATTGTCAGTCCCATCGCCAGATTTCCCGGCGGTGTTCTTTCCATATTCGTAGGAAAGGATACTACCCAGGTGATCGTTGCCTACCTTGATAACGGAATAATCTACAGGAGCATAATCGGCGGGTATGAAACAGACCTTGAAAGATTTCGGGAACTGCTACTTCGAGAGGCAAGTTCTACCCTTTCATTCGTGGGAGCTCAGATCCGAATGCTGACCATAGACAGGGTGATCCTTGGCGGAGAGCTTCCCGACAAGGAAAACTTCAAACAGCTGCTTGGGGAAGAACTTTCTCTTCCTGTGGAGATAGCGGAGCCCTGGGATCTATGGGGTATCTCTGTCAATGATGACAAGCCTGCAGGCTGGGATTCGGCCATAGGGCTTGCTGTGAGGGATCTATTATGAAAATAAAACTTGATCTCAGGCCCGAAAAGACCCCCAGAAAGACCATTAATACTGGCGGACTTTCACGATTTATCGCTTTTATTATTGTATTTGCTTTCATAGCTGTTTCCGGCCTTACGCTTGTCTATGCAGGACTTAAGTTCCATTATATGAAAGCAAGCATACTCTCCGTTCAGAACAACATCAGCCGGCTTCAGACACAGGACACGCGCCTTTCCAAGGAGCTTGACCGTCTGAAGGCGGAGGAGAACAACTATAACGAGGCATTAAAGCTCCTTGAATCAGAACTTCCTACGCTTGAATTCCTTTCACTGCTTGAAAATGCCCTGCCTGAAGGTGTGTGGCTGGACAGTATGCAGATCAAGCCGGGAAATGTCAGTCTGAAAGGCAGAGCTTATGGTGAGAACGATGTCGTTCTTTTCGCCAAGGCCTTGAGTGACAGTCGTCTCGTTGGCGAGGTCAGTTTCCCGGATACCTCCAGGGGCAGGCCTGATGCAGACGGTATATCCGTTGTATCTTTCAGTTTCAGCTGCCAGATCGCAACAATAACGGATATTCCCGTTCCTTCCCGGGGAGGTGTTAACTGATGTCCCTTCCGAGTAAAAAAAGCATTCTTGGACTTGTCATCCTGATTTTTTTCTGCGGCCTTATATATGGAGAATACAAGTTCAGCACTTCCGTGATCGATTCTAAAAAACAGCTTGAT
>CAYPIU010000006.1:70702-77713 GCA_964410915.1 uncultured Synergistales bacterium | reverse complement strand
AGACACTTGCAGACTGGCGCGGTATGGACGTTGTCGTCAGGGTCAGCAATATGTCGATCAGGTCTTCAGGTGATTCCATGACAAGCGGTAATGTGACAATTGAATCTGTCCTGAAAGGAGGAGGTGAGTAATATGGCTGGTGGTCCAGGATTCAGGGACAGTCTCGCAGATCTGTGGAACAGCATAGTGCAGGGACAGGGGTCGTTCAAGGCTCTTCGCTGGCTGTTGGCTCTTCTTCTTGTGATCGGGACGATATGGTCAGGCTTCATGTTCAAGAAGGTTCTTGATTTTACAAAACCAACGACTATCAGTCTTCCTCCTGCAAAGGATGTAGCTGCACAGGACGCTCAGCGGCTTGATGCGATGATAGATGATTTCAGGAACTCTGTTCTTTCCCGGACAGGGAGCAGTACTCTGGCCGTAGCAGCAGCGGAATCGTTTAGAAGACCGCTGGTCGAAACGGAAAAGCCTCTTCCGCCCGAAGAGATAAAACGGCTTGAAGAGGAAGCTCTTGCAGAGTCAGAGACTGTAAAGGAGTTCATTGAACCTGAAGAATCTTTACCGCCTATAATGACTGTCAGGGCTATAATGACAGTTGGATCCAGAAGGAGCGCAATTATGGATATAGAAGGTGAAGGGGAGGCTCTTGTCGTGAGACCCGGATTTGTTTTCGGCGAGGAAGACAAAGGCATTATAAAAGCGATCAGACCTGACATGGTCATAGTAGAATGGTCGGGAGAGATCATAGATCTCCCAACCGGAATGTAGAAAGGGGTGATTCCCGTTGAAAAGATCAATAACGTACAGCTTTTTCATTCTTTTAGTTTTAACTGTTTTTTTAGCAGCATCGCCTGTTGCATCTGCAATAGCCGCCGAAACTGCTGAAACCGACTTTTCAGGGTTCAGTGTTATGAGTGGTGTATCTGTTATACAGACCGGCGATACCGAAGTTATGGTAGAGGTCAAGGGAAACTCCCTTCCTGCACCGGAGATCACAAAAGAGGGGACCACAAAGCTCCTGCTTTCCTGGCCGCGTTCATATGTTCCTTCGCTTAACTGGCAGAAAACATACCACTTTCCGCTGGTTAACTCTGTGACTCTTGAACAAAATGGAGAAGTACTTGAAATGATGATCTCCGTTAACGAGGCAATGACCGTAAAAGAACTACAGGGAACTTCACCCGCAAACAGATACCGTATAAGTCTTCAGACAATGAGGGCCAGAACCGAAGATGAATTACAGCATGCACCTAAGATCAAGTCCGTAGCTCCAGTAAGGTCCAATGATCCTTTCGCCAGGAATGTCCCGGTAAATATGGATCTCCGGGATGTTGAGCTGCGGGATGTGTTCCGTATGTTCAGCGACATAGTTGGAATGAATATCATCGCTGATCCTTCTGTGCCTGCAGCCTACGTTACCATGACCCTGAAGGATGTTCCACTTCGTGAAGCCTTCGGTTACCTGATGAAGATGTATGATGTCACCTATGCGATCATGGGCAGGACAATAATAGTCGGTAAAGCCTCGAGCCTGGGCAAGACTCTTGGCAAGGAAAAGACCAGATCATACCATATAGCCTATGCGGAACCCCAGGCCGTTGCAGGTCTTCTCCAGGGTCTTGCAGGGATCGACCAGATCGTGGTTGATGAACGTATGAGGACTATATACGTGACCGCCCGGGATGAGCAGTTCATCAAGGTCTCTGAAGTCCTTGAAAGGGTTGATAACCCAGGCAGGCAGGTAATGCTTCAGGCAAGGATAATCGAAGTTTCAGATGGGGGTCAGAAAGACCTGCAGAACTCGATCAGTGCCATATACAAGAAGTGGCAGTTCGCCTATGCAAGTGGGGGAGCAACTGCTATCGACTACAATTACAGTAATATAGTCGATTCTGCACTGAAGACCCTCGATGCCAGGATAGACTATCTTGAGAGCAAGAATGAGGGCAGGGTCCTTGCGAGTCCGAGCATAGTTACACTGGATGGGGAAGAGGCTGAAGTCAAGCTGATCAGAAAACTTAAATATCAGTCCGGTGTTGATGATAATGGCAACCCGGTATTTGATGATGAAGAAGTTGGGCCTACCCTCATCTTTACTCCTACAGTTGGAAGAGATAATTTTGTAACTATCGAACTCGAGATAGAAACCGGAGATATTATCGGATTCCGACAGAGCGGCCAGTCCGAAGTTCCGGAAACGACTGAGAGAAATGCGGAAACCACGGTCAGGGTAAGGGAAGGCGAGCCTTTTGTTATTGGAGGCTTGTTCCAGGAAAATGATTCTTCCTCGGTTACCCAGGTTCCGATACTTTCACAGATTCCTCTGATCGGTTCGCTTTTTAAATCCACAACCAGTAATACGGACCGTTCTGAAGTTGTAATGATAGTTATTCCCCATATACTTGAGACCCCCAATGGGAAGATTGAAGAGGGTCAGTTGTAAATCCAATGAATGCCTAAGATCTGAGAGGATATGTCAACCTCTCAGATTTTTTTTGCAGAAACGTTTGAAATGCTGTATTCTACTCATATCAGTATTTTTCCAAGTTCTGGGAGGATGACATTGTATGGCTCAAGTAGTTGATACGTCCGATTTTTATTCGGGTATGAAGATCAAATGGCAGGATGGTATTTGGGAAGTCATCGAATATCAGCATCACAAGATGGGTAGAGGCGGAGCAGTTATCAAGACCAAAATGAAAAATCTTGACACAGGTTCTATTGTTGAGAATTCATTTCGTTCTGGTGAAAAGTTTGAAAGGGTTATCTACGATGACAAAAAAGCCCAGTTCATTTACCAGGATGGAGAAAACTATGTTTTTATGGATCTGGAGAGTTACGAACAGATATATCTCCCTGGAGATTTCCTCGGGGAATCCATAAATTATCTTACCGATAACATAGAAGTGGACCTTGAGTTTTATGAAGGCCGGGTAGTAGGTATAGAGATGCCAAAGAGTGTGGAGCTTAAAGTGGTTGAAACGCCGCCTTCTTTCAAGGGTGACACTGTGTCTGGTGGAGGTAAGCCTGCTACACTTGAAACAGGTCTTACCATAAATGTACCCATGTTTGTAAATGTCGGTGACAGTATCATTGTCGATTCGAGAAATGGTGAGTATTTAGAGAGAGTTAAAAAATAACCTTTAAAAGGTCAGGAGGGGATGTATGTAATGAGCTCCCTGGAAAAGATCGCCTATCTCAAGGGGTTACTGGATGGTCTTGAGGTAGAAGATGAGAATCTGAAAAAGATATATGCGGCAATGGTAGAATCACTTGATGCATTGTCCCGTGAACTTGTCGATCAGATGGAAGTCATCGAAGAGTTGAGGGATATGTATGAAGATCTTTCCGACGATTATTCCCAGTTGGATGAAGATCTGGAAGTTCTTGAGAATGACCTTTCCGAACTTTACGGAGAGGGTGATCTTGAGGAAGAACCGGACTTTGATGAGATCTACGAATCTGTCTCCTGTCCGAAGTGTGGACATCTTTTTTATTACGATCCTGAAGCTTATGAAGATGAAGAAATGCTTGAATGTCCAGCTTGTGGAGAAAAATTCGAGATCTCCAGCCAATAGCATTGGAGGTTGAGATCATGGAAGAATCCAAAGAGACAAAAGAAACAATGGAACAGCAGGTGGAACAGGAAGAACCAACAGTTGCAGAGGACGTAAAGGAAGATATTTCCGAAGAGAAGATCCGGGGCAATGTTCATATCTCTGAAGAGGTTATAACTGAACTTGCAAAAAGGGCACTTGCTACAGTTGATGGTGTCCATGCAGCGAGTCCAGGTCTGGCGTCAAAACTGGGTCTTGGTAGAAAAGCGGCAGAAGGGGTCAGGATCTCCCTTCACGAAAGTGCTGAAATGCCTTCCATAAGTGTTGATGTTTATGTGATGGCCAAGTACGGACTCAGGATCCCCGACCTTTCATGGGACGTTCAGGAATGTGTAAGGCAGCAGCTCGAAGAATATACCGGCTATATCGTAAAAGCGGTTAATGTGAATATTCAGGGTATCTATTTCAGTGAAGAGAATGTCAAAGCTTCAACTGAAGCGGATCAACCAGGCGATGTTGAGGCTGAAAAGCCTGAGGTTGTCCCTGAAGATGAAAATGAGGATAAAGCTGAATAAACACAGCTGTTTTTTTGACACTTTGCGAAGACAAGGCTTGCTTCCCTATGTCAATTGAGGGGTGTGAAATGTATTTGCTTTGGAAAAAAGGAATGAATGGCAAACTGACTGTATCACGTTCCGGATTGAAGAAATTTGTAGACGATCTTCTTCCCGAAGGTTATGTGTGCATGGATATAAACCTTCTCTCCGAGACAGATGAGGTAACGGTTATTCTTTCGCTTCCTGAACTGCATAGTTCTGTAGAGATGGAACTGGTCAGGAACAAGGTAGTTAAAGCTCTTGATGACATGGGTTTTGAGATCCGTTTTTCGTGGGCCAGAGCCCAGAGCAGACGATGGTTCCCATTTGCTTTGCCGGATCTTCGTTCTCCTCTGTTCTGGGGTGGGGCCCTTGCTTTGCTTGCTGCCTTATTCAGCCTTGGTTTCAAAGGTATCTTCTTTGTTGCCGCCTCTGGCCTTGCAGGAGTAGTTGTTTCATCTGCTGTAAATTATTTTGATGGTACGGGAAGTCTAAGGAACGTACTTAAAAGCCTCTGGAGGTAGAACCTTGAAAAAAAGCCTTCTCCCGCAAAAACGCAGGCGATCCAGGGAGATCGCGCTGCAGATACTATATTCCCTGGATATCAGGAAAAACCAGGAACCTGATAATGCTCTCGAACTTTTCCCATCAGAGGGGGAAGAACCCGGAGTTTTTGAATATGCCTCTGTACTTGTAAGGGGTGTCTGGGAGAAACGGCAGGATATCGATACCCTGATACGTGACCATGTCACTGGATGGCGGCCTGAAAGAATGGTTGCAGTTGACAGGGCAGTTTTGCGCGTTGCCCTTTATGAGTGTGTTTTCAGCGGTTTAATTCCAGTTGCGGTTGCTATATCTGAGGCCGTCGAACTTGCCAAGGCTTTCGGTACAGACGAATCAGGGCGTTTTGTCAATGGTGTTCTCGGAAGATTAATTAGAACTCTCCCCGGAGAGGAGCATCCTGAAATTGGTGACAGTAAAGAAAACTCTTGACGTTGACCAGTTAACTGCGCGGATCCAGGCTCTGCTGCTACAGGATCCTGTTCTCCAGTCAGTGAATCTCAGGGGGGAGATACTGGAGCTTAAAAAACACACAAGCGGACATGTTTACTTTACACTATCAGGTAAAGAATCACGTATCTCTTGTGTGATGTTCCGTTCGGATGCAAGTTCCCTCCCCAGATGGCCCCGAAAAGGTGATGAGGTCGTCGTCCAGGGGAGGGTTTCCATTTATCCGCCAAGAGGTTCTTATCAGTTTTATGCAAGGCAGATATTTCCTTTAGGCGAAGGGGCTGCTGCCCGTGCCAGAGCTGAATTGAAGGCCCGTCTCGAAAAAGAAGGTATCTTTGACGGGGCGCTAAAGAAAGTCTTTCCTAAATTCCCAGAGAAAACAGCTGTTATTACATCACCCACTGGAGCTGCTGTCAGGGATGTTATAAAGGTGTCAGGCAAGCTTTTTCCTGTCTGTTCACTTGTTATTGTTCCTGCCCTTGTTCAGGGAGCTGATGCTCCTGCGGATATCTGTAGTGCTTTTTTATCCCTCTCAAAGGTCTGTGGGCTCGATTCGGTCCTGCTTGTTCGTGGCGGCGGCAGCAGGGATGATCTCAATCCCTTTGATGATGAGTCAGTCATCAGGGCCGTCAGAAATTGTCCATTTCCTGTAATGACAGGTCTTGGTCATCAGTCTGACCTTACTTTGTCAGACCTTGCAGCTGACGCATATGCATCAACTCCCTCTGCAGCGGCGGAACAGCTTTTACCGGATATTTCTGATATTCGAAGAAGGCTTGATATCAGAAGGGGTCATATGACTTCCAGGATCAGTTCGGATATTGAATTTAAACTCTATTCCATCAGTATACTCCGAAATAACGCTACCAAAGCGCTTACATCATTGCTGAATGATAAAACTCAAAGTATTACAACTACATCAGCCAGGCTTTGTGAACTTACAGGACGTATTGTCAGTGACTGGTCACAGAAAGTTGAAAGTATCCGTTCCCGTCTGAAGGTTCTTTCCCCTGAAGATATTCTCAATAGAGGCTTTATTTTATGTGAAGATATCGAAACAGGAGAGATCATTTCTGAATTTTCAAAAGTAAAGGAAGGATGCAGTTATCTATTTACTTTTTCCGGAGGAAAAGTGATCGCCAGAGTGGAAAACAAACTGGATCCCGGTGATAACCAATGAAAACAGAGACATTATTCTGGAAGAACGGTGCAGTCTGGATACTTGATCAGAGAAAACTGCCCCTTGAAACTCAATATATGGAATGCAGGAGCTGTGAAGAAGTTGCTCTTGCAATAGAACAGCTCGTGGTAAGAGGAGCACCTGCAATTGGTATAGCAGCTGCTTTTGGTGTGGCTCTCGCTTCCAGAGATGGACACCAGGCTGCAGAAGCTTCACTTTCAAGGCTCTCCTGTACTCGGCCTACTGCTGTCAACCTTTTCTGGGCCCTACAGAGAATGAAAAACCTTATTGACAGAACTGAAGATAGATCCCTTTTCCCATGCCTGGTTCTTGAAGCTGAAAAAATGCTTGAGGAAGATATAGAAGTCAATCGAAAGCTTGGGGGATATGGTCAGACACTTCTTCCTGAAAATCCTTTGGTTATAACACACTGTAATGCTGGTGCTCTTGCGACTGGTGGTTATGGAACTGCTCTTGGTGTTATCAGGGCTGCGGCGGAGAAAGGAAAATGTCCAGTTGTGTATGCATGTGAGACACGTCCGGTCCTGCAGGGAGCAAGACTTACTGCCTGGGAGTTATTTATGGATAACATTGATGTTACTGTAATTACCGATAATATGGCGGGTTCACTAATGGTTGAAGAACATATAGATGCCGTGATCGTAGG
>CAYPIU010000006.1:68556-70602 GCA_964410915.1 uncultured Synergistales bacterium | reverse complement strand
GTACTTATTCCCTTGCGGTCCTTGCAAGACATCATAATATTCCTTTCTATATTGCCGCACCCGTAAGTACTATCGACAGGAACATTGGAACAGGCTCTGAAATTGAGATCGAGCAAAGGGATCCCGAGGAGGTCCGCTGTTTCAGATCGGAACGGGTTGTAGCTGAGGGTATACCGACCTGGAACCCTGCCTTTGATGTAACTGAGGCTGAACTGATAAACTGTATAATAACTGAGCGTGGACTTGTTTTCCCTGAATATCCGGAAAATATTGCAAAGCTTTTCAGATAGATGTTGGGAGTGTAAAAAAAATGGGAAATTACCGCATAGCTGATATAGAACTTTCTGAAAGTGGAAACAACAAGATCGAATGGGCATGGGAATCTATGCCTGTCCTGAAGTCTATCAGAGATTCGCAGATATCTCTGCAGCCCTTTAAAGACCTTACTATAGCCGCGTGTCTTCATCTTGAGGCAAAAACGGCCTGCCTGCTCGAGGTACTTGCTCAACTGGGTGCAACTGTAGTGGCAACAGGTTCCAATCCACTGTCAACCCAGGATGATGTTTGTGCGGGACTTGTAAGCTCAGGGGTTAATGTTTTCAGCCACAGGGGAATGTCTACTTCAGAGTATTTTGCCAATCTGAGAACGGCTCTTGACTTCCATCCGGATATCGTAATAGATGATGGAGCCGATATGATAGCTCTTCTGCATAAAGAAATGCCACATCTTATACGTTCTGTTCTTGGGGGGTCTGAGGAAACCACGACAGGGGTGAACAGACTCAAAGCCATGGAAGCAGATGATGCACTGAAGATCCCTGTTATAGCGGTAAATGACGCAAAGAGCAAATATCTTTTTGATAATCGTTATGGAACTGGCCAGTCAGTACTTGATGGAGTAATGAGAACGACCAACCACTTGATCGCAGGGAAAAGTGTAGTAGTAGCCGGCTATGGCTGGTGCGGAAGAGGAGTGGCCCTCAGAGCGTCTGCTTTCGGAGCAAGGGTGATCGTTGTAGAAGTTGATCCTCACAGGGCTTTCGAGGCTGTTATGGATGGTTATGAGGTCATGTCCATGGACATGGCAGCCAGCAGGGGGGATATCTTTCTCACCCTCACAGGCAATACTGATGTGCTAAGGAAAGAACATTTCAAAGTCATGAAAGATGGCGCTCTCCTGGGGAATGCCGGTCATTTCGATGTGGAGATAAACAAACAGGACCTTGAAGATATCGCTGTCAGTAAACGGTCACTTAAACCAAATATTGAAACGTACAAACTCGAAAATGGACGGAATCTTCATCTCCTCGCGGAGGGTAGACTGGTGAATCTTGCGGCGGGAGATGGTCACCCTGTTGAGATCATGGATCTGAGCTTTGCCCTGCAGCTTGAATCGGCGATCCGTCTGACCCGGGAGTCCCTCAGTCCCGGAGTTTACAATGTTCCTTCTGATATCGACAGAAAGATCATGGAAGTGAAACTTGGATCAATGAACATAAAACTTGAAAAACTCACACCAGCCCAGGAATTATATCTCAAGAGCTGGACTGAATAGATCTGTTAGCAAATACTTTTCAGGGGAGGGGTAAACTGTTTTGAGTATTCTACTTAGAAATGTACTTGTGCAGGATGGATTTCGGGATAAGGCCTCTGCCAGTGATGTAGTTATAGAAGGGGAAAAGATCCTTTCTATTGAAAATGCATGTTCTGTGGATCCGAATGAACATGAGTTGATAGACGGTAAAGGACACACTGCAGTAATACCGGGCCTGGTGAATGGACATACACATGCAGCCATGAGTCTTTTAAGAGGGCTTGGTGAAGAAAAACCTCTGATGGACTGGCTGAAAAAAAGTATCTGGCCTGTGGAAGCCAGGCTCACCGCTTCTCATATCTACTGGGGTACAAAGCTTGCACTTCTCGAGATGGTTTCCGGGGGTATAACCTGTTTTGGCGATATGTATTTCGAGATGGACCAGGTAGTGAAGGCGTCTCTTGAAATGGGTGTCCGCTGCGGTATATCCAGAGGTATAATCGGTGATGATA
>CAYPIU010000006.1:0-68456 GCA_964410915.1 uncultured Synergistales bacterium | reverse complement strand
TCTCTTGAAATGGGTGTCCGCTGCGGTATATCCAGAGGTATAATCGGTGATGATAATTACCGTATTGATGATAATGCGCGTCTTTTTGATGAATGGAATGGCAGGAATGGTCTTGTGACAGTGCAGTTTGGTCCCCACGCGCCATATACAGTTCCTCTTGAAACACTCAGAAATATTGCCGATCTGGCCAGTGATAAGGGTGCAGGTATACATTTTCATTTTCTGGAGGCTGAGTGGGAGCTTGAATATATAAGATCTGAATATAATATGGATCCACTTCAGTATCTTAATGAAACAGGTCTTTCAGGTAATGCTGGTCTCATACTTGCCCATGGAGTCTGGGTACGACCTGAAATAATGGAAGGTCTGGCAAAGGATAATATTACTATCGTGCATAATCCAAAGAGTAATCTCAAGCTTGGAAGCGGGATCCAGGATCTGCCGGCCATGCTCAAGACAGGTATACATGTATCTCTCGGAACGGATGGTGCCTCAAGTAACAACCAGCTTGATGTATGGGATGAAATGAAGACAGCGGCACTTCTTCACAAGGGCAAACAAATGGATGCCACTGTAGGTAAGGCCCTGGATGTTCTTCGAATGGCAACCTGGGAAGGTTCAAGGAGCCTTGGTTTTGACTGCTGCGGAAAGGTCTCCCCCGGGTACATAGCTGATCTTGCGATCATAGATCTTGATAAACCGCACTATGTTGGAGCGGATGCTGATAATCTTGCATGTTTCCTTGTTTACGCAGGATCAAGAGCTGATGTAAAATCAACAATTATTAACGGCAAGTTCGTATATAGGGATAAGGCATATGTTACCGCAGACAGGGAAGAAGTTATGAATGCTGCCAGATCTGCAAGAAATGATCTGCTTAAATAATATCTTTAACATCCTTGAGAGGAGTTCAGCAAAATGGTACATAAAACTGGTCAGGAATTAAGGAAAATGTTCATAGATTTCTGGGTCTCCAAGGGAAGCAGGCATTACCCGAGTTTCTCGCTTGTACCTGAAGATCCTACTCTTTTATTTACTATTGCAGGTATGGTCCCCTTCAAAAAATACTACCTGGGGATGAAACCTGAATATCCAAGGGCTGTTACTTCACAGAAATGCATAAGGACTAATGATATAGATAATGTTGGACGTACGGCGAGACATCATACCTTTTTTGAAATGCTTGGCAATTTTGCATGGGGGAATTATTTCAAAAGGGAGGCAATAACCTGGTCCTGGGAATTCCTGACTGAATATGCAGGTCTTGATAGAGACAGGCTTTATGCCACCATCTATCTTGACGACGAGGAAGCTTTTGACATATGGCATAAAGAGGTGGGTCTTTCAAAGGACAGGATCTACAGATTCGGCGAAGATGAGAACTACTGGTTCATGGGCAATACGGGTCCATGCGGGCCATGTTCAGAGATAATGTACGACCAGGGTCCTTCATTTTCGTGCGGGAAACCGACCTGTGATGTCGGATGTGACTGTGACCGTTATCTTGAAGTATGGAATCTGGTCTTTACTCAGTTCGACAGGCAGGAAGATGGATCATTGATCTCCCTTCCTAAAAAGAATATAGATACAGGAATGGGCCTGGAAAGACTTACTGCTCTTGTTCAGGGTGTAAAGACCGACTTTGAGACTGATCTTTTCAGTCCGCTTATAGAGCACACGTGTTCCATGGCAGGAATTAAATATGGAGAAAAACCAAAACAGGATATGGCCGTAAAGGTCATAGCCGACCATTCAAGAGCCCTTGCCTTTATGATAGCTGACGGCATCCTTCCGTCGAATGAGGGGCAGGGTTATGTATTGAGGCGTCTTCTAAGAAGAGCGGTGAGATATGGAAGACTTATCGGTCTCGATAAACCATTTTTATGTGACATATTACCTGTGGTCATAGAGCTAATGGGTGATCCATATTCCGAGATCATTGATCAGAGGCCCACAATAGAGCATGTCATAAGCCTCGAGGAAGAAAAGTTTGATCGTACACTTGAACAGGGGACCAATCTTCTTGATCGGGAGATCCAGAAGCTCATGGGAAAAGAAGAGAGGATCCTGTCTGGAAAGATAGCTTTTGAGTTGTATGATACTTATGGATTTCCTTTTGAACTTACCGAAGAGATCTGTAATGAGCAGTCCATCGAAGTAGACAGTGATGAATTCGACAGCGAGATGACGAAACAGAAAGAACGCGCAAGAGCCTCGAGTAAACATGTTCACTCAGAGGTTAAAGCTGATGTTTTCTCAAGACTTCAGGACAAGATCGGGGACATTGATTTTCTCGGCTATGACAAGGTTACTTCTGATACCGTCGTAAAAGCGGTAATACGTGATGGGGAAGAGGTGGATATCCTCAAAGCAGGACAGGAAGGCGATGTTGTTCTGGACTCTTCACCATTTTATGCTGAGCGAGGTGGACAGGTAGGGGATACCGGAACTCTAACGGGGGATGATGTTGAAGCAGCTGTAGATGATACTTTCTATGCTTTCGAAGACCTTATTGTGCATAAAGTAAGAGTGATATCCGGAAAACTGGAAGTTGGTAAACGAATATTCGCAAAAGTTGATGAAGGACGAAGACTTGATATTAAGCGTAATCATACAGCTACACACCTTCTTCATGAAGCGCTGCAGAGTGTTCTGGGAATGCATGCCAGGCAATCTGGGTCTATGGTATCTCCGGAATTCCTTAGATTTGATTTTACGCATTTTGAAAGTCTATCTCGATCACAGATCAATGAAATTGAGAATATTGTCAACGAAAAGATCCTTGACGATATTCCCGTTGATACTACTGAAACAACAATGTCTGAAGCCAGAAAAGCCGGCGCAAAGGCATTATTTGAAGAAAAATATGGGGAAAAGGTACGTGTTGTCAATATCTCCGGTTATTCAGTGGAACTCTGCGGCGGAACTCACATAGGATCAACCGGCCAGATAGGGCCATTCAAGATCCTGAGGGAGGAAAGCGTGGGTTCAGGAGTTCGCAGGATCACAGCTGTGACTGGACACAAGTCACTGTCTCTTTTACATTCTCTATACGATGTTACATCAGGACTTTCCCGGGAACTTTCTGTCGAATCCGGAGAAATACCCGGCAAGGTAAAGGAGATCATAAATGAACTTAAGTCATCACAGAAGGAGATCGAAGATCTCAAACTCAAGCTTATTTCTACGACTTTCGAGGAGAAACTGAACAAAGTCGAGATCCCTAAAGGAATTTCAGTTCTGACGGCATCCTATGATAAGGTCTCTCCGGATCTATTGAGGGAGCTCGGTGATAAAGTAAAGAATAAGAATTCTGGCAGTGTACTTGTCCTTTCAACTGTTCAGGGACCTGACTCAGTTCAGCTCATAGCAATGGCAGATGACAAAGCTCTTGAGAATGGAGTTCACTGTGGTCGATTAATTAAACAGGTAGCTTCTTCCATAGGCGGCGGCGGTGGCGGAAGACCGGCAATGGCACAGGCTGGAGGAAAGGATGCTGCGAATCTTGAGAAAGCTCTCCAGCAAGTTGCTGACATTGTGAAGGAGCAGTTGAATTAAACGTATGAAAAGATATATGGCTCTTGATGTGGGCAGTGTTAGAATCGGAGTTGCAGTAAGCGATCCCCTGGCAATTACTGCCCAGGGGATCGCTGTTATTCCCATGACAAAATGGCGGGAAAAACTCCAGGTCCTGGTGAATAAATATTCTCCGGATTATTTCGTTATTGGACTTCCGATCAGAACCTCTGGTGAAATGGGACCTGAAGTGGAGAGGGTCAAACTTTTCAGCCATGAGGTCAGATCGGTATATCCGGATATTGATATCTATTTTTATGATGAACGATACTCATCAAAAATAGCACACCAGGTTCTGGATGAATCCAATGTTTCTGCAAAGAACAGGCGCGGAAATGTAGATAGTATTGCAGCAGCAGTATTTCTCCAGGGCTTCCTTGATAGTATCAGGAGGACAGGAAACAATGATCCCAGCTGATATAAAAATAACCCCCATGCTTGAACAGTACTTTTACTGGAAAGAGAAGTATCCCGACTGTCTTCTTCTCTTCAGGATGGGAGACTTTTATGAGCTCTTTTTTGATGATGCAAAAACTGCCTCTAAAGTCCTGGATATTGTTGTTACAAGCCGTGATCCCCAGAAGAAGATACCCATGGCTGGAGTCCCTCATCATGCTTTGAACAACTATACTTCCAAACTTGTAAGATCTGGGTATAATCTCGCTATTTGCGATCAGATCAGTGAGCCGGATGGTAAAAACATAGTTGACCGTAAAGTTACAAGGATATTAACCCCGGGTACATATCTTTCCGAGGACGATAACGAGGATGCAAAACTTGCAGGAATAAAATATATCGGTCCTGACTGTGTGGCTCTTGCACTCCTTTCGGTAGGAACGGGGGAGCTCAAGGCAGGAAGATTAACGGAGAACATGGCAGTTTCTCTCGTGATCTCATTTTCTCCCGGAGAGATACTCTATCCGCGTGATGATAAGAATACATCATATTTTATTGATACCAACCTTTCAGATATTGAATCCGTTGAACGTGAAATTGATGAATTTGAAGGAAAGACAGCTACCCGCAGATTAAAACAGCTACTGAAAGTGTCAAGTCTTGAGGGTTTTGGTATAACTGATAATACAGAAGAATGCGGTTGTGCTTCTGTGCTCTGTAATTATGTTGAAGAGACCCAGTTTACTTCTGCAGATCATATCAGGGGTATAATTCCCTTACATTCAAAAGGTGAGCTTTTTCTTGACAGGACAACCCAGTTCAATCTTGAGCTCATCAATGGATCTACATCTCTTTATTCGATCCTGGATCAGTGTCGCACTTCCATGGGTAAACGAAAACTTAAACAGTGGATATTACATCCTTTGCTGGATACCTCTGAACTTGCAATGAGGCAGGAAGCAGTTGAATTCTTTTACAATGAGATATCTACCCTGGAGGGACTTCGCAAGAGTCTGTCAGCATGTTCGGATCTTGAAAGGACTGTTGCAAGATTATCTCTTGGTAACGGAAGTCCCCGTGATCTTTCTGCCATAAGGGATACGTTATCAGAGATCCCGCAATGTTTAACTTTTATTAATAAAGCCCCACTGAAGTCCTGGTTCTCATCAATATCACCTATGGAGGATCTCCTCGAATTTCTCAAGGGGGCCCTGGTAGATGAAGTACCCAGGGTATTACATCAGTCCCCTTTGATAAGAAAGGGTTTTGATGAACAGCTTGATCACTGGAGAAGTCTCTCAGATGATGCAAACAGCTGGTTAAGGGAATATCTTCAGAGAGAAAAGGAAAGAACTGGCCTGAACCGGCTTAAAGCAGGATACAACAAGGTATATGGATACTACCTTGAAGTAACAAGAGCAGATGTTTCAAACATTCCCGAAGAATATATAAGGAAACAGACACTTGTCGGGTCGGAAAGATTCATAACGCCGGAACTTAAAGATTTTGAGGAAAAGATAGTCCGTTCGGAAGAAGAGATCAAAAAACTGGAAAGATCATTATGGGAAAAACTTGTTGGAGAAGTCCTTGCATATTCTGAGATACTTCAGAAAACGGGAAGCGCCCTTGCTGAAATCGATATCTTATCTTCCTTCGGGAAAATCGCTCTTTCAGGTAATTACTGCCGTCCGGTATTCAGTGAAGGAAACAGGATAAATATAATCGGAGGAAGGCACCCGGTGATCGAAAGAATGACATTCGATGTACCCTTTGTTCCGAATGATGTCGAACTTTCTGAAGAAAGCGAAAGGATCGCTATTCTGACGGGCCCGAACATGGCAGGCAAATCAACTTATCTCAGGATGGCGGCACTTATAGTTATTATGGCTCAGGTCGGTTCATTTGTCCCTGCGGAATCCTGTATAATGTCACCCGTTGACAGGATCTTTACAAGAATAGGGGCCAGAGATGATCTTGCCCGCGGTAACAGTACCTTCATGCTTGAAATGCTTGAAACTGCCAATATCCTCCATAACGTGACAGGTAGCAGTCTTGTTATCCTTGATGAGATCGGAAGGGGTACATCGACATATGATGGTATGAGCATAGCCTGGTCTGTAATTGAATATCTTCATGAACACTGTGGCTCGAGGCCCAAAGTTCTTTTTGCAACTCATTATCACGAACTGACGAAACTTGCAGAGGATCTGTCTTCTGTAGTTAATTTAAGCATGGATGTAGAGGAATCCAGGAAAGGTATACGTTTTTTACACCAGATCGTAAAAAAACCCTCTGACAGGTCATATGGAGTTGAAGTTGCAAAGCTCGCCGGTATTCCTTCCATAGTTGTAAGACGTTCAGAGGAGCTTTTGAGACAGTTTGAAGATCCGGAAAATGCATCCTGGGGCAAGATCAATAATTCTTTGAATGTCTCAAATGAAGGACAGCTCAATATGTTCTCTTATGCAAAGCAGGGAATAATAGAGGAAATAGCGAATATAGATCCGGATTCCATTACACCCTTGGAAGCCCTTGAATTAATATACAGGTTACGTGCAAAGAGCAGGGATGTGATCGATAATTGAGCAGGATCAGGATCCTTAACCAGGAACTTTCCAGGAAGATCGCAGCAGGTGAAGTAATTGAAAGACCTGTTTCTGTAGTAAAAGAATTAATTGAAAACTCTATTGATGCAGGTAGCCGAAAGATCAGGGTTCATATTCTCCAGGGTGGTAAATCCGGAATAATTGTTGACGATGATGGGGCAGGGATAGATGAGAATGAACTTCTTCTTGCTATATCTAAGCATGCTACCAGCAAAATAAGTAAAGAAGAGGATCTCGATTCCATCCTGACCCTTGGATACAGGGGAGAAGCTCTCTCAAGCATCGCATCTGTAAGCAGGCTTGAGATCAGAAGCAGGACCTCTGAAGCAAAGACCGGCGCTCTTCTTGAGGCGGATCTGGTAAATAGCGATACAGTTTCAAGAAAGATCAACTGTGAACCTGGCACAAGGATCCAGGTCGAGGATCTCTTTTTTAACATGCCTGCAAGACGAAAGTTTATGGGTAGTGCAAGGTCGGAATTCCGAAGGATATCAAGACTCGTCAAAGAATTTGCAATTCTTTACCCTCAGATAGATTTTCAGGTTTCTCATGATAACAGGACAGTTTTTACATCATTCCAGATGAATTCAAGGCAGGAAGTAATAGAGAGTATATGGGGCAGGGACCCCGAGGTCCGTTATGTCACAAGAAATGATAGTGATATAGGATCGGAATGCTGGTATCAGCCATATCCGGGTAAAAGGTTAAATCTTCTGATATTTATCAACGGAAGGGTGGTAAGGGATCCCGTTATACGTTCTGCAGTAAACTCTTCAGATGCGGGGATCTCAGGTAACCTTGCATTTTTCCTGACAGTTCCACCGGAGAAAGTTGATGTAAATATCCATCCGGCAAAAGCAGAAGTGCGTTTCAGGAAAAATAATGAGATCTTTGACAATGTGCGACACACTGTACAGGAAATCGCAGGACTCTCCATCCAGAAAAGCAGTTTTTCTTTCCACAGCGAAAACCCTGAAATGCCTTTTCCTGCCAGGAAATTCCGGGGATCTGAACCTGAAGGATCGTTCCCTGGTCTTTTAAATACCCGGGTCGCTTCCCCTGAAAGTCTTTTCACAAAACTTGATCCTGATAGCAAAGAAGAACAGCCAAATGCTGAGGGACCAGAGGCTGTTGAATTTCTGGGTCAGATGCGTGCAGGTTACCTTGTTTTTGAAACAACAGAAGGGCTTCTGCTTATGGATCATCATGCTGCACATGAAAGGGTCAATTTTGAAAAGATCCGGAAAGAATTTACAGGAGGAATAGGGAAGCAGTCACTGTCAGATCTTCAAATGGTCCCTCCCTCACTAAAAGAATCCATAGAAGAACATGAAAAGGTCCTTTCAGAAGCAGGATTTACTTTCAGTCAGGAAGCTGGAGCATTGTACATAAAGGAAATACCGTCTTTCCTGAATTACATATCCCTGGGTATTTTTGAAGTTGTTCGTACTCTGGTCTATGAACTCGAAAATAACGAGTCCATATCTTGTGCGTCGGACAGTGCCATGTGGTTAAAATGGGCTGATATGGCCTGCAAGCGTTCTATTAAACTCACGAATAGAATAGACCCTGCTGAAGCTGTCAACCTTTACAAACAACTTTTGAAATGCGATAATTCCTTGTTTTGCCCTCACGGGCGGCCAACTTTACTTGTCATTCCTGTTTCAAAACTTTCAAGGGAATTCGGGAGGGAATAAATGAACTCCGGGAAACTGCCTGTAATTGCGATCATTGGGCCTACAGCAGTCGGGAAAACCGAGCTTAGTCTTCAAATAGCCGAGGAACTGAATGCAGAGATAATATCTGTGGATTCAAGACAGGTCTATCGCTACATGGATGTAGGTACCGATAAAGTTACTACAGACACAAGAAAAAGGGTTTTACATCATTTGATAGATGTTGCTGATCCAGATGAACGTTTTACTGTAATGGATTTTGTTAAAAAAGCCGCTGAAGCTGCAAGAAGAATAACAGAAAGGGGCAAAAAGGTAATCTTTGCCGGAGGTACACCCTTTTACTACAAGGCTGTTTTTGAGAACGTCGTTCAAGAGGAATTACCTGAAGACAGAAGTAAAAGGGATGACCTCGAACAGGAACTTCAAGAAAAGGGATCACTTTCAATGTACCGGAAGCTTCTTGAGGCTGATCCTGTAACGGCCGATCGATTACATCCAAACGACACACACCGTGTTCTGAGGGCTCTTGAGATATTTTCCCTGTCCGGTGAAAAACCCTCCGAGATCTATTCCCGCTCAAGTACCAAAAAAAGTACGATAGATCCTCTATATATTGGGCTTGAGAGAGAGAGACCTGCCCTTTACAGGAGAATAGAGGAAAGGGTCAGGGAACAGTTTAACAGTGGTTATATTGAAGAAGTCCAATGGCTTCTTGAAAACGGGTTTCATTCAGGTCTTTCATCAATGCAGGGTTTTGGTTACAGGGAGATAGTAAAGTATCTTTCCGGTGAACTTTCATTTGAGGATGCGATCCAGGGAGATATAAGAGCTACAAAAGCATTTTCAAGAAGACAGATGACCTGGTTCAGAAAATTTTCTCCTGTAATATGGTATGATACTTCTGTTGGGGAAAAAGCGATTTTAGCAAAAGAAATATGTCAAGTGTGCCTCAAACATTATAGCAAGGAGGCAGGTACTGGGTTTTGAATATAGTTCTTGCTGATCCTACAGGTTTTTGCTTTGGAGTTAAACGTGCTATCACTGAGCTTGAAAAGGCTTTATCCGTTCATGGGACGATTTATTCTACCGGTAGCCCGATACACAATCCCCAGGAAGTCAGAAGACTCAGCAAAAAAGGACTGGTAGTAGTTGACGATGTTTCCAAAATCCCTGATGGTGCCCGTGTCTTTATAAGAGCCCACGGTGAAAGCCCGGATGTGCTTGCCGGAATAAACCAGAAATCATCGACAGTGATAGATGGCACGTGTCCTTTCGTTAAAACTGCCCAGAACAAGGCAAGGTCCCTTTCCAGTGAAGGATATTTTGTAATTATTATTGGAAATCCTGAACATCCGGAGGTAAAAGGGATACGCGGTTTTGTAAACGGGGATTCAATTGTTGTAAATGACCGGTCTGTTATTCCTGAAAAAATGCCGTCTGAAAAGACTGGAGTGGTGTGCCAGACTACACAACGTTACGAACTTCTGGCTGATATCACATCATGCATAGTCTATAAATGCAAGGAACTTAAGGTTTATAATACAATATGTAATGCTACTTACGAGAGACAGAAAGCTATAAGGGAACTTGCTAAAGTTGTAGATGGAATAATTGTTATAGGAGGCCGGAACAGTGCAAACACTTCCAAGCTGTTCCAGATAGCCAGGGGTGAGTCCCCTGCTGCAGTCTGGATCGAAGAGGCCGCAGAGCTTCAGGAGGAGTGGCTTGTAACTAAGGAAAATATTGGCATCGCAGCAGGAGCAAGTACACCTGACTGGTTAATAGAAGAACTGAAATATAAATTGAAAAATACAGGTAGTCAAAGGGGATGGAAACGATGACAGAAGAAATATTGGAACCAAAGGATCAGGCAGTTGAAGAATCGGAAGTTTCTGGACAAAACGATGAAAAAGAAGTGACAGAAACCTCTGAGAATGGTGAAAGTATGGAGAGCATGCTTTCACAGTATGAAGTTGAAGAGATCCACAAAGGCAAAGTCATTTCAGGAACTGTAGTGGACAAGAATCAGGACGGATGGCTTGTCGATGTCGGATATAAATGTGAAGGCTTCCTGCCGACCCATGAATGGACACACCGTATCCTTGTAGAGGAAACTGAAACACCCTCTATTGGAGATGAGATACAAGTCCAGGTTATCAATATAAAACATGGAGAAGAATCACAGCTGATCGTCAGCCGTTGGAGATGCGAGTTCGACAATCGCTGGAAGGAACTTGAAGATAAATCAGCTTCAGGTGATCCTTTCTCTGTAAGAGGTATCCGTAAAGTCAAAGGTGGGCTGATGGTAGACTGCTGCTCACTTGAGGGTTTCGTCCCCATTTCTCACCTTGCTGAAGAGGGTAGAGGTGTAAATCCTACTCGCTTTGTTGATGAAGTATTCGATGTTAACCTTCTTGAAAAGGACAGGAGGAAAAGAAGGCTTGTTCTATCGAGAAGAGCTCTTATAGAGGATGAAATGGCACACAAGAGGACCGAATTCTTCGAAACGACCTCTGAGGGTGATGTTCTTGAAGGTTCAATAAGCAGTATTACTTCTTTCGGTGCATTTGTGAACCTCGGCTGCATAGACGGTCTCGTACATGCAAGTGAACTTTCCTGGAAACGTAATGTAAAACCAAGGGAAGTTGTCAAGAAAGGTGCTTCTGTTAATGTAAGGGTTATTGGACTTGACAAGGAAAAGAACCGTGTATCCCTTAGTATCAAGCAGACGCTTCCAGATCCGTGGAGTGTAGTACCTGAGACGTTCACCGAAGGTCAGTCAGTTAAGGGATCAGTTACAAATGTAACGGATTTCGGAGTGTTCGTTGAAGTTGATGATGGAGTTGAAGGGTTGATCCATATAGGTGATCTCAGCTGGAAACGTATCAAACATCCCAAAGAAGTATTATCAAAGGGAGAAGACGTAGAAGTCAAGATCCTTGAGATCGACCCTGAAAAACAGAGGATGAGCCTCGGATACAAACAACTTCATGATCCATGGATCGGTATAGAGGACAAATATTCAAAAGGACAGGATCTTCCCGTGAAAGTCGTTCGTCTTGCGGATTTCGGAGCTTTTGTTGAGATCGAGGAAGGTATAGAGGGTCTTATACATATTTCGCAGTTAAGTACCAAAAGGGTTGAAACACCTGGAGAGGTACTGACTCAGGGACAGAGTATAACTGCCAGAGTAATTGAGATAAACCCTGCAGAAAGAAAAATGAGGCTCAGTATTTCAGCGATCGAGGGAGAAGGCGAAAGAAAGAAACGTAACGAAGAAAAAAAGAAACGGGAAGTTGAAGCAAAGAAGCGACAGGCTGAAGTCCAGGAAGAAAATAATATTACAATAGGCGATGTTTTCAAGGACGTACTGAACCAGTAATTATTGAAAGATCAAAAGGCCGTCCAGAAGTGGATGGCCTTTTCCACTTATTATGGAGTGTGATATTGAAGTGGCTAAAGATTATCCCATAAGAACTTATCCAGACCCTGTTCTGAGAAAAGAGACTTCAGAAATAACTGATTTCAATGAGGAGCTTGAATCCTTCGTGTCTGAAATGCAGCGTATCATGTTTGAAAATGATGGAGTTGGTCTTGCGGGACCACAGATCGGTTTTTCTTTAAAAATAGCGATTGTGTACTATGAAGAAAGACTGTATACTTTAATTAATCCTGTGATCATTGAATCCAGCGGGGAAGAGTATGGAGAAGAAGGCTGTCTCAGTTTTCCCGGGATATACGGCAGGGTTAAGCGTCCTGAAAAGATCAGGATCAAGGCTCAGGATATTAATGGTTCTGAAAGTATTTTTGATGCAGAAGGTTTTCTGGCACGTGCTTTTTGTCATGAAACGGATCATCTGAACGGTGTTTTACTAATTGATCATTTTTCTCCTATGAAAAAGAATATGGTAAAAAGGAAAATGCTCAAAAAAAACAGGGAAACACAATAACAATGAATAGACTCTGGTTCGCTGGATCAGGAAAGTTCGGGGCAAGATGCCTTGAACTTCTTTCGCGAGAATTCAGTATTCAGATGGTCATTACTTCACCACCTGCCAGAGCCGGTAGAAAATACAAGAAACGTCCTACGCCGGTTGAAGATCTTGCAGGTAATATCAAGTCTTCTATTTACAGAACAGCGTCATTTTCTGATGATGAATATCTCCTTGAAAGATTGTCAGAAGAAACGCCCGAAGCAATTATCGTTGTGGATTTTGGCCAGATGATCAGAGAACCTTTTCTTTCATTTTCAAAAGCAGGTTGCCTCAATATCCATCCTTCACTGCTCCCTCTTTACAGGGGGGCTTCACCAATACAAAGAGCTATTCTGGATGGAAGGGTAGAGACTGGAGTGTCGGTTTTCCGCCTTGATACAGGTATGGACTCCGGACCTGTTGTTAAGCAGGCATCAAAGCAGATAGCACATACGGACACATGTGGAGACCTCATGGAAAGCCTTGCATTTGAAGGCAGCAGGATAATGACAGAAGTAATACATAATTATCGAAAAGGAATATTCCCGTTAAGTGTACAAGATGACGGTAAAGCCAGTTATGCCCCCAAAATACAACGTAGTGAAGCACATTTTTCATGGGATGAAAATGCACTGGCGATCCATAACAGGGTCAGAGCGTTCAATCCTGTTCCAGGGGCTTTTACTGAATATAAAGGACGAAGACTGAAGATCTGGAAAACAGGGATACGGAATATTGAAGGTAAAGCAGGAAAAGTCATTGAACTGGTTGACGGGTATCCCGTTATTGCAGCAGGTTCCGGAGCTTTACTTCTTGAAACGGTCCAGCCTGAGGGCAAAAAACCTGTTTCTGGTAAGGACTGGATCAATGGTTCACACATAAGGAAGGATGATCTGATAAATGAATGAAAAAATGGAATTCTTCCGTAAAAGGATAGAAATGTACGATTGGCCTGAAGCTGTTGCAGTTACCGGGGCTCTTGGTTGTGGCAAAACAGAATGGGTGCTCAATCTTGCCCTGGGTTTTAAGGCTGCTTTCCACGGAGTTACCATTGCTGATGTTGATATAATAAACCCCTATTTCTGTGTCAGACAGGTTACTGATACTCTTGAACAACAGGGATACAACGTAATCACTGCTCCTGACAGTACAAAATGGTCAGATATGCCCGTTATATCAGCTAAGGTTGACTGGGCTCTTTCTGATTCCGAAAATAAACTCCTGCTTGATATTGGCGGGGATTCAATAGGTGCAAGGGCTCTTAAACAATATGAGGTACGTATAAAAAAAGCCGGATACAAGCTGATCATGGTGGCAAATTCTTTCAGACCGCATACCTCAACTGTTGAAGGTATGGAAAAAATGGTACGCCGGATGGAAGAGATATCCGATCTCAAAGTTGGGGCCCTGATCTCAAATTCTCATCTTATGACCGAAACCACACTTGAAAATATCCAGGAAGGGCTTGAAACGGTAAAAGCTGCCGGGAATAAACTGGATCTTCCTGTTCTTTATGCAGGGATCCCTCCTGCAATTGCCGAGGAAGCTGCCAGAGTATGGGATGATGAGGTTCCTTACTGGCCGGTCTCACGATACATGCTTTTGCCCTGGGAAAGGGGAGCAATGTGGTCCATGGGAGTTCCTGGCAAAAACCATGGTTCCGCAATAATCCAAAACAGGAATAAATAGATCCTGAAAAAAGTTCTATCACTTTGTGAGAGGGGTGTTGTAAGTAATGGCAAAGGGACGGATCAAGGTCTCTGAGGATTACTGCAAGAGTTGCGGGTTATGTGTAGCAGCCTGTCCTGTCAAGGTTCTGAAGATATCAGACAGGATAAACGCGAAAGGCCACAGGCCTGTGGAACAGTACAAGGAAGGTTGCATAGGTTGCGGTATGTGTGCAATTTCCTGTCCTGATGCAGTGATCGAAGTCTACAAGATCGAAGACTAGGTTTTGGAGGGATAACAATGGCGAAAGTACTGATGAAAGGAACTGAGGCAATTGCTGAGGCTGCCATTCAAGCTGGGTGTACGCACTTTTTCGGGTATCCGATAACTCCACAGAATGAAATACCTGAATATATGTCTGCGCATCTTCCTGAACATGGCGGTGTTTATATTCAGGGTGAAAGTGAAGTTGCATCGATAAATATGGTGCTTGGAGCAGCAGCTACAGGCTGCCAGGTCATGACTTCTTCCTCCAGTCCCGGTATTTCTCTTATGTCCGAGGGTATCAGTTATGTGGCTGGATCCGAGTTACCATGTGTTCTTGTTAATGTAATGCGCGGAGGTCCCGGGCTTGGTGGCATACTTCCCTCACAGGCTGATTACCTTCAGGCTACAAAAGGTGGAGGAAATGGTGACTTCAAGCTTATGGTCCTGGCTCCCAGTACCCTGCAGGAAGCTGTAGACCTGGTTCAGGCTGGATGGGATCTTGCTTTTAAATACAGGAACCCTGTAATGATCCTTGCAGACGGTTTCATGGGTCAAATGATGGAACCTGTAGAGATCAGTGAGCACAAAACAGATAGAGGAGATGTTGAAAGCTGGGCTCTTGGTAATTTCAGGGAACGAGGGAACAAAAGGACCCTTCTTAAAAGTATGTACCTTACTCCTGAGCTACTTGAAGCTCATAACATCAAACTTCAGAAAAAATATGATGCAATGCAGCAGAATGAGACCAGATTTGAACTTCTGGATGTCGAGGATGCCGAACTGGTCATAGTTTCCTATGGTACTTCAGCGAGGATCTCTAAAACAGCCATAAGTCATTTAAGGGAGCAGGGTTACAAAGTCGGTATGATCAGGCCAATATCACTTTTCCCATTCCCCTATGAGGCTTTTGAAAGTATTCCCGCTTCTACCAGCCACATTCTGGATGTAGAAATGAACATGGGGCAGATGATCGATGATGTAAAGATCGCTACAGGAAGCAAATACCCTGTGTCCTTTTTTGGTCATTGTGGCGGGTTGGCTCCCTCGGTTGAAGAGATCGAGGAAGAATGCAAGAAGATACTTGGTTAGCAGGGAGGTTATGACGATGTCTGAAACAAAAGTATATTCCAGACCTGAAAGCTGGATGGAAGGCGTTCATACCCATTATTGCCCCGGTTGCGGTCATGGTATAGCCCACAGGATCATATGTGAGCTTATCGATGAGTTCGATCTTCAGGATAAGGCTATAAGCATGTCTCCTGTTGGATGTTCGGCGATGATGTATGATTATATAAATATTGACTATGTTGAAGCTCCACATGGTCGTGCTCCCGCTGTTGCGACTGGAATAAAGCGGGTACTTCCGGAGAATTTCGTATTTACGTACCAGGGAGACGGAGATCTTGCGTCCATAGGTATAGCGGAGATAATCCATGCAGCAAACCGTGGAGAGAACATTACAGCTATTTTTATCAATAATGCTATATATGGAATGACCGGAGGACAAATGGCACCTACGACTCTGATAGGTCAGAAAGCGACCACATGTCCCCTGGGAAGAGATCCCAAGCTTGCCGGGTATCCAATGAGAATGTGTGAAATGCTGGCTACACTGGAAACTCCTTCTTATATTGAGCGTGTTACTCTTGCCCAGCCGAAATATATCAAAAAGGCAAAAGCGGCTATCAAGAAGGGGTTCCAGAATCAGTTGGACAAAAAAGGGTTTTCCTTCATAGAGGTACTTTCAACCTGTCCGACAAACTGGGGAAAGCCACCGGTCAAGGCATTTGAGTGGGTTCTTGATACAATGGTACCTTACTATCCACTCGGTGTATACAAGGATTTTGAGTAGGGAGGCCGATATCCATGTCAGAACGATTTTATAAAGATGTGATCGCCGCTGGTTTTGGTGGTCAGGGAGTAATGGTACTCGGGCAATTGATCGCGTATTCAGGTATTGCTGAAGGTAAACATGTAACCTGGATACCCTCCTATGGTCCTGAAATGCGTGGTGGTACTGCTAACTGTACGGTTGTTGTAAGTGATGAGGAAATAGGATCACCGGTTGCTACCAAAGCTGAAATAGTTGTCGTGATGAATCAGCCTTCTCTCGAGAAATTTGAAGATGCTGCAATTGAAGGCGGCTATATTTTCTATAACAGTGATCTTATCAAGTATGATTCTCCAAGAAAAGATGTAACGGCTATTGGGGTACCTGCTCAGAAAATCGCTTTTGAGCTTGGCAGCGACAAAGTAGCGAACATAGTGGTTCTTGGTGCAATTGTTGGGACTACCGGGATCGTTTCAAAAGAAATATGCATTGAAACGATCAAGGAAAAACTTGGAAAACGTAAACCAGAGTTCCTTCCAATGAATCTGGAGGCCTTTGAAAAAGGAATAGAAGCCGCGAAAGAATCTGCAGGTAAATAGTATCAATTATGGACAGGACTGAAAAATGTCTCAGTTCAAATATTCTTTACAGCGGTAGTATCATTACACTGAGGTTGGATCAGGTGGAACTTCCCTCAGGCAAAACAGCAAGAAGGGAAGTTGCGGGACATTCTCCCGCAGTCGGGTTGATACCAGTGCTTGATAACGGGAATGTTCTTCTTGTCCGTCAATTTCGATATGCAGTCGGAAAAGAGCTGCTTGAGATCCCGGCAGGTATTGTTGAAAAGGGTGAGGATACAAAAGAAGCATCTTTGAGAGAGCTTCAGGAAGAGACGGGCTATACAGCTTCCAGTCTTGAAAAGATAGCAGAGTTTTATACATCGCCCGGTTTTAGTGATGAGCTGCTTATTGTATATCTGGCTACAGGGCTTTCAGAGTCAAGGCTCGATCCTGATGACGATGAGTTCATCGAACTTGTAGAGGTTCCACCGAAAAAGCTTATTGAAATGTTAAGAACTGGTGAGCTTTCAGATGGTAAAACTCTTTCTGCCCTTTCTTTATATCTGCTCGGAAAAGAACTATAAACGATCTCAGGGGACCGACTTCATTATGTCGGTCCCCTTTTTAAACAGAGGTTTTATGGAGAATAATATTCTGGATTATTTCATTGACAGTTTTGCTGATTATCTTCTGCTTGAAAGAGGATCAAGTAAAAATACTGCAGAAGCATATCTCCATGATATTCATGGATATGTAAGGTTCTGCAGGGAATCTGACTATGACCCTCTGTCATCACTGGAATCCAATATCACAGAATATATTAAAAGTCTTTCGATCAAAGGAAGGAAAAGCAGTTCCCTGCAGAGACTGGTTGCAGCTATTCGTTCATGGTATCGATACCTGGTTGAAGAGGGTCTTGTAGTGAAAGGGAAGGAAAAGCTTCCCCATCTTCCTTCAAGAACTGATTCTTTACCTCATATAATCAGTGAAGGTGAAATAGAGCGTCTTTTTAATGCATGTAAGGGAAGGTCGTTTTTTGATCTCAGAGATATGGCAGTTCTTAAACTTGCATATGGATGCGGTTTAAGGGCCAGTGAGTTATGCGCTTTGAGGATCAGGGACCTTAACCATTCCTCAGGAACTCTCTGTCTGCAGGGGAAGGGTGGGAAGGAAAGAATAGTTCCTTTCATTGGAGAAGTAGAGAAAGCAGTGAATGATTATTTAAGTCATGGCAGGACAAAGAAAACTGATGTACTGACCGGGCGTCTTTTTCTGACGAGAACCGGAAGACCGCTCAGAAGAGAGGATTTCTGGAGGATAATCGGGAAAAGGGGCAGAATGGCATCAATCGCTTCCAGTAGACTTCATCCTCATATTCTCCGTCATTCTTTTGCAACCCACCTGTTACGCAGGGGTATGGACCTGAGGACACTGCAGGAACTTCTCGGGCATGCATCCATTGGAACAACGCAGAAATATCTGCATTTTGATCTGGAAATGCGTGATGTGTATGATAAGACCCATCCCAGAGCATAGAGGCCTGGCATATAGCAGGAGGTATTACTGATGGATCAGATAATTAATAAATGTTCTTCATTTCTGAGGGAAAAGCTGGATTTTATTCCGCAAACAGCGATTGTTCTCGGTTCCGGACTCGGAGCGTTTGCGGATTGTCTTGAAGACAGGACCCAGATCGATTATTCAATGATTGAGGGATGGCCTGTTTCAACCGCTCCAGGGCATGCCGGGAAGCTTATAGCAGGCCGCATTGGAGGAAAGACAATTCTGGTTATGCAGGGAAGAGTCCATTATTATGAAGGATATTCCATGCAGGATATCATTTTCCCTGTGCGAGTACTTGGGAAACTGGGAATTGCAGATCTGGTACTGACGAATGCGTCAGGCGGAATTAATTATTGCTATGATCCTGGAGATCTTGTCCTTGTAGATGATCATATCAACCTGATGGGTTGCAATCCTCTCAGGGGGGAAAATGATGACGAATCGGGCCCAAGGTTTCCAGACATGACATTTGCATACAGTGGAGATCTCAAAAGGAGAATGGAGAAAGCTGCCCTTAAGGAAAGTATACATCTTCAAAGGGGCGTTTACGTTGCATTTCCGGGACCTTCTTATGAAACTCCGGCAGAAATAAGAATGGCCAGAACAATGGGTGCAGATCTGGTCGGTATGTCAACTGTTCCTGAAGTCATTGCGGCCAATCATATGGGAATAAATGTTTGTGCTGTTTCCTGTGTAGCCAATTATGCTGCAGGCATGACTTCTGACAGGCTGACTGAAGAAGAAGTGCTGGCTGAAATGAACAAAGCTTCATCCCGTCTCGTAAGGTTGATCAAGGCTTTTATGCTTGGTTGATAAATATTAATAGATTCCCGGTGATCCTTTTTCTGTTTTTCTATAAGATCTGAAAAAGGGAAAACCCGGATGTATCAAAGGAGTTATTGATTTGGGTGGAAAGAAAAAAAATGAATTCGCTGATGAAGAAATTCTGAATAATCCTTTTGCAGAAGTCGCTCCGGATCTCGGTTTTAAATCAAAATCAGATATCTCCGGTAAAGTCAGTACTGAAAATAAAACTAAATCCGCAAAGAAAGAAGAAACCTTTAAATTTTCCGATATCGAGAGGGTAGTACTTCAGAAAAGCCGGAAAGGCAGGGGTGGCAAAACCGTTACCTTTGTTTCCGTATTACCGGATATGTCGGGGGAAAAACTTAAAAGCCTCTGCAGCATTCTGAAAAAACAGATGGGATGCGGAGCATGGGTTGAAGAAGGGGCTGTAGTGCTTCAAGGTGATGTTTCTGAAAGAACCCTCGAATTTATGGGCAAAAAGGGTGTTAAGAACCTGATCCGGGGAAATTAGGGACTGGACAAAATCATCTATAACAAATAAAATCTCCTTGCTACTGTGGAGGCGAATGTTCACTGGTGTGGGCCCCGGGCTTCAAACCCGGTCGGGAGGCGCCTTGGGGTGTCTTCGGTGGGTTCGATTCCCACACGCCTCCGCCACAGTTTTCAGGTTTATCTTCGTGTATCTATTATTGGAGTTACATAATCATACTGATATTCAGCGTCCCATGGGAACAATATCCATGTATCCTGACTCACTTCAGTAATAAAAGTATCCACAAAAGGCCTGCCCTCTGGTTTTGCATAAACAGTAGCAAAATGAGCTTCAGGAAGCCTTTTCCGCACAAGTGCTGCAGTCTTTCCGGTATCTACAAGATCATCGATTATCAGCCATTTTTTCCTGTCTGTTTCCTTTATGTCAAGATCCTTGAGTATTGAAAGTCTGCCCTGTTCTTTAACGGTATAACTGGATATGCATATTGTATCGACATGGTGTATATCAAGTTCTCTTGCAATAATTGCAGCAGGTATAAGACCGCCTCTTGCTATCCCTATCAGCCAGTCAAAGGGACCAGAATCAAGCAATCTCCAGGCCAGGGCTTTGCAATCCTGATGCAACTGGTCCCATGATATTCTGTATGTTTTTTTGTATCTCTCTTTACTGTTCATTGACATACACCTCATTTTTGCTGTTATTCTGATGATTATTTAAAAATGATCCTGACTTGAAAATATCATACATAATAAATGAATCTGTTATCTTAATCTACCACTATTTGCAAAAAAATAAATTAATGGTTGATAAATAACTATTTTTAGTCATAATTGTAAGGTAATGAAATATTTCAGATTAGTATTCCAGGAGGGGTAGCAGTATGAAAAAAATGATCTGTTTAGTTATTGCCTTGGTTTTTATTGTTTTTGCAGGTACGGCTTTTGCAATTGACGCGGTTCCTGAAGAGGATCTCAAAGCTGGATTTATATATATCGGTCCTGTTGGCGACGGAGGATGGACATATATGCACGAACAGGGAAGGCAGGAAATGGAAGAGGCATTTCCAGAAATGACATCCAGTTATGTCGAATCAGTTCCGGAAGGTCCGGATTCTTCACGTGTTATGGAAACTTTTGTTCGCAAAGGTTTTGGTCTCATATTTGCAACTTCATTTGGTTATATGGATTTTGTGCAGGAAGTTGCTCAAAGACACCCAGAGGTTGTTTTCATGCATTGTTCTGGATACAAGAGAGCTGAAAATGTCGGGACATATTTTGGCAGGATGTATCAGGCCAGATATCTTTCCGGTATTGTAGCAGGCGAAATGACCAAGACAGATACGATAGGTTTTGTTGCTGCTCAACCTATTCCTGAAGTTATCCGGGGTATCAATGCTTTTACTCTTGGCGCAAGGAAGGTCAACCCGGATGTAACAGTCAAAGTAATCTGGCTTTTCTCCTGGTTCGATCCAGGTAAAGAGAAGGAAGCAACAAAGGCACTCATTGATGCCGGTTCCGATGTAATAGCCATGCACGCTGATTCTGGTGCAGCTCCACAGACAGCAGAGGAGTCTGGTGTATATGTGGTTGGTTACAACAATGATATGAGCCAGTATGCTCCCACTAAACAGCTCACAGCTCCAGTCTGGGACTGGGGTATGGTCTATAAGGATACTGTAAAACGCCTGACCACCGGAACCTGGGAATCTCATGATATCTGGTGGGGCCTCAAAGAGGGACTTGTAGGTCTGGCTCCGTTCGGAGATGATGTTTCTGCCGAGATCAGGACAATGGTGGAAACTGAGAAGAACAGAATTACCAGTGGAGAATGGGACGTATTTACCGGACCTGTAAAAGATCAGGAAGGCGAAACAGTTGTTCCTGAAGGGCAGTCCATGTCTGATGGCGACATGCTCTCCATGAGCTGGTTCGTTGAAGGGGTTCAGGGTAATATCCCCAAATAGGGGAGACCTGTAACTGTGGTATTAAATGTATAATCTTGAAGGGCGCTTGAATGGGCGCCCTTCAAATTATTTTATTACTGATCTATGCTTATCTTAAATGTGTTTTTTTCTGTTATTATTTACTGGTTGACTTAAGAACACTGTGATCTCACTGATCTTCATACTCAACGGGAGTGAATTTATGATATACCAGCCTGAAACCTGTTTAGTAGAAATGAAAAGAATAACAAAGAAGTTCGCTGGCTTTCATGCCAATGATCAGATCGATTTTGATGTCAGACCAGGTGAGGTTCATGCACTTCTTGGTGAAAACGGGGCAGGTAAAACAACTTTAATGAATATCCTCTCCGGTCTATATGTGCAGGAAGAAGGTATTATTAAAGTAGACAACAGAAAACTTGTTCTGAAATCTCCGGGGGATGCTATAAAAGCCGGAATTGGAATGGTTCATCAGCATTTTATGTTAGTCCCAAGTCAGACAGTCTGGGAAAATATGATCCTTGGACTTGAGGAGATCCCATGGTTTTTACCCAAACAAAAGGTTATTGCAAAGATAACTGAGATCTCCAGACAATATGGACTCCATGTCGATCCCGAGGCAAAAGTGTGGCAGCTCTCAATAGGCGAACAGCAGCGAGTTGCTATTTTAAAAGTTCTTTTCCGACAGGCCAATATCCTTATACTTGATGAACCCACGGCAGTTCTGACTCCACAGGAATCTCAGAAACTTTTCCAGACAGTAATGCAGATGAGAAAAGAGGGACACGGAATTGTCTTTATTTCTCACAAACTTGATGAAGTGATGGAATTTTCCGATAGAGTAACTGTTCTAAGAAAAGGGCGAAAGATCGATACTGTTGATACTGCAACTATAACAAAACACCAGCTTGCCGAAATGATGGTGGGTGAGAAAGTTGCTTTTACCGTAGATAAACCTGAGATAGAACGTGGTGAAACAGTTATGAAGATAGATGAGATCTCAGTATTGAGTGATAGAGGTCTCAGCGCTGTCAATAACATTTCCCTGGAATTACATGAAAATGAGATAGTTGGGATCGCAGGTATTGCTGGTAACGGACAGAATGAGCTTTGTGAGGCTATTGTCGGCCTCAGACGACCTTCCTCTGGACATATCTTTATGTCAGGTCACGATCTTACATCATCAAGGCCAAAAGCCTTCATTTCAGCTGGTGTAAGATATATACCTGCAGACAGAAAAGGCACAGGTTTAATACCTAACATGAACATAAACGAGAATTCTATTTTAAAAAAGTATTGGCAGAAACCTGTTTCAAAAGGATTTACAATTGACTGGAAAGCGGTTCTGAGCTTTGCAAAGGCAATTGTTGACAAGTTCCATGTAGATACACCCTCGCTTGAAACTCCAGTAAGAAACCTTTCAGGAGGAAATCTCCAGAAACTTATGCTTGGCAGAGAACTTAAGGATGAACCAAAACTCCTTGTTGCAGTACATCCTACCTGGGGGCTTGATGTTGCGGCTACAAGTTTCGTCAGGGAGACCATTCTTCTGGAAAGGACCAGAGGAGCTTCTATTCTGTTTATTTCCGAAGACCTTTCTGAACTGGTCTCACTGAGTGACAGACTTGCAGTTATTCATAAAGGGGAATTTATGGGCATACTGGATGATCCTGCCTCAGTTGATCTTGATACGATAGGACTTATGATGGCTGGTGTTTCGTACTCAGAAGTCCTTGCAGGAGGTCGGTCATGAACTATGGTGTAAAAGTAGAGAAAAGATTATACAGGCCCAAATGGGTTTCAGTTCTTATTCCAGTTGCTGGTCTGATAATGGCACTTATTGCAGGAGGGTTCTTTCTCTTTCTGCTTGGAGTTTCCCCTTTTGAAGCCTATTCTGAAATGATCAGTTCTTCCCTTGGTAACAGTTATGGTTTAAGTGAAACCATTGTTAAGGCAATACCCCTTGCAATGGCTGGGATAGCCGTGATGCTTTCCTTCAAGATGCTGATATGGAACATTGGAGCAGAAGGGCAGATAGTAATTGGGGCTCTTGCAACAACTGCAGTGGTGCGTTATGCATACGTTGACAATTCCTTACTAATGTTTCTGATGATGTTTTGCGCTGCTGGACTGGCAGGAGGTCTGTGGGCTGCTTTTGCAGGCTATCTGAAAGCGAGATGGAATGTTAATGAAATAATTACTACATTGATGATGAATTACATTGCACTGCACCTTGTCGATTTTTTTGTTTACGGTCCATGGAGGGATCCTGCGAGTCTCGGATTTCCAATGACTAAACCTTATCCTGAAGTTGCAAGGCTTTATCAATTTTTTGGTACACGTGTTCATATAGGGATAATAGTCGCTTTTTTACTTGGTATTCTGTTTTACTGGATATTCAAAAATACACGATGGGGCTATGAGATCAAGGTCATTGGAGAAAATCCCAGGGCAGCAGATTTTGCCGGTATAAATTATGTATGGAATGTAGTCTTTGTAATGTTCCTTTCTGGTGCTATTGCAGGTATTGCAGGAATGAGCGAGATAGCTGGTCTACAGGGCAGACTTCAGCATGGTTTTTCGGGAGGATTTGGATATACAGCGATCATTGTAGCCTGGCTTGCAAGGCTGAATCCACTGGCTATTCTCTTTGTTTCCTTTTTGATGGGTGCCCTTTTAGTTGGTGGAGATTCTCTCCAGATAGTAATGCGTCTACCTCTATCGAGTACTCTTGTTATTCAGGGGTTAATACTCTTTTTTATTCTTGGTGGAGAATTCTTCCGCAGATACCGTATCAAGATATTTAAAAGGAAGGTCAAGTAGATATGGAAATCATTGTTGCAATACTTTCAGCAGCAGTTAGAAGTGGAACCCCTATACTTTATGCGACCCTTGGGGAGATACTGACGGAGAGATCCGGTGTCCTGAATCTTGGTCTTGAAGGGATTATGCTTATGGGGGCTTTTACTGGATTTTCTTTTACCTATGCTACCGGTAATCCCTGGATTGGCATACTTGCTGCTTTTATAACAGGAATGGCAGTTACCCTGATACATGCTTTTCTTTCAATTACCATGGGAGCGAACCAGGTGGTTAGCGGTCTTGCTATTACCATGGCCGGTACCGGGGCAAGTTCCTTATTGGGAAGACATTATATAGGACAGACTATTACCGGCCTGAGTCCTGTGCCTGTTCCTTTTCTCCATAATATACCTGTATTAGGTCCTGTGCTCTTTGATCATGATCCGCTTGTCTACATCTCATTCTTTCTTGTTGCCGGTATGACACTTTTTCTCGGATTCACAAAAGCAGGCCTTAACCTCAGGGCCGTAGGTGACAGTCCCCGCTCTGCAGATTCTGTAGGTATAAATGTTCAGAAGATCCGCTATTTATATACAATTATTGGAGGCGGAATTGTTGCAATAGGCGGTGCCTATATGTCCGTTGCCTATACGAAAATGTGGGGGGATCTTATGACCGCAGGCAGGGGCTGGATAGCAGTTGCCCTTGTCATTTTTGCAATATGGCACCCATTGAGAGCAGCTTTCGGGTCTTATTTATTTGGAGGTGTGACTGCTTTTCAATTAAGGCTTCAAACAGCCGGTACGAACATTCCTACATCTCTGTTAATGATCCTTCCATATGCATTGACAATACTTGTTCTTTTCTTCATTTCGGTAAGACAGGGTAAAGGAATACTTTTCGGAGCACCAGCTTCACTGGGTCAGCCTTTCTACAGGGAAGAAAGAGATTGATATCGAGGCCAGGATCCCTCAGAATCTGGCCTCGCTGTTTTTTATTCGATCCTGATATCTATGTCAGAGCCGTCACTTTGAACAGTTATAGTGGAACCTTCATGTGCATTATTCTGTATTATTGCTTTAGCTATGGCCGTTTCGAGTTTATGGACAATAAAGCGTTTCATGGGTCTGGCTCCATAAACAGGATCATATCCTTCTCTTGCTATAAACTCAAGAGCTGTTTCAGTTACTACCAATCCTATCCTTTGAGCAGCAAGACGGGAACGTAATCGTTCTATCTGCAATGAAGCTATCTCTTGAATTTCATGCAGAGAAAGAGATTTGAATAAAACAACATCATCAACCCGGTTCAGGAATTCCGGTCTGAAGTTTTCGCGGAGTTCGCTCAAAACGTTATCTCTTGTTGAATCGTTGATCTCACCTGCTGGGCCAATACCTTCCATAAGAAAAGAAGCGCCGATATTACTTGTCATAATTATTACTGTATTTTTAAAATCTACAGTTCTGCCATGGCTGTCTGTTATCCTTCCATCGTCAAGTACCTGAAGAAGTATATTAAAAACATCCGCATGGGCTTTTTCTATTTCATCGAAGAGAATCACTGAATATGGTTTTCTGCGTATCGTTTCAGTGAGTTGTCCCCCCTCTTCATATCCTATATACCCAGGAGGTGCTCCAATAAGCCTTGCTACAGAATGTCTTTCCATGTATTCGGACATATCTATTCGTACAATATTGTCTTCGCTGTCGAACAGGGCCTCTGCAAGTGATCGGGCAAGTTCAGTCTTACCAACTCCAGTGGGACCAAGAAAAATGAAAGAACCAACCGGCCGGCCTGGATCTTTAATACCTGCTCTTGCTCTTAATACTGCATCTGCAACAAGACTTACTGCTTCATCCTGACCAACAACTCTGGAGTGTAAAATATCTTCAAGTTTTAAAAGTTTAAGTCTCTCGCCTTCCATAAGTCTGGAGACGGGTATGCCGGTCCATTTGCTGACTATCATGGATATCTCTTCATCAGAAACTTCTTCCCGGAGTAATGACTGTTCTGAACTTCTTTCTTTCATTTCGTTCTCAGCCTTCTGTAATTCCGCTTGAATTCGGGGGAGTTCACCATGTTTGAGCTCTGCAGCGCGATTAAGGTCATAATTTCTCTCGGCGGTTTCGATGTCTGAGCGAAGCCTTTCAATTTCTTCTCTCAGGTTACGTACTTTTGAAATGGCTTCTTTTTCAGTTTCATAACGGGCACGAAGTGTCTCAGCCTTTTCCCGGGCCTGTTGAAGTTCCTTCCGAAGGGATGTAAGCCTTTCCCTGCTCGCTGTATCCTTTTCTTTGTTCAATGCTGCTTCCTCTATCTCAAGCTGCATAACTCTTCTTGTTATACTGTCAAGTTCAGAGGGCATTGAATCAATTTCAGTTCTCAGCATTGCACAGGCTTCATCAACAAGATCTATTGCCTTGTCAGGCAAAAACCTGTTCGTAATGTATCTATCAGAAAGTTGAACAGCAGATACAATGGCATTATCCTTGATCCTGACGCCATGATGAACCTGAAAACGTTCTTTCAATCCTCTTAAAATGGAAATAGTATCTTCGATCGTAGGCTCATCAACATTTACGGTCTGGAAACGTCGTTCCAGGGCTGCATCTTTTTCGATATGTTCCCTGAATTCATCAAGTGTTGTAGCGCCAATACAGTGCAGTTCGCCGCGGGCAAGCATAGGTTTAAGCATGTTGCCGGCGTCAAGGGCCCCCTCGGTTTTTCCAGCACCAACAATATTATGCAGTTCATCAATGAAAAGAAGGATCTGCCCATTACTTTCTTTTATGTCATTCAGTACTGCCTTAAGCCTTTCTTCGAATTCTCCACGAAACTTTGCACCGGCAAGAAGGGACCCGATATCCAGCATAAATACAGTTTTATCTTTCAGTCCTTCAGGAACATCACCCTTGACTATCCTGTGAGCAAGTCCCTCCACAATGGCAGTCTTGCCAACTCCGGGTTCACCTACAAGCACCGGGTTATTCTTTGTTTTACGACTTAGGATCCTGATAATTCTACGGATCTCCTCATCCCGTCCAATAACTGGATCAAGTTTGTTATCACGGACTTCTTTGACAAGATCTCTACCATATCTTTCAAGAGCCTGATATGTAGTTTCAGGGGTTGCACTCTGAACTCTCTGGTTGCCCCTGACTTTGTTGAGCACATTCAAAAACGTTTCGGGATCTATTCCAGCTCCTTTCAGAATGGTCCCGAGAGATCTATCTTTCTGATTTTGCAGGATCGTGTAGAAAATATGTTCCACAGACACGTATTCATCCTTCATTGATTCCGCTCTTTCAACTGCTTTTACCATCAGTCTTGAAAGATCACCTGAAATGTAGATGTTACCGGGATTTATTCCCGGTCCGCTTACCCGAGGTTTTTTTGACAGTTCCTTTTCAAGAGCATTAATTAAAAAAGGTACATTAACATCCATTTTTTTCAGTAGCGAAGGAATAAGTCCATCCTCCTGTTTCACCAGTGCCCATACAAGATGAATAGTATCTACCTGTTGATGTCCATAGTTTATGGCCAGGTCTTGTGCCTGTGATACTGCTTTTTGTGATTTTTCTGTAAATCTGCTTATATCCATTGTAAGCCTCCAATAATAAAAATTACAAAGCGCTGACCAGTACTGACCATTATAATGGTCAAAACTGGTCAGTCAATAGGTCAATGGATATATTCACTTATTTTCCGGCGAAGTCAGGGAAAACTGTGGACCTGAAGGGATCAAAAGTGTACAATTCGGAGCTGGATAGAAACTTCAGCGTCTCAAGACTTTTGATAGTGGATTGTCAGGAGGTTCCTGTTCCAATGAAGTCTCTTTTGAACAGCCGGTTTGAAATCTCCACACGGAATATAGTGACTGCAGGTATGATAGCAAGTCTGTACTGTATCCTTGTTCTTATCTTTGCTCCAATATCATATGGGCCTGTGCAGATCAGGGTAGCAGAAGCCCTGACTCTTTTGCCATATTTATGGATAGAGGCTGTACCAGGCCTGTTCACAGGCTGTATACTTGCAAATCTTTTGGGTGGTTTTGGAATAATTGATGTGATCTTTGGTAGTCTTGCTACATTAACGGCGGCGATCTTAACTCGAAAAATGCCAAATCCTTTCATGGCAGCAGTACCACCGGTTGTAGTAAACATGATCATAGTTGGTGGTTATTTATCCTGGTTTCTTGATCTTCCATTTTTCATGACCTCTATTTACATTGGAGCTGGTGAAGCAATAGCCTGTTTTGGTCTTGGAGTGCCGCTTGTTATATATCTTCAAAAAAAATACAGAGAAGGATAAAACTATCCCCCCTGTATTCTGGTGTTTTCAGTAAAACGAAATGACTCAGATTACTGTTTTTTCTTCCACCTTGGGCCTTCTGCGGTATCTTCAAGAACGATCCCTTTTTCAAGAAGCTCATCCCGAATTGCATCTGCTTTGGAGAAATCCCTGCTTTTTCTTGCTTCTTCACGTGCTTTTATAAGTCCCTCAATCTCTTCGTTCGCTGTTTCGATAGTTCTGTCAGAAATATCCATTACTCCGAATATCTGATCGATATCGTCGAAGAATCTGAAAGCCCGTTCGATGGCATTTTTATCAAGCTCTGCTGTATTTTTGAGATAATTATTGATATGACGGACTGTTTCAAATACGATCCCCATGGCGCCGGCAGTATTGAAGTCATCGTCCATTTCATCCTGGAATCGTTTTTGAAACTTCTCTATCTCTTGCAGAAAATCCTGGTCGTTCTTTTCGATTACAGGCCTGTTCCCGGCTGCATGTTTAAGGTCCGACCAGCAGTTAAGAAGTCTTTCCACTGCTGATGCAGATTGTTCTATACCATCAGGGGCAAAATTGATCGGGGATCTGTAATGTGCGCTCAAGATGAACATTCTCAGGGCAAGAGGTGAATATTTTTCTCTTGCAGCCCTTGCCGTCATAAAATTGCCAAGTGATTTTGACATCTTTTCCTTATCTATAAGAAGATATCCATTATGAAGCCAGTAATTCACAAAGGGTTTCCCGGTAGCCGCTTCTGCCTGGGCTATTTCATTTTCATGATGAGGGAACGTAAGATCCACGCCACCGGAATGTATGTCTATGGTTTCTCCAAGATATTTCATGGACATTGCACTGCACTCAATATGCCAGCCCGGCCTCCCTGGACCCCAGGGGCTTTCCCATGCCGGTTCCCCGGGTTTTTGTGATTTCCATAGAGCAAAATCAAGAGGGTGTCTTTTGTCGGTGTTAAGGTCGACCCGAGCACCGGACTGGAGTTCATCCAGTGATTGTTTTGACAGTTTGCCGTAATCTTTGAAACTTGCTACGCTGAAATATACATCTCCTTTAAGTTCATATGCATTACCATTTTCAATAAGTTTTTTGACCAGCAGGATAATCTCATCAATATGATCTGTAGCCCTTGGATAGAAGGTAGCTCTTTTGACACCGATCCCATCGGCATCCTCAAAATAATCTGCAATGGTCTTTTCGGCAAGTTCTGCTACTGTAATACCAAGTTCTTGCGCCCTGTTGATCATCTTGTCATCTATATCAGTGAAGTTCTGTACAAAAGTGACTTCATATCCAGAATATTCAAGATAGCGCCTTAATACATCAAAAACAATGAACGGTCGAGAATTTCCTATGTGAAAATAGTTATATACAGTGGGTCCGCAACTGTAAAAACCGACTTTTCCAGGTGTTACGGTCTTGAACAGTTCTTTTTTTCTTGTAAGATCGTTGTAAAGTTTCAGGGTCATCAGGAGCACCTCCGTTAAAATGTCTTATTTATTTTACTGTCTTATTATATAATTTGAGATCGGGGTTAGGAACCTTTTTTAACTCTACAACAGTAAATGAGAGGGGTCAAATCAGACTTTAATGATGGATAGAAGTTTTCAGTACAAGGTAAAAGAACAGATAAAATACTTTCCTGCAAAACCTGGTGTTTATCTGATGCATGATCTAAAGGGGACCGTAATATATGTGGGAAAGGCGAAAAATCTGAAAAAACGGGTTTCTTCCTATTTCCGTCACAGCGGGTTTGCATCACCGAGGCTTAACAAACTTGTTACCAGTATCGCAGATATTACAACTATACGCACAGAAACCGAAGCTGAAGCGTTTATTGTCGAGGCAAGACTAATAAGAAAATACAGTCCCTTTTTTAACGTTGAACTGAAAATGGGAGATCGTTATCCGTATATCAAGATAACCTCTGAACGTTTTCCCCGGATAATAATTACACGCAATCGGCAAAAGGACGGGGCAACCTATATGGGTCCTTTTATCTCCGCAGGAGAGCTTAGAACTTTGCTCAAACTGATCCAGAGATATTTCCCCCTGAGAACATGTAACATGGATCTTGATAAACGTTCTGCAAAACGCCCATGTATCAATTACTCAATAGGACGTTGTCCAGGACCCTGCTGCGGTAAATGCGGAGAAAGTGAATATCGTCAAAGAGTTGATGACATTATTCTGCTCTTGAGAGGGAATTCCGCTGATCTTGTTGAAAGGTTGAGATCAAGGATGGATAAGGCCTCATCGAATCTCGCTTTTGAAGAAGCCGCCCGTCACAGGGATGCCATCAGAGCAATATGGAAACTTAACAGGCACAAGATATCATCAAGTCTTGAAAGTGATCTGGACAAGGATACATGGGAAGTACTTCTTGATCTACAAGAGCAATTATGCCTTTCAACAATACCATGGAGAATCGATGGTTTTGATATTTCTCATATTCATGGGGTTTCAACTTACGGTGTTGCTGTGGTATTTGAACAAGGCATACCCAATCCTTCTCTTTATCGAAAATTCAAGATCAGGTCAGTTGAAGGGATCGATGACTTTCGAAGTATCAAAGAGACTGTCTTGAGAAGGTATCAAAGATGTATAGAAGGGCAGGAGCCCCTTCCACAACTAATCCTTATTGACGGTGGTCCTGTCCAGCTTCAGTTCGCAAAAGAAGCCCTTGAATCCCTTCAGCTTGAAAGGATACCTGTAGTTTCAATTGCAAAAAAAGAAGAACTTCTATTTACTACAAATCTAAAAGATCCCTTAAGGTTATCCTTTGAAAGTAAAGCCCTTAAACTTCTTCAGAAAGTCAGGGATGAATCTCACAGGTTCGCAATTACTGCTCATAGAAAAGGTTATGACAGGAAACTCACTCGAAATGCTCTCCAGGATATTCCGGGAATTGGTAAACACAAAGCAGCAGTGCTATTATCACATTTCGGAAGCGTAAAAAGGATCCGATCACTTCCGGTAAATGATATTGCTGCTATTGAAGGTATTGGACCCGTTCTTGCCCAGAAGATACAGACTTACCTTTCAGGGGCGGAAAGAGAGGCACAATGAAGCAGAGATCAACAATTGATTCCTATTTTATGAAAATGGCAATTAGTCAGGCTGTCAGGGGAGAGAGAACAAGTCCTAATCCAAAAGTCGGTTGTGTTCTTGTAAAGGATGGGAATGTAATTGCTACAGGTTATCACAGTGAAGCTGGAAAACCACATGCAGAAGTAATAGCGTTAGAGAAAGCTGGACACAATTCTGAGGGGTGTACTGCATATGTAACCCTTGAACCCTGTGCACATCAGGGTAAGACGCCGCCATGTGCACCACGGCTAGTCAGGGAAGGAATAAAACGCGCAGTGTTCGGATGTTTTGATCCAGACCCCAGAGTAAGTGGTAAGGGAGCAGATATTTTAATCAAAGGCGGAGTAGATGTTACCTCTGGCGTTCTTCAGGAAGAGTGTAAGTGGATCAACAGGGGATTCATAAGGAGAAATACACTGGGCAGACCCTGGGTTACTCTCAAAACAGCGATCAGTATCGACGGTAAAATGGCCCTGTCATCTGGAAAGAGCAAATGGATCACCGGTTATAAATCAAGACGTTATGCACACTTGCTCAGGGGAAGCCATGATGCTTTAATGGTTGGGGCTGGCACATGCCGGTCAGATGATCCAAGTCTTACCCTGAGATATACGTCAGGTGTAGAGCCGTTGAAAGTTATCATAGACCCATGTCTTTCAATATCTTCGGATACTGCTGTTTATAAGAAAGGTAAGGGTTTTATAATTACAGATACTGACACCGTTGTGCCCTGGCCCGGAGATCTTTCGGATATACCCTTCAAGGTAATAAGGCTGGACAGAGGCAAAGATGGCTTTTTTGATCCCGGTGAGATACTGAGATTCCTGCTTTCTAAGGGGATAAATTCAGTTATGGTAGAGGGTGGTGCAAAAGTAGCTTCACAGATGCTTTCCTGCGGGCTCGTAGATGAGGTGAGTCTGTTCATTTCACCAGGGATCATTGGGAAAGGGTTGTGTTTTTCCGATTATATTTCAATAGAGACCATGGATGATACAATCCATTTAAGAAATGTTAGAATAAGCCGCGCAGGAAATGATATATGGGTTGAGGGGATGCCTGAATGTTCACCGGACTTATAGAGACAGTTGGTAAAATTACTGGAATCACAAAAAAAACCAACATAATTGAACTTTCAATAAGCTCATCAGAGATATCATCGGAGCTTGCAGTGGGTGATTCTGTATCCATATCTGGAGTCTGTCTTACTGTAACTCGGATCTCCTCTGGTTCTTTCATTGTCAGTATGATACCTGAAACATGGCATAGAACGACCCTGGGCAGTTCTTCATCTGGTTATGAAGTTAATCTTGAAAGAGCTCTTCCTGTTTCCGGAAGATTAGATGGACACATTGTCAGTGGACATGTAGATGGTGTGGCAGAGGTCATTGAGGTCGTAAAAGATGGACGGACTTCTACCATGACTTTCAAAGCTGAAAGTTCTCTGCTTGAACATATGGTTCCCAAAGGTTCTATTGCAATTGAAGGTGTAAGCCTGACACTTATAGATGTATCAAGTGAATCTTTTTCAGTTGGTATTATTCCAACTACGTTAGAGGTCACAACTCTCGGGAGACTCAAAAAGGGAGATCATGTAAATATAGAAACAGATATCCTTGCGAAGTATGTCCATAAATCAATAAAGAGACTTACAGGATCCACAAACCCAGATACAGAAAACGCGGATCTTACCTGGGATAAACTTGCAGGATATGGTTGGACAAGCTGAAAAGGAAGGTGAACCATCCTTATGAAATGTGAAATATCTGAAATCAAGTTCGATACTATTGACAAGGCGATAGAAGAGCTGCAAAACGGTCGAATGGTGATCGTTGTGGATGATAAATGCAGGGAGAATGAAGGAGACCTTGTAGCTCCTGCGCAAAATATTTCACCGGCCCAGATCAATTTTATGGCCCGGTTCGCAAGGGGGCTTACCTGCGTTCCAATAACAGAAGAACAGGCAGAAAGGCTTTCTCTTGAACCTATGGTCGTTAATAATACTGAAAGACACGGAACTGCTTTCACTGTTTCTGCGGATGCAGTCGAAGGTACAACGACGGGGATATCGGCATCAGATCGAGCTCTTACGGCTCGGGTTCTGGCTGATCCTTCCTCATCCCCTTCCATGTTGGCCAAACCAGGGCACATGTTCCCTCTTGTAGCCCTGAGAGGTGGAGTATTAAAACGCGCTGGACATACAGAAGCTTCTGTGGATCTTGTCAAACTGGCCGGATTGTCTCCAGCGGCTGTGATCTGTGAGATAATGAATGAGGATGGAACAATGTCCCGTATCCCAGATCTTGCTGATTTTGCAAAAAAGCATAACCTGGTGATAGTAACTATAGAAGATCTGATAAGATACCGTTCAGAAAAAGAAAAACTTGTCGTCCGTGAAGCAGTTGTAGATCTGCCTACCAGGTATGGAGATTTCAAGGCTTACGCATATCGCAGCCTTCTTGATGATGATGAACATGAGAGACTTCACATTGCCCTGGTAAAAGGTGATATATCAAGCGGTAACGATGTTTTAGTGAGGGTTCACTCTGAATGTCTGACAGGCGATGTTTTCGGGTCTCTTCGTTGTGATTGCGGTCCCCAGCTACATACAGCCATGAAAGCAGTAGAGAAATCCGGCAGAGGAGTCATTCTTTACATGAGACAGGAGGGACGCGGGATAGGTCTCCTCGAAAAACTGAAAGCATATAATCTTCAGGAAGAGGGGCTTGATACGGTAGAAGCAAACGAAGCCCTTGGACATGAAGCTGATCTTCGGGATTATGGTCTTGGTGCACAGATACTGCAGGACCTCGGCATAAAGAGTATAAAGTTAATGACAAATAATCCGAAAAAAGTTGTAGGTTTACAGGGATACGGAATTCAGATATCGGAGAGGATCTCCATCGAGATAGATCCTAATGAACATAATGTCAGATATCTTACTACAAAACAGGAAAAACTTGGTCATCTTCTGCATCTGAAGAATATCATAAAGTGATTCTTTAACCATCTCTTATATTTCTGAAAGGGGATATCTATATGAAGGTCTTGCAGGGAAAACTTATTGGTACTGGATTGAGGATATGTATTATAGCCTCAAGATTCAATGAACTTATATCATCACGACTTCTGGAAGGAGCAAAGGATACTCTTTTCCGTCATGGGGTAAATCCGCAGTCCGTTGATATAGTCTGGGTCCCGGGAGCATGGGAATTACCTCTTCTGGTAAAGGAAATGGCAATTTCGGGGAAATATGATGGAATTATTGCGGTGGGTGCTGTGATCAAAGGGGATACACCCCATTTTGATTATGTTGCTGCTGAAATGTCAAAAGGTATTGCTAATGTGGGTCTTGAACAGAGAGTTCCTGTCGGTTTTGGTGTCTTGACCTGTGAAAATCTTGACCAGGCATTATCCAGGGCAGGCAGCAAGGCTGGAAACAAAGGTGCGGAATCTGCACTCTCAGTTATTGAAATGGCTAATCTTCTTACAAATGTTCGTACCGCCGGAGGTGTTGATAACAATGCTTGATATTAAATGGATCCGAAATAATATTGAGGAAGTAAAGAATTTCCTTGATTCAAGACATCATGATTTTCCTATTGATCAGCTTGTTGCACTTGACAGGCAGAGAAGGGAACTTATAAATGAAACTGAGGAACTTAAAGCACGCAGAAATGAGGGTTCCAGAAAAGTTGCTGAATCGAAAGCATCTGGAAACGATGCTTCAGAATTAATGAAGGAAATGAAAGAAACAGGGAAAAGGATCAAGGAAGTTGATAATGAGATTTCCGTTATCGATTCCCGTATGCAGGAAATGCTTCTTTCGATACCCAATAAACCTCATGAAAGTGTACCTGAAGGTGAAGATGAGTCTTCCAACGTTCTCAACAGGACATGGGGAGAACTGCCTCAATTTTCTTTCTCACCAAAGCCGCATTGGGATCTTGGAGAAACTCTCGGGATCCTTGATTTTGAACGAGGTGTCAAACTTGCTCAGAGCAGGTTTACGGTTATTAAAAATAGCGGGGCAAGGCTGGAAAGGGCGCTGATCAATTTCATGCTTGATCTTCATACCTCTGAACATGGCTATATCGAGATAAATCCTCCTTTTCTTGTAAACAGTAATACCATGCAGGGAACAGGGCAACTTCCCAAGTTTGCTGATGATCTTTATAAAACTGATGAAGATGATCTCTGGCTTATTCCAACAGCAGAAGTTCCACTTACCAATCTGCACAGTGGAGAAATACTCAGCGAGGAACAGTTACCGCTTTACTATACCGCATATACTGCATGTTTCAGGCGTGAAGCAGGAAGTCATGGACGTGATGTAAGAGGTATGCTCAGACAGCATCAGTTTGACAAGGTAGAGCTGGTTAAACTCTGCAAACCAGAGGATAGTTATAACGAACTTGAGAAGCTGACCAACAATGCTGAAATGGTGCTTCAGAAACTCGGTCTTCCCTACAGAGTAGTTACACTGAGTACTGGTGATATGGGATTCGGTGCAGCAAAGACCTACGATCTTGAAGTATGGTTACCATCGCAGGATAAGTATCGTGAGATCAGTTCCTGTAGTAACTGCGAAGACTTTCAGTCTCGCAGGATGGGAACCAGATACAGACCTGCGAATGGTGGCAAACCAGTTTTCGTGCATACCCTGAATGGATCCGGAATTGCTATAGGACGTACTCTCATTGCCATACTTGAAAACAATCAGAATGAAGATGGTTCTATAACCATACCGGAAGCTCTGGTTCCATATATGGGTGGATTGGAACACATCGTATAGCGATCTGTTCCAATATATTTGAACTATGTCTGACCGTTGGGGATAATATTATTTTAGATATCCTGTTGTAATGGATATTTCCCCCGGTCCTTGGTACAATTGTACTGAAGTACTATTTAATGTTAGTAGTCTGCTAAATATAAGGGAGAACAGTAGATTTGTCTGAATATCCTTACATTGCCAAAGTTTTCGTTGCCCTGATAATGTTGGCTGCCGGTCTTTTTGTATGTCAGAAATCATACAAGAAGATACTGGACAGATCCCAGTATGATTACATAAGGGATGTTACCCTTGTGACAGGATTCTTTATGAGTGTCCTATGGTTTGGTGGATATCTTTCGAGATTTGTTGTAGGAGCATCTTTTTGTGCTCTGATGATAGGGATCCTTCAGCAGAAATACAAAAACAGGAATTTGCGGTTCCTGTTTATTCTGATCGGGATAATGTTTGCCTTATGGGGGCCCGGGATCAGATTTATAGGTCTCCCGGGGGGGGAATATATGTATCTTTCTGGATGGACGGCTATGCTTATTACAACGATCTGGATTGCTATCTTTCCTGCCCTGATCCAGGAACTTGATCATATTCCTGGAATGTCCGGCCATCTTCTGGCAATAACATTTATTCTTTCTGTTGCTGTGACCTTCTTTTCCGGCCAGGATCTTGGTGAAGCCTTCCTGATGTCTCTCACGGCGCTTCTCCTACTTGCCGTTTTCTGGAGCAGGCATGGTCACATGTACAGGCAGCTCGGCAGTCCACTGGCTGCGTTCTGGGGGACGGTTCTTGCCGGGACCTCTCTGCTGGGTGTCAGTAAGGGTATTACCTTCAGTACTCTGATGATACTGCCTCTTGGGCTGTTCGCTATTCCTATCATGGAGACTTCACTCCATTTTGCGTCCGTTGCACTTTCTAACAGGACACCAAATCCCAGATACATTTACAGAGGACTCATAAAAAAAGGCATAGAACATCCTACTGCTGTACATCTCATAACTTTACTCTGTGCCACACTTGGAGCGGTAATAAGCGTTATCCAGCTGACCGATGGGCCACTTGCCTGGCTGATCACCATGTTCATAGTTGTATCGGTGGTTATATTCAGCCTTCCCGTCATCTCAAGAGTACACTCACATCCGCTTACATCAAGAGCACCCCGTTTATGGGGAGTTGCAATAGACAATGTATCGATGAATTATGCCATTTCCAAAGTACGAATAGCTTTAAAAAAAGCGGAGGAGCCATTTCTTGTGGTAACATTAAACGCTCTGGCCGCTCATATGGCAAGATATGACCCCTGTTACCGAAGAGCTGCATCTGGCTCTTCTCTCTGCCTGGCAGATGGATGGGGTATTATCTGGGCTTTGAAACTACTTGGCACAGAGATCCAGGAAAGAGTAACTGGTATTGATTTTATGGAACAGGTATGTCGATGTGCTTCCATCGAAGGCTGGCCCGTCTTTCTCCTTGGAGCCAGCGAGGATACTGTCAATTCGGCAGCTTATACCCTTGTACATAAATTCCCCGGGCTCAATATAGCAGGTTGTCAGTCAGGTTATTTTACAGAAGAAGAAGAACCTCAGATACTTGAAAGGATCCGCAGATCTGGTGCAAAGGTCATCTTTGCTGGAATGGGTGTCCCAAAACAGGAGATATGGCTTGATCAGCATCTTGAGGAGATCGGTCCTGTTGTCGGGGTAGGAGTTGGAGGAGCTTTTGATGTTATTTCAGGTAAGCTCAAAAGAGCGCCGGGTATTTTTCAGAAATGCGGCCTGGAGTGGTTCTACAGACTTGTACAGGAACCGTGGAGATTTAAGAGGGATCTGCATTTACTGACTTTTGTCTTTCTTGTATTTTTAACCAAGGCAGGAATTATTGAAAACAGAAAAGAGGATATAATTTAATGAATACCCTTGCAAGAGAGTTAATGCATCCTGATCTCACGGCTGTCATGCCTACAGATCTTGTTCATGATGCTGTGCATATCCTTTACAGCCATAATCTGACAGGGATCCCAGTCATCAAGGATGACTGGAAACTTGTAGGTTTTCTGTCCGAATCCGATGTTCTAAAGGCTGCAGTTCCAACATATCTTGAAGTTCTTGCCCAGAGTTCATTTCTTTCCGATGAGGAATGCACATTTCTGGAGCGTTTTGTGGAACTGGGAAATTCAACTGTTTCAGAATATATGAACTATGAACCAATTTTTCTTGAGCCAACTGCGAGTCTTATGACAGTTGCAGATTTGATGTTGCGCAAGAAAATAAAAAGGATTCCCATCGTTGAAAATGGCAGACTCGTCGGGATCATTGACAGGGGAGCATTTTGTGAATTCTTGATGGAGGCTGATTTTTTTGACCGACCAGGATCAAACAGTCCAGGATAGATTTTTTGATATAGATGATGAGCTCGCGTCTTTCAAGGAAACTATTTCTCGTGAAATTGAGGAATACAGGGTTAAGATGAAAGCCGAGATCGAACGTGCTGGAAACAAACTTCATGATATGGAAAAAAATACCATAGAAAAGATAGAACATGAATGGCAGGACTATGAGACACGATTAGAGGCACATCGAGTCTCGATGATTGAAGCTAATGAAACACATATTTCCAAACTTAAAACCTTGAGTAGCGAAAGTGATATTTTAAATTCTCTTTTGATTTCGGTTAAGAAAGAAATATATGATTCAGACAAGGTGGAGATCGATCTTTGATTAGAAATATGGTCAGGATTGCTGTTTGGGGCGTGCTTTCACGACGCAGTCAGATTGTGAAGTGCCTGCATGATCTTTCGGTTCTGCACATCGATCAGCATTCCATAAATAAATTATCTAATAAAGAAATTGATAGCTTGCGCCTTTTGAGGGGCAAGCTTCTTGGTATGTTGGAAGCCTTAGACTGGAAAGACTGGAACTCACTTGAAGAGAGCATGCTGGCTCAGGCTCGCAAAAGTTTTGATATGCCTCTTGAAGAGACTATAAGGGAAATTAACAACAGTCTTGACAATTTTCAAGAGCGGCTTTCAAGTATTCTCAAGGAAAGAGATCTGCTCAAAGACAAAAGCCTGAAACTCAGACAGGCTCATGATGTTACTGTCCATTTTCATAACTTTATCAAAGACGAAAATAAAAAAAACAGGGTAGTTTCCCTTTGGTGGATACCATCAGATCAGCAGTCAAGAATAATCTCTTCAGTACGAGCCAGGCTGAAGGAAATATCACCTGATACAAGGAAAGATCTTTTCGAATATCATACTGTTCGTATGCGGGAAAATGAAAATATGATATCTTTTAGCGTAGAAAGTACTGCAGATCCGTTTCTTGAGGAAGAAATGAATAGTGCAGGCGCAGTAAGATGGACTCCTCCCGTTGCTGTTAAAGGTGAAGAGCTCTCAAAAGTTATTCTGGAGATCGAGCAGGAACTTTCCATCATTCCCCAGAGGGTTCAAGGAATCCAGGAAGATCTTGTCAGCGCTAAGGATCAGTGGGGACCAAAACTTGCAGCATTATTTATCCTTGCAGATGAAAATCTGGAAGAACTCAATGTTGAAGCTGATACCCTTGATAGAGAACATTTCTTTATGATAGAAGGCTGGTTACCAGTTGACAGATTGAACGATACTATCGAAGATCTTAAAGAAAGATTCGGCAATGATGTTCTTATCAGATGGCGACATCCTACCAGCAATGAGTGGCATTCTGTACCAACATCGTTATATAACTGGACTGTCTTCCGACCATTCGAGATATTTCTTAAATTGATGGAATCACCAGGTTACAAGAGCTCAGATCCTACACCTCTTATTGCGATCTTTTTCCCTTTTTTTTCAGGATGCATGATAGGTGATATTGGTTATGGAGCAATTGCTTTGCTAATTGGAATTTTCATGTACCGAAAAAGATCAAAACCATTAGTTTCAGATATAGGATACATCCTGATGATTGTATCTTTATGGAGTTTTTTCTGGGGTATTGCTTACGGAGAACTTTTCGGGGATGTAGGATACCGTCTTTTCAATATGCACCCTCTATGGATAGAACGGTCTCATGCTGTTCTTCCTGTTCTTGTTTTTACAATAAGTCTTGGTTTTGGGCATGTGATCATAGGTCTGCTCCTCGGTATTGTCCAAGGCCTGCAAAAAAAAGAACATCATGTATGGATTGAAAAAACAGGTAATCTTGCAATGCTTTTTGGGTTGACCTTTTGTCTTGTAATATTTAAAGGGTGGTTACCCGAACAGTTATTTACCTTTTCGATCTCCCTGTTAATTACGGGACTGGTCCTTTTAATGATAGGTGGAGGTATCGGTGGTCTTGTTGAAAGTTTCAGTACTATCGGTAATATCCTGAGTTATGTCAGGATCGCCGCCATAGGTCTTTCTTCAGCTATTCTTGCAGTAGTGGCCTCGCGGTTTATTGATGTTTTCGGTTTATCAGTGCTGGGGCTCTTTCTGGCTCTTTCGATTCATATTCTGAATTTCGTCCTTGCTATTGGTGGATCCAGTTTACATTCTGCAAGATTACATTATGTTGAATTTATGGGAAAGTTTTATTCAGGTGGAGGAAAACAATATAAACCATTTTCCAGAAGGAGGGGTAGAAATTGGAAAAAGCCTTAATTGCTTTGGCTGCAGCCCTGGCTGTAGGTCTTCCTGCTCTTGCTACTGCATATGCACAGGCCAAGATCGGGAGTGCCGGAGCTGGTACAGTAGCTGAGAAGCCAGAAACTTCCGGAATTATAATTATCCTGGAAGCAATACCGGAAACTATGGTAATACTTGGATTTGTTGTTGCAATAATGCTGATCCTTCAGTTTGCATGATTTGGAGGTTAATTCTTGATATCTTTTCCAGTTACACAAGATCCTTCAGGAGGGGACATAGAAAAGTTTAAAGAAGCCCTTATTGAGGATAAAAAAAGAAAATTTGAGCAGATCCGTGTTGAAACAGAGCATAAGATCTCTGAGATGATCGTTGAAAAAAGGCTTTCTGTAGAAAAAAGGGTTGCAGGTCTCAGACAGGAACAAAAACAAAGATATGAAGCTTTATTTAACTCGCAGATGACAATGATAAGACATACGACTCTTGAACAAGTGGGGGACTATTCGAGGTTCTTGCTTGATGAGCTTGAGCAGAATGTCTTTTCCTTTTTTTCAACAATCCTCCAGGATGAGGATAAATATAGAGATCTGCTCTGTTTTCTTTATAAAGAGGCATCAAATAAAATTGATGGTGCCGTTGTAGTTCAGGTAGAGCCAGGTCATGGACATTTACTTGAAGAATGTAGCGGTGATGTTCATATTATAGAAAAGGAAACGGGATCTTTTGGAGGGTGTACGGTATTTTCTGAAGATAAAAGACATTTAGTTGACAATACACTGGTTACCAGATGGAATAAAGTAAAATCACATTATATGAGGAGGATATCCATTTATACCATTGAAAAAGTTTCTCAGATTCCTGAACTCAACAGACAACTTTGAATATTTCAATGCAATACTGAGGAGAAGAGTCTCACTTTTATTAGATTACGATGACTATGTCAATATATTAAGGGGAGATATGCATTCTTTTGAACAATTCCTTCTTGACAGTCGTTACGGTGAAAGTTACAGGCAGGAGCTTATCAGGGGTCGTAACTCAATTCTTGCGAGAATCGAGCATGCAGTTGCAAATCACGTCTCTGAAGAACTCAAACATTCACGCAAGATCGCAGAAGGTGAGGTTTTAACCCTTCTTGAAGTTATTCTTGCAAGGGCTGATCTTCTTAACTCAAGGCTTGCTTTAAGAGCTTTTTTTTCCGGAAGTACCGGAGGTGCAGATCCATTGTGGCATAGCTATGGCTCTCTGCCTCTGTTCTTTTTTAATGACATATGGAATTCCAGCAGCTCTATAAGTAATGCTATAGAAAAATGCCACTCAAACGGTCATCCGCTTGCACTATCACTTGCATCTGCATTAATGGATATGCAATCCGGATCTGAGCTCTTCCACGCTGAGAGAACGCTTTTACTTTCAGTGATCGATCATCTTCGTAAACAGCTTGAAGTTTCGGGTTCAAAAAATTCTCAAAGAGTGGAAGAATATCTGGGTATGAACATTGATCTCTGGAACCTTGGGATGTGGGTACGTAGCAATTACGGCGTTTCGGGTGATCATATTATTAAAAGGAGCTATATTCCAGGAGGTTTATGTTTTGATATTTCAGATCTGGAAAGAAACAAGCTGCTTGGTCTGCTTGTTCGCGGAACAGTCTGGAATGGAGCGATAGACCTTTTGGAAAATATTGAACCCAGAGACATACAAAGGGCAATGCAGAGACAGTTCCTGAAATGGCAGAGACAGTTATACAGGGCTAACCCTCTTGGTATCGAGGTTTCACTCGGCTATGTTGCAAGGGAACTTACCGAATGGGAAAACCTTAATCTTCTGGCTGTGGGGATGGCTTCTGGAGTAGAGTCCGAAGAGCTTATCAAAAGATTGATCCCTCTGTCATAATAAAACTGAAGGAGGATTTATGAATTCAGAGAAACCGGCAGTTGTAATAGGTAGACAGCTATTTGTTGATCTGTGGAGTATCTCTGGTTTCAGACCTCTTGTGTGCGAATCACCGGACGAACTCTCTTCATTTATTCGATCTATAGAGGAAATGGATGCAGCAATTGTTGTTGTGGAAAAGGGATGGTTTGAGAGAATTCCCAAATCCCTCTACTCAAAGCTTACAAAAAGCAGGAAACCGGTCTGGGTTCCTTTTCCTTCTATTGGCCCTGTAGATCTTTCCAGTGAAAGGTAGGTTTGTATGACTTCAGATGGAATAATTACGGGAGTTTTCGGTCCTGTTATTCAGGCTAAAGCTTTCCACGAGGTTAAAATGTTCGAAGTTTCGTTTATAGGGAAGGCGCGTCTGCTTGGTGAAGTGATAAGGATCAAGGAAGACATGATCGACGTGCAGGTCTATGAAAACACTGAGGGGCTTCGAACAGGAGAACCCATTGAATTAACGGGTAACCTTCTGTCTCTGGAACTGGGTCCTGGTCTCCTGGGAAATGTTTTCGACGGGATAGGCAGACCGCTGAACAAGATCTCAGAGAATGGTATCTTTATTCCCAGAGGTCTGCATTGTGATACTCTGCCGAGGACTAAAAAATGGCAATTTACACCTTTTCTAAAAACAGGAGATCCAGTAACTGCCGGAGATGCAATTGGAGAAGTTCTCGAAGGAACATATCTGAAGCACCAGGTTCTCGTTCCTCCATATCATAAAGATTCAACTATTGAGCATATTGTTACAATGGGAAATTATTCTTTGGAAGATACTGTATGTGTTCTTTCCAATGGTACTGAAATCTCTTTAAGTCACGAATGGGAGGTCAGGAAACCCAGGCCCTACAGAAAACGTCTTCCATTTACTTTCCCTCTTTTAACCGGACAGCGGATCCTGGATACGATGTTTCCTGTTGCACTGGGTGGTTCTGCAGTCTTACCAGGTGGTTTTGGAACCGGGAAGACCATTACGCAGCAATCTCTCGCCAAATGGTGTAATGCCGATATCATAATTTATATTGGTTGCGGAGAAAGAGGTAATGAAATGACCGAGGTCCTTGAAGAATTTCCTGAAATACAGGACCCCGAAAACAATGCACCCTTAATGGAGCGCATGGTACTTATTGCTAATACTTCAAACATGCCTGTTGCTGCAAGGGAGGCAAGTATCTATCTCGGTATGACCATAGGAGAGTATTACAGGGATATGGGTTTTGATGTAGCCATGATGGCTGATTCGACATCCCGGTGGGCTGAGGCTTTGCGCGAGATAGCCGGGAGACTTGAAGAAATGCCGGGAGAGGAAGGCTATCCAGCTTATCTTGGCTCCAGGCTCGCACAATACTATGAAAGGGCAGGACGGGTCGTACCTTTGGGAAATGCGGACAAAAAGGGCTCTGTTACTGTTATTAATGCAGTATCTCCGCCAGGAGGGGATTTTTCTGAGCCAGTAACACAGTCAAGCCTCAGACTGGCAGGAACTTTCTGGGGGCTTGATAAGAATCTTGCACAACAGAGGCATTTTCCTGCTATTAACTGGAAAACAAGCTACAGTCTTTATAATGATCAGCTTTATGACTTTTTAGTTAAAAATATTGGTTCTGAATGGTATGATCTGAAACATTTTCTTTCGAGCGTACTTGACCAGGAGAAAAGGTTGTCTGACCTTGTCCAACTGGTTGGACGCGATGGTTTGTCAGAATCTGATAAGTGGACTCTTGAATTTGCTGATCTCGTAAAAATATTCTTCCTGCAGCAAAACGCATTTTCTGACGAGGATTCTCATTGTAGTTTGAAAAAACAAAAGGCAATGCTCAATGTTCTTAAAAAAGTATTTCAGTTGATCGGTAACAAGATTGATAAAGGACTTCTATTTGAAGAATTGCAGGATATCCCATTTAGGGCAAAACTTGTCCATTTAAAGGATATGAACAGGGATGAATTGAATAATGCGGCTGAAAAATGGATCACTGAACTTGACCGTTCACTTGCTGTTGAGGTTATCCAATGAGTTTATACAGGGAAGGCTACAAAACTATTACGTCAATAGAAGGTCCGTTGATCTTTGTACAAGGTATTAAAGAGGCCGGGTTTGGTGAGATGGTTACGATCGAAACACCAGATGGTCTAAGGCAGGGCCAGGTATTGCAGGTAGATGGAGATATTTCAGTTATTCAGGTTTTTGATGGTACCAGTGGTCTGGATACAAAGAATGTTACTATCTGGCTTGAAAGGGATGTTATTAAAGTTCCTGTAGGAATGGGCATGAAAGGACGATTATTCAATGGAAGAGGACAACCCCTGGATGGTAGACCACTTTCATTGATCGAAGAATTCAGAGCCGTAAATGGTTTTACTATCAATCCAGCCTGCAGAACAAGTCCCAACAATTTTATTGAAACAGGCATATCCACAATAGATTTGATGAACACCCTTGTCAGAGGCCAGAAACTACCGGTTTTTTCAGGTCCGGGGATGCCAGCGAATCAGGTAGCAGCTCAACTTGTTGAGAACGCAACGATACCTGGTCGGGAATCATCCTTTCTGGTTGTTTTTGCAGCCATGGGTATTACAACCAGGGAAGCAGATTATTTTATTGAGAGTTTTAAACGCAGTGGTGCCATCAATAATGGTGTATTTTTCATGAACCTTGCAAGTGACTCGGCAGTGGAGCGTCTTCTTACTCCGCGAATGGCACTGACTGTAGCCGAATATTATGCATTTGAAAAAGATCTTGATGTACTCGTAATACTTACAGACATGTTATATTACTGCGAATCTTTGAGGGAGATCAGTGCTGCGAGAGAGGAAGTCCCCGGACGAAGAGGTTTTCCCGGTTATCTTTATTCCGATCTTTCTGAAATATATGAAAGGGCAGGGTGTGTGAGGGGTAAAAGCGGGAGTATTACCCAGATCCCTGTTATAACTATGCCAAATGATGACATGACTCATCCAGTTGCTGACCTCTCTGGTTATATTACTGAAGGACAGATCGTTCTGGATCGGGATATATATGAAAAAGCAGGGTTCCCCCCTGTCAATGTACTTCCCAGTTTAAGCAGGTTGATGAACAAAGGGATAGGTACTGGCAAGACATTTGAATATCATAGACAAATGGCGGACCAACTTTATGCTTCCTATGCAAGATCAAGGGAGCTGTACAGGTTGAAACTTGTTGTAGGGGATGAGGGACTTAATGTGACAGAACATAAGTATCTTGCTTTTGGTGACAAATTTGAAAGACTTTTCATTAACCAGAGTTCCAACAGGCGCTCACTTGAAGAAAGCCTTTCTATGGCGTGGGAATGTCTTTCTGAATTACCTGATAAAGAGCTCTACAGATTGCCGGAAAAACACATCTTATCCAACAGGGATAATATATTCGCAAATGAGTAGCAAAAGACCTCCAACCAGAGAACAGTTGCTCGATGTAAAACATCAGCAGGAAGCAGTACAATATGGGAAAGGCCTTCTTGAAAAAAAGCGGGATGTTCTTATGAGGAAACTTGAGAATGACAGAATCCGTTTCAGAGAACTTGAAATTCAGTTTACCCGTCTTTGTGCTGATATGAGTACCTATTATTCCCTTGTCCGAATGTATGAAGGGCAGGGTATATTACAGATCATGAAACCGGGTAGGGCCTATACCCGTGTAACGGAGAAAGTGACAAGCATAATGGGATGTTCTTACAGTCAGTTCAAACCAATACAGGGATCAGATGGTAATCTTGATACTCCTTCTTATGATCCTGCTATGACTTCTTTATATGTCGATGATCTTCTGGTATCCCTTGAAAATATGAGAACTTTACTCTGGGAGTATATAAATCTGAGAACAAGGATCGTTGCTCTTGAATCTGAACTCAGGAAGAGCCTTTTAAAAATTAACTCACTGGAGCATGTAATACTACCGGACCTGCAGGAGGAACAGAAATTCATTACTGAGGTATTATCTGAACGGGCCAGACAGGAACAGTTTGCAGTCAAAAAGATAAAAAAGAAAAAGATAAAAAATAGATCAGAAAGTCAGCAGGGGAAAATATTATGAAACTTATGTTGCTGACAGTAGGAAAAATTAAAGACAGGCAAATGTACACAATTGCAAATCGCTACATTGAAAGAAGCTGTCAGTTCGCACCATTAAAATGGGAAACAGTCAGCGAATTCTCAACAAGGGGAAATGTTGAAAGAGCAAAACAGAAAGAAACCGAAAACCTTAGAAAAGTCTTGAAGCAGAGAGATTTTGTGGTCCTGCTTGATGAAAAAGGAAAAACAATGTCAAGTACGGGCCTTTCCAGTTTTTTGTCAGATTCAATGTCAAATACGCCAGGAAGAATTGTTTTTATCATAGGTGGAGCTTACGGTGTTTGCAGTTCTTTACATGAAAGAGCTGACATGTTACTGTCATTATCCCGGATGACGTTTCCCCATGAACTCTGTACGGTTTTTCTTGCAGAGCAATTATACAGAGCTTTGAGTATTATAGCAGGGAGTTCCTATCATCACTAATTTTTGGAGGTAAGAAAAATGAAAATGAATAATATTATGAAACAGGCCCAAAAGATGCAGGCTGAAATGGCTCGTATCCAGAAAGAACTTGAAAACGAAACTGTTGAAGGTAATGCTGGAGGTGGTATGGTAACAGTTATGGCTAACGGCCAGGGCGATATTCGAAGTATATCGATCGAGCCGGAAGTAATTGATCCGGAGGACAGGGAGATGCTGGAAGACCTTGTTCTTGCTGCGATAAATGATGCTTTACAGAAAAGTAAGGAACTTTCAAGTTCCAGAATGGGCGGTCTTGCCGGTGGTCTTGGAAATCTTGGGATAATGTAGTCAGGGGGTAAGAGGTGGCTCTTCCTGAACCTTTAGAGAGACTTATAAATGTATTTAAGAAATTACCTGGCATTGGTGAAAAAAGTGCGAGACGCATGGCTTTTTCCCTTATGCAGGAATCTGAAACATATGTACAGGAGCTTTCCGGAGCATTAATTGAAATGAGAACGAAACTTCATCCCTGTCCGGTTTGTGGAAACATAACTGACATTGATCCATGTTCTATCTGTTCAGATATGTTGCGAGATCGTAATACTCTTCTGGTTACAGAAACATCAGAGGACCTTATAAGTATTGAACAGTCTGGCGTATATTCCGGGATATATCATGTCCTTGGTGCGAGATATTCCCCCCTGGACGGTGAGGACCTTGACGAAGCAGTACTTTGCAAGCTCAAGAACCGCATACTATCATTCGATATTGATGAGGTAATAATTGCTACGAGTCCAAGGATAGAAGGTGATATGACATATTTTGAACTTTTGGATGTGCTGGAAGATCTTGATGTTAATGTTTCAAGACTGGCTTATGGTCTTCCTGTTGGAGGTAGTATAGAATTTGCGGACAGGGTCACGATTCATGCGGCACTCGAATCAAGGATCAGGCTTAACAAAGGAAGAAATGGAAAGGAGTGAGTAGATGGCTGAAAGTCCCGGGAAAATGGTGAGAATTGGATTTAGGGGTTTGTTGACCATGGTAGGTGGAATCGCCGGCTATGAACTGAGTATGTATTTAATGCCCAAAGTACCTCAAGTCTGGTTACAGATAAATATACCGTACATACCTGGTCCAGTTATGTTCCATCTTATTTCTGTACTTATTTTTGCTTTGATCGGATTTTTACTTGCACCACTTGTAGTATCAGGATTGGGCTTTATAGGATCTTTTTTTGAGAAACAGCTACAGTCAACAAGCTGGCAGGATATAAGTGCTGCAACTATGGGCCTTATAATTGGACTCCTTCTGGCAAATCTTATTGCACTTCCATTTTCAGAACTTCCCTTCGGGAGTTATTTTGCTGTATTTCTGAACGTTGTTCTCGGTTATCTGGGTGCAAGGCTCGTACTCAAAAGGCAACATGATCTTGCTGGTGTATTATCACCAATAAAAGGGCTGAAGGAACGTTTTCAGAACCTTAAGGTCAAACAACTCGGGAGCAATGGTGAATCAGCTTATTTAACTGAAGCAGGTGAAGCGAGAAAAAAGGTACTTGATACCAGCGTAATAATTGATGGAAGGATTCTTGACATTGCCAAAACAGGTTTTCTTGAAGGGATCCTGATCCTGCCCAGATTTATATTGATCGAGCTTCAGGCAGTTGCAGATTCAACTGACCCGGCAAGGCGTACCAGAGGAAGAAGAGGTCTTGATGTTGTTAATTCTCTTCAAAAAATAAATACAATTAATATTCAGATAGTAGAAGAGAACCTTAAAAGCCTTGAAGTTGAATCAGTTGATGAGGGACTGGTTGCTTTAGGCGCAAAGGTAGGAGCCGATATTCTGACTACAGATTACAATTTAAACAAGATAGCACAGATCCAGGGGCTTTCAGTCCTGAATGTAAATGATCTCGCAAATGCATTAAAACCGATGTTACTTCCAGGAGAGACAATAAATGTTGATGTGATCAGGGAAGGTAAGGAAATGCACCAGGGGGTTGGTTACCTTGATGATGGAACCATGCTTGTGGTTGAAGATGGTGAGGGTTACATTGGCAAGAGAGTTGAAGTTGTAGTCACTTCGATGTTACAGACTTCGGCAGGGAGAATGGTATTCGGGAAGATCCGCAGAGAGGTTAAGATTTGAACAGCTGGACATTTATTATTGTAGCTGGAGGAAGTGGAAAGAGAATCGGCGGAACTCCAAAACAGTTCCGCCAGCTCTCTTGTATGCCAATGTGGATGTGGAGTTTCAAGTTGGCTGAAAAACTGTATAATTCTGGACATATTAATGATTGCGTGGTTGCTTTTCCAGATGAAAAAATCGAAGAATGCCGAAACCTGATGCAGGGGATTGATATCCCAACTAAGTTTGTGAAAAGTGGGTTTGATCGAAGAGATTCTGTATATAATGCGCTTACGGTTTCTGATCATGAATATGTATTGATACATGATGCCGCAAGACCTTTTCTTACTGAAGATCTTGTGTTGAGGGTTATGAATGAAACCAGTTCTGATACAGGAGCTATACCCTGCATTCCTGTTGCAGATGCTCTAAAAAGGACTTCAGATGATAATTCGCTTAAGGTAGTGAATAACAGCGACCTCTTTAGGACTCAAACTCCCCAGGCTTTTCCCCGTAAAAGACTTATGGAGATACTTTCCAACAGTTCTGAAAAATTTAAGGATGAAGCTGAAGCCTGGATGGATGCAGGATATAATATCCGCCAGGTTCCGGGACATCCGCAGAACTTTAAGATAACATACACTTCAGACTGGGATCTTGCGGAAAGTATAGCCAGGCCATTTTCAGTTACAAGAACCGGAACTGGATATGATCTGCATCCACTGATTCCCGGAAGAAAACTTGTAATTGGAGGTATCGACATTCCGGATTTTCCTCTGGGGCTGGAAGGTCATTCGGATGCAGACATTCTGGTGCATGTTATTTGTGATTCCCTTTTAGGAGCTATAGGAAAACCGGATATTGGAGTTTTATTCCCTGCTTCTGATCCTGTTTATAAAAATATTCAAAGTACTGTACTTCTTAATAATGTAATTGATATCCTGAAAGAAGCAAACTGGGTTATTGAATCTATCGATGTCGTTTTACATGCCCAGAAACCAAAACTTCAGCCTTATTCCTACCTTATTCAGAGAAATCTTGATCGAATATTCCTCGAATTCGGCGATCATTCTCCGGTACTCAGTTTAAAATTCAAATCAGGTGAAAAAATTGGATCGGTGGGTTCATGTGAATGTATGCAGGCATGGGCTTTAGCCTGTGTTTCGAGAACTGAACGATTATACTGATCTTTTTTCTTGTTAATAAGTATTTTATATTAAAATGCCTTACTTCCTGATCTCATATCCTGATTATTTCAGATTAAGCTTGCACTTTTGCGGTGATGACCTTAAAATCATCCAAAACAGTTTTCTGGGACTTTTATATAAAAATGTAATTAACACTATTTTTATTCAGTAGAATTGTTTTAGAGTAATTGATTATACCGGAGGTGAAATAATGAGTGTTAACTCAAGATTTGTAGATTATGAAGGTCTTACTTTCGATGATGTTCTTCTTGTTCCCGGTTACAGTAATGTTGTTCCTTCCGAGGTTGATTTTCGTACGGAACTTCTTAAAGGGATCCCTCTGAATATGCCCGTTTGCAGTGCTGCTATGGATACTGTTACTGAAGCGAGACTTGCTATTTCAATTGCAAGAGAAGGCGGGATCGGCATAATTCATCGTAACAACAGTATTGAGGAACAGTGTAAAGAAGTAGATCTTGTAAAGCGTTCAGAATCAGGTGTTATTGTTAATCCGTTTTATCTTAATCCTGATGACAGGATTGAAGAAGCAGTCTCGCTTATGGAACATTATCATATTTCTGGTGTACCAATTGTCGATAGTACACGAAGACTTGTTGGAATAATAACCAACAGGGATCTTCGTTTCATTAAGGATTATTCTCAACTGATCAAAAATGTAATGACGAAGGAAAATCTGGTTACAGCAGCTGAAGGTACCAAGCTTGAAGATGCTAAGGATATTCTAATGAAACACAAGATAGAAAAACTTCCAATAGTAGATAATGATTTTAAACTAAAAGGCCTTATCACAATAAAAGATATTCAAAAGGTCAAAGATTTTCCGAATTCGAGCAAAGATCATCATGGAAGATTACTTGTTGGTGCAGCTATCGGGGTTGATGTTTCTTCGGTTGAAAGAGCTAAGGCCCTTGTCAAGTCCGGTGTTGATGTAATTGTTGTTGATACTGCACATGGTCATTCCCAGAAAGTTATTTCAAGTATCAAAGAGATACGCCGACTTTTCCCTGAACTGGGTATTATTGGAGGTAACATAGCTACAGCTGATGCAGCTGAAGCGCTTATTGAAGCAGGAGTCGACGGATTAAAAGTGGGAGTAGGTCCTGGTTCGATATGTACTACGAGAATAATTGCCGGAATTGGAGTTCCACAGCTTGCAGCAATAATGAATGTATCTAAAGTTGCTCATGCTAATGGGAAAAAAGTTATTGCTGATGGTGGAATAAGATTTTCCGGAGACATTGTAAAAGCTATTGCAGCTGGTGCAGATACGGTTATGATCGGCTCCCTGTTTGCAGGTACCGAAGAAAGCCCGGGAGAAGTTGTTATATATAGAGGACGTTCTTACAAGAGTTACAGAGGTATGGGGTCTATAGCAGCTATGAAAGAAGGAAGAAGTAAGGACCGGTACTTCCAGGAAAACTCCGAGGTGGATAAACTTGTTCCTGAAGGAATTGAAGGTTTAGCAGCTTATAAGGGGTCACTGAATGGTGTCATTTATCAATTGGCTGGAGGTCTTAAATCCGGGATGGGCTATGTTGGGGCAGCAAACATAGCACAACTTCAGGATAATTCAGAATTTGTCCGGATATCTCCAGCAGGTGTAAAGGAAAGCCATCCTCATGATGTAGTAGTAACTAAGGAAGCACCTAATTACTGGGTCGAATAATCATCTCTGTTTATTGAGTTGGTAAAGTAGAGTAACTTGTAATTTTTTCATATCGCATGGTATACTTTCATGTGGGTTATATTTTATCTTGCCAGAAGAGTGGGTTTTTCCCACTCTTTGTTTTTTGTTACAGAATTAAGAATAAGTTCCTGGAGTTGATCTATTTTGAAAAAAGGGAATGTCGCATTTCCTCTTGAGCTTAAGATAAGAGAAATAGTTGAAAATGAAGGTTATGAGTTCGTCGGGATACAATTCATAAACGAACATGAAAGGACCACTCTTCGCATTTACATAGATTCTCTGGGTGGAATAGTGGTTAAAGATTGTGAAAATGTATCTAAAGCAGTAAATCGTTTTTTTGAAGAAGACAGTAAACTTGAACCTGGAGACAGGTATTATCTTGAGGTCAGCTCTCCTGGCCTGGAAAGACCTTTGTTTAGAATAGATGACTATCTTAGATTTGCTGGTGATCTTGTCAGGATCAAAACAAGGGTGCCAATAGAAGGCAGGAGAAAGTTTACAGGTACTATAGATTCGGTCAGAGAAAATATTATCACAATAAAAACAGATTCCACTGAATCCTTTGAGATTGAAATTGAAAAGATAACTAAAGCCAATCTTGTATGGGATGGAGATACAAAAAAATAGAACTGCCTAAATTCTGAAATTTGTAAAAGGGGGATAAACTAAATGTTACTTGGACGTGATTTCGTCCGTGCTTTAAAACAGCTTACAAGTGAAAGAGGACTTCCAGAAGAAGTTATATCTTCAAGCCTGGAAGCTGCAATTATTTCCGCTTACCGGAAATACAGGGGCGGTAATCAGAATATTGAGGTGTTTATTGATCTTGATAACGGTAATGTATCGATCTATGAGGTTCGGACGATTGTTGAAGAGATTAATTCTCCTGATACTGAAATGACTATTGAAGAAGCACGGTCTCTTGATTATCCAGATATAGAACCTGGTGATATTATAAGAATAGAGGCAAATCCTGTAAACTTTGGAAGAATTGCAGCGCAGACAGCCCGCCAGGTAATAATACAGAGATTAAAAGATGCAGAAAGAGAAATCATATTTAATGAGTTTGCAGATCGCATAGGTGATCTTGTAACGGGGATAATAGTTAAAGCTGAAAATGACCAGGTCCTGGTACGTCTTAACAATAGAACCGAAGCAATACTGCCAAGAGAAGAAAGAATAGTTACTGAACAATATTATCCTGGAGAAAGAAAGAAGTTTTATCTCCTTGATGTTAGACAGACCACCCGTGGGCCAAGAATCGTTGTTTCAAGGACACACCCGGGTCTTCTAAGGAAACTGCTGGAACTCGAAGTTCCTGAGATAGTTGACGATGTAATTGAAATAAAGGGAATTGTAAGGGAAGCAGGTGCAAGGGCAAAGTTAGCTGTCTTGTCAAATGATCCAAACGTAGACCCTGTTGGAGCTTGTGTTGGCAATAGCGGAGCAAGGATAAAATCTATCAGTCAGGAACTCTGTGGAGAAAAAATCGATATAATTATCTGGAGTACAGATCCTTTACAGTACATCAGAAATTCACTTTCTCCGGCAAGAATAGTAAAAATTGAACCAATGCTTGAACAGGAAAAAGCTGTTAAGGTTTATGCGAGACCAGACCAGCTTTCTCTTGCTATTGGCAAAGCAGGTCAGAATGTTCGACTATCAGCACGATTGACCGGATGGAAAATTGATATCAATGCCCTGGAAGCAGAAAAACTGCCTACTCTGCATGATATATTCCAGGATATCATTCCTGAAGATGAGTGATAATCTTGACGGGAAAGCGTTCAAGACCGCGGACGTGTGTTGGTTGCGGAGAAAGTACCTGTAAAAAAGAACTCTTAAGGATAGTCAGGAACTCTGAAGGAAAAGTCAAAATCGATCTTTCGGGTAGAGCACCGGGAAGAGGAGCATATATCTGTCCTGATATTAAATGTCTTTCCAGAGCAAAAAGTAAAAATACGCTGGGAAAAGCTTTAAAAACAAATGTCAGTTCAGAGATCTATGATCAACTTGAAGAACTTATAAAGGCTGAAGATAAGCAAATGGGGGAATGATAATTGAAAGTGAAGAATTACCAGGAATTACTCCCATTATTAGGCATGGCAAGAAAAGGTAATTCGATCATTATCGGGTTTGATAATATCAAATCCCGTGTTGGTAAAAACAGGAAACTGCTGGTTATTTTATCAGAAGAATTTTCTGATTCTGTTTTTAAAACACTGAAGTATTATGAATCAGTGGACAAGTGCAAACTTCTGGAACTTGTAGGATGTGACCGCAAATGTCTTTCTGACTCTCTGGGATTGAACAATGTTCAGGTTATAGGAATAAATCTGAACACAGGTTTGTCAAAAGGGATACTTCAGCTTTCAGCTCAAGGAGGAGATGCCATTGAGTAAAATCAGGGTGTATGAACTTGCAAAAATGTTGGGTAAAACAAACAGGGAACTCCTCGATATGCTTGGCGATCTCGGCATCGAGGTTAAAACACATATGAGTTCTATCGATACAGAAACTGCACAATTGATAGAAGACACTATCAAGACTGAATCGGGGAAAACAGGAAACAAATCTGCCGAAAGTTCAGCTTCAGAGAAAAACGTTTCCAAACAATTGATAAAGGTTCCTGCAGGAGCATCTGTGAAGGATGTTGCCGATATGATCGGAATTTCCGCTGGTGAAGCAGTCAGAGAACTTGTCGCTGCAGGAATGATGGTTCCTGCAAATATGCCGGCATCAGAGGAAGTTCTTGTAATTCTTTCTGATGCTTTTGACATTGATCTTGAAATATTTGAGAAAAAAGAAATTGAAGCAGAGACAGAAGCTGAATCCGTCAGAGAAAGACTGAGAAAGAAAAAGGAAGTTAAAGGTGATAATGCACGATATCGTTCACCAGTCGTTACTGTTATGGGCCATGTCGATCATGGTAAAACAACGCTTCTGGATTATATACGTGATACAAATATAACAGCGCGTGAAGCTGGCGGTATCACACAACATATAGGAGCCTCCCGTGTCCGTTACAATGACAAGGAAATAGTATTTCTTGATACACCAGGTCATGAAGCTTTCACGTCCATGAGAGCTCGAGGTACACAGGTCACAGATATAGCTATTCTTGTTGTTGCTGCAGATGACGGGGTTATGCCTCAAACAGAGGAAGCTATCAATCATGCTAAAGCAGCAGGTGTACCAATCATTGTAGCTGTAAATAAAATTGATAAACCTGGTGCCCGTTCGGATAGAGTCAGACAACAACTGTCCGATAAAGGTCTTGTCCCGGAAGAATGGGGCGGAGATACTGTAATGATAGATGTATCGGCTAAATCCGGTGAAGGTGTTGATCATCTTCTTGAAATGCTTCTTCTGGTCGCTGAAATGGAAGAATTGAAAGCTGACCCGACAATAATTGCTGAAGGTACTGTCATTGAGTCAAAACTTGATAAAGGAAAAGGTCCGGTTGCCACCGTTCTCATAAAGCAGGGGACACTTGAAACCGGAGATATTATTCTCATGGATTCATCGTGGGGTAAAATCAGGGCGATGCTGGATCATAAAGGTGATCAGGTTAAAAAAGCTGGTCCCAGTACTGCTGTAGAAATACTTGGACTTAATTCGGTTCCACAACCAGGTGAAGCTTTTGCAAAGGTTGAAAATGAAAAAGTCGCGAGAGATACTACAGCAGACAGGGAGCAAACCAGAAGACAGGATCAGAATGTATCAAGTAAAAAGATGACTCTTGAGGAACTTTATGCCCAAATGCAGGAAGGCGGTGTCCCTCAGCTTAACCTCGTGCTCAAATGTGATGTCCAGGGTTCAACTGAAGCCGTTGAGTCCTCAGTAGCCAAGCTGGCCACCGCAGAAGTTGGTATCAATTTTGTTCACAAAGGAGCCGGTAGAGTATCGGAATCTGATGTAATGCTTGCCGCAGCTTCTAATGCAATTATTGTTGCTTTTAATGTGAGACCCGATAACAATGCTAAAAAAGTTGCTGAGCGTGAAGGGGTCCAGATCAGGATATATAATGTCATTTACGATCTCCTTGATGATGTAAAAGCTGCCCTTGAAGGTATGCTTAAACCCATCATTCGTGAGGAGATCCTTGGACAGGCTGAAGTCAGGGAAGTATTTAAAGTGCCTAAAGTGGGGCAGATCGCAGGATGTTATGTTCTTGAAGGTGTTATCCGAAGGAATGCCCGAGCCAGGGTTATCACTGACGGAGTCGTAAAATGGCAGGGTAACATTGCCGCCCTCAGAAGATTTAAGGACGATGCAAGGGAAGTCAATGCTGGTTACGAATGTGGAATAAATCTTCAGAACTATCAGGATATTTCTGAAGGTGACATTATTGAGGCATTCCAGGAAGTTGAGGAAAAACGCAAGCTTCAAAAATGATTAATTCTATTCCTGTACCATATACAGGGTTACTTCTTGTTTATCTGCAGATACCATTTAGCAGAAGCCTTAAAGATAGAAGGCATGTAGTTCGTTCTGTTATAGACCGGGTAAACCAGAGATGGAATATATCTTCATTTGATCTTGGGCCGGATGGTTCGAGATCAGAGGTTTTTTTGTGTTTTACATTGGTTGACAGTACATCGGAAATGGCTAAAACAAGACTGGATTCAGTTCTTTCATTTATTTATAAAATGGAGGATCGTAATGGTTTTTCAGTAATTCAAAAGTGGGTAGAGGTTGATTGCTATGACGAGTTATCGTTTGGAGAAAATTAATAAGCAGTTTCAAAGAGAAATTGCACTTCTTCTTGAACTCAGAATTAAAAAAGAAGATGTCAAATCAGCTGTTATTACTGGAGTTGATTGTTCAAGGGATCTTGGTACTGCAGATGTTTTTTTTACAACTCTTGATACCGGTACAAAAGGAGATCTCCAGAAAAGACTTCAATCTGTTTCTGGTACTCTAAGAAGCATGTTAGGTAAAAAACTCCATCTTAAACAAATACCGGAACTCCATTTTAAAGAGGACAAGAGTGAAGAATATGGAAGATACATAGATTCAATTTTAGACAGCATTAATGAAAAAGAAAACAATGAGTAGAAGAATGTCTGTGAATTTTAAGAAATTCGAAGGATTATCTTTGAAACAGAAATTTGATGAATGGAATAAATGGTTAGTTATAAGTCACCATAAACCTGATGGAGATACATTAGGTTCTGCAAGCGCAATAGTTTCTCTTGGTAAAACGCTTGGCAAAGATGTATCCTGGGTCGGTGTAGATCCTTTACCAGATAAATATTTATTTCTTCCTCATGCAAGCAAATATCGAGTTATAAGAGAGATATCACCTGAACCTGATGATCATATGCTCATCATTGCTTTGGATACAAGTAACGTGGCACGTTCTGTACCGGGGATAAATATTCCAGACAGTTATTACTTTATTCTTAACATAGATCATCACGGTGACAATGAAATGTATGGTACTTTTAACTGCGTAGATGACAGTGCTTCTTCCACGGCTGAACTGCTGTTCCAATTATTTGAAGAAGAAAGTATTGCCATATCATATGATATGGCAATTGCTTTATATACTGGTATTATGACGGATACAGGGAACTTTTCTTATGATAATACGTCTTCTTTGACTTTAAAGATCGCATCGGAACTGGTAGATATTGGAGTCCAACCTTTCAGCATTTACAGAAGTGTTTATCATGGCCAAAGTCTTCAACTCCTGAAATTATGGGGCAGAGCTTTTGACAATGCTGTAATGCTTACCAATAGTGTAGTTATATCCTGGCTGAGCAGTCATGATTTTCTGGAAACTGGAGCAAACCGTTCTGATACGGAGAATCTTGTAAGCAGATTTCTGGAGCTTGACAACGTTGAATTCTCACTACTTCTGGTTGAAGAGGATCGTTCAATAAGAGTAAGCCTGAGATCTGCAAATGACAGGTTTTCAGCAAGAGAGGTTGCTAAGCTGTGGGGAGGCGGCGGTCACGAAAAAGCTGCCGGATGTACAATAGATCTTCCTTTAATCGAATCATTGAAAACTGTAAAGTTGAAGATAAAAGAATATGTTAAACGGAATTCTACTTTTTAACAAACCCCCCGGTCTCAGAAGCAGGGAGTCATTGAATATAATAAAACGTACACTTGGCAGGGGAGTCCGGTTAGGTCATGCCGGGACACTTGATTCTACTGCAGGTGGTCTACTTATAGTCCTCATTGGCGGTGCTACCAGGACAAGTTCGTATATCATGGAATTACCCAAGAAATATGAAGTAACCCTCATACTTGGACAAAAGACAGATACTGATGATTATGATGGGAATGTCATTCAGAAAAGATCCTTCGTGAATGTTACGCCTCAAGAGATCGACATGGCCCTGATGTCACTTCAGGGCACGCGTTTTCAGACTCCTCCAGACATTTCAGCGATAAAGATCAAGGGGCAAAGAGCTCACAGAATTGCCCGAAGAGGTGATCAGATCAAGATATCACCTCGTACAGTTTCGATCCCGAGGATCAAAAGAGTCTCCGCTATTGGAGAAAATGGGGAAGTTTCTTTGGTGATAAACTGTCATAAAGGAACATATGTAAGGAGTATTGTCAGGGATCTTGGTGATCTCCTGGGTTGCGGTGCATTTGTATCCAGCCTTAAGAGAACTTTTACCGGCCCATTCTCCTTAGATGATCCTGCATGTTTACACAGAATTCAAGATCTTGAGAAACCTGATATGGTTTACTCAGGAATTCTGAAACTGGAATCTCTTCTTCCGGGATTCACATCTTATAAAATGGACTCTGTACAGGAAGAAATGGCTGGGAACGGTCAGAAATTACTTTTAAGCATGCTTGAAAGAATATGTTTTGGACAGGTTTCTGCAGCAAAAGGAGTAATCTTATCAGGGGAAACACTCTTCTCTTTTTCTTCCATCTGCCTGGACAATCTTTCAGGATCTTTTCTTTTACATCCACAAACAAACATATTTCTTTAAAGGAGTAAAGAAATGATAGTTGTAGCAGGTTCATTTGATGGGTTCCACCTTGGACATCAAAAGCTTTTCGAAGAGGCGGCCAGTCTTTCTCTTCAAACATCTGAAAGCTGGAGTGTACTGACCTTTTATCCTCATCCCCGTTTTTTATTAAGTGGAAATGATAAACGACTCTTATTTAATGATTCTGAGAGAAAAAAAATATCGAAATACCTACAAGTCCCAAAGATCATAGAATTGCCCTTTAATATCCAGGTGGCCAACATGGAACCAGAAGAATTTATAAGCTATTTATCAGATAAATATACTATAACCGGTATTGTAGTTGGAAGTAATTTCAGGTTTGGAAAAAATCGTGTCGGTAATTTAGAATATCTCCATTTTATTGCCAGGGAAAAGGGTTGGTATCTCAAGATTGTTGAAATGTTCGAAAAGAAAGGTACTCCGATCTCCAGTTCAATGATCAGGGGTCTTATAAGTTGCGGATCTATATCTCAGGCTCGAAATCTTCTTGGATATCCGTACTTCATCAATGGGAAGGTCATTTCTGGGGATAAAAGGGGAAGGACTGTAGGTTTTCCAACGGCTAATCTCGATAAACAGGACTTCAAGGTGATGCCACCAGATGGGGTTTACGCATGTGCAGCCATATTTAATGGGAATATATATCCTGCAGCAGTTAACATCGGTTTTAATCCCACTTTTTTAAATGTTTCCTCAATCAGGATAGAGTGCCATATTCTGGATTTTTCAGGGGACTTGTATGATCAATATCTGACAATTGCATTCCTTGAAAAGATCCGCGGGGAAATAACATTCTCTAATGCTTCCGAGTTATCAATTCAGATCAGGAAAGATACTGAAGATACAAGGTCGATCTTTTTTACTCATATAAGCAATTTCTATTCAAAGGAAGAACTGGAACACCTGGTAAATTCTCTTGGATGATATATTTCCAAATAAATTAGTGGTTGAACAAGTGAAAGACTAATGATAAGATATTCGCCGTTCCAACGGGCCTGTAGCTCAGGGGATAGAGCGAGTGCCTCCTAAGCACTAGGTCAGGGGTTCGAATCCCTTCAGGCCCGCCATTTCTTAAAGTCCGGGATATAATCCCCATGTTAATCTCAGACATTCATTTTTTTGTTAATGGTCTTGTGCATTATCCTTAACACTCCTGTTCTTTTTTGCTTCCTGATCGCTACCAGATTGTTTTATCTCCCAGAATCTTTCTCCACAATAAATTTTAAAAGACACTAAACTGTGTTAGAATTTTTAATTGAATGAACTAAAAAAAATCCCAGATCCAGAGTCTGATGTTTTTTTTCAGCTTTTATCGCTGTTAACAGTTCAGAAATACTTAAAAAGGCGGCGAACGAATGTATAGGCCGACATTTAGACTTTTGTTTGTGATAATATTTTTAATTTCAATCATTACAGTTCTTTTCTCTCCAGTTAATAATCTAATCATAAAGACAGATGAACTATCCCTGCTTTCGCTTCCTGTTAGTTCAGTTAACACTTTTCAGACAGGATATACTCATTCTGTACAATTAACGCCAGTGGAAGATGACTATAAGATAATCGACGGTTCTATCTGGTTATGGGAAGAAAGAGTAGTATCTCATAATGCTGGGCTTCCTGTAGAGGCTCCGCGAAATGGTCGTTTTTTTCAGGATAAAAACTGGATGTATGTACAGGGGGGTCGCTATAATTCTCAAAAATATTTTTTGAGGGTTGGTAATTCTATTCTTGGAAAGAACTGGCTCAAGATTTCACCTTTTGCGAAGATTAATCTCTTCGAGCATTTCCCGTCAAAACTACTTGAAATAGAAATAACTGCAACTCCACTAATAATTTCAATTTACGAAAAACAAGAAACCCTTTTACAAAAAGGGATAAGGCATAATACAATAAACGGGAAATAATGTTTCAGTTCATGGTAATTAATATTTATGAGTCACGGGGGGGATCAATATTCAATGGCAGAAGACAACAATGTCTTAATTGAACAGAATCTTGATAATACTGAGATCGATGTTGATGAGTTGAGGAAACAGTTTGATACAGAGGCAAGAAACAGAAGCCTGTGGGGGTGGCAGGCAAAGCTGGTTGTAATCTTAGCTGTTTCAATGTCTGTATTTCATCTTTACACAGCAGGTTTTGGCCTTTTACTGGCGATGAAACAACGTGCGGTCCATCTTGCTTTTGTGCTGGTACTTGTTTTTCTGATGTATCCGATTTCTCAAAAAGTAGGTTCGAAGAAAGGGATACCCTGGTACGACTTTATCTTTGCAGCGTTAGGAGCTTTTGTAACCCTTTATATGGTTGTAAACTTTGAAGCCCTTGTCATGAGAGCGGGGTTACCTACTCGTATGGATCTTTTTGTCGGTTTTCTTGGTATAACGCTTTTGCTTGAGGCCACAAGGAGAGTTTCCAGTCCTATCCTGCCATGTATTGCAATATTTTTTCTTTTTTACTGTTTCCTTGGACGACATTTTCCAGAAATGTTTCAGCACAGGGGGTTCACTCTCAGTCGTGTGATAAATCACATGTATATGGGAACTGAAGGAGTATTCGGTATTCCTCTCGCTGTATCTGCTACGTTTGTTTTCATGTTTATACTATTTGGTTCCTTTCTTGAACAGACAGGTATGGGTAAATTTATAATCGATCTGTCAATGTCTCTTGCTGGACATTCAACTGGTGGTCCAGCCAAGGTTGCTGTACTGAGTTCCGGATTTATGGGTTCTATTTCAGGTTCCTCAGTAGCAAATGTCTGCACAACAGGAATGTTTACCATACCTCTAATGAAAAGTGTTGGATACAAGCCGTATTTTGCCGGAGCTGTGGAAGCTGTAGCATCGACGGGTGGACAGATCATGCCTCCGGTAATGGGGGCTGCAGCGTTTATAATGGCTGAGTTTCTTGGTGTGCCATATATTAAAGTTGCTGTAGCTGCTATAGTTCCTGCATTGCTATATTACTTCGCAGTTATGGTACAGGTCCATCTTGAAGCTTCAAGGCTTGGGCTTGAAGGACTGCCAAGAGAAAAACTACCCAAACTGTGGAATCTTCTGAAAACGAAAGGTCATCTGCTGTTGCCTCTTTTTGGTATTGTATATTACCTTCTTGCAGGTTACACGCCTATCAGAGCAGCGTTTAATGGCATTCTGATCACCGTAGCTGTTTCCTATCTTAATCGTAAAACCATGCTCACACCCATGAAACTCAAAGATGCACTTGAAAGTGGTGCTAAAGGAGCCCTTGGAGTGGCATGTGCGTGTGCGACTGTTGGTATTATAGTCGGTACGGCTACTTTGACTGGTCTGGGGCTAAGGATCGCAAGTGCAATTGTAGCTATAGCAGGTGGTAAACTACTACCATCGCTTATGCTTACCATGGTAGCCTGCATTCTTCTCGGAGCCGGACTTCCGACCACTGCCAATTTTATTGTTACCAGTACAATGTGTGCACCGGCACTGTTTAAACTTGATGTACCACCCATGGCTGCCTATATGTTCGTTCTCTACTTTGGTATTGCAGCGGATCTTAGCCCACCTGTTGCTCTTGCAGCGTATGCCGGCGCTGGAATAGCTGGCGATGATCCAATGAAAACAGGTGCTACAGCGATTAAACTTGCCTTAGCTGGTTTCCTCGTGCCATATATCTATGTTTACAACCCAATGCTTGTACTTGTTGGTTTCAAACCAATTCCGTTTTCTATCGCAGTAGTGACTGCCCTGCTTGGTGTTTTTCTGCTTGGCATGGGATCAATAGGTTATTACAAAGTAAAAATGCAGATCTGGCAGCGCTTACTTGCTTTTGGAGGAGCTTTAACACTGTTAATACCAGGGATCCAGACCGATGTCATCGGTCTTGGCATACTTGTTGCCATGCACTTGCTGCAGGAAAGGAAACGTTCAGCACTTAAAAAAGAAGCTGTGTAAACTGCAATTAAAAAATAATTGCTCTTGTGTGATAAAATTCATTTGTACAAACAGCCGTCTCCTTTCAATGGAGACGGCATTTTCCTATATATTGAGAGGAGAGTTAGTAATGACAACAGATTACAAGGATACTTTGAACCTTCCGAGAACATCTTTCCCAATGAGAGCGAACCTTTCCAAAAGGGAACCGGAATACCTTAAGTTCTGGGATGAAATAGCTGTTAATAACAAGCTTAAGGAAAAGAGAAAAGATTCCCCTGATTTTATACTCCATGATGGTCCTCCTTATGCAAACGGGAATATTCATATAGGTACGGCCTTTAACAAGATACTCAAAGACTTTATTCCTAAATACAAATGGATGAGAGGTTTTCGTGCTCCCTATGTCCCTGGTTGGGATACACACGGTCTTCCCATAGAATTGCATGTTCTTAAATCAAAAGGGATAACCCTGGATGACATGGATCCTGTAAGTCTCAGAAAAGAGTGTACGGAGTATGCATACAAATATCGGGACATTCAGCGGGAAGAATTTAAGCGTCTTGGTGTAATTGGAGACTGGGATAACCCATACATGACCCTCAACCCGGAGTATGAAGCAGCACAGATCGGTGTATTTGCTGAAATGGTAGAAAGGGAACTGATATATAAAGGTCAGAAACCTGTTTACTGGTGCATAGATTGTCAGACAGCTCTCGCAGCAGCAGAGATCGAGTATGGGGATGAAACATCAGATTCGATCTATGTAGGGTATTCTATACCTCAGATATCCGAAACCTTTAACGAACTTAAAGGTATGGAAACTCAGGTTATCGTCTGGACAACAACAACATGGACTCTTCCCGCAAGTATGGCTGTAGCAGTAAATCCCAACCTCGAATATGTTTTTCTTCCTTCGGGTGGTACTGTCTATTTAATTGCAGAAGGACTGATAAAAGATGTTTCCGAAGCCACTGGCCTGGAGTTTGGACAGCCTGTTCTGAAAGTAAAAGGACGGGAGCTTGAAGGCATTAAGACTTTACATCCATTCTATCCCGAAAGGAAAGAACCTTTTGTTCTCGCTGATTATGTCCTGCTTGAACAGGGTACTGGTTGTGTACATACTGCTCCGGGACATGGTGTTGAAGACTATGAAACGGGAATACGATATGGAATTGAAGTTTATAATCCAGTTGACGAAAAGGGAGTATTTCTACCTGAGACACAATTAGTCGGAGGTCTTCGACTATCTGATGCTGAAAAGATAATTCTTGAGACTCTTATTGAGAGCGGCAGACTGCTTGGAAAAAATAAAATACTGCACTCCTACCCACATTGCTGGAGGTGTAAAAAACCCGTTATATTCAGATCTACTGACCAGTGGTTCGTTAATGTCAGCAAATTCAGAAATGAAACTCTTGATATTATTCAGAATGATGTTCAATGGATCCCGGACTGGGGTAAAGAGCGTATATTTAATATGGTCAGGGACAGATCTGATTGGTGTATCAGCAGGCAGAGAGTCTGGGGCGTACCGATACCGGCTTTCTACTGTAATAATTGTGGCAAACTTATTCTTGACAAGGACAGGATCAGTAAAGTACAGGAACACGTTCAACAAAGTGGGAGCAGTATCTGGTGGGAACTGACACCTGAGCAGCTTTTGGGGGATTTGGCATTCTGTCCCGAATGTGGCGGTAAAGACCTTAGAAAAGATGAAGATATTATGGATGTATGGTTCGATTCTGGTTCCAGTCATGCTGCAGTCCTCAAGACAAGGTCGGATCAGAAATGGCCGGCGGACCTGTATCTCGAAGGAAGTGATCAGCATAGAGGGTGGTTCCAGACCTCTCTTCTCACTTCAGTAGCTACAAAAAACCTGCCACCTTACAAAGCAGTGCTTACTCATGGTTTTATTGTCGATGGAGAAGGGAAAAAGATGTCAAAATCTCTGGGTAATGTAATGAAGCCACAGGAGATCATCGGTAAATATGGCGCAGATATTCTCCGTTTATGGGTTGCATCTACAGATTACAGGAACGATGTTCGAATTTCCCAGGGTATAATAAAGAATCTTACAGAATCTTACAGGAGGATCCGTAATACTTTCAGGTTTCTGCTTGGAAACCTCAATGATTTTGATCCTTCAAAACATGTCCTTGATTTTGATGAACTTACAGAGATGGATAAATGGATTTTATCGCGTTTGAATAATCTTGTTGAAAAAGCTACAAATGCATATGATAAATATGAATTTCATGTGCCGACATTTGTTATTCACCAGTTCTGCGTTAATGAACTTAGCTCTTTCTTTCTGGATGCAAGTAAAGATAGACTCTATGCAGATGCTACGGATGCTCTTTCAAGAAGAAGCTGTCAAACTGCAATGTGGGAGATCATCCAGGTATTGTCCCGTCTTCTTGCTCCTGTACTCAGTTTTACAACTGAAGAAACATGGCAGGAACTGAGGAAGATCGATGGGGATCTTCCTGAAAGTATATTCCTCTCTGACTGGCCTACTACCAATGATTCATTTACAGACCGGGAACTGGAGCAGGAGTGGGAAAAGATCCTCTTATGTAAAAGTGCAGTAAGCAGAGCTCTTGAAAAATCACGTTTTGATGGGAAAATAGGGCATCCTCTTGAAGCTGCGGTAGTGGTGGAAAGTTCTTCACAATATAGTGACCTATTTAAAAGATTCAGTCCTGAAGATTGGGCTATGTTCTGCATAGTTTCTCAATTCAAAGTAGCAGAATCACAATTATCTGAAAATGAAAGATTTCTTGATGAGGAAACTGGCATTGGTATAATGGTACAAAAAGCAGCTGGCGAAAAATGCCCACGATGCTGGAAGTTTTCAACAGAACCGGACCGATCTGGTTTATGCCCAAGATGCGCAGAAGTTATGGGTGTTATAGATCCTGAATAACAAAGATCATCCTCAACCAGACCTTATCGCTCGGGTCTGGTTGAGGATGATCTTTACAGCAAAAAGGAGGGGAAATGGATGGATGTAAAATATTGGGAAGGCTATCTCTGCAATAAATTGAAAGATATGAACAGTCTTCTGGAAAAGCTTTATTCAGAAGTATCGGGGAGTCAGTCCTCCCTCAAGCCGGACTCCTCCAATAATGATTTTGCAGATAGTGCCTCAAGACTTTCAGCCCAACAGCATGCTTATTCGGAAATATATAATCTTAAAAATGAAATATTCGAGATTGAGCATGCACTTAAAAAGATACATAACAATCCAGATCATTTTGGTATATGCGAAAAATGCTATCATGATATAGAAACAGAAAGGTTAGAAGTCAAACCCTGGGCACGTTACTGTTATAAGTGTAAAAATAGCAATGAAAATCGAAATTCGGATCAGAGAAAAAGACATTATTGATGGCAAATGAAACTGGTTCGAGTTTTCATGAAAATGAAACTGATAGTGAAAATAATGATGATCTGATTACACAATATCCGGATGGAACTAACAGATCCATTTTTGTTGTTGATGCTTCCGAAGAAGGCATCAGGCTTGATGTTTTTTTATCAAGGAAAATGGGAGTAACTCGATCTTATACACAAAAACTCATTGACAGAGGTAATGTAAATGTGGGGGGGGGGAACAACAATGTCAAGCCTTCCCTGAAGGTAAAACCGTTAATGGTTTTCACGGTGAATGTGCCACCTCCTCAAAAACTTGAGATCCTGCCGGAACCAGTGGAATTTTCAGTTATTCATGAAGATGATGATGTTCTTGTAATAAACAAACCCGCCGGACTTGTGGTACATCCTGCCCCCGGCAACCTGTATCACACTCTCGTGCATGGTTTGTTATTCAGGTATCCTGACATTGGATTATTCAATAATGTGATAAGGCCGGGCATTGTTCATCGGCTTGACTCAACTACTTCAGGTTTGATGGTAGTTGCCAGAAATATTACTGCCATGGAAAAACTTCAAATGCAATTTCGAACAAGAAAGATCGAAAAGATCTATCTTGCCCTCATAACAGGTAAACCCAAAAGGATATCTGGAGAATTGGATCTTCCTATTGGTAGAGATCCCGTGAATCGTTGTCGTATGGCTGTTACACCCTCAGGTAAAGCATCCCTTACATCTTACGAACTGCTCTGGTCAAGAAAACGATTTAGTCTTGTTAAATGCCAGCTACATTCAGGTCGAACCCATCAGATACGGGTACATTTCAAATATATTGGATGTCCTTTAATTGGTGATAAACTCTATGGTTTTAAAAATAGAACCTTAGGTAATCTGACTCTTAACAGAGTCTTTCTCCATTCGTGGAAGTTAAAGTTCAATCATCCAGTATCCGGAAAGGAACTTGAGTTCACTCAACCTTTGTCAGATGATCTTGTTGATCTCCTTCAAGCACTTCTCTCCAGAGATGAGGGCTGATATTTATTGACTCTGGTAAACGATAAGTTACCTGCGCAATTGAGCCGCCTTTTATTGGTCTTACATTCTTTTTGTGTGTATAGATAACTCTTGCTTTGCCAGATGTCCTCAACTTACTGTAATAAGCGGCAAGGGATGCTGCAATTTCAATAACATCATTATCGGATAGTTCGTCGGAAATCTGTTGAGAAACACGCTTCAACACAACATGAGCTCCAGAAGCCTCATAAGCGTGGAACCATATATCATCTGGTACAGCCTCCTCGAATGTTACATATCTGTTGCCACGAGCATTAAGTCCTACCAGGATAAGAAATCCGCCGATCTCCTTTTTGAGATGTGGAGGAGTAGGACGTTCCCGTTTTTTTCTTCCTTTTTTATTTGAAAAGGTAATATTTTCACCAATTGTATCCTCAGAAACTTCAAAGAGTTTCTGTAGATCATCAATAAGTTCGACGGTCTCTTTCTGCTCTAACAATTCTCGGATCTGGATCTGTAGTGCTTTAATTTTGTTATCAAGATTCTTTATGACTTTTTTATACTTTTTGTATTTCTTAAACATGAGTTGTGCGTTTTCAACAGGTGATAGATCCGGTTCAAGGTAAATAGTAATCTGTCTATCAGGGTCTTTCAGACAGGTAAGAGTGGTTTCTGTTTGTCCCTTTTGCAACTGGAAAAGATTTGCGAAGATCAGATCAGCATTTTCTCTGAATTTATCTGCTTCCTCAGAATGTGTTTTTTGTTTTTGAA
>CAYPIU010000005.1:0-104944 GCA_964410915.1 uncultured Synergistales bacterium | reverse complement strand
GCTCTAAAGATAGATATAGATGAAAACGGACAGATAACAGGGCTCTTTTAGAACCTGTTAAAATACAAATACTTAAAGGTCAAATAACTCCTGTTATTCGACCTTGTAGAGAAGACATCATATCCAGGGAGGATTTTCCATAATGAGTGCAATTATACTCGATGGTAAGAAAACAGCTGCAGGGGTAAGGGAAAATATCAAAGAAAAAGTAGCTCAACTTCAAAAAGAAGGCAAGCCGGTACCAGGTCTTGCTGTGGTTATTGTTGGTGATAATCCTGCTTCAAAGGTCTATGTCGGGCAGAAGGAAAAAGCCTGTAACGCTGCGGGTTTTAATTCTATACTTCACAGGCTACCTGGAAATACTACCCAGCAGGAACTTCTGGAGCTTGTTGAAGAACTTAACTGTGATCCGAAAGTTCACGGTATTCTCGTTCAACTGCCTCTTCCATCACAAATAGACAGTGACAGGGTAATATCATCAATAGTTCCGGAGAAAGACGTGGATGGATTTCATCCCTCAAATATCGGTCGCCTTGCAACTGGTTTGCCTTGCATTCATCCCTGTACACCAAAGGGAATCATCTATCTTCTTGAAGAGTATGGTATTGAAATGGAAGGTAAAAATGCTGTAATACTCGGTCGAAGTAATATCGTTGGGAAACCTGTAGCACATATGCTTATGGACAGGAATGCGACAGTTACAATATGTCACAGCAGAACGAAAGATATTGCTTTTTATACCAAAAACGCGGATATTGTAATAGCTGCTGTTGGCAGGCCGCGTTTTCTGACTGCAGAAATGGTAAAAGATGGCGCAGTAGTTGTTGATGTCGGTATCAACAGGCTTGAAGAAGGTTTAGTTGGAGATGTTGATTTCGAAGGGTTAAAGGAAAAAGTTTCTTTTATAACACCTGTTCCGGGCGGAGTTGGCCCCATGACAATAGCTATGCTTCTGTTAAATACTTACCAGCAGTATTCTGAAGAATAAGACAAAGGGCCGGGCATAAGCCCGGCCCTTAAAACTATTCGATAGTAGATCTCCGGATTTACAGATGCAGTGACATGATCAATCGAAGTAAAGTTCCTGCGGTCAGAGCTGATACTATCATTATCATCAGGCTTCCGATCAGGCGTTTGATCCCGAGTTCTTTTCCAAGAACGATAAAAGTCGCTATGCACGGAAATGTCATGGCAAGTGTTACTGTAGCTACGACCAGTTGTGTTGGTGACATGTCTATAGATACAAGCATCCCCATGGCTACATCTTTTCTAAGAAGACCAAGAATTATTGGGCCTGCTGCCTCTACAGGAAGTCCGAGCAATCCATTAAAAACAGGTGCCAGTAAAATTGCGATGTAATTTATTATTCCAGTGCTGTAAGCTACATTTACGATAAGTATTCCTGCAAGTACCAGAGGTATAGCTTCCATAAGGAAACCGCGTGTCCTGAACCATAACTTCATTGAAAATGCATTAATTGAAGGCATTCTGTAGCTTGGGATCTCTATAATAAGCTCAGGGCTGTAGCCATGAAGGAAGAGATGCAGGAGACGGCCAATAACCACCCATGATATTACCATGGTTGCATACACTATAAGTATGTAAGAAAGCCCATAATCGCCAAGTATACCAAGTATCATTGCCTGCAGGCCGGCACATGGAACTGCTACGGAGATAAGGGTTGCAGCAATGAACCTTTCTCTTGGTGATTCCAGCACCCTGGTTGCGAGAATCCCGGGCACGTTACAACCCAGTCCCAGTAGCGCGGGTACGATCGCAAATCCATGTAGTCCCAGCCGGTGCATCAGTGAATCAAAGATGATCGCCAGCCGGGGTAAATATCCCGTATCTTCAAGGAAACTTAATACAGCATAAAATGATATTACATAAGGCAGGACCATCACTATAGGTACATACAGGCCAGTGCTTAAGAGACCAAAGCTTTGTTCAAGGTCTATGCTGCCCTGGAAAAGGGTTCCTATAACAAGCTGGTGAATTACAGGAATGTTAATAAGTGTATCAGACATAAATTCCAGCGCGGGAACCCACAAAGTATTGAAGAGAGGATCAAGTAAATGGTTTATAAGACCCTCTCCCAACTGCCTTATAACATAGAAGCTGGAAGCAAGAACGATTATACCTAATATAGCACCCCATACAGGATCTACAGAAAGGTCCTCGACCTTGTCCCTCAATGAATGGTGGCGGTGTGTTACGGTTTGAACATTCTCTACGATCTCGCCGATCCTTGCCCATCTATTTTCCTTGCTCAGCATGGGAAGTTTTCCTGTTTCTGCCTTAGGGATGCTGTCAAAGATCTCTTTTATTCCCTGTCCCGTTACTGCTACAGTAGGTATAACAGGAACTCCGAGCATGCTTTCAAGTTTTACAACGTCTATATCAATTCCCTTGTGACGGGTTTCATCAACCATATTGAGCGCTATTATTACGGGAAGGCCCCTTTCAAGGACTTGAAAGGCAAGGTAGAGATTTCTCTCAAGAGCAGTTGCATCTATGACTACAATGGCGCATTCTGCTCCTTCATCAACTATTCGACTGGCAACTTCTTCAGCTTCATTTGTGGGGTCAAGAGTGTAAGCTCCTGGAACGTCAATAAGCCTGTAGGCTGAATTACCGCATTCCAGCCTGCCTTCCAGAAAACCTATGGTTGTTCCGGGGTAATTTGAAGAAATTGCGTGGACACCTGTTAGCCTTGTGAAAATTGCACTTTTACCGACATTGGGGTTGCCTACCAGTAAGATCTTTCCGGCATTGTCCATATCTTTGTAAGTGTCTTTATTTTTGGGGTTTGAGCAATGCATGAATAAATATTCCTTCCATTTCTTTTCTATCAGGAGATCGGGAAAACTGTTATACGTCTTGAAATTCTATTGCCTATTGCTATCTGTCTTCCCTCGAGAATAAGTGTCACAGGTCCTTTAAAGGGCATACCTGACACTTTCCTGATCTTTTTCCCTGCCCTCAAACCAAGGGCTTCAAGTCTCCTTGAACATTCGCCTGAGGGTATTGTCTGTATTGTAGCTTCTTCTCCGTTTTTCAACATATGAAGTGTAATAGACATATCGTGAGATATCTCTCCCATAATTTCAGATCAATTCTTTAACACTAATTTTGTTAGTCAAGTCTAACATGGTTTTGTTCAAAAATAAAGACGGCACTTTAGTATAAAGTGCCGTCTTTATTTAAATCAGTGTTTTCTTCTAAGCTGTCCGCAGGCAGCATCGATATCGGTCCCTTTTTCGGTTCTTATCTCAGCTTCTATTCCCAGGGATGCAAGGACAGCATGGAAGTTCTTTATCTGTTTTTTATCTGAACGCTGATATTTGTTATCTACAGGGTTGTAAGGTATAAGATTTATATAAGTATGAAGATTACCCAGTAAAGAAGCCAGTTCGAAGGCATGTTCTGTCTGGTCATTGATGTTTTTGAGCATAATATACTCGATAGTGATCCTTTCACCTGTAACTTCCTGGTAATTTTCAAGAGCTCCCATAAGAGAAGCCAGAGGATACTGTCGGTTTACGGGCATTATACGGTTTCTAATTTCGTCATTTGGAGCATGGAGAGATACAGATAAACGTACAGGAAGACCAGAACTCGCAAGTTCTTGTATTCCAGGTACTATTCCTGCTGTTGATACAGATATATGTCTTATTCCAAGATCTCTCATCTTTGCATGGTTAAGTATTCTGATGCTCTTTTTGACGTTTTCCATATTTAGAAGTGGTTCTCCCATACCCATGAAAACAATATTATTTATATTCTGTCCGAGATTTTTCTCCATAGAAAGAAATTGCCCCGTGATCTCATCAGTGGAAAGGTTACGGGCAAAACCGGATTTTCCGGTTGCGCAGAAACTGCATCCCAGAGGACAGCCTACCTGGCTGGAGATACATGCTGTTGTATGATTTCCATGTAAAAGGGTTACGGACTCAATTCTTTCCCCATCTTTAAGACCCCAGAGATATTTTGTTGTACTGTCGATGTTAGAGACCTGCCTTTGTATCTCATATGGAGGGAATACCATTATTTCTTCTTCGAGCTTTTTTCTCAGATCTTTTGATAGATTAGTCATTTCAGAAAAAGTGAAAACCTTTTTTTGATATATCCACTGGCAGATCTGATCTGCCCTGTACCGGGGGAGTTCCAATTCCCTGGTACAGTGTTCTGTCCATTCCTCATAATCAAGTTCAAGGGCATTTAATAATTCACTCATCTTAAGATACCTGCCTGTAATTTTCAGATTGATTAATCGCCTCAACCTTTAGGAATAAGTTTTCATAACATCCTGTTCGTATCGAGGATCTCTTAATTGTCGGCGATTTTATATCTCTTATAATGATATAGAAGTGAAATTGTATTCTCTACCTGACTGGATGTCAAATATGTTTTTTAAAAACTGGAGATCAGTTGATTAAAATGAATAAAAACATTAAACGTTTAACTGGATATGTTATTATTCAACAAATGTCCCATAAATCGATATTACCAGGGGGTGATCTTCATTTAATGCGTTTGTTCAGTTTAATCCAGTGATACAGGTATTAATTGCAACGATTTTCACCTGGGGATTAACAGCATTGGGAGCTTCACTTGTTTTCCTGAAAAGTAAACCAAGTCAGAAAATGCTCGATGTAATGCTTGGCTTTGCCTTCGGTGCGATGATATTTGCTGTAGTCGAAGAAGTCATTCTGGAATCCCAGTACAGCGGGAACGGAGATCTGGCGACCTCGGGGGGGTGCTGGGATTTACAGTCATGATGATCCTGGATGTTGCCCTGGGTTGACGGAAAATGTTCAACCTGTTGTTAAAAGGTAAAAGTTATCTGTTAATAAGAGATCCCGGGAGGTAGTAATGGAGAGACACAGTATCTTAAGTGGAAGATCCCGAATAGAGTTTGATTATGATGGTCCATTAATTTATCCGGAAAGAGGAACACAAAAGATAGAAAGCAACAGTCCTTATGAAGCTCTCGATGATCCAGAAGGGGCCGAGAGGCTTGAATTAATGGCTGAAAAGGGACCTAAAATTACTATAGTGATCCCTGATGCTACAAGATCATGGCAGAATGTAATCCTTATGGCGGAGGCTGTAAGGTCGCGACTTGATAAAGTGGATAGAGTTGACTGGGTTATTGGAGGAGGACAGCATCGCCTCCCGACTGAGGAAGAAAAGGAACTGCTTCTTGGTAAGGCTAAGCGAGATAGAGACCACGTTTACAGTCACGATCCGGAAATCTTTATTGAAACCGGACTTATTACCAGCAACGGTAATTCTGTTACGCTTCACAAAAAAGTTCTGGAAGCTGATTCTGTTGTATTAATAGGTGGGATCGTTCACCATGAGCTTGCCGGTTTCAGCGGGGGTAGAAAGGCTGTTATTCCTGGAGTGAGCGGAAAGGGATCCATTATAAAGAATCATTCTTTCTGTCTTGATAATGGTGGAATAAACCCCATGACGGATTGTGGAAAACTGGCGGACAACCCTGTACATCAGGATATGATGGAATATATCCAGCTTGCATTGAAAGATAAGGATGTTTTTATTCTCAATGTTATTCCTGACGAGAATGGAACGCCATGGAGGTATGTTGCTGGAGATCTTGTAAGGGCATGGGAAAAGGGAGTGGAAATAGCAAGAGAACTGCAGGTTCTTTACGTGGATCATAAAATGGATTTTGCGATTGTTTCACCAGGCGGTCATCCCTATGATCTTGATCTTTATCAATCCACAAAATCGATAACAGCTGTTAAGGGAGCTCTTAGAGAAGGTGGCATGATCATTATGGCTGCGGAGCTGGAAGATGGTGCCGGTCCCGGAGATTATGGGGAAATGGTTGAACTTGCAATGAGGGACAAAGCAAAACTTCTGAATAAACTTGAAAATGAATTTACTATTCCTTCTTTCTGTGCTTTCAAGCTTGTTCTTGATTCCATATCCAATACTCTGATCCTTGTCAGTTCAAGAAATGACATAAACTTTCCGGGTATGATCTGTTCTAACATTCAAGAGGCTCTCGCTATTGTTAAAAAGAGGCTTGGAGAATCAGCAGAAGGCCTTGTTCTTAAAGCTGGCAACTGTGTTGTTGTAACAGCTGAAAACTGAAATTCTGTTTATGCACCGTTCTGTTGAAAGTTGACCAGACTGACAGTCTATTAAGGTTTTAGCCCCGATGAATGTTTCCTTTTATGGTGCATATCAGGATCTTTTAAGAGTTTTGAAAAGGTAAAACAAACTTATGATCAATGTAAAGATGTATTTAAAGACAGAAAAAGCGGCCCCTTCCTGCGGGGCCGCTTTTATAAAAATAGCTTTTCTATTCGTTTTCAAACCATTTGGTTTTAAGCTCTTCAAGTTCTCCTGATTCCACCATCTTTTCGAGAGCATCGTTTACAGCATTGATGAACTCCTCTTCATCAAGGTTCATTGCGAGAGCTTTCCCAGCACCTGTAATTTCCTGGTCAAATGCGATCTGAACCTTGCCTTCAAAATCTTTCTGCTTGATAAATTTCTTTGCTACAGGTTTGTCCATCAGGGTAGCGTCAGCTCTTCCCAGGGCGACTTCTCTCACGCAATCGTCAAATTTCTGGAACGCTTTGACTTTTACGCCTTCAAGAGTCTTTGAGTAGGTTTCCTGAACAGTTCCAAGCTGTGCTGTTACAATTTTACCTTCAAGATCATCAATGGCCTTTATTGAATCGTTCCCCTCTTTTACAATGAAGGTGCTGAGGGATATCTCGTATGGTGTTGAGAAGGCCACCCTTTCTGCTCTTTCCGGAGTAGCGCTCAAGCCCGCCGCTATTATATCGATCTTCTTCGAAAGAAGTGCCGGAATAAGGCTGTCAAAAGGCATATCCTTCCATTCGATCTCGAAACCGGCATGTTCGGCGATGCTTTCCATAAGCTCAATATCGAAGCCCATAAGATTATTATCTTCATCACGGAATTCATATGGGGGATAAGTGCTTTCAGTTCCTACAATAACTACATCTTTATCCAGAATTCCACCCCAGGCAAAAGAACTTAAAGAAAGTACAACCAGAACTGAAACGATCAATAACACAAACTTTTTCATTCCTTGATCCTCCTTAAATAAACCCAAGTTGAGTAATAGCATCTAAATTCACCAATAGTTTATTATTTCCAGTTAGGATATAACTACATTGTAAATTTGTCAATCCATATTAGAAAATCTTATGTAATTGATTTTTCAGGTCAAAAAATGAAGTGGGCGGTATAATGAAGGTAAAATGAACTATTCTCAACAATAGTGACTGGAGTGAAAAATAATGACATGGCAAAAACTTTATAATGAGAGAGTTAGAAGTCTTACCCCTTCAATAATTCAGGAAATGCGGGATCTTATTTCTGTTCCCGGTACCATTTCCTTTGCTGCCGGAGAACCTTCAAGCGAGCTTTATCCTGTTACGGAACTCAGGTCTGCTTTCGGAAGGGTTCTGGAAAATTCTCCTGAATTACTCGCTTACGCTTCTCCGGCAGGGGATCCCTGTTTGAGAGAATGGATATCTTCCTGGCTTTACAGGAAAGGATATTCACTGGAAGAAAAAGGAAGCGACAGGATCCTGCTTACCAACGGTTCCCAGGCGGGGCTCAATATCCTTTCCCTCATGTTCCTTGAAAAAGGAAGAAAGATCATTCTCGAAGATCCCTCATATACCGAGGCTATGCTGACCTTTTCTAAAGAGGGAGTGGAGTTATTGACAGTTCCCATGGATGATGAAGGTCCGGTTCCTGATCTTTTTGAAAAAGTGGTCAGGGAGGAAAAACCTGAACTTTACTATACTATACCCACTTTTCAGAATCCATCCGGTATAAGTGTCTCTGAGAAACGAAAGCTTCAGATCCTTGATATTGCAGACCGTTACGGAGTCAGGATCATAGAAGATGACCCATATAGGCAGCTCTGGTTTGATTCCGCTCCTCCCTCTACCTATCTTGCTCTTTCGGGGGATTCTGAAAATATCATTTACCTGGGCAGTTTTTCAAAAATAATCGCCCCCGGAATAAGATGCGGATACGCCCTCCTGCCACCGGAAGTTATGAAAAAGGCCATGGAGCTCAGAGTTCTTCTTGAGATAGGTCTTTCATCGGTCCTTCAACGGTCAGTTTTTGAATTTCTTTCAACCTCGGATTTTGAGGCACATCTTGTCCACTTACGTGAAGTTTACAGATCAAGAAGGGATGCTATGGTAAATTCGCTCAATAAAAACATAGTTCCCCACGGGATGGGTCTGGGGGTTCCGGAAGGTGGCTTTTTCATCTGGGGCAGAATACCAGGGATCGATACCAGTGAATTTGCAAGATTTGCAGCTAAAGAAGAGAAGATAGGAACTGTACCAGGAAGTGGCTTTTTTGCAGTACCTGATCATGGCAGCGAATTTCTGAGGCTTTCTTTTGCACAGGTGACTCCGGAAGAGGCTGAAGAGGGTTCTGAAAGACTCGCCAGGGCTTTGATCAGATATAAAGGCAGATAAGACTATCTAATACTTCTGCATGTTTCTGGGAATCGGGAACTAAAGGAGACAGTGATCAAAACTGAAAATCCAGAAAAAATATTGAAGTCTTATAAATCGGGGAGAAAATCATATTGCTGCAGTAGTATAATAGGGTAGAACGTTACAATAATTCTGAAGGTGATCTCTATGAACTGGTGGAGAGAAAAATCAGAGCAAATGGTAAGAACCCAGATATTAAGCCGAGGGATAACTCAACCTGAGATATTTGATGCCATGAAAAAAGTGCCAAGGCATTTGTTTGTTCCTGAATCGGCAGTTCCTATGGCATACGAGGATTGTGCTCTCCCAGTAAGTGACGGTCAGACAATATCCCAGCCTTACATGGTTGCCAGGATGACAGAGTTGCTTGATGTTCAAAAAGGAGACAGGGTCCTTGAAATAGGTACGGGTTCCGGTTATCAGGCTGCAGTCCTGGCGGAGATAGGCGTAGAACTGGTTTCAGTCGAGAGGATAGAAAGTCTTGCTTTAAACGCTGAAAGGCTATTGAAAAGCCAGGGATATAAAGTCAAAGTCATAGTTGGTGACGGAAGAAAAGGGTACATTGAAAAAGCACCATACAAAAGGATAATCATTACGGCAGCGTGTGTTTCTGTTGAAAAGGAATGGGAAGAGCAGATCGAGAGGGGCGGCAGTATCCTTCTTCCGCTTAAGATTGGGCCTGGAATGGAAAGGCTTCTCTTAAGGGAGAAAAAGGGATCAGATACATTTTCTGACAGCTGGTATGACTACTGTCATTTTGTACCAGTTGTCCCCGGAGTTATGAAAAAGCAATAAAACAGGAAGTTATTTATTAAAATTATTGTTGACATGCAGGCTCAGAGCAACATATAATGACATATAAATTGTCAGACAGGTAAATATGAAATAATAAAAATATTCAAAAAGCGATGATACAGGGCGCCAGGGGTTAAAGAACTCATACAGAGAGACAATTCATCGGCTGAAAGATTGTCTGTAGTTCTCCAAAGGCTTAAAACCTGTTGAGCTGGGACCGAAAGGCTTATGCCGCAGTAAGTACCCCGGTGAGTTTCGCCGTTAAAGGACAGGAGCGGGATATTCGAAAGGAATGTCCAAGCAGGGTGGTACCGCGAGCTTATATCAGACTCGTCCCTTCAGGGGATGGGTCTTTTTTTATGGATCGTTGTAATTATGGAAGGGGTATAAGTATGACATCGAAGGACCATTTTATTTTTTACGGTTGGGATACAGTTGAGCTTGCCCGCAAATTCGGGACTCCTCTTTATGTTCTTTCAGAAACGGCTATAAAGGAAAAATGTGAGCGCATAAGAGAAGGTTTTCTAAAAAAATATCCTGGTACGAAAGCTCATTATGCAAGCAAAGCTTTTCTGACTCTCGCAATGTGCCGGATCATGGCAAGGGAGGGTATGGGTCTTGACGTTGTTTCAGGAGGAGAACTGCAAATGGCCAGGGAAGCCGGTTTTCCCCTTGATAAGGTTTCTCTTCACGGAAATAACAAGTCTCTCTCTGAAATTGAGATGGCCATGGAGCTCGGCGTGGGAACGATAGTGGTTGATAACGCAATGGAACTTGAAGTGGTCATTCAGATGGCTGAGAAATATGACCGCAGGCAGGATATCCTCCTGAGGATATCACCTGGAATTGATGTCAAAACACACAAATATATTTCGACAGGGCACGCGGGTTCGAAATTTGGCCTTCCTGCTTTTGGTGAAGAGATAGAAACAGTTGAGGAAATAGCTGTCTCTTCAGAATTGGTGAATCTTAGGGGTTATCATTTTCATCTTGGTTCTCTTCTATATGAGCGTGAATCCTATGTTATGGCAGTAGATGTAATTCTTGACAGGGTTTCTTCACTTAAAGAAAGACATGGACAGATAATAGAAGAGGTCAACATAGGCGGTGGTTTTGGGATACCTGTAATGCCCGGTGACAGATCTCCTGATATAACTGAATTTACTGACCCTGTAATGGAGAGAGTGAGTGAAAAATGTACTGCCAGGGGACTTAAGGTGCCCGTTGTGAGCATAGAACCTGGCAGATGGATAATTTCCCAGGCAGGAATAACCCTTTATACGGCTGGTTTTATGAAGGAGATCCCGGGACTGGTCAAGTATATCAGTGTTGACGGAGGAATGACTGACAATCCGAGACCTGCCCTGTACGGATCAAAATACTATGCAGTAAATGCAGAGAGATACGGTGAAGAGAAAAATGAAAAGGTAACCATAGTAGGCAAATGCTGTGAATCGGGGGACGTGCTGGTGCGGGATATTGATTTCCCGCGTATGAAGCCTGGTGAGATAGTCGCAGTGCTTAATACGGGAGCTTATAACTTTTCCATGGCGAGCAATTACAATGCGGCTCTTCGTCCAGCTGTAGTACTTCTCGGGGATAATACTGCCGAGGTTATTGTCCGTAGACAGACATACGAGGATATTTTAAGAGGTCAGTTCGTACCGGACCATTTATCAGAATAGACCTGAGTTATCAATAGTATTTAAAAAATTTAAAAGGAGGACAAAGAGATGATCAACAGAAAAACTTTGCAAAGAAATATTCTGATCCTGTTTTCTTCTATGCTCATTGTAATGCTTTTTGCCGGTTTTGCCTTCGCGGCGGAATCCGAGGCTCCGTCTTTCGGTATTCTTTCTCTTCTTCCGCCGATAGTGGCAATAGGTCTATGTATAATTACAAAGGAGGTTATACCTTCACTGTTTGTTGGGATATGGCTTGCCGGGACCATGTTAATGGGCTGGAATCCGATCACCGGATTCGGTAAAGCCGTCGAAGCCTTGTGGAACAGTCTTGGAGATCCATGGGGTGCCAGGATAGTCCTCACCAGTCTTACAATGGGTGGACTGGTCGGTGTGATGAGAGTTGGCGGCGGGATAGATGCCGCTATTCAGTGGATAACCAAAAAGATCTCAAGTGCAAAAGGAGCAATGTTCTTCACCGAGATCGCAGGTTTTATAATTTTCTTCGAAGACTATGTCAATACTGCTGTTGTTGGTACAACTATGTCTCCTATAACAGACAGGTACAAAATATCAAAGGAAAAACTTTCCTACATAGTCGACAGTACCGCTGCTCCAATTGCATGTATAGCCGGTATATCTTCATGGATAGCTTACATGGTAGGACAGATAGGTACTCAGTTCGCAGATCTTGGTATCGAATATTCCCCATACGTAGCATATCTGAAATCTATTCCTTTTATCCTTTATAACATTGTAGCTCTTGTCCTTCTTACATATGTGGTCATGTCACAAAGAGATATGGGGCCGATGCTCAAGGCAGAAAGAAGAGCCCGGAAGACCGGGGAGCTTCTCAGAGAGGGTGCAACTCCACTGGCCAATAACACCCAGGAAACCACTTTGCCTGAGGAAAATTGTCCCCTGAGGGGTATTAACTTTGTGCTCCCCATTGTTTTCCTTGTGGGACTTATCTTCACCATGCTTGTAGTAACAGGCGGTTGGCCAGAGGTATCCATGGCAGAGGCTATAGGAATGGGCAGCAGTTCAAAAGCCCTTGTATGGGGATCTTTTGGTGCAGTATTCCTTACGATAGCCCTGTACAAGATCCAGGGACTGGCAAAGATAGACAAACTTTTCAAAGGATACATGGAAGGGATGATGTCTATTTTTGTTGGGACAATAATCCTCGTCTTTGCATGGGGTATAGGATCTGCAATAAAAGAAGTCGGAACAGCTTCCTACCTTGTCAATATTGCCGGAGATGTTCTTGCACCTTCCTGGATACCTGTAATCACATTTATCACCGGAGCACTTGTTTCCTTCTGTACAGGAACTTCATATGGCACTATGGCTATTTTGATGCCAATAGTTGTTCCACTGGTCTTCAAGGTATCAGTCGCAGCAGGTATTGATCCAATGATATTCATGATCCCTACCATAGGAGCTGTTTTCGGCGGTGCTGTATGGGGAGATCACTGCAGCCCAATTTCGGATACAACTATAATGTCTTCAATGTTTACCGGATCCGATCATATCGACCATGTTAACAGCCAGATCCCATATGCCCTGACAGCAGCATTTGGTGCACTTGCAGGTTATGTGGGAGTAGCCTTCCAGCTTCCGGCAGTAGCCAATATTCTAATTGCTTCTGTTGTTGCCTGCCTTGTATTCAGATTCTTCTCAAAGCCTGTAGAAGCTTAGAGGATTTTAAGACAACTCCTGAAATAAATAGAGAGGCCGGGGATCATATTCCGGCCTCTCTTCTTAATTTTTATCTTCTATGTTGCCCTTTTCACCGCTTTGAATTATTTGTTTCTCAATTTCCAGTATCTCATGTCTATGTAGGTCAGGTAAATTACCCATAACTTCTTTCCTGAATTCCAGGGATCGATCTGACCTGTCCAGTTTTTTATCGCCAGACAGTTCTGTCCAGCCTATCTTGCTTTTGTTCATGTAAAGGTCAAAGTCTGCAAAACGATTGCCCTGTTCCGAGTACTCAAGTCCCATTAGGGCTTTTTTAAGGACATAAGGTTCGTAAAAGGTCAGTATTTTCATGGTGTAGACTTTCAGGGGCATGAGAACATGCGCATAATCCTTTCCCCATCCTTCTCCTATAGTAATTCCCATTTCACTGGCTTCCAGGAAAAGTCTCAGTCTCCGGCAATGGAGTTGGTATCTTGAGTAACTGTCAAATATGCGTATTTCCACAAGGTTCCAATCTTTTCCCTCAAGGGCGTTATTGAAGTATGACATGGCCCGCCATTGAAGGTGTCTGTACAAAAGTTCCGGAGGCATATCTATATAGACCATTTCAGGGAAAAGGTCCTCCGTGGAAAGAGACCTGTTGAGAGGTTTTTCAGTGAACATAACCGCTACGCCCTTACTGGACATTTTCTCGTGCAGGTCTATGACATTTCCCATGGTTCCATGGAAGTCACTGCATATCTGCTGTATTATCCTGTCACTGTCACCGGTGACCCTGAAGATGATCTCCATGGGAAGGATGGTTACATGTGTGTCTTCGGGGAGCGCCTTGGAATTGATCATGGATCCTATGATCTCATCATGAGTACTTTCGATCAGGATGGATCTCTGGATGTCCCCCATTCTAGCAGTGGGAGAAAGATGCACCACAGTCTGGTAAGGTTCCGCCTTATTAAAGCTTTCCGTCAATCCGTATTCCCTGAAACTGAAGTTCTGCATCAACCATTCTGCCGTGACCTCGATCTCTCCTGTAGATATCAGAATGGACCTGGTACCTCTGCGCACAAGCCTGAGCATTCTTTAAGCCCCCTTTGTTTTTTTAGCTATTTCACTGGTGATCCTCTTATCACCTTGTTCATATTTTACCAGTCAGAAAGGATAGAGAGAATCTGGGGTGCGATACTTAAAATAGGATTGGCCCCATAAGTTTTTTCTGGTTATTAGAGCTGGATTTTGAAACAATTCAGTTATTGGAATGGATTGCGTGAATTTGGGAAGGTGAGTCCGTTTAGGCTGTCGGGTAGTTTGAGCGAAGCAAAAAGCTTTTTTCAGGATGTGCTACGTAAAAACTGTTTCTCTTTCATATGGTGAATTAACTTGACATAACTTTATTAATAACGATAATCAGGATCATATATAAGTTTCCCCCAATAATTATGTTAAACATATACCCTTCATTTGAACAAATTATTGTCCTTTTTCAGGCAGAGAATTGATTTCCATATCAGATATATTTTTACTCTATTTCGGGGAGGTCCTTTATATGAAGAGTATTTGCAGTATGGTTTTGTTTCGACGTTTTACGGTTTGTATGTTGTTTGTATTTGTGTTGGTCGCATTTATTTCTTTTACGGGTACAGCGACAGCGGTTTATGCTGAGACCTTTACGGTTACTTCAACCAGTGATGATATTTTGGTTGAAGGTTCTCTTCGGTACGCCATTAAAACTGCCACAAGCGAGGATGTCATAACTTTTGAGCTTGAATACCCGGCAATCATTACATTGAATGAACAGCTCAGCATCGATCATGGGCTCACCATCCAGGGACCTGGAGCAGATCTGCTTGCTGTAAGCGGTGGTGGAAAATGCAGGGTCTTTTATATTGAGGATACGACTGAGTCGGTTGACATATCTGGTATTTCCATCGTGAGCGGAGATGCAGAACAATATGAGCATAGTAGCGGCGGAGGTATATACAACCTGTCGGATTATCTAACCGTGGATAACTGTCGTTTCAGCGGTAACTATGCAGAGATTGGCGGCGGAATGTACAATTTTTCTTCCAGCCCTGAGGTGATTAATTGTGTCCTCAACGGCAACATCGCAGAGGATATTGGTAGTACTTACGGTGGCGGCATCTTTAACTCTCAATCCAGTCCTAAAGTATCGAGTTGTACTTTCTACAATAACTATGCAATCTCCTCTAACTTTGGAGACTCTTATGGTGGCGGAATAGCCAACTCAGATGGATCCAATCCAGTAGTTACAAACTGCACATTCAGTGGAAACATGGCTAAGTGTGGGGGAGGACTTTACAATTTAAGTTCTAATCCAATTGTTACAAACTGCACCTTTTCTTTGAACAGTGCAGATTATGGTGGCGGAATGTACAGTTTTAATGCTTGTTCCCCCACGGTGACGAACTGCATATTCTGGGATAGCAATGGTGGCGAAATATATATCGATCCTGATGAATTCAGTCCAAGCATTCCGAAGTTAAGTTTCTGTGTTGTCCAGAACAATGATGTCGGTAATGGTACGATCTCAAACGATATTATATCCGCAGACCCCAATTTGCAGGACTTGGCTGACAACGGTGGACCGACCTGGACCTGTGCGCTCGGAGAAGGCAGCTCAGCCATAGATGCAGGTACGTCTGTAGAGTCACCAACTACAGACCAGCGCGGAGCACCCAGGCCTGATGATGTAAGTTTCGATATTGGTGCCTATGAAGACGGACTTGAAGTTTATGAGATTACTGCCACATGCTCAGAGGGCGGTGCCATTTCACCGACAGAAGCGCATACATTAGCCGGAATCGAGGATGAAGTCTTTTATCTTATTCCTGATGAAGGCTATGTAATAGAGGCAGTCTATATAGATGAGGGTGTTGTTTCCTACGATAAAGCCAGTAACACCTATACCTTCCATAACGTATCTGCTGATCATGAAATAAGTGCAGATTTCCAGCTCAGCGCTTCTGATGATGATGACATGATTAATGTAAATTCAGATGGCTGTAACATTTCTACATTACCAGGTATTGCAATGTGGCTGGTGTTACCGCTATTGTTCCTGTCAGCAAAGATGAAATAACTTGAGTCAATGTTTGTCATAAATGCAGTAATACCAGAGGATCCCAACACTTCCTATGTGTTCGGGGTCCTTTTTATTTTTCCTTGAAAAAGTCCAGGTCCGCCGGATCGGGTTTTTAACAGAATATTGTTATTGGAATGGATTACGCAAAATTCAGGTTTAGAGTCCGTTTAGTCTGGAAAAAGACTGATTCATATGACGTTCAAATTAAAAGAGACCGGCCAGAAAGGCCGGTCTCTTTGGAAGAACTTATTTAATCCATAAGATCCTGTGCATAGTAGGTGAGGGGGATCAGGTCGCTTCTATCCAGGTATTTCACGTCGAACTTGCGGTTCAGGGCCGAAAAATGTCTCAGACCGCATCCCAGTTTATTGAGGTAAGAGAAAACACCAATGGCTCCGGTAGAGAACTTATCAGCTTCTTTTCCATAGATTCCCCTGAGATCAGCCAGATCACAGAAAACTTCATCAATGGTATTGCCGAACTTCTTGAAAAGTTCAGGAGTTTTCCCTGCCTTTATGGCATCTCCCACGTTCTTGCCTGTCGAGGCAGCTGCCATAGCGCCGCGGCAGACACCTATGGCAGAAATGAATCCATCTCCGTATGCGAGGGACTTGAACAAATGGTCTTCACTGATAAGTCCACCGGTCATGACCATTGCGGGAAGGACCTTGCCCTGGTCCTGGAGTTTTGAACAGATATCTACTACTTCCTGTTCAAGCATAACTGTGGGCAGGGACCATTCATTCATCATCTTTGCGGGACTATAGCCTGAGCCGCCCCCAGCGCCGTCGAAGGTGATCATATCTACTCTGTTCTCTATGGCTATGTTGATCACACGTTCCACATCAATGGGGTCAAAACCGGCCATCTTGAAATAGACGTTTTTCATTCCCATGGCACGAAGTTCGGAAATCCGAGCTCCCATGGATTCTTCTGTCCACATGGGCAGTCTTCCGTAGGTGTAAAAATTGGGACAGCAGCCCTTTTCCCTGAGGGCTATTACTTTGGGATCCAGAGGATTGGGAAAAACAAGGGATCCTCGCTCCACTTTCTTTACAGCCTCGTCATAATCTTTGATCCTGTTCATTGGCTGAGTCCCCTTGGCCCCCTGGCCGAACTTGAATTCCAGGGCCTCGAAGCCATATTTATTAAGGGCTATCTCGGGAACACCCATAAGATGGTCATCTACGTTGCACTGAAGAACCATCTGTCCTGGTCCCCTGTGGTAGTTATAGAAACTGTCATGGATCTCCTGAAGCATTGGAAATGATGTAATTTTACCGTTTTCTATGGCGAGTTCCGGGTCTTTGTTCCTTGCGTCTTCTCCTACCATACAGGTTACTCCTGCCATAGCAGCCCCGCCAAAATAATCGAGCCAGTTCATTTTCACCAGGGCAGGTAATACAATGGGCAGGTCCAGCTTGACTTTATTGTCGCTGCCATATTCGGAAGCCAGGTTCACGTTGAATATCTCTGCATGTTCATAATCAGCTTCTGTCCCTAAGGCACCAAAGGCACGACCGTTTATGTTGAAATGAGAAAAATCGATGGGATAATCCTTTTCCGATCCGATCTGATTCGCCCCGGTAGTGGTGGGATATACGGTCCTCTTTCCCAGGACTGCCGCCTGAGTGATTTCACAGGGCCCCGGACATTCCTCCGTACATAGAGAGCACATTCCTGACTGAGGAGAAATATACTTACTTCTATTTCTTGCCCCTGTAACCCCTGAATTCATACTCGGTGAAAATGTCATAAAAAAACCTCCCCTTTAAGTTGTTATCATAACTGTCATTTGTCCTGCGCTTTGGCTGAATTTATTGTATCACCTGACTTCTATTTCGTGGCACAAAGGCAGTCCAGTAAGTGGCTTTTACAGTATAAGGTTTATTACTATATGATTTTCTTAAGAGTTGCAGGCAAAGATGGATCCGTTTTACTCTACTTTCCTATCGAATGACGTTGGCAGAATAACTGACGGAAAAACAAAAGTACCAGTACGGATTCTTTCACCCTTGACTTTTTGTCTTTTCCCTGTAGATACTGAATAAGTTCTGATGTTTTAAAATATGCTTTGTACCATGTATGAGATCCATGAAAATTTGAAAGGAGAAGGAAAAATGAAATTCACAAAAATACAGGGTAATGGAAATGATTTTATCGTCATGGAGAACATGGAGGGGCAATTCAGCAGTGATTTCCTTTCGTCCCTGGCTCTGAAGGTCTGCGAAAGAAGGCAGTCTCTCGGCGCTGACGGGATCCTTGTAATGGAATCTTCAGATAAGGGAGATTTCAAAATGCGACTCTTTAACAGCGATGGTTCAGAGGGAGAGATGTGCGGCAACGGAGCCAGGTGCATAGCCCGTTATGCCTTTGAGAAGGGCAAAGCCCCGGCTTCCATGTCCTTTGAAACCCTGGCTGGAGATATCCATGCTTTCGTGGAAGGCCGGCAGGTGAAACTGGACATGGGCTGCGTCAAACCTGAAGTTGGTATCAGTGAGGGCTGCCTGGAATTCCAGGGGAAGGAATTCGGTTATTTCTTTCTTCAGCTTGGGGTTCCTCACTGCGTGATCTTTCTTCCCGGAGCCATGAATGTTTCAAGGGAGCACCTGGTTGCACTGGGAAGATCAGTTAGAAACCGTCTTGACCTTTTCCCCAATGGAACGAATGTTAATTTTGTGGAGATCACGGGTGATGATTCCATAAATGCAGTGACTTACGAAAGGGGAGTGGAGGATCTCACAGAATCCTGCGGAACTGGCTCCTCCGCCAGTGCACTGGTATCTTTTTTTCAGGAAGGGCTCTCCACTCCAGTGCAGGTTACCAATCCCGGAGGATTGAACGTGGTCCACATTTCCAGGGAGAAAGAGGAAGGCGCCATAAGACTTTTTCTTGAGGGGAGTACTCTGATAGTTGCTGAGGGTGAAATTGTTACAGAAGCACTAAAAGGTTAAATTTGAGAATTTTTACATATTCTTAATGGTCCTCATAAAGGTCCGTGATACAATTAATTCTGAAACACAGACTTTAACGTATCAGGAGGGTGATAAGATGTCCATTTTCAGGAACAAATGGTTTTTAATTTCGCTGCTGGTTATAGTAGCGGTTTTGGCTGTTGCCGCATCTACCATGGACATGGGAACCGGCCTGGTGAAGAAAGAGGTTTCCGCCGCCGTGGAAGAGCAGCTGGATTCCACCATCAGGATGGATTCGGTAAGGGGAAATCCCTTCAGAGGTTATGAGGTAAGTGGAGTAGCCATTTCCACCGGGGAGCAGGAAATTCTGACCGCGGAGAAAATAAATGTGGGGGTGTCCCTCATGGCTTTAATAACAGGAGCTCCTCCAGTAAGCCTTATCGAGATCGAGGGATTTGATTCGAACGTGGAAAGAATGAATCAACTTCTTTCAAAGATTGAGACAGGTCAGGGCGAAGGAGAGATTCCTGTTAAAAAAGTGAGGCTTCTGGACAGTTCCTTCGGTACTCCATTTGCCAGGGCTGCGATAAGGGATATTGCACTGACTTTCGATAGAACAAGGATAAATGCTGATATTGATCTTGATATTCAGGATGTCCCCCTCAGGGGAGATGTGGATGTTGATATTAAGGAAGGTGCTGTTTTCCTTGAGAAAATGGACCTTAATGTGGGAGATGGCAATATTTCTGCCATGGGAGGACTAAGACCAGATCTTTCCATTGAGGGAAAGATGGAAAACCTTGATGTTCCAAGGCTGGCAAGTCTATGGCCGGGTATTGCCCCGGATAATTTCAAAGGGCTTTTTTCCACTGATTTCACCGCTGAAGGTACCTGGGAAGCTCCCAATATCAGCGGTACCCTGTCTTTTTCGGGAGAAAAAATTGCCGGGATCCCGTTGAAAAGTGCTGAGGCACGCTGGAGGTACCAGCAGAACCGCCTTGACATTGCGGATATGAAGGCCCTCCTCATGGGATTCCCACTCGAAGGACATCTGGCATTTGTTTTTGAAGAGGATACTCCTGGAAGGATAATGGTAGATCTTCAGGGTTCTGAGGCGGATCTTTCCCAGCTGGGTGAATTGGACCCGCGGTTTGCTGATCTGACGGGAAGGGTAAATGAATTTACCCTTAACCTCAAGGGCGATATCAATGAACCCACAGGATCCATTTCTTTCAAGGCTGAAAAACTTGCATTCAGGGGTTACAGCCTTTCCGGTACGGATGTTAATGCCGATATTAAAAAAGGCCTGGTGGATCTTAAGGGTAGTACTTCCCTCATGGGAGCAAAGATTTCCCTTGGGGGGAAGGTCACTGACTTTCCGGGGGATGCCCGGGCAGATATCAAGGGGAGCTTGAGGTCACTTTCCCTGAAAGAGCTGAAGGTAGTTCTGCCAGCCCTTTCAGATATTGACCCGGCAGGTAGCCTGGATGCTGACTACAAAATTCAGGGTAGCCTTTCGGAGCCTTTGGTATCAGGGAAGATATGGTCTCAGAAGCTGGCTCTCATGGAGCAGACCTTTTCAAATCCCTCTCTTTTCTTTGAATACCATAAGGATGATCTAAACTTTTCCAGTTTGAAAACAGCCTGGAGGGACACGCAAATTTCAGGTGAAGGAAAGATTTCAGAAGTATCCAGTCCTGAGAGAAAAGGCGATATTATTGTTAATGCTGCAGGGCTTGACTCGGAATTTCTGGAAGGCTTTCATCCACCGGTGAAGGAATATGGATTAAAGGGTGAGCTTACTGCCTCTGTGAACATTACAGGAAAGCTGTCTGAACCATCTCTCAAGCTGGCACTGTCTTCCAACAAGCTCAGTATACAGGACAATTTCTCCTTCCAGGATCTCAAGGCGGAGACCTTCCTGAAGGAGATCACTGGAGAAATGCCTTCAGACCTTAGTATAAGCCTTTCCGCCGGATCTGCAGCCCTTCAGGGAATTGGAATGAGCGGCGTTAACATGAACATCGTTAAAAAGGGCGATAACATTACCCTTTCCGATGGACGGGCGAATCTGGGCAAGGGAACCATTACCGCGGGAGGCGAAATGGTTCTTCAGGATCCCATGGAAAACAGTACTATGGATATCTCTGCCAGGGGAGAGGACCTGGACCTTTCAGCTTTATCCACAGAACAGGCTGGCAAAATGCCGGTACAGGGTATCTTTACAGGCGATCTTTCTGTAAAAGGTACCGTGGCTGATCCCTCCATTGATCTTAAACTCTCCTCACCGCAGGTGACTGCTTCAGGAATGACAGTGGAGAAACTTTCCCTGGTGACCGGGGGGAATATGGAAAACATGAAGATCCAGGATCTCAGTGCAATGGTTGGGAAGGGAAGCTTCCAGGTTACAGGTGATGTGAGTCCAGTCTCCAGCACAGCGGATCTGAAGCTTGAAGGTAAGGCTTTGGATATTAAAGTCTTGACGTCCAGTTTTCCCAAGATGAAGCAACTTGACTTGAAGGGTGATCTTGACCTTGAGTTCAATGGTCACTTTGAGCAGGGGAATAACACTGGTTCTGGAAAAGCATCTTCTGACCTGATATCCGTGAAGGGAATGCGTTTTACCGATCTTTTATATCCCCTTGATCTAAAGGAGAACAGGCTTTCAACAAGCAATGCCTCCGGTTTAATGTATGGGGGAAAGATAGAAGGAAATGGTTACCTGGATCTGGCCGATCTGTCTTTCAATAAAGACCTGGAGGTCAACGGTATCGATGTGGATTCACTTTTGCAGGATGTTTCAGATATGGAAGGACGCATCACTGGAAAAGCAAATGTTTTCGCAAAGATAGCAGGTTCGATGAAAGATGGCCTGGAATACAGGGGCAGAGGATTGCTAAAGACTGGAGAGGGAAGTATCTCCGGATTTAAGGCCATTAAGTTGGTAGCAGCCCTCCATGGAATGAAAGACATGAAATTCGCCTCCGTATATGCTCCCTTCAATCTGGATACGGGAAAACTGGAACTGAAAGAGGATACCATGATAAAGGCCTTTGAAGGGGATCCACTCTACAGGTTCATCTCTGCCATGGGACCTGTTGGACCTGAGAATAAACTGGATCTATCGTGCAAAGGCAATGTGAATATAAGGGTCTTAAACGCCCTTCTGGGAGGAGCTGCGGGAGGTATCTCTTCAGCCGGGGATCTGGCCGGCATGCTGAGCGGTGCCCTCCAGGGTGCTGGCGGCCAGATGAAGAAGGACGATTTCAGGGATGTTAGTCTGAAGATCGGAGGGACCTTTGATAAACCAAAAGTGTCAAATATTAACGTTCAGAAAAAAGAAGCACCTCAGGAAGAACAGACCCTGGAAGAACCGGTGAAGGAAAAATCCCCGGATAAAACCATCCAGGAACAGGTTCAGGAGAAGATCTCCCCGGATACTCAGAAGGAAGAATCCAAAGAAGAGCCTGAAGATGTAGAAGAAAAGATAAAGAAAGAGATCATAAAGAAGATCTTCGAGTAAATACAACAGGGGCTCCCCATTTCCCGGGAGCCCCTTTTACTGTTCTCAATTTTTAAATCTTATTTTTTGAAAAGCCATCTACTGATTTTTATAGATCCTTATTTTCCATCAGAGAAGAAAGGTCACTGTCTATCCTGAGTTTCATTCCCTGTTTGCCTATAACTACAATACCGGATTTTTCGTCAACAAAATAGCGTTGTCTGTCAAAATCTTCATCAAACCCGATATTGGTGTATGGAGGTATTTCATTACCGCCGTCAATTATCACTTTTCGAAGTTTACACCCTTCACCTATAACAACATCATGCCCGATTATACAGTCTTCCACTACACTGTCAGGATGAATGGTACAGTTCCTTGACAGGACTGACTGGTGGACCACGGCTCCGAAGACACGGCTTCCCTCAGATGCAAGAGTTGCAGTTACAGAGCAGCTCTTGCCTTTTACGGGGAAAAAATACGATGGAGGATCCGCGTAGGATACTGTTCTGATAGGCCAAGACGGGTTGTAAAGTGTCATATCGGAATTGAACTTCAGAAGGTCCATATGGGTTTGCCAATAAGCTTTAATGGTACCTACGTCTCTCCAATAAGGCTTATCTTTACCTGGCAGATCATTTTCGGAGAAGTCATAAGCGTATATTCTGCAACGGTCAATCCATTCAGGGAATATATCTTTACCGAAATCATGACTGCTGGAGGGGTTGTTGGCATCGGCGATCAGGGTTCTTTCCAGGCATTCTCTCTCAAATATATAATTACCCATTGAAACATATGTGTATCCAGGTTTGCCAGGTATTTCAGGAGGATTTTCCGGTTTTTCCAGAAAACCCGTGATCCTTCCTTCCTCGTTTACGGCAATGCATCCGAACTGACTTGCTTCCTCTCTGGGGACAACATTTGCAGTCACAGTTATATCAGCTTTTTTCCGGGTATGGAATTCGATGACCTGTCTGATATCCATTTTATAGATGTGATCAGCTGCAAAAACACAGATCTTGTCAGCATCATAATCAGTTATAAGGTGAAGATTCTGGAAAACTGCATCAGCAGTTCCTCTGTACCAGTGTTCTCCGCTCCACATCTGTGCCGGGGCGAGGGTCACAAAAAGGTCTCTGCCTCTCATCGCGCCCCCGAATTGCCAGCTTCTCTCAATATGCTCAGTAAGCGACTGACTTTTGAACTGAATGAGAACATAATTAGAATAAATACCACTGTTGATAAAGTTGGAGAGGGCAAAATCTATGATCCTGTACTTACCGGCAAAATAAACCGCCGGTTTTGCCCTGTACTGAGTAAGAGGCATGAGCCTGGATCCCTTGCCTCCAGCAAGAATTATGCCAAGCACCCTTCCATGTTTTCTGTTTCGCATTTTCTATCCCCCCTGGCAGATTCAGTATATACTACGTTACCATATTATGTTGTTACTATATTATTATAAAGCTTAATATACTCATTTGCAGATCTTTTCCAGGAAAAATCCAGATTTATGGAACTCTCAAAGATCTTTCTCCAGCATTCAGGGGATCTGTAACATTCTATTGATCTTAGAACGGCATGAACAAGGTCTTCAGTGGCATATTTTTCGAAGATAAAGCCCCATCCCTCATAATCTCTTCCAAAATCCCTTACAGTATCTTCAAGACCTCCTGTTTTGCGTACGATGGGAATTGTGCCGTATCTCAGTGATATTAACTGGGATAGGCCACAGGGTTCGAAAAGGGAAGGCATTATAAAAAGGTCAGATCCTGCATACATAAGATGGGCAAGAGGTTCATTGAATCCTATCTTTACTCCGATATTATCGGGGAAATGTTCTGCAAGTTCCAGAAGATTCTTTTCATAGTGCTGGTCTCCGGTCCCAAGGAAAACAAATCTTGCTCCTTCCCTGATCAATTTTGGGATAGCTGGTAAAAGGATATCTATCCCTTTCTGGCTGTAAAGTCGGCCGATGTTGCATATCAAGGGTTTCCCATTATCTTCCCAGTGGAAACACTCAAGCATTTCTTTTCTGCAAATGGTTTTTCCTTCAGGATCCTTTTTGCTGTAATTGACCGGGATAAGAGGATCTTTCGATGGATCCCAGTAATTTGTATCTATTCCGTTGAGGATCCCATGTATTTTATCTCGTTTAGATCTTATCAGACCGTCAAGTCCCATTCCCTGGCCCGGTTCCTGGATCTCTCTGGAATAGGAGGGGCTGACGGTTGTTATTGCGTCAGAAGCATTTATAGAACCCTTGAGAAGATTTGCGGAACCATAGAATTCGAGTCCGTCAATATGGAATCCCTCCATGAGACCTGCACTTCTGATAATTTCCGGGTTAACGATACCCTGGTGTGCCAGGTTATGAATAGTGGTTACTGTTTTGTACATGGTTCTTTCCCGGCGATAATAAGGATGCCATTCAAGGGCCGAGGGGAGGGCGGATGTACCCCAGTCATGGCAGTGGAATACGTGGGGTGTCCACTTTATGAGTTCCGGGAGTTCGAGAGCAGCAAAAGAGAGATAGATGAAGGGGAAAATATCGTCAGGTTCAAAGTTCTCGGGATATATATTTTCATATTTGAATAGATCAGGATTCTCAAGGATGTAAACAGTTACACCTTCCCTGGATGTTTTCCAGAGTTTGGAGGAAATTACCCTCCAGTCAAGGGCGACATTGAGTTTCCTCCTGGTGTAGTTAACTTTCCATCCAAGATCTCTTGCCCTGTCAAGAACTCCGGGATGTGCGCAGGTTATTATCCTTGCATCGATCCCACTGTCCACAAGGGCTGAAGGGAGTGCAAAAGCCACATCAGCAAGTCCACCTGCTTTAGAAAGAGGAGTGACCTCAGGACTTAAATGCAGAACTTTTAGCTTTTCTATATGGTTGTTTGTGGAAATCTCCATAAGGATATCTCCTTTCAGAACTGATATCAAAGGCCGCGCATTTTTATACAATAGGCCTTTTCACAATATTCTCTTACAACCCTGTGAGTATTAAAATAGCTTGCATTCAGAGCTATCGAGTTTTTCATCATACTTATCCATCTTTTTCTATCTTCATAGTAGGCGGGGATGATCTTTTCTGCCATCTTCTTGTAAAGGTCGGAGGCATCCATTGATTCATCATAATTCACGAGTTGATCTTCCTTTGGCTGAGGACCGATACTCCATCCTGTTACATCTTCCTTCCATCCCTCTATCCACCATCCATCAAGAGTAGAAAAATTCATGATGCCGTTTAAAGAACATTTCATTCCGCTTGTCCCGGAAGCTTCCCTTGGCCTGAGCGGAGTATTTAACCAGACGTCGACTCCCTGTACCATTCTTGATGCTATTTCCATTTCGTAGTTCTCAATGAAGACTATTGGTATGCTTTCTGAAAGTCTCTTGGAAGTGCCAAATATCTCCTGTATGATCTGTTTTCCCTTTTCATCCCTGGGATGTGCCTTTCCGGCAAAAATGATCTGGATCTTACCTGCGGCTACCTGCTTGAGGATCTCCTCATCTGAAAGAACCAGGGCGGCTCTTTTATATCCCGTAGCCCTTCTTGCGAAACCAAAGGTCAGTTTATCTTTTTCAAGTTCTTTACCTGTTTTTTCCTTTACATATGCCAACAGTCTTCCTTTGGATACCTGATGAGCATTCCAGATCTCTTCCGAAGGTATGTGGATGGCCTGTACAAGTCTTGAAGGATCATTTCCCCAGCCGCTGATGTATTTGTCGAATAGTTCTTTCATGGGGTCGCCTACCCACGTTCTGTGGTGTATGCCATTTGTTACTGTATCAATATTATCTCTGTCAAAAAGTTTTTTACTTATCTCGGTATGTTTACGGGAAACGCCATTAACATAATTGCAGTATTTCATCCCGAGTTCTGTCATTGATACACCTTCTCCTGCGAGAAGGGTTTTCAGCTTTGCTGCTATGTTTGCGCTCATTACATTTTCGACAAGTTCATAACTGAACCTGTCATGGCCTGCAGCAACAGGGGTATGAGTGGTAAAGACCCCCTTTTGTTTGATCCTTGAATAATTTGCGTAACCTTCCTCTCGCAACATTTCAAGGACAAGAAAGGCTGCATGTCCTTCGTTAAGGTGGAAACGGCATATATTATGATATCCCATAGCTCTCAACATTCTCACGCCGCCAAGTCCCAGAAGAAGTTCCTGCTGAAGTCTGTATTTTTCATCCCCTCCATATAAATGCCATGAAAGTTTTCTGTCCTCCGGGGAGTTTTCTTCCGTATCGGTATCGAGGAAATAGACAGGTACTGTAAAACCATCGAAACCCTCGATCTCATAGCACCATACCTTTACAGTTACCTTGCGTTGTTCGAGAGTTAACTGGATATCGAAAGGGAGCAGGGTCATAAATGATGAAGGGTCCCATTTCTTTTCTGATTCTTTCTGCCATCCGCTATCATCTATGGATTGTTCAAAGTAACCCTTGTGATACATCAGGGTTACTGCTATTACCGGTACACCAAGGTCCGCACTGCTCTTGAGAATATCTCCAGCAAGGATGCCGAGCCCTCCTGAATAAGTAGGGATGTCAGGCCTCATACCTATTTCCATTGAAAAATATGCTATAGATCTGAACATGGGACTGGATTCTGTTACATCTCTGAAATTAGTTACAGGATTTTCATTATATTTGATTCTTGACATCTAACCATCTCTCCATTTCTTCTGTCTGTATGCAGATCTCTCTCTCGTTTTATCCTTGTCAGTTTTATCGTCCTGCAAGAAGTGTCATTTCTCTCAATCTTTCTATTATATTATCGTTCATGAGATCGTCTTCAAGGCGCCATTCCCAGTTTTGAAAACGTCTTGAGGGGGTATTTATCCTGGCGTTTCCGTCAAGATTAAGAATATCCTGTAATGGAATAATTGATGTATGCGCTACTGATTGAAGTGCCATCCGGATCATTTCAATAGCAGCATTTTCTTCGGTAATATCCTTTCCTGTATATCTGGAAAGAATGTTTTTGGCTGATTCTGTAGATTCTTCTTTAAACCATCCCTTCACTGTCGTATTATCATGTGTTCCGGTATAAACGAGATTATTACGGGTGTGGTTATGAGGCGCGTACGGGTTGGTGGGAAAATCCTCACTGAAGGCGAATTGAAGCACAAGCATGCCCGGTAATCCCAGATATTCCATGACTTCTGTTACATCTTCTGTAATGATCCCCAGGTTTTCTGCGATCAGGGGGAGGTCCCCGAAGCGATCAGCCATTGACCGGAAAAGTTTTCTTACTGGTACATCGCGCCATCTGCCATCAAGGGCATTATCGTTTTCTGAGGGTACTGCCCAGTATTGGACCAGCCCTCTGAAATGGTCTATTCTTATGATGTCACAAAGATCAAGATTCCGGTATATCCGCTGTTTCCACCAGTCAAAATCTTCCTGTTCCATTCTTTCCCAGTCATAAAGGGGATTGCCCCAGAGCTGCCCGGTTGCGCTGAAATAATCCGGCGGGACCCCGCTTACTTCGATGGGGGAGCCGTTCCTGTCGAGCTGATAAAGCCTTCGGTTGCTCCACACATCTGAACTGTCAAGGCTAACATATATGGGGATATCTCCAATCAGTCCGATTCCTTCCTGCTGACATAATTTCCTGATAGACTGCCATTGAGTATCTGCCGTGAACTGGACGAACTTCTGAAAAAGTATCGTATCCGAAAGCTCCTCCCGGGCTTTTGATAGGGCATTTTCATCTCTGTCTCTCAACTCAACTGGCCATTGTATCCACGTTTGTAAATTCAGCTTTTGTTTTATCGAATAAAACAGGCAGTAGTCGTCAAGCCAGTAATCATTTTTTTCACAGAAATCCTTAAATATAGTGGATGTATCCCGGCCTTCTCTTTTGAACTTTTCATAAGCAATGGTATTCAAATTGTTTTTGATCTTTCCCACTTGTTCGTAATCTATTCTTCCGACCGGGGTGTCATTGAACGGTTCAATGTTATCCTGGTCAAGAAGCCCGTCCTGAAAAAGGAGTTCCGGGTTTATGTACAGAGGGTTTATCGCAAATGCCGATGGGCTGTTATATGGAGAATTGCCTATTGCAGGATCGGTTACAGAAAGAGGAAGGATCTGCCAGTATTTCTGGCAGGACCGTTTGAGAAAATCGACAAATGCACCTGCTTCTGATCCAAAATCACCGATACCCCAGCGGGAGGGGAGAGAAGCTACAGGCATTAATATTCCGCTTTTTCGTTCAGTGAACATCATTACCTCCTGTAAATCGTTTATAGATATATTTTACACTAACATTTCTTAACCCAATGAACAAATTACAGCTTGAAAATGAGCAGCTACAAGTTCCTGATATAATTACAGGAAAGTACTTTTTTGACAGGAAGATGGGAATAAATATGAATAATTTAACAAAAATATGTATACACGGTCATTTTTACCAGCCTCCCAGGGAAAATCCCTGGTTAGAGGGGATAGAAATACAGAGATCTGCGTCTCCTTTTTCCAATTGGAATGAAAGAATAACAGCGGAGTGCTATGCTCCAAACACGGCTGCCCGACTTCTTGACAAAAGAGGCAGAATAGTCAGGGTGGTTAATAATTATTCGCATATAAGTTTCAATTTTGGTCCCACTCTTCTTTCGTGGCTTGAAAAAAATAATATCAGGATATATGAAGCTATCCTTAAAGCTGACTTTGAAGGTTCCAGGAACTTTTCCGGTCATGGCCCCGCCATAGCTCAGGCTTATAATCATATGATAATGCCTCTTGCCTCCATAAAAGATAAAACTACCCAGATCAAATGGGGAATAAGAGACTTTAACTTCAGGTTTGGAAGAGAACCTGAAGGGATGTGGCTTCCGGAAGCTGCTGTTGATATTGAAACTCTGGAGGTCCTTGCTGATCATGGTTTAGGATTTACAGTCCTTTCTCCAGGGCAGGCAGATAAAGTCCTGAGTGAAGATTCTTCACGCTGGAGTGATGTTGCAGGAGGAAAGGTCGATTCAGAAAAGCCGTACATATGTGATCTTCCTTCAGGCAACAGCATAACCATATTTTTCTATGACGGTGCAGTCTCACAGGATGTTGCATTCGGGAAATTGCTTGACAATGGCCAGAAAATGGCAGAGCGGTTAATTTCCATGGGGCAGTATGGAAGCGAACCTGTTCTGGTATCCATAGCTGCGGATGGAGAGACGTTCGGTCATCACCATAAATATGGGGACATGGCACTTGCATATGCTGTAGAGAGAATCAAGGAGAGCGAGGAAGCGGACCTGACCGTCTTTGGAGAATTTCTTTCTAAATATCCTCCAAGGGATAAGGTTGCCATCGTAGAAAATTCTTCCTGGAGTTGTGTACACGGGGTAGCTCGATGGAAGGATCATTGCGGATGTTCCACTGGAATGAATCCTTCATGGAACCAGGCCTGGAGGAAACATCTCCGGGAAAGCCTTGACTGGCTGAGGGATAAACTGGCTGAGATCTATGAAGAGACCTCGAAAGGGTTAATGGAAGATCCATGGGGAGCCCGGGATAATTATATAATGACAATTCTCCGTAGGAATCCAGAGAATATGGCCAGATTTCTTAAAGATAATTTATCAAGGGATCTGGATCATGATGGCAAGGTCAGGATCTTTAAGTCTCTTGAGATGCAGTACAGGTCCATGCTTATGTTTACAAGCTGCGGATGGTTTTTTGATGATATTTCGGGTATTGAGACTTTGCAGATCCTTCGCTATGCCTGCCAGGCTATGGAGTATGCATATGATCTTAAAGGACTTGAACTCGAGGACGAATTTCTAATGCGCCTTGAAAAGGCTGAGAGTAACATAAATAAATTTGGGAATGGCAGGAATATTTACAATGAACATGTCAAGCCTTTTTCCTATGATTTTTACAGAGTGGCTGCTCATACCGCTGTTTTATTCCTTTTTACGAAGGATATACATACAATTCCATCTTACTGCTACGAAATTAAAATACTTAAAATGGTCGATCTTGGTAAAGATGGCAGAATCGCACGAATAGGAAAGTTCAGTGTTATTTCCAGTATAACCCTTGAGGAACGTAAATTTTCCTTTTGCTCTCTGAGATTAGGAGGGCACAACGTATTATGTTCCGTTTCTGATACACTCTCCGATAATGACTCTGAATCTATGTTTAACAGTATGACAAGAACTTTTGAACATGGAGATATGAGTTCAATGATAAATATTGCGGAAAGTTATTTCGGGGATCATTTTTATAATCTCAGTCATGTTTTCAGACATGAACAGAAAGAGATAGTCAAGACTCTTCTCAGGGGTGATCTTGAAAAGATCGATGCTTTTCTGGGAGATGTTCTCGAAAATGATCACATGTTCATGAATTTTATCTCAGCTGAAGGCATGCCGGTACCGACGGAATTTCTCAAATCAGCGGAGATAGTTATAAATTCTGATCTACAGAAGGAATTAGCAAAAGAACTGCCTGATATTGAAAAGATCAGGTCAGATATTGTCAAAGCTGAGAGTTGGGATATAGACCTCGATAAAGCCGCATTTTCATCAGAGGCCCTTAAATGGCTTGATAAAAAAATGGAAGAACTCAAGGAAAATTCGGAGGATATAGTTAAAATGATGACCTTGAGGGATTTTCTTCTATTTTTAAGAGATACTTCTATCCAGCCTGACCTCTGGTATTCACAAAATCTCTATTTCGAGATAAAGCACATTATCCTGGGTAAAAGCCGTGAAACTGATATCAGGGTAGACAGTAAAATTTACGATATTTTTCTGCAGATAGGTGACCTTCTTGGTATAAGTGTTTGATCCATGTATTTCAAGTTGCGGATAAAATACAGGGATTCAGGATATCTTGATGTCTGGCCATTCTGATATAATGATCTCCATTATCTTGTCTGCATCTTTTTTCATAATTGATTCGATAGTTAATTCTCTGTCATCTTTAGCTAAAATGTCCATCCTAGAGAATAAAAGGCCTTTTTTTAAAGTTAATGAACAGATATCTTTTAATAATATTTCATCGCTCAATGCTTCTAAAAATTTCCTGTGAATGAGGATGATCCTTCTGTCAGTGAGAGTCAGGAGCCATTTTGATTCAATATACAGTCCTACAGTGATAGCTGAGATCTTTTCACCTTCATCCACTATCTTTGGCAGAAAGGATATTTCAGGTCTGTTCTGCCAGTTGCGGAAATCTTTCAGTTCCTTTATCTGATCCGAAATTACATTGTCACTTACAGGCATTTTATCTCCTCCCTGTTTTCCGGGTAATCTTAACCTTTTATTTGATATATATCCACTATGAGAGATGATATATAATGATAAAGTAAACAGAAAAAGGTCTATTAGTTCAACAGGATTTTCATAATTTTCCTGTGAGGTGTAAAATATTATGAGTATCGATAAAATATTCACAAACCTAACTGTCGTTTTAGTTATTCTCTTTTTGGTATTCCATATATTTCCGCAAAGGGAGGCATGTTCTGTGGAGTATTCAGATGTTAAGACACAACTGGTTCCGCCTATTGACAAAAATATCCCCGATAATTACGAAACCGCTACTTTTGCCCTTGGCTGATTCTGGGGTCCTGATGCCAGGTTTGGTATCATCCCGGGTGTTATAAGAACAAGAGTTGGTTATTCGGGAGGATCGAAAGAGAATCCTACTTATTATGAACTTGGAGATCATACGGAGACCATACAGATAGATTTTGACCCAAAGAAAATATCTTACAGTGAGCTTCTTGATATTTTCTGGAAAAGTCATGACCCTTCAAGAAAAACCTGGTCAAAACAATATATGTCCATCATATTTTCCCACGATGATCTGCAAGAATCAGAAATATTGAGATCAATAGAGAAATGGGAAAAAGAAAACTCAAAAAAGATACAGACTCTTGTAACCCCATTTAAAGTATTCTATATGGCGGAAAATTATCATCAGAAATACAGTTTAAAAATGCATTCTGCCATACTGGAAGAATTCAAAAAATACTATCCTGATGATAATGATCTAATAAATTCAACTGCAGTTGCAAGGGTCAACGGTTTTCTGGCAGGTTGGGGAGCATTTCCTCAGCTGGAAGAGATCGGTCCCCTACTTGGTCTGACAGAGGAAAGTCTGGAAAAAGTCAAAAAAGCGGTGCAGATTCGCTGATAATATAACAACCAGTATTTCAGGACGGATCGAACTGACTGTTAACCCGGAATTACCAGGGCCTTAAGTTTGTTGTGTTGCCCTTGTCAGCCCGGGATTATGGTGGGACATGGATCATAAACAGATATCTTAAAGATGATGAGTGATTATACATTATAATCAGGCTTCCAATTGATTTTAGTATTGAGTTTTATGCTCGTGAAGTATTATAATCAAGTTCCTGAAAGTGTAATTCAGGAAGGATCGATATACTCCTGTGTAAGATATATCCCTTTTTCATATAGCGTTTCAAATATTTTTAAGGCAGGGGAGTGAGGAATTTTGGATAGAATACGATATCTTCTTGAAGAAAAAAAGTTCCTCGAGACCCATGAAGAGGCGCTTTTGATGCAAAATGGGGAGTGGGAAAGCCGTTATGTGCAGGTTTTGCAGGAACTTAACGCTGAAGAAAAAAAACATAAAAGGTCTTTTAGTTCTTTATGATCTTTTCTCAAAATAGCCAGATTGTTGAAAAAGGGTGCGGTATATATACCGCACCCTTTTTCAACATGTAATATGGAAGAGTCCTGCTTTAACTTTTTTGGAATTATTATATGTCTCTATGGCCTTTCATGTCGGTGACATCATTACATTGCAGCCCATATCACTGAAAAAACTTCTGGCTTCCGGTGAAAGTGTTACCAGCCCTTCCTGGCCTGTTCCAATTATCAGTTCTTCCAATCCCTTTTCATAGACATATTCTGCCTCTTCCAGTGAAATAATATGGGAAGTACCGCATCTCTTTTTGGAAAGTTTTTTCTTTCTTTTCCTGATCTTCCCGGAAATATTGATGTAAATGTCCTTTTCATATTTTTCCCCGTTTACGACTATTTCACCGAAGGAAGTTCTTTCAATGATCTTATCAGGATCATTATTCTTCATACCTGTTCAACCTCCAGTCATAATCACTATAAGATATTTTAAGTGTCTTAACGGATTCCATGATGAAAATCCTCTCATAATTGAGGAGAGGTCCAAAAACGCCTGGGGAATCCAGAAAGGGAAGGCATAACCACTCCATAGAGCCTGTCCTGTTTATCAGGGCGACCGTATATAGATCTCCTATGATCCCGTAATCACTTATGGGGTGATACATAAAGTCATATCCTTTCAGGTATCTGTTATATTTCGAGCCTGATAACATTTTACTACATTATTACAACGGAGCGTTGTTTGATCAAGAACAGGTAAATCAAAGTAGTGAATATAACTATTTTTTACCAATGGCTGATCATTTTTCCGATATATAAAAACTTCTTAGCGAAAACCTTTACGGTGAATGGGTCTTTAATGATCTGTTTTTTAAGCGGGATCTTTTAAGATAATTGGACGTTTTTTAATATGGATCCCTGTTTGACAATAATGGGAGGGTTACTTACTATTTCTGTAAGGGGTTAAACTGTTAAACATTTCATATAAGTCCAGGTTTGATCCATAATTAAAACGGGGAGTGATAAATGTGAAGATGTTTAAGTCAGGTTGGTTTTTGGGAGTTCCTGCGATTGTTCTGATACTGCTTTTTTCGTGTTTTTCAGTTTCAGAGGCGGCTCTTGAGCTTAAAATGTCATATAATGGTCCAGCTGATCCAGACAACAATGCTGTTCATCTTTTTGCAAGTAATTTCAAAAAAGCAGTTGAAGCAAAAACAGATGGCGAGGTCCTGGTAAGGCTGTTCCCTGACAGTCAGTTGGGCAACGAAGAGGAAAGAATGCAGCTTCTTATGAAATCAGGAATGAATCAGCCAATAATAAATGTTGCATCATATGCTGGTATTGCTCCTCTCTTCCCCGAAATGTATGCAAGTAACATACCCTTTCTTTTTGACAGCTATAAAGCAGCTCACATATTTTTCGATTCCAGTGCTTTTATCAGTAAGGCCAGGGATGAATTCAAGGAAAGGACTGGCGCTTATCTGGTCGAGGTAGTTGAAGAAGGGGGTTTCCTTGCTTTTACTAACTCTAAAAAGGAGATCCGTGTTCCTTCGGATTTTGAAGGTTTAAAATTCCGTGGTATGGCTGAGGATCAGATAGCACTGTACAAATCTTTTGGAGCAAGTGGTACTCCTATCCCCTGGACTGAGCTTTACATGGCCCTGAAAACAGGAGTTGTTGATGGTCAGATGAATCCTGCCATGTATATCAAAATGGGAAGCCTTTACGAAGTTCAGAAATATCTTACTCTTGCCAACATCCAGTATTCGGACCAGTTCCTTGTTATCAATGGAGATGTAATGGACGAAATGTCTGAAGACAACAGAAATGCCATATTCGAGGCATCTGCAGAGGCTAACGGTATTAACAGGCAGGTAATGGAAAAACAGGATAAGGAGGATATTAAGTTTCTTGTAGATAATGGTATGGAGGCCTATTCTCCCAATGAGAGTGAAATGGAGAAGTTCAGGTCAAAAGGTCAGCCTGCATATATAGACTGGCTTCAGGAGAAGATTGGCGGCGAATGGGTAGAACTTGCCCTTGAATGTGCCTCGAAAGCGAACAGGGAAGCAGGAGGAAAGTAAAATTGAACAATCTTCAGGGCAGGACTGAACATACCCTGAGATTTCTTGAGCGCCTCAGCGCATGGACCGCCGGGGCGCTTCTTGTTATTAATATTGCAGATGTTTTATTGGGTATTTTCTGCAGGTATGTTCTCAAAAACTCAATAATATGGACTGAAGAGCTTGCCCGCTTTTCACTTGTCTGGCTCGTGCTTATGGCTGCTGGAGGAGCCTACTATCATGGTGACCATATGGTCATCGATTTTGTAGTACACAGGTTTCCTCCGGCTTTGCGAAAGGTGGTCTATGTTTTCAGACTGCTTCTCACAGTGTCTATCCTTTCTTTAATGATATATCTTGGAACTGTCAACGCGATCAGTGTTTGGGAAATGCATACCATGGCACTCCATGTTCCGAAAACGATACCGCTTTTAGCTGTTCCTCTGGGTTTCGGACTTCTTCTGGCAATATATATTCTGAAGAATCTACTGGAAGGGAAAGGGGGCTGGAAATAGATATGGGCATAACAATGCTGCTTTCTTTCTTTACCCTGATGATCCTTGGTGTTCCTCTTTATCTTTCTCTTCTTACAAGCTCTTTTATTGGAATAGCGATCCTTGGGGACTGGTCCATCCTTGGTGTTATGGCTCAGCAGTTTTATGGTGGTATGGATATTTTCTCCCTTATGGCGATCCCTTTTTTCATTTTTGCAGGGATCCTTATGAACAGATCCGGTCTTACTGACCGTATGCTTGATTTCAGCAGGTTGATAGTTGGGTCGGTAAGGGGGGGTCTCGGTTATGTGAATGTAGTGGGAGGAATTATCCTTGCAGGGGTGAATGGATCTGCTGCGGCTGATGCATCTGCACTGGGCTCCATTCTTATTCCCGCTATGGTAAAGGAAGGGTTTCCTCCTTCATATTCTGCAGGTCTTACTGCCAGTAGTTCGCTGATCGGTCCCATAATACCTCCAAGTATCTTTATGATCATTTATGCCACCATGACAAATACTTCCATTGGAGGGCTTTTTGCAGCAGGATTGTTACCTGGACTTGTCCTTGGGCTGGCCTTCATGATCATGAACTGGTATTTTTCCAGAAAATATGATGTCCCAGTTTCAGATTTCAGGGAAGCAAGACAACAGGCAGGAAAAATCCTTCTGAGATCCGGAGTTGCTCTTGTTGCACCAGTAATAATAATTGGAGGAATAGTAACCGGGGTAGTAACTCCTACAGAGTCAGGCGCTTTAGGTTCAGCTTACTGTCTTGTGGCAGGTTTCTTATATACAAGACAGCTTAGTCTCAGATCTCTCGCCGAATCCATATATGAGACAGTAAGACTTACCAGCTCGATATTTCTTATCATGGGTGCAGCTACAGTAATAGGGTGGCTTCTCAAATGGGAGCAGATCCCCCAGAAATTTGCGGCAATTATAATTCAATCAGGTCTTATCGAGACACCATGGCTTCTCATGGTTGTCCTGAGTGCGATAATCTTTCCGGTGGGTATGTTCATGGAAGAGGTTTCAACCCTGACACTTCTTACTCCGATCTTTGCGCCTTTAGCCATTAAGGCAGGAATTAATCCTTTCCATTTCGGTATTGTAATGACCCTTAACGTTACTATTGCGCTAATAACTCCACCCATGGGTGCGTGTAACTACATTGTGGCTGCTGTCGGCAAAGTAAAACTAGGAGATGTATTCAGGGTAATATGGCCGTTCATAGGTGTAGCTATGATCGTTCTTCTCATACTTATAACCTTTCCCGTAATATGTACTTTTATACCCGGACTTCTTAATCTGTAACACAGGAGGTTTTCCTGGTTGAAGAATAAGATGGAAAGTTTCAGAAATAAACCGATACCTGAGTGTAATTCATGGAACTGGGAGCAGGTCAGGTCTTTAAGGATCGAGGAATCAGGGGAACCCTTAGTCCAGACAAGCTTGACTGGAGGGAAGTTGACAGTAAGTCCCCAGTATTTTCTTCAGGGGATCGATGGGGCTTTACCCGAATGTTTCCTAAGGAAGGGCGCGTTTGTTCGGCTCCATGAAGCAGCGGAAGATCTGCCGGATATTTTTAAAATTGTTATTATGGATGCCTGGAGGCCGGAAAAAGTTCAGGAGTCTCTGTTTGTATCTTACAGGGAAGAATTGAAAAGTAAGTGTCCAGGTGTTAAAGCTAAGGAACTCGAGGACTTGACAGCAAGATTCGTGGCGCATCCGTCGAGTGTATCCTCCTGTCCATCTCCTCACATTACTGGTGGTGCGGTTGATATATCCATGGTTGACCAGAGAGGATTGTTTCTCGAAATGGGGACAATATTTGATCAAACTTCAGAGACGTCCCAAACGTGTTATTACGAAAAAAAACTTGCAGAAGGCATAGACCTGAATGAAAGAGAAAGTTCAGCCCTTGAAAACAGGCGGATTCTCTATCACACTATGATCAATGCAGGATTTACAAATTATCCTGAAGAGTGGTGGCATTTCGATTATGGTAATCAGAATTGGGCCTATCTGAGTAAGTCTCAGGATGTAACTGCTTTTTACGGAGTTATCCATCCGTTCTTAAGGTGGAAAAAGAATTTTTAGTTTAAACTATGTAATTTTTTAAATATTCTCTTGCAAGCCAGTGGTATAATTGCCACTGGCTTTATTTTTCATCCCGGTAGATATTCGATTCTCCGGGAAAACTATCATGAATGGTGCGGATATTCGCTAATGAAGATTGTAGTTGTATATGGTGGAGATGGTTGTGAAAGAGATGTTTCCATCAGGAGTGGAAGAGAGGTTGGAGAAGCATTACGGGAGGGCGGACACAGTGTGATCCTCTGGGAAGTTCCAAGTATGAGTGAACTCATAAAAAACCTTCATAACTATGAGGCAGATATCTTTTTTATAGCACTTCACGGTGACTGGGGCGAAGATGGAAGGATCCAGGCTGTACTTGAGGGCGCGGATATTCCTTTCTCGGGTTCTCCATGCTCTGCCTGCAGCATGGCAATGGACAAATGGAGAAGTAAAATTCTTTTTCAGGCATATAATGTTCCGGTTCCTCCTGCCATTCTTTTGAGAAAACGAGAAGGCATTCCTGACCTTTCAGGCCTTGGATTTGATGGAGAAGCAAAGATAGTAGTTAAACCCAATTCCTGCGGAAGTACCATAGGGATATCGATCATAGACGCTAATGACGAGAAATCTTTCCGGAATGCACTTTCAAAGGCATTCTATTATGATGATTCTGTTCTGGTGGAAAAATATATTCCAGGCAGGGAATTGACAGTGACTGTTGTAGGTGATGGTTTAGAAAATAGAAGTCTGCCCGTGGTTGAGATCATACCGGCAGGTGGCTTTTATTCCTATGAAGCAAAGTATACATCGGGAAAAAGCAGATATAACGCTCCAGCTGATCTTTCCCCGGATATTCTCAGGGTTGTTGAAAATGCTTCGAATGCTGCATTCTCGGCACTTGGCTGCAGTGTATATGCCAGAGTGGATATTCGTCTTGATGCTCATGGTAATCCTTTCATACTCGAAGTTAATACAGTTCCTGGAATGACAGGTACCAGCCTGGTACCAAAAGCAGCAAAAGCTGCAGGATATTCTTTTTCATCTTTTCTTGATCACATAATAGATCTTTCTCTTAAGGATAGATCTGATACTGGTAAGATCATATGAATAATTTCTCTCTAATTTCAGCCTTTAGCGTCGGTCTCTCTTGCGGTGATTTAGCAGCGTGATATACTAAATCCAAAGGTAAGGGAAAAACAATCCGGGGGTAAGCTTTTTTGATAGGGGGGATCAGATATGAGAAGGTATCTTAAAGTTGAATGCCCCATATGTGGGAATATCAGTCAGGGAAGTGGTCCAGGTAATGTTAAGCAGGGGTGCGATCATTTTGAAAGGGTCGACGAATTAGAGAACATTGTTATATTCGCAAATGATTTCGGAGAAGAAGTACCTGTGGATCTATCTGCTGTTGGAGACAGATGCATTTCCTTTAATTGCCCGATGTGCAGAGAAAAACTTGATGCCTGTACAAGAGGGGATGCAAGAGAGTACAAAATAGAGGGCAAGTGCTCTCATTTCAGAGAACTGGTCACAGGAAAAGAAAATATGCTGATAGCACGTTTTACTGACGAAGAAGGACATACAAAGGAACTTCCCATATCTTGAACACATGATCATAAAATATAAAGGTCTGAAAGAAGGAGGATCAATTGATCTTCCTTTTTTTAATGAGTTCTAATCCTGTGCAATTTGAGAGATCGTTTATCGTATATATGTTCTGGTTCGAACTTTGTTCTTTTTCAGAAATGAATCTTCAGAGTATATGAAATATTTTTCAGATCTTTTGTTAGAATAAAATAGGGAATATGTCTTTATTTTACAGGGGGGGAAATCTTTCTTGATTTATTTGAAGTTTGTTTTACCAATGTTGGTATGGGCCTGGATAGTTTCGAGTACATATTCGAGATACGTAACGCCTTTTGTGGGAACTATAATTGATTCCTTCAGGGAGAATGAATCACAGGAACAGGACAGCCTCAACAGGACCCATATAAAGATCGCATCAGTTTCAGTTCAGGCCGTAATCGCTATTTCCCAGATGTATTTGCTTGGCATATGGTCCGTGTATTGTGTTCTGAGGACGATCCATTACACGCATCTGCCCGGTATAGAACATGTCTGGATATACCATGTGACCGCGCTTATCCTTTGTGAGGTTTCCCTTGGGGTGATAGCTCACAGGGAGGAGTACAGAGGTATTCTTTCTATCCTTCATTCTGTTGCAGCCATGGGAATGTTCTGCACATTTTCGCTCAATCCCTATGCAATGATACCTATTTACTCCTGGATGGTTGAGATAATGGACAAAAACGGCCTTTTTTCGTAGGTCAGGTAGGATTTTAAAGCTGTAGGTTTTAAATTTGTCCTTTTTGAAGCCGGAATGATATTCCGGCTTCATTTCTCGAGCATTATCCTGCAAATTTTTCCTTTGCAAGATTAATATGTCTGGAAGCTATCTCTTCTGCTTCTGACCTGTTGCCATTCTTGATCGCCTCATAAAGTCTTCTATGCTGTTCAAGGATTATTTTGGGCCAGCTCCCACTTGAAAAGACAAGTGCTCTGCTTTGTCCAATATATTTTTCCAGTACCTGGGCAAGATCTTCCGAAACCCTTATTAAAAGGGGGTTTTTTGTAGATTCAACAATAACGGTGTGAAGAAGGGAATCCCATCTTGCTCCATCACCATAGGCAATTTCGCCATGCTCATAGATCTTTCCAAGTTCTTCCACACATTGTTTCATTCTTGCGAGATCTGTTTTATCTCTTCGCTGTGATGCGATCCCTGCAGCCGGGATCTCAACTATCTCTCTCATTTCCATCAGATCTCTCAACATATTTTCGGGCCACAGGGTTATGGATTCAAGGTTGGAATGGAAATTCGGGATATCTCCGTCTTTTACGAATATTCCTTCCCTTCCCCTTACCTCTATGAGGTTCATACATTCAAGCATGACCAGTGCCTCTCTAAGAAGATTCCTGCTAACATCAAGATGCTGCGCAAGTTCTCTTTCAGGAAGCATCTTCCCGTCCTGTACGATTTGCCCTTTTCGGATCCGTTCGACTATTTCCTCTGACAATTTCTGTCTTCGGTTTTTCAAAAAGTATCCAACCTTTCCCTCAACTATGATCGGAGATAAATGTAAAGGACTCTTGTAATTCTGTTGTTATAATACTATAATTCTATAGACTTTGGTAGTACCAAGGTAGTACCAAAATATTGCAGGGAGGTTTTTTTATGAAAAAAGCACTTATCGTTTTATTAGCAGTATGTCTGTCAGTTGCCCTTGTTGCGCCTGTTGCGATGGCGAAAGGCACGAATATCAAGATCGCACATGTTGTCAATGAAAAAGATGCCTTTCACGTTTGCGCACTGAAATTCAAGGAAATCGTTGAAGAAAAGACTGATGGAGATGTTACCGTAACTATTTTCCCGAATGCAAAACTTGGAGATGAAAGAGCTCTCCTTGAAGGCATGAAAATGGGTGTCGTGGATGCAGGTATCATAACGAGTGGACCTATCATAAACTTCATCCCGGAATTTGGAGTTTTTGATCTCCCATTCCTTTTCAGAAGTCCTTCCCATGCTTATGCTGTTCTTGATGGACCTGTGGGAAAAACACTTCTCGGAAAATTGGAAGATCAGGGATGGAAAGGTCTGGCCTACGGTGAAAGAGGTTTCCGTAATCTTACCAACAGTAAACGTGCTGTGAAAACTCCGGCAGATGTTGAGGGGCTGAAAGTCCGCCTCATGCAGAATCCGATCTATGTTAAAACTTTCAAGACCCTAGGTGCTAATGCGGTTCCAATGGCCTGGACTGAGGCTCTTACTGCACTTCAGCAGAAGACAATTGATGGTCAGGAAAACCCTCTTAACGTTATCGTTGCCTTCAAACTCTACGAGAGCCAGGAATATCTTTCCCTGACAAGACATGCTTATGCTCCCAATGTTGTCATGATGAGTATGCGCTCATGGGATAAACTTACTCCCGAACAGCAGGAAGTGGTTCAGGAAGCTGCTCAGCTTGCGGCCGAAGCAAATAGAAAATATGATAACGACAAAGCTGAAGAATGGCTTGCATTCCTTAAGGACCAGGGTATGAATGTAGTAGAAGATCCAGACCTCGCTGCTTTCAGAGAGGCTGTACAGCCGGTTTATGACGAATACGGTTCACAGTTCGGCGAAGATCTTCTTGAGGCCATAGCAGAAACAAAAGCTGAATAAAAGTGATAACTATGACAGGAACCAGATCAGCAGGGAGCGGTCCTTCTGGATCGCCCCTGCGGGGTTTAAGCGACAGGATCAACAAGTACAGTGAAGTTTTGCTCTTCATTCTCATAGTAGGGATGATACTTCTTACAACGCTGCAGATAATATGCAGATTCTTTTTTGAGGCTCTGATCTGGTCTGAGGAGCTTACGCGTTTTATGCTTGTTTTTTCCTCACTTGTAGGTGCTTCAATAGCTTTTAAAAGAGGCAGCCATATAGCGATCACTTTTTTTGTCAATAAACTGCCTCGTGTTCTTAACAAGCTTATCGCCCTTTTTGTGCAGATCCTGGGAATAATCTTTTTTGCGGTTATGGCATGGTACGGAGTGGTTATGATGATCAGTGAAGGTTCACAGACAACTCCCGCCATGGGACTTTCAATGTTCTGGATATATCTAATGTATCCCGGTATGGGCATTGTGATACTTATTCATCTTTTAGATGGTCTTTATGACGTAGTCAGGAGGCGCTGATAATGGGTGCATTTCTTGGAGGTATCTTTTTTCTCTTAATGCTGTTGGGGATGCCCATAGGTCTTGCTATAGGTATTTCTGCTTTTTCAGTGCTTGTAATTAATGATCTGCCCTTTCAGATGGTTCCTCAAATGATGTTTATGGGCAACAACTCTTTTGCTCTCGTAGCCGTTCCATTCTTCATACTCGCTGGTGATATTCTGGCCAAGGGAGGTATATCGGAAAAGATAATTTCCTTTGCAGAGGCTACTCTGGGTAGAATAAAGGGCGGTTTATCCATAGTATCGACAGTAGCTTCCATGTTTATAGCTGCTATTTCAGGTTCGGGTGCAGCAACGACAGCTGCAGTAGGCTCTGCACTGCTGCCTGATCTTGAGGAAAAGGGATATGATGTCGATTTTTCAGCTGCCCTTATAGCTGCATCGGGGACCATTGGTGTGGTTATTCCGCCAAGTGTCCCCATGGTTCTTTATGCGGTTATTTCAGGAGAATCTGTGGCGAAACTATTTATGGCCGGCTTTATACCTGGAGCTCTTATGGGGATCGGACTCATCACTCTTGCGCTCTATGTAGCCAGAAAACGAAACTATCCGGCAAGTGATCCAGTTTCTTTCAGTGAGAAAATGGCAAGGTTTAAAAGGTCATTATGGGGTCTTATGACGCCGGTAATTATTCTTGGAGGTATTTTTTCGGGTTGGTTCACACCTTCAGAAGCAGCTGCAATTGCGGTGGACTATTCCTTCTTTGTAGCGTTCTTTGTATATAAAAACCTTGATTTTAAAAAGTTTTATAAAATAGTTGTGGGAGCAGGAATAACCTCTTCCCTGATAATGTTCATTATAGCTACTTCAAAACTCTTTGGATGGGGTCTTGCTTTTTACCAGGTACCTGAGGCAGTTGCCAGTACTCTTATAGGCCTGGCAGGTGGTAACAGCATAATGATCTACTTTATGATAATGGTGATAGTACTGATCTCTGGAATGTTCATGGAGACGGCATCTGCTCTTATAATACTTACACCTATTTTTCTTCCGACTATTGCACAGCTCGGAGGTAACCTTATCCATTTCGGGGTTCTGATATCCATAGGATTGGCCATAGGAATGGCGACTCCTCCCGTTGCAATCGATATTTATGTTGCCAGTGCAATAACGGGCCTAAGTATAGAGGAGATCAGTAAACCTATAATACCAATGGTACTTGTACTGATATTTGTACTTCTAATAGTGACTTATTTGCCTTCCATTACATTGATACTTCCTCAGATCTTCTGGGGAGGCATAATGTAGTTATGTAAAAGGGAAAACATTTATAAAGAATGAAGGAGGAATATTAAATGATCAGTGACAGGGCGAAAAAAGGTCCTGAAAGAGCGCCCCACCGTTCTCTGCTTAAGGCAGATGGGTTTACTGACTGGGAGATCGAGAGACCCTGGATAGGTGTTGTTAACGCCTATAACTCCATTGTTCCAGGACATACTCACCTCAACAGGATATCCCAGGCTGTTAAATCTGGTGTTTATGCCGGAGGCGGACTACCGTTGGAATTCCCTGTTATCGGAGTTTGTGACGGAATTGCCATGAACCACGAAGGAATGAAATTTTCTCTTCCGAGCAGGGAGTTGATAATGGATTCAATAGAGGTTATGTCAAGGGCTCATGCAATCGATGGTCTTGTTCTTGTAACAAATTGTGACAAGATCATTCCGGGAATGGCAATGGCTGCAGCTAATCTCAATATCCCGTCTATAGTGATAAGCGGCGGTCCTATGCTTGCTGGACCGGATGAAGCTGCTGATATTGATCTCAGTTCACTGTTTGAAGCAGTCGGGAAATACAATACAGGCAAAATTGACAATAACGAGCTTAAGCGGCTTGAGGATCTTGCCTGCCCCACATGCGGTTCCTGTTCAGGCATGTTCACTGCAAATACAATGAACTGCATGATGGAAGCCCTCGGTCTTGCTTTGCCGGGAAATGGCACTATTCCCGCCGTGTTCGCGGGACGTGAACGTTTAGCAAAGGATGCAGGCAGGATTATCCTTTCCCTGGTTGAAAAAGATATTAAACCTCGTGATATTCTCACGGCTGAAGCTTTTGAAAATGCTGTAGCTGTTGATATGGCACTTGGCGGTTCCACCAATACCGCTCTTCATCTACCGGCTATCGCTCATGCAGCCGGGATAGAGCTTACTCTGGATCATATGGATGATATCGGTAAGAAAACTCCCCATCTATGCAGTATGAGTCCGGCTGGTAAACATCATATTCAGGATCTCTGGAAGGCTGGAGGAGTTCAGGCTGTAATGAGCAGACTTGCTGAAGCTGGAAAGATAAACAGGGATCTTCCAACTGTTACCACTATGACTGTTGGAGAAAACCTTACAACAGCGTCTGTCAAGGATAATAACGTCATACGTCCCGTTGAAGACCCATATCATGCACAAGGTGGTATAGCTGTTCTGAAAGGTACTCTTGCTCCCCTTGGATGTGTAGTAAAACAGGCCGCAGTTCTGCCAGAAATGATGCAGCATAAGGGGCCTGCAAGAGTATTCAACTGTGAGGAAGATGCATCCCAGGCCATAAGGGATGGAAAGATCAACGAAGGGGATGTAATAATCATAAGATACGAGGGGCCCAAGGGAGGTCCCGGAATGAGGGAAATGCTCGGCCCCACGGCCAGTATCGCAGGAATGGGACTTGATACCTCGGTGGCCCTGATAACAGATGGGCGTTTCTCCGGTGCTACAAGAGGCGCATCAATAGGCCATGTCTCCCCGGAAGCTGCTGCCGGTGGTCCTATTGCTCTCGTTGAAGAAGGAGACATGATAGAAATAGATGTTGATTCCAGGAAGATCGATCTTCTTGTTGATGATAATGAGATAGAAAGACGAAGATCGAACTGGAAACCACAGGAACAGAAGATCGATAGTTCTTTTCTCAACAGGTACAGGGATTTTGTTACTTCAGGAAATAAAGGAGCCGTGTTCGAGAAATAGTCTTTTCTTATATGAAAGAGGGCCGGGAATTATTTCCCGGCCCTCTTTTTCCCCCTTTTACCTGAAAGATCCCACAGATCTGACAGGAAGAACATCGAGTCTGAAGGCAGAGATTTTAATAGCCGGACTGGGTCTGAAACAATTTTCTCTGCAAAAATCTTTTATCAGAGGGATGCAGCGGAAAATGGCGGCAGGAACGTGTTTATTAATCCGTCAGGCTGATCAATTACTATCTCTAAGAGAGAAAAAATCACACTTATTCCCCCTTTTTGCAATTAAAAGATCAAGAATAATATTTTTAACCTTCGACTTTTATCATAAATGAGTCTAAATACCCATTAAAATATGGCTAAAAGTCCCATCCATGTGTTTAAGCACTATGTAATAATATTAAACATCTAATAGTATAAATTAAATAATTACTCACTAAATTTTATGATTATAGCGTTAATCTCTTTTCGATCGCCATATTTTTACATTCCTTTTTACATACTTTTCCTATAGATCATTCATTCCTATAATGCATATCTAAAAGATTTGGATAAAGTTTTTTTAAGATCTTATTCGTTTGTCCCGCTCTCAAAGGGGGGGTGCAAGGTTTCTTAAGATTTTTCATTGCTCCTTTTTTGTTCTGAAGAATGTAGATTTGAGAGATAATGGCAAAACTGTCAAAAGACAGTGACGCAAAGCTACGGGTCTAAAGGTACAACCCATGACCGCCGGGCTGCCTTAGTGCATGTCATCATGGGAGGTATGAAGAAATGAACAGATCTATGCGTTTTGTACTGATAGTGATTTTTCTCTTGGGCATGGTCCTTTCCTCCAGTGCCTGGGCTGAGATCCCTCCGGGATGGACCCAGGTTGGAAAGGATGGTCTTGTTGATGGAACAGTGGTACCAGGGTCCCCTTATTCTGAAAAACCCTCTCGTAATAATTCCTACGCATGGTCAATGGGCACTCTGCAGTGTGATGGGGATGAATATCTGTACGTAGGCGCCTACCGAAATTTCCCTCATGGGGCATTTCTGGGTCCTATGTCTCCTCTGGGAACGGCAATGGATCCTTCTATTTTTGGCGACAGCCTTCCTCCTTCCGAAACATGGGATCCGGGAACAGTGGAGATAATGCGGAAGAATATAACCCAGAATGGGGAATGGGAAGTTGTTCCTCTTACACCTTTCACCGGAGTGGGGGATTTCTCGGGAAATCAGGGATTCCGCAAAATGTACAATTACGAAGGAGTACTTTACGCGGGTACTATGAACCTGAAAATGTCTTCACAAGATTGGGACGGTGTCCCCAAGATAATTGCCATATCAGATTGTGATAGCGCTCCTGTTGATGTAAGTCCTGAAGTGGTCTCCGGAGACCTGGAGGAGAACAAAGCTTACTCATACAGGGGTATGGTGGAATACGACGGACAATTTGTTGTGGCCTATGAGTATGGGGTGTATTCTACTTCTGATCCTTTATCCGGCTGGGAACGTTTTTCCAATGATGGTTTTGAAGGAAAAGGCTATGTAACGGACCTGGTCTCTTACCAGGGAAGCCTGTGGGCAGTTACCGGGGATGGAGAGAATGGCTGGCGTCTTTTAAGGTGGGTTCCGGAGCCTGTATGTGAGGAAGAAGATCTTGGGCCCTGTGTTAATTCGGAGGGCGAATCATTTATTCAAGGTTCCTGGGTGGATGAGACTCCGGGCCTCAAGCAGTCCATTCACGTGGGAGCAAACGGTTTTGTCTATGGCGATCATCTTTACATCGCCACGTTGAACGGCGGTTTCCCGCTTTATGATCTTGATATTCTAAATGCGGGAGAGGAAGAGCTGCTTACAAGGATGTTAAAGTGTATAGTTCCCTCCTATCTTTATCGTTTTGACGGAGATAGCTGGGAAACGGTCATGGGTAGCGGGACTGGTCTAAAAGCTCCAGGTTTTGGTGTACCGACCAACGTTTACCTGTGGACATGGGGTATCCATGACGGAGATCTTTACATATCCACCTTCGACTGGCGGTCCTTCCTTCATTCCATAGACTGGGACAGCATTGAACTGATGCCGGAAAACCAGAATGTGGCTGTGGATGTCCTGAAAAACCTTGTTACGGTTCACGTAAGGGCACTTTGTGAAATGGCTGGTCTTACACTTCCCGTATCCCCGAGTCTTTCAGAGATCGTAGATGTTTTCCTGAATCATGGTTCACCTGTCGGGTTTGATCTTTACAAGTCTGAAGATGGATTAAACTTCGAAGTGGTTATGCAGGATGGCTTTGGAGATCCCCTCCAGTACGGCGGAAGAACTATGGTGACAACCCGGGAGGATGGCGAAGACATACTCTGGCTTGGTACGTCAAATCCCGGGAACGGTTGTCAGGTCTGGCGTTACGAAGAGGAACCTTTCCCCACGTCCACCGAGGGAGTATATCCTGCACCTGACGGGATATTCTATGAGGTCAAAGTAACTCCATGTAGTGAGGAGAACAACGGAGAAGTGAGTGGAGATATTCGGGAACCTTCAATGAATATAGAACCCCTTCTGAGTGAAGTTCCAGAAGATGGTGAAAGCCTTTTCTTCCAGCTTGATCTGGTAAATTCTGATGATATCTGTGCGGTAGAGATATGCGGGTATCTGGATGAGGCTGATTATGAATGGCTTCCCGATAATAAACCTAATCTGTGGTGGTACTCTGGTTCAGGCTGGACAGAGATCCAGGTTAACTGGACCGATCTTGGCGAGGGGCAGTGGAAAGCATGCGCAGATCTTCCTTCTGAAAGCTGGGGAGAGGTCTTTGGTGCACTTCTGGATGATTCCATCCTTGCAGGTTCCGAGGTCCCCGAACCCGGTGAAATAGAAGATGGCCATGGAGGAGGTTCCAGCGGTTGTAACGTGGGACCTTCAGGAGCTCTTATTCTGCTGATGATGCCTCTAATGTTTATCATGTTCCGAAAATTATGATCCACCAGTTATTCAGAAAAGTTTTAAATAACGTGTAAGTAAATTTTAGAAGGCATCCTCATAATGGATGCCTTCTAAAATACTGCTCTGCTAAATATATATCAGGCCCGGTCATTGTAGACCTTTCATTGAAAAAACCGGCTATATCTACTTTTCATTTTCATCATGACATATTCTTACGGATGGAAGTTCATCCCAGTTCGTGGTGTATCTCGAGGATCTGAAGGAACTTTTCATCTCCCATCTATGTCTGTTCAGGGTAATTGCTGGTCTGATATAGTTTTTACCCATTTCAGTATTTATAGTATCAATAGTTCTCATAAGATCTTGATGACGGTCTATATTCTTGTTTTTTTCGAAGAGTCCCATTTGTCTGGTATCTGTTTTTCCGATCTCGGAAAAGATCACACCTGATTTTTTATATGAGTAGCCCGATCGAAATATTTTTTTAAGTAATAAAATGGCAGTTTGGACTATCTCCGGGGTGTATGATGTGCCGGCAGGAAGTTTAATAGAAGAAATATTATGATACTGGGGATCATTTCTGAAGGGATTTGTCTGTATAAAAACTGCAATGGAGGAAGCTGTGAGTCCTTCTTTCCGGAGTTTTTCAGCAGCTCTTGATGCAAATTCTGATACGGATTCACTGATCTCCTCAAGATCTGTGACATCTTTACCAAAGGATCGTGATACTACCAGTTGTTTTCGGGCAGGTCTCTTTTCCCTGAAGGGTATACATATCCTGCCTCTCAATTCCGTGGTTGTCCTCAGCCCCTCGACGGTAAGATACTTTAAGATCCATTCATCGGGAGTGTATTTAAGGTCTTTTGCTGTATTTATATTACTTTTTCTCAGGAACTGCGCATATTTTTTCCCAATGCCCCATATATCTCCTACGTCTATTACGGCAAGGATCATGTCAAGATCATTTTCGCAGTATCTTTCCATATTGAAGATCCCTCCGGTGCTCTTGTCCTTTTTGGCTATTCTGTTGGCGATCTTGGCCAGTGTCTTTGTTCTTCCTGTGCCTATTGATACAGGTATTCCGGTCCATGACCTGATCTTCTCTCTGATGTCCCTGCAGAATGATGGCATGTGAAATCTTTTAAGGGAGGAAAAATCCAGGAAAGCTTCATCAATGGAATATACTTCTATGAACGGGGCAGAATCAGCAAGGATACTCATAACTCTTTCGGACATGTTGTCATAAAGAGTGTAGTTTGATGAAAAGACAGTTATACCGTATTTTTGAAAATATTCCCTGTATTTGAAGGCAGGTGCTCCCATCGGTATACCCATAGCTTTTGCTTCATTGGATCTTGCTATTACACACCCGTCATTGTTCGAAAGAACTACTACGGGTCTTTCTTCAAGTGAAGGATCGAAGACCCTTTCACAGGAAACATAAAAATTATTGCAGTCAGCAAGGCCGAAGATCTCATCTGACATTGTTCTTTTTAATTCCGGATCGATGTATTATCCAGGTAACTACTCCCCAGGTTATATTTTTATACCCTTCACTGCTTGGGCTCTTTCTTTTATAACGGCAAGATCTTAGAATGAATTTCCCATCTTCACAGGAAACGATAATATTTTCAGGTGATGGTTTTATACTTCTGTCGATCACAAGGATATCTCCTGGTTCAACAATGTCTTCGAATATGGTTTCACCTTCTGCTATCATGAAGAATGTAGCGGAAGGGTTTTTTACAACTAAAGAATTGATATCAAGGGTATTTTCCTCAAAATCATTGGCAGGAGAAGGAAATCCCGTAGTGTACATATAATAAAGCCCTCCATATATACATACTAATAGTAAACACAAAATATTTTACAACTACTAACTGTCTTGTCAAGCCTTAGATCTCTGTCCCCAAAATAAGAATCAGTTCTCTTTAAGGATTAGATATCATGGAGGGTAAAGCTTTCGCCAATTTTGCTCCCGGAATTTTCAGAGGGTAAGAAAACATATCCTCCTGAATTGGAGTTGATAGTTCAGATACAATATTCGTAAATCCTCCAGAAGGTGGATATAAATCTGAATTATCCTGGATACATTCAGGAAATTCCGGGAGATCTGTCAATTTCCAACAGAATATCTGAAAAGGCAATTTTCATTGGAAGAAAGACAATGTCATCAGGAAGAGCTTAAGGGTTATAGTATTTTTCGGTTTAAAGATCAGGGAAAGGGCACCAGAGGTTCTATAGTGGAGATATTCTCAAAATAGAGACACTATGATGCCTTTCTCCATGTTTTCTTACTTCTTTTAGAGTTGTTTCTGCTGTCTCTGTAAGTAATCAGTTTTATACGCGAGATATTTTTTAAATTCAGGCCATAGGGGTAATGTACTCCAGAGAGCATTACTCTTTCTCCAGGAGTTCAAATTCCTCGGCCAGGGCCTCTATTGCTTTTCTGGATTCAGAGGAGTGCACGAGCACTGAGATCTTTATCTCTGAAGTTGTTGTCCCAAGAAGTTTGATCCCGCCTCTGCTGAGTGCGCTGAAAAATCTGCCAGCTACTCCTGAAGCAGACTGCATTCCTACACCCACGACCGAAACTTTTTCAACTTCATTATCGCGGCTTAATTTCCAGCCTTTCACATTTTTAAGAGTTTTTTCAACAGTTCTTTTTACAAGGTCAAATTCTCCACTGACGAATGTAAATGTAAGATAAGAATGCCCGTTGTCGTTAACGGTCGAGATCATATCTACGTTGATATCACGTTCAGCCATGTTCACAAAAAGACTGCTTATTAGATTTATATCATTTGGAAGATTGCTTATTGTTACTTTTGTCTGGTCACTATTTGCAGTAACTCCGGTAACAACTGGCTGTTCAAGCCATTCGGGAAGCTTGTGTACCACGAAAGTTCCTCCTTCATCAGAAAATGTTGAAGCACAGTAAATGGATACATCGTATTTTCTTGCAATTTCAACTGCTCTTGAGTGAAGAACCTTTGCTCCGAGGGAGGCCAGTTCAAGCATCTCGTCACATGTAATATATTTTAGTTTTTTTGCATTTTGAAGAATTCTCGGATCAGCTGTATATACTCCTGCTACGTCGCTGTAAATCTCGCATTTACCTCCTGCTTCCGTTGCTATTGCTACGGCGGAAGTATCTGATCCGCCCCTTCCGAGAGTCGTGATATTTCCCTCTTCAGTAACTCCCTGGAAACCGGTAACTACAACAACCTCATGTTTTTCAAGTTCTCTGAAGAGTTTAGAAAGTTTGAGATCCTTTATTCTTGCATTGTTATGAGAGTTAGTAGTTACCATTTCCAGCTGGAAAGCATTGAACGAGACAGCGGGGACTCCAAGGTCATTAAGAGCCATGGAAAGAAGCGCTGCAGAAACCTGTTCTCCCGTTGCCAGGAGCATATCCATTTCTCTTTTGTGTGGGCTACCCGAGACCTGGTGGGCAAGTTCTATAAGCTGATTTGTAGACTCTCCCATAGCCGAGACTACAACTACCAGCTTTTCCCCGGTGTTGACCCTTTCCCTTATCTTTTCTGCGACTTTTTGTACCTTTTCAGGAGTAGCTACCGATGATCCGCCATATTTCTGAACGATCAAGAATATCACCTCTTGGAAATATTACTCACCTGTTACCTTCTGTATATTAAAAATCTACAGGTTTCTTAATTCTTTCAATATCTTTGTTTTATCTCTTGTTCCGCTATCAACTTTTTTAACAAGTTTTGCAGGTGCACCTGCAACTACTGAAAAAGGCTCAACATCCTTTGTTACGATCGAACCTGCTGCTATGACAGAACCTTTACCCAGTCTTACGCCTTCGAGGATCACGGCATTTGCACCTACAAGAACATCGTCTTCCACGATCACAGGTGTTGCACTTGGCGGCTCAATAACACCTGCTATAACGCTCCCTGCTCCTATATGGCAGTTTGTACCTATCGTAGCTCTTCCTCCAAGGACTGCGTTCATGTCTATCATGGTACCTTCTCCCACTACGCATCCTATGTTGAGTACTGCCCCCATCATTATTACAGCACCTCTACCTATCTCAACCATGTCACGTATGATAGCGCCCGGTTCTATCCTCGCCTCATATCTGGTCAGGTCAGCTAAGGGCAGTGCTGAGTTTCTTGCATACACCTCGAGATCGTATTCATGGATATTGTCCCTGTGTTTATTGATCATTTCGGTCAGTAACCCCTCGTCCCCTGAAACCACGCCAAAACTGCTTGAGCCGATAAATTTAAGCGGACCCCAGTCCAGATCCTTCAGATCACCCATAACAAAGGCTTTGGCAGGGGTTTTCTTTTCCGCTTCGCTTATCATGCGAATTATTTCTTCTGCCCGCATTGTATGACCTCCTCAAATGTGTAAAAACCTGTCTTTCTGGAGATGGCGAACTCTGCCGCTTTTAGAGCTCCCAATGCGAAAACACTTCGGGATATTGCCCGGTGGGACAGGCTCACAATTTCTCCCTCGTTGGAAAAGTTAACCTCATGATCTCCCGGGACACCGCCCATTCTGAGAGATGCTATATCGCATTGTCTACCGGAAGCTTCCTGCAGGAGGATCGCTGTCCCGGAGGGGGCATCCTTTTTTCTGGAGTGGTGGGTTTCACTCATTGCCATATCCCAGTCCGAGAACATATACCCGAATTCCCTCAGTATTATCTTCAGGATGTTTATCCCGGTTGAGAAATTAAAACTCTGGACAACAGGTACGTTCCTGCCAAGTTCCTTGAGATCATCGATCTGTCCTGAAGACAGGGCAGTGGTCCCTATTACCAGAGCGCTGCTGTTTTCGCGGCAGAGATCTATTGTCCTTGCAGTGGCCCTTGCCGACGAAAAATCGATAATTACGTCTGGTGATCTGTCAATCCACTCATTGCCAAGTTCAACGGAGAGGGTCAGTTCGTGGCCCTTGAAATTCTTGATTATTTCCTGTCCCATCCTTCCGGAATGGCCGATCACTCCGTATTTCATACCTTTGTTCCGCTTTCTTTCATAGCTTCATCAACCAAACGTTCTGCATTTCCGGTTGCCTGGACAAGCGGCAGTCTGAGTGAATTTCTGCAATACCCCAATCTGCTTACGGCATATTTAACGGGTATGGGGTTAGTTTCAGCGAAGAGGTTCTTCATCATTGGAAGCATCCTCAAGTGCAGTCCCCTTGCTTTCTGCAGGTCTCCCTCGAGGGTGGCATTGATCATCTCAACAGTTTCGGAGGGCATAGCGTTGGACAGGACCGAAATGACACCATCTCCTCCGCTGCAAACAAGGTGGAAAGCCTGATCATCATTTCCGGAAAAAACGGAAAAATCAGGACGGATCTTTTTTATCTGCCTTATCAGTGTGTCTATCTGCTTCATGTCTCCTGATGCTTCCTTTATACCTGTTATATTCTCAAATTCTGCACATCTCAGGACTGTTGCCGGAAGAATATTTCCTCCCGTTCTCCCGGGGACGTTGTAGATTATGATCGGGCCATCAACATTTTTCGCTATTTGTGAGTAGTGTTGATAAAGCCCTTCCTGTGTTGGTTTGTTATAGTAAGGTGTAACTACAAGTACTCCATCTGCTCCGAGAGACATGGCCTGTTGGGAAGTCTCGATCGTATGATCCGTAGAATTGCTTCCGGTTCCTATTACGATCGGTACTCTGCCATTGCTCAATTCCACGGCAAAACTTATGATATTTTCCCTTTCCTCTGAACTTACAGAGGGAGCTTCACCGGTTGTCCCGAGGACGATAAGAGCGTCGACGCCACTTTCGATCTGGAAGTTGAGGAAACTACCAAAACTCCCGTAATCGATCTCATTATTTTCGGTAAAAGGTGTTACAACAGCTGTTCCAGTTCCTTTTGTGAACATTAGCTATTCCTCCCTTTTTAGTTACTTAAAATCTGGTTTCTTTCAGCTCTAGACCTTATTTTACCTGATTGATGGACATGTGTTTTTTAAGAATACGGACGGCATTCGTTGCCGCTCCAACTCTTATATTGTCAGCTACGTTCCACATGAGAAATGAAGTAGAGTCGAAAGATCTCAGTCTGGAAACAAATGTTTCGTCCGTTCCTGCTGCATCAAGAGGGGTTGTAAAGTCATCTGTCAGAGTTACATTTTCACTTGACCTGACTGCCTCTGTAAGTTCTGCACTGGTAAACGGATGGGTGGTTTCCGCGTATATGGCCTCGGAGTGTGAGTATTCAACAGGGACTCTTACTGTTGTAGGCCATATTGATATCTCTTTATCGTCAAGTATTTTTCTTGTCTCGTTCACCATCTTCATCTCTTCTTCACTGAAACCGTCATCAAGAAAATTCCCGATCTGGGGTATCAGGTTTCTGTGTATCTGTCTTGAAAAAGCAGATGGTTCAATTTTGCCTTCCTCTTCCCTTTCAAGACCGGCAACTCCCTTGTGCCCTGCACCTGAAACTGCCTGATAAGTACTTACCACTATCTTTTTTATTCCAAAAGCATGGTGTACCTTATATAGTGAAAGAACCATCTGAATAGTGGAGCAGTTGGGGTTTGCTATTATCCCTCTGTAATCTTTGAGAAGCGATCCATTGATCTCCGGTACCACAAGCGGTATATTGGGATCCATCCGAAAACCGGATGAATTATCGATCACCACAGAACCGGATCTGGCAGCTACTGGTGCGAATTCCTTTGAAACACCTGAACCCGCAGAGAACAGTATATAATCAAACCCTCTCGCCATAGCTTCTTTTGTCAGGGTCTCTACCTTGTAGGGATAATTGTAAAATGTGACTTCTTTCCCCTGTGAACGTTCTGACGCAAAAAAAGTTATATCTTCCGGTTCGACGCAATGTTCCTGAAGTACCCTTGTCATCATCCTGCCGACTTCACCTGTTGCTCCTGCCACTGCAATTTTCATAAAGTCTCATCTCCTTATAAAAAAACAGGCCCGTCCCATGAAGGGACGAGCCTGTTATACTCGCGATACCACCCTGCTTGGACATTTTAAAAAATGTCCCGCTCGAAACTTTTTACGGAGTTCCAATCCGGGATCTTACTCCGGTTTCCCTTTCAGATCCTGCTCACCTGGTTTTGAGCAAACCACCTATTCCGCGGGCACCTTTCAGCCGGTGAATGCCCTTCTCTGTCGGATATTATGCTGGTCAGCGCCCAGGTTCATCGCTTTTGCCAATTTAAAACTGAATATTACCATTGGTTGATTTCAGATAATTATAAAGTAGGAATATTTTTTGTCAAGATTGTTTTGCTTTTTCTGTGGATTTTAATTTCCCTATATGTATTGGTGTATAGAAGCAATATTTTTACGGTTTTTTAAAGGAATATCATTTTCCAAAGGATAGCCCATGGATAATATAATGTCGATCTTTTCCTTTGGAGGCAATGAGATCTCTCTTTTCAGAGCTTTTTCATTGAACCACCCTATCCAGCATGTACCCATACCAAGTTCAGTTGCCTGAAGGGCAAAATGTTCACACGCTATTCCTATATCAACAAGGCTGAATTGCACTCCCCTGAAAAAACCGCCCATTCTCGCCGTGTAAATGGATCTTTCGGTTTTGACAAATATCATTACTGGTGCCTCTCCCGCGAAAGAGTTCATGGCATATGGCCCTGAAAATATCCTCGAACATATCCATTTATTCCTGTCCATGTCATCGCATATAAGAAATGACCATGGTTGGGAATTGCAGGCGGAAGGGGCAAGCCTTGCAGCTTCGACACATTTATCAATATCTTTTCTGTCCACCTGTTTTGATGAATATTTTCTCACGCTGTATCTATTTCTAACAATATCCATGAACATTATTGTCTTTCCCTGATCCTTTCAAGAATTTTGGAATATCTTTTATTAAGGAGCACTGTAAATAAAATATAGAGAAACCAGTATAAGAATAACGCCAAAAATACGGTTCATTATCAGGGTAAAATTGGAATTTTCACCAAAGTTCATATACCTCGTTACGAAACCTGCTGATGTTCCCGCAATAATAATTATCAGACAATTGCCCAGTGCATACATTAATACCATAAGAAAGGCAAATAAAAAATTACCTGTTGCTGCTTTCATTGCCAGAACAAGCATTGGGGCAAGATATGCAAAGGAACAGGGACCTATAGCCATTCCGGAGAAGGTGCCGAGAAGCCATGCACCGAAGAGTCCCCTTGATCTTTTTATACTCATTCCTTTGAGGTTTATCCAGGGTATCCTGATCACTTCCATAAGGTGAAGCCCGAAAAGAATAAAAATGACAGCCACAATATAATTTGTAATTCTTGAAAGATCTGCCATTAAGGTTCCTGCGGAAGCGATAACAGTGCCCACGATCGCGATATTTATAAATATTCCCAGGGAGAAAGCTAAAGATATCAGGGCTGCGCTGGAGGTTGTCTTTTCTTCCTGGGATTCTATATAGCCAATTACCAGGGGAATTGCTATGAGGCTGCATGGACTGAAGAGCATACCTATTATACCCCAGAGAAAAGATGCTCCAAGAACTAATGTCCCACCACCCTGTAGAGCTGAATAAACAGTATTCAGTATTTCACCCATGATCAGATCCCGTCTTCCGTAGATGTTATGTTATAACCAAGTTCTTCCCATTTTTTTAATAAATCTTCGGAAGTCATGATCCCTTCCTGTCTGTACAGTTCTTTACCGGAGGGGTCAAGGAAGATAAGTGTGGGAACGACTCTGATCTTATACTTTTCTCCAGCATCAGGGTTTTTCCATACATCAATGAGCCTTATCTCGATTTTGTCTTCATGATCTTTCTGGAATTCTGCCAGAATTCCTTTCATTTCTTTACATGCAGGTCAGGTCTTCATGCTGAGATCAAGAAGTACAGGTAATTCCTTTTGTTCACTGATAATATTTTCGCCGGTGTCTTTTTCTTTGAGCATGAAAGTGGCAATTACAGCCAGAGCTACTATAGCAAGAATTATGATCCTTGTCTTTTTATCCATTCCACAACCTCCAGTTCTATAGATTAAGATGTTATCTTTCTACCAAAGCAAGACAACTCACTTTAACATTATACCAACTGTATGTAATAATAGAAGCCTGTTAACAAGATCTTGTTTTGAAAAAACTATACCCTATAGGGGTTTACTATACATGTTTAAACCATGTGGTTCAACCCCCATGAAGTTTTTATAGTGTATATCCCGGGAGGAAGGCGTTTTGTATACTGAAAGAATAAGAGAATTGGCCCGGCAGAAGACTAATGACCTGATAGATATCAGAAGATGGTTTCACATGTATCCTGAAACGGATTTTGATGTTAAGGAGACAGCCCTCCAGATATGTACTATTCTTGAAAAGTCAGGCATAAAGGGTGAAATCACTCCATGTAATGGAGTCACTGCGCTTTTGAAGGGTAATTCTGAAGGTCCTACCGTTGCACTAAGGGCAGATATGGATGCTCTTCCAGTTACAGAAAAGAGCAATGTTCCATATATATCCAGAAATATTGGGAAAATGCATGCCTGCGGTCATGATGCACATATGGCCATTATACTTGGACTTGCTGGCATTCTCTCTTCCATGAGAGAGCAATTGAGGGGAAATGTAAAGTTCATTTTTCAGCCTGCTGAGGAAACGACTGGCGGAGCGGAAATAATGATAAATGAAGGAGTACTTGAAGATCCATATGTTGATTCTGTTTTCTCGCTTCACGTTACTCCTGATATTCATGCAGGTATGGTTGGTTGCAAAGCTGGCAGGATGAGAGCAGCTGCGGATATGTTCGATGTAAATGTGAAGGGTTTTTCGTCTCACGGAGCTGAACCTGAAAAGGGTACTGATGCCATAGTTATCTCAAACAGGATAATAAGTATAATCCAGCAGCTTGTGAGCAGGAGAGTATCTCCTCTTGAATCAGCGGTAATAACTATAGGAACTATATCGGGAGGTTCGGCAAGGAATATCATTGCTGACGAGGTCTCATTTTCCGGCATAATAAGGACTCTCGAACCATTGAACCGTCCTTTCCTGAGGGCCGAGCTTGAGAAAATTGTTTCTCTTACGGCAGAGTCCATGGGAGGGACAGGCGAAGTCGAGTTTACAGAAGGTTATCCGGCACTTTTTAATGATCCTGAAATGACTCTTCTAGTCAGTTCTTCAGCAGCGGAATATCTTGGAGTCTCAAGTGTTGTTCAGCTTGATTCCCCCTCAATGGGAGTTGATGACTTTTCGTATTTCCTTCAGAAAAGACCCGGATGTTACTTTATGCTTGGTACGGGATTTAATGATAAAAAGAATTTCCCCCTTCATCATTCCCGCTTTGATATAGAAGAAAAAGTTATACCAGATGCTTCAGGGATGCTTGCTCAATTATGTTTTAACTACTTAAGGGACAAATCCCCGGGTGGATAGGAAACTTTCCTTAACAGGAGGAATTTGTAGGTATGGTAGAACTTTATCGTGCGTGGAGTAATGTTACAGAGATTGGAAATGGACAGAGTAAAATCTTATGGATCCCCTTAAGAGCGGAAAGGATAAGACTTGCTCCCTATAATGATCTTATAAGCGGTTTAGATGATATGAACTCATATCAGGCTTCGATCGCCAAGGGATATGTAGATGAGTTTTTTACGCTCTCCGAGTTAAATATGTTCAGGAAATATATAGAAAATGTTCCGGGTATATCCATTTGTCAGAAAGGATATTCTGCCCCTCTAACATGTATGGATGGAGATATGCAGAATATTGTTCCTTTCAGATGCAGGGGACTTCAGGATATCGTTAAAGATCCGGGATCCCTTTCAATGGACACTGATTTTGCATTACTTCCTTTTGATATTTCAGGGTATCTTGTCAGAGAATCGGAAATTCAATAAAGGGATGGTAAAACAATCATTTGAGGAGGGGAAAAGTTTTGGAAAGACTTGAAAAGACAATTTTTAAACGTTTGGAAAAGGATCCTGAGGAAAAGATATTCTGGTGGAGAGATAAATGGTGGGTAAATCAGGATTTTATTGATCTTGTACAAGCCTGCAGCGAAAGACTTTCGGCATCGGGGTTTTCCTCTGGAGACAGGCTTGCTGTTCTGCTGCCCAATTCTCCCATGGTCCTTGCGATTTCACTGGCTGTATGGGGAAAAGGCGGAACAGTTTCAACTCTGAATGCCAGGGCTGGTTCAGCTTCACTTGCAAAGACCCTTGAGCTGATAGATCCACATGGTGTAATAATAAGTGAAGATATGACCGAATTAGGTGAAAGCCTTGCTTCAAGTGGTTTTATGGTGGTTTTTTCATCCTGGGATAAGCCCTTTCCCACATATGAAGGTGGTCAGGGGGAACATAAATCGGATCCTTCTCTTGCCATAATATTTGCAACCTCGGGTACTACCGGACTCCCCAAAGCAGTTCCTCTATATCATTCCAATTTAGCTGATAATGCTGTAACGGTTTTTAATTCTGTTGAAGAAATGGAAGAGGGAGATATCCTGTTGAACGTACTTCCCAATTTTCATTCCTTCGGTTATACAGTTTCGGGGATACTACCTTTAATTTGTGGAATGCACCAGGTCCTTCTTCCTTCCTTTATGCCGCCAAGCAAAACTATCGAGGTGATCAATAAAGCTGGTGTTACCAGTCTCATTGTCGTTCCTGCGATGCTTTCTTTTATGCTTGGTACGATAAAAAATACCGGTGTATGTCTTGAAAAACCATTAAAGCTTATAGTCACCGGAGGAGACCGCCTGAATGTTCAGCTTGATGATAAGGTCAGAGAAAATATGGGAGTGGGAGTCCTCGAAGGATATGGACTTACAGAATGTTCTCCCGTTGTCTGCGTTAACAGGTCCTATGCCAGCAGGAAACTGGGTACTGTGGGTCCACTAATATCCGGTTACAGCAAAGAGATCCGTGATCTGTCCGGCAAATTGCTGCCTGATGGACAGGATGGAGTTATGTGGGTTAAGGGGCCATCAGTGGGTGGAGAATATTTTCGAGCTCCGGAGCTTACCGATGAGAGATTTCAGGATGGGTGGTTCAATACAGGAGATGTTGTAAACTTTGATGATGAAGGGTATGTGACGATTCTTGATAGGGCTACGGATATCATTATAGTCGGTGGATTTAACGTGTATCCCCAGGAAGTTGAAGCTGTGCTCAATGGTATAGACGGTGTATCTGCAGCAGTTGCCATAGGAATGCCGCACCCTGTAAATGGAGAAGTGGTAAAGGCTTTTATAATGAGAGAAGAAGGTTCTTCGATAAAAGAAAGGGATATTATCTCATATTGCAAGAATGAGCTTGCTCATTTTAAAGTACCAAGGAAGGTAGAATTTCTTGACAGTTTCCCCCTTTCTGCTACAGGGAAAATTCTCAGGAGAAAACTTCGGGAAAAAATATAGGGCGGGTTTCCCCGCCCCTTTTTTGTTTTTTTCAGATCTATACCGGTATTATCAGAATGCGTGAAAACCTACGACATCTTCACGAATCTTCATGTATCTTGCCTTGGTGGTTTCCATATGACCTTTTTCCATTTCTGCCAGTTTTTCAAACATGACCTTCGTTTCTCCCTCTGATTCTTTTGCAAGCCTTGTGTAAAATTCATTTGCTCTCAATTCTGAAAGATAAGCTGCTGAAGCTATTCTCAGAAGTGAAGTTGTATCCTGGAAATCCCTGGTCTGTACTTTCAGTTCAGGCGCTACTATCATATTCGGATCTATCTGGGGTTCTTCGTCGTACATTACCTTGTAGTAGTTTTTGAGGCTTTCTTCGTGTTCTCCTTCCCAGTCAGATAGTTCACTAAGCTCCTTCTTGTAATGTTCCTCGGAAACATTCTCAGACCACTTACTGTAAAATTCCTTAGCTTCTATCTCTGCCTTAATACCATAGATCAGTGCTTTTTTCATTTCAAAGCATTCTGCCATAGAGGACCACTCCTTATAATTGAATTAAACTCGTTTGATATTTATTATAATAATAACTTTTATCTATAGCAAGCAGTAAAACTCTACCGGGATGAAATGTCATAACATTGTATGATTATCTTTTGATCTCTGTCTTCTAATCTTGACCATTTAGCAATGGACAGAATGAGCGAGATCCTGAATACTTGAATTACGTTATTATTGGATGTATTATTCGTAGTCCAGCACAGGTTACTCATGAAAGGAGAGTGAAGGTCCAATGACTGGAGCTAAGGTTGTTGTAAGTGCCAGAATGAAAGATGAGGCTAAAAAGATATTCGAAGGATCAGCAGGTTCATCAGCTGAAATTATCTTTCTGGATGATGTCAACTCAAGAGAAAAAGTCCTTGAAAATGCAGATGTCCTTGTTTCTTTCTTTTTTAACAGAGAAATTCAACAAGAGGAATATGAACTACTAAAAAACTTACGTCTTCTTCAGACTATTTCAGCAGGGGTCGATTATCTTCCGTTTACAGAAATACCCTCCCATATAGAGATCGCCTCGAATGCAGGAGGATGGGCCTACCAGATAGCTGAACATTCAGTTGCCATGGCTATGGCTTTGTATAAAAGACTTATACCTCAGCATCAACGACTTGCCAGGGGAGATTTTAACAGGGATGCTTTTATTTTGAGGAATCTCGCCGGGAAAACTTTTGGTGTCATAGGTTTCGGTGGAATAGGAAAACATACAGCAAGACTCATGAAAAGTATTGGAATGAATGTTTATGCCCTTAATACCACTGGGGAAAGCAATGAGAACATTGATAAAATAGGTAGGATGTCAGATCTGGAAGATCTTCTATCCAGTTCGGATGTTGTGCTTCTTTCACTTCCTCTTACTAAATATACCAGAGGCCTGATCGGCAGGAAAGAGTTACAGATGATGAAGAAAGATGCAGTTATTATTAATGTGGCAAGGGCTCCACTGATCGATGAACAGGCGCTTTATGAGCATCTTGCTGAAAATCCTGAATTTATGGCGGGGCTCGATGTGTGGTGGGAGGAACCATCCTGGAGTAATTCTGATTTCAATATAAACTATCCATTTTTTGACCTTGATAACTTTATAGGTTCTCCACACAATTCCAATAATGTTGAGGGTGCAGTTGAAAAAGCTGTTGAAATGGCGGGTAAAAATGTAGCAGTATTTCTCAAAGGAGACAGGATCGCGGGCAAAGTTAACCGAGAGGATTATATTCTGGACTGACCATATTATAATGTTCGGGAGAATAGATGAAATTGTTCTATCCCATTTATTCTCCCGTCTTTTCCTTTGTTTCGATAGTTTCGGAGCATGTTACACAGGCAACATCTTCCCTTAATCTGGACATCTGATGTCTTTCCCCAAAGATTATCAATCTGTCATTTTCTTCGATCATGTAACTTCCTTCAGGATTATATATAACATCTCCTCCTGGTTTCATTATTGCAATTACGGTAGTCCGGTATTCTGATCGGATAGGTGCTTTTGAGAGAGTCTGACCGACCATATAACTGTCCTTGTGTATTGTTAAAGTTCCAAAATCAAGGTCAAGTTTTCTTGAAATGTTCACAAGCTCGAGAAAATCTGCAACAGAAGGTTGAAGTGAGGCTCTTACCATTGAAGCAGCTCCTGCCATTACAGGGTTAATGACTTTGTCCGCCCCGGCCCTGTAAAGCATTTCCACTCCCTGTGTGTCGCTTGCTCTGGCAATTATTCGAAGTTCTTTTTTTATTGCTCTGGAAGTAAGAGTTGTATAAACGATATCTGCTTCATCTTCAAGTGCGATTATCATTCCTTCCGCTTTTTCTATTCCAGCTTCCTGGAGGATCTCCTCTTCAGTGGCATCTCCCTGAAGGACAAGCATATTTTTCTCTCTTGCATCCGATACCCGGTCTTCATCGATCTCTATAGCTACAAATGGAATATTTTCATCTGAAAGCAGGGATGTAACCCTGTATCCGTATCTCCCAAGCCCGCATATGATCCAGTGGTTCTTCAATTCTTTCATCCTTTTGTCCCCGCCTTTCCCCATTGAGAGGATAAGTTTCTCTTCGATCAAGATCTGTGTCAGGTTACCCAGTATGTAACCTGCAAAACCGATGCCGGTTATTATTATGAACGCAATAAACAATTTCCCCGTTGGTGTGAGGCCTTCTGGTGCTTCAAAACCCACAGTGGACAGGGTGATAACTGTATAATAAACAGAGTCAGTCCAGGATAGGCCGACTATCAGATGCATCCCAGTGAAAGATCCGGCAAGAACTCCTGCCAGGATCAACAGAAGTATTTTAGTTTTTCTCTCCATCAGACAGGATCCTTTCTACCGGCACGATTTATTATTTTCACATTATATCTTACAATTGATTTTACACGTTTTTAAGGATAAAGGGGGTTTTTAGATAATGGGAGTTATCAATGTGGCAACTTTCAATGTTAATTCGGTAAGGAGCAGACTCCATATTCTCGATAAGTGGCTTTCTCAGAAAGATATTGATATTCTGTGCCTTCAGGAGACAAAAACACAGGATCAGACATTCCCGACAGACTTTTTTGAAGAAAAGGGATATAAAGTGGCCTTCAGAGGAGAAAAGGGATATAACGGGGTTGCTATAGCAAGTAGATATCCACTTGAAAATGTTGTTTACGGTTTTGGGGACGGAAGCATTCCTTCAGGTGAAACAAGACTGATCCAGGCGAAGATAGCTTCAATATCCCTTATCAATGCATATGTCCCACAGGGTAAATCAATAGAACATGAGAATTACAAATACAAACTATCATTTCTCAAGAGGATAGGTGACGTTGTAAACACAAATTATTCAACGGAAGAAAATATTTTGTGGGTTGGAGATCTGAATGTGGCTCCAAGTGATCTTGACGTAACAAAACCCGAGACGAAAAAAAACCATGTCTGTTTTCATGAAGATGTCAAGTCTGTTTTTGAAAGTGTAAGGGGTACAAGATTCACAGATGTTTTTAGAAAATTCAGGCCAGGTGAAGGAGAGTTTTCTTTCTGGGATTACAGGGTAAAAGATTCATTGAAGCGAAATATAGGATGGAGAATAGACCACGTTCTTGCCACTGAGCCTTTAAGCGGGATGTGTCTTGACTGCTATGTTGACAGGGATCCCAGGTCATGGGAGAAACCATCTGATCATACTCCGGTCGTTTCGGTTTTTGACATTCCTGGAGTTTAGTCCATTTTTTTACAATTAAACAGGCAGGGGACAGGGAATGTCCCCTGCCTGTTTAATTTACATTTCCTTAAGTGTCTTGTTTATAAAGGAAATATCCTTACTTACTTCTTCTGCGAGGAATTCAATATCTTCATCTTCAAGTGTTCCCGGTTCAATATCGTTGTGTTTTAGAGAATTACGGATATAGGATTTACGTAATTTGTCAAGTTCAATTTCTTTTACACTTATCATGGATGCTTTTTCCGGGATTATGATGTTTTTACCGGGGACCTGATCTGAAGGATCTCCCCGTCTTATATCTATTCCGTTTTCCCGTGCAAAAGTAAGTTGAGCAGTCAAATGTTTACCAGCGCCAGTATATTCAGTTTCCTGAACTACAAGAACTTCATCTTCATCCATCTCCTGGGCAATTGCAAAAGCAGCTGTCAGGGATGTATTTCCGGCAGGTCCTCTTTCCATACCTTCGAGTTGAGCAAGAGCTTCAGTAATATAAAAGACCTCTCCCTGGGAGATCGTAACGTATCGGTCCATATATCTCAGTGGCCTTGCGGCATTTCTTGGTACATCAGCCCTGTCAGGCCAGGTAGCAAATGGAACTCCAAAGCCCGTGTGTCCAGTGGTAAATGATTTTCTGTTAAAGTCATTATCACTTGCCATATGGAGTCCCGTAAGATCAACAGAGGCACCTATAAGTTTTGTATCGGTTGCTCCGGCTTTAGCAAGCCCTCTTGCAGTTCCGGTAAGATTCCCCCCTCCAGCATGTGTTACCAGAACAGCATCAGGGTCTTTTCCGCATCTTGCCCTGACCTGTTCTGTCAATTCGTAACCAAGAGTTTCAATTCCTGCTATTCCAAAGGGAGTATAGAGCGATGCATTAAAATATCCTGTTTCTTCGAGGGTCAGAAGAAAAGTATAAAAAAGTTCAGGCCCTACTGTTAACTGTAAAACTTCCGATCCATAAGCTTCACATTTTCTACCCTTTTCAAGTATCTCGGGTTGACCTATACCCCTGCTGTCAAAGAGTTCCTGTACTATTATGGTCTTAAGATTTCTCATATTTGCCTGTGATGCCACTGCGGCTCCATAATTACCGCTTGTTGCAGCTATAACGCCCTTGTATCCTTTTTCTGCGGCATAATAGCATGAAACGGAAGCTCGCCTGGCCTTAAAACTCCCGGAAGGATTGCTTGCTTCATCCTTGACAAAGATCCTTGCGCCTTTCCCGGGTGCAGCAAGGGCCCTTGCTGCAGCGGTTAAATTTCTGAGCTCGATCAGAGGGGTGTTCCCGACGTTTGTTTCCTGTTGTATCTTTCGTACCTCTTCGATGGAGTAACCGGCTTTTTCCATCATGCCTTCGTAGTCAAAACGCAGCCCCTTACCCTCAAATTCTTCATAGTCGAGTCCAAGAGCTTTTTTCATTATAGAGTTTTTTCTTGCCATTACTTCACTATAGCTTTTACCGGTCATTTTTCTTCCCCCATTCTGATAAGGTTACGAAGTTCAGCTCCTACAGAGAGGAGTTCGGGAATCGCACGACCAAAATTATGTTTATATGGAGGGTTTTCAGCAATAAGTTTACCCTGGAGGTGCCGTCCTATTATTGTTTCTATTGTTACGATATCTCCAATTTGTGCTTCTTCTCCAAGGTAACCCTTAACCCACATTTGTAAAGGATGGCTTTTAGTATCTTCCGGGAGATGCTCAGCCCTGTTTCCTGCTTCAAGAACAACGGTCTCGATCTGTACCCAGGTTCCTGCAGGGATCTTTTTGGCAGCCAACTTAATTCCTCCTTATTATAGATATTTATCAGTCTAATTCTGTATTTACCAGCCCTTGACAGTTTCAAGGACTGAATCGGGGATATCACCTTTCAGGTATTCTCCAATACTTGCATCTATTTTATCCATGGATTCGTCTATTTGTGCTTTTGTAATGACCAGGGGAGGCTGGAATCTCAGAACTGATCCGCTGAAGAAGGATAGTAAAAGCCCCTTTTCCCAGCATCTATAACATATCTTGGCAGCTGCTTCCCTGTTCCTGTCTTTGGAAAGTCTGTCCTTTACAAGGTCCACAGCGATAGACAGGCCAATTCCACGTACATCTCCGATGATCTCATATTTCTCCTGCATTCTGGTGAAACGATCTTTTGCATAGGTCCCAATTGTGCTTACATGGTCCAGAAGGTTTTCATTTCTTATTACGTTTATGGTTGCAAGAGAGGCGGCACAACATACAGGGTTTCCCGCAGCAGTAAAAAGATGAGCTGGTGCTTCCCAGTTTTCCATTAGTTCTGCTCTTGCGACCATTCCCCCGAGCGGAAGTCCTGATGCCATAGCCTTGCCCATTATTATCCCGTCAGGTATGACATCAAAATTTTCTATGCCAAACCATTTTCCTGTTCTGCCAAAACCCTGTTGAACTTCTTCTGAAAAGAAAAGAATTCCATGTTTTTCGCAAAGTTTTTTCAGATCTTTGACAAACTTTATGGGTGGTACAACCAGTCCCGCATCGCCCTGGATGGGTTCCATAATAAAGGCAGCTACCTCATCCGCAGGAATATATGTCTCGAAAGCATTCTCGATCTGTTTTATAGTGTAATCCGCGACTTCATCCCCGGACATTCCAGGAAAGGGTGTCCTGTAAGTATCTGGGAAAGGGACATGGTAGATCTCAGGGAGAAGGGGGCCAAGATTCCGTCTCATCGGGAGGCTTACAGCGCTAAGCGATAAAGCTCCATATGTGCTTCCGTGGTATCCCCGAATGAAAGAGATTATCTTGGTTCTGCCGGTAGAAGTTCGGGCAAGTTTTATGGCACCGTCATTAGAATCCGAGCCGCAAAGCCCGTAAAATACTCTTTTTCTGTAGTTGCCTGGAGATATATTTATCAGTTCCCTGGTAAGATCGATGATAGGTTCATGATACATATAAACATGGGTGTAGAGTATAAGTTTTTCTGATTGTTCTTTTATGGCTTTTACCACGTCAGGATGGCAGTGACCGGTATTTATTGCGCCTGCACTTGAAAGAAGGTCGATATATTTATTGCCATCCACATCTTCGACAATTGAGCCCTTTGCACTTTTTACAACGAGTGGGTAGTAAGGTACTTTTGCTGCAGGTGAGGTAATAGCCTTATCTTCCTCGACCAGTTTCATGCATTTGTCAAGTTTTCTGGAAGTCACTTGCTTCAGCTCCTTTTAAAGTACTTCAATCTGAATTTTCCAATATTGTACATGAAAATCCAGGTTATAACAGGTATTTCAGGATCTTCCCCCAGTAGAAAAGAAAAGGGCGGGCATAAACCCGCCCTTTCAAAAAACAGCTTACTCTATCCCGTTATAAAACATTTCTGGAAAGAGTCTTACTAATTGCTCATACCTATGCCTTCCATGGCCTGGTTGAAGAGTTTTTCTCCGAGCATTTCTTTCAGTTCCGGCCATACATCCTCACGGACTGCCTTGGCACATGCATCGAGTTCTGCCTTGGAAAGGTTGACGATTGTCCAGTCAAAATCATTTTTCAGAATATCCACGTAGTGCTGGTCTTCAGTCTTGACCTGCTCCCAGCGGATCTCAGAAGCTTTATTTGCTGCTTCCTGGAGTCCTTCCTGTACATCTTCAGGAAGATCGTCCCAAATATCCTGGTTTATTACAATGAAATGGTTCTCAAAGTAGTCATTGTATCTTACCCATACACTGTTGACATCTCTGAAGGACCATGCCTGGAAAGAACCTCCGCCCATCTGGCCGTCTGCTATACCGGTCTGGATTGCGCTGTAGGTTTCAGCATAGGGGATAGGGGTGGGTATATATCCAAGTCTTTTGTATGTAAGTTCGCATGCTTTAAGGGGCATTACACGGATCTTCATGCCTTTTGCAACATCAGGATCCCCCGGGCCCTCAGGTACTTCGCTGAGAGATACGCCTGCTACTCCTACGGGGAATACGGCAAGAGCCTTGATACCATGATCAGCCCAAAGCTGCTCGGCTATTCCAAGAGCCCAGCCACCAGGACCGTATGCTTCTTTGGCTTCCTCAACATTGGTAACAACGTAAGGCATATAATAGGCGAAGTTCAGTCTGGGGTCATAGGCAGCATTTGCGATCTGGAAGCCCATTTCGACGTCTCCGCGCATAATAAGCTCAAAAGTTTCAGTCCAGTCACCCAGCTGGTTATTCGGGAAAATGCTTACCTCAACCTGTCCGTCAGTCATCTCTTTGGCAAATTCGGCGAATTGCTTGGTCGTCTGATCATAGGGAGTTTCTATAGGATTAGCGTGACCCATTTTGAATTTCCATTTTGGTGCTGCAACGGCTACTGAAGCAAGGCTTACTACCAGAGCTACTACCAAAAATACTACCAGGAACTTTTTCATTATTTTAGACACCTCCTGAAATTTTTGGAGCCAATTTTACTTTAACTCTACTTCTCCTTTAACCTCAAAGATCTTTTCCCTGGCATCACTCCTTCATTTATCCATATATGAATCTAAAAACTCCATTGTTGCTGTTATTTAATGTTCATGATGAGTTTTGGCAGGAACAGTGATAGCTGCGGGAAATATGTTGTTATTAAAACGACCGGTAGCTGCACCATGAGCATTATTTTGGCTGCCGGTTTGACATATTCATCAAACGAGGCTCCGCCAATTCTTCCCCCAAGGTAAAGTATTGGTGCACACGGAGGAGTAACATTTCCGAGTCCCAGGTTTGTCCCCACTATGGCGGCGAAATGTACTGGATGGACTCCGATCTTTAACATCAGTGGCAGAAGGAGCGGAGCAGCAAGCATTGTTCCGCTGAAGTCGTCCATCATCATGCCGATCATGATCAGGAATAGGTTAACCAGTAAAAGAAGAACATACTTGTTGTCGGAAAGTGTCAGTAGAAAATCTGCAAGCTGCTGTGGTATCTGCTGCATGGTATAGATCTTAGCCAGAATAGAAACGAAAAAGAGCATTAATGCGCAGACGCCGCTTGTTGTTGCTGAACTCACCAGTGAATGGCCAAGTTTCTTAAGGTTGAGCTCCCTGTGAATCAGAAAACCTACAAGTATCGCGTAGAACATGGCTATAGCAGCAGATTCCGTTGGAGTAGTGATCCCTCCGTAAATACCTCCGAGAATTATTACAGGCATTAACAAACTCCATATACCGGTTTTTGTAGCATTTCCGATCAATTTGAGCTTGTCATCAAAAGATATCTTGGGTTCTACGGTGATAGTTGGTATTTTTTTGACTTCAAAGTAATTAAGTACACACATAAGGAAGGTCATCAGTATACCTGGAAGGACAGTGGCCAGGAAGCATGCTGCAACTGACTGCTGGGTTACCCATGCGTAGAGTATCATTGGGACACTTGGCGGGATGAGCTGTCCAAGAACGGATGCACAGCTTACTATCGCCACTGAGTAGGGTCTTGGGTAACCAAAGCTTTCAAGGCGGGGTATCATGATGCCTCCGATGCATGCCACGGCAGCTGTACATGTTCCTGCTATTGAACCAAATATTGCACATGCGACTATTGTTGCTGCTCCCATACCACCACGCATTCTTCCGAGGAATGCCTGCGCGAAGATTGTAAGTCTCTGTGCAATTCCTGATGATGACATAAGTGCTCCTGCCATAATGAAGAAAGGCATGGAAAGCAGGGTCAGCGAATTAAGAGCGTAGTAGCCTGCAGGAAGAAGGAAACCAAAACTGAAACCGTAAACCATTCCCATGTAGATAGCTGCAGACATGAAACATAATGCTACTGGTAAGCCGAGGACTATCAGACCTATCAGGATAAGAAGATTAATCGCAATAACCATATCTATTCCTCCGTTACTCTATCGCTGGATTTTTCATCTTTCCCGATGTTACTGGAAAGATCCTTTAACCCTGTTTCTTCAAGGACTTCCTCGATCTTTTCTTCTTCTTCCATTCCTATTGTCAGTGGGGCCTTTCCTGTAGCCTGGGAGAAGTAATCCATGAATTCAACTGCAAAATAGAAATCCATCAGAAGTGCGCAGATGAATATGCTTACCTGGGAATAGATCATAGGTATCATTAGTGTGAAAGATGCCTGTCCCTTCTGGAATCCCCAGACGACATACTTCCAGCCCCAATATGTCATGAAGAGGCTTAGGCATACAGAAAGGAATGCAGTAAGAGATTTGATCCAGACAAGGATCTTTGGATTTTTTACAAAAGCATTTACAAGGTCAGCTTTGATATGACTTCTGTCTGCAGTTCCCCATGAGGCCCCCATGAAATAAAGCCAGAAGCCTACCATGGTTGCAATTTCCTCTATACCCATAAGAGGCATTACAAATACGTACCGCAAAATAACCTGAACAACAACAAGTGTAAGAATTGATAAAGAAGAAATTATCATTATTGCTTTTTGAGGGTATTCCAGTAATTTCCATAATCCGCTTGTCATGATCTTCATCATTTGTGTTAACCACCCCTTTAACCTTTCGTTCTGTTTAATTGACCGTATCCTGAATAGTTTGTAACTTTAAAAGAATTTTTAATATTCATATCTCCCCCCCTGCCATTAAATTTCTATTCAAAACCGAGTTTCAGACTCAGTTTTATGGAAACCTCACGAAGTTTTGATATTATGAAGGACCCATAATCCATTAGATCAGTTTTTTCCCTGTGGGGAAATGTTATACAAAGTCCAGCCAGTGCATATCCCTTTCTATTCATTATGGGTACGGCACATGAAAAAAATCCATAGCTTAACTCTTCTTTATCCGTTGCGTACCCTTTCCCGCGGATCTTGACAAGTTCTTCAGCAACTTGATCATGGTCTTTGAGCGTGTTCTTTGTGAAAATATTGAAATTGATATTCTCAAGTATGATCTTTTGCCTGGATTCTGGTTGAAATGCGAGAAGAACTTTGCCCGTGGAGGTTGCATATACAGGCAATCTGTTGCCGAATACCGGGTGCCCTGATCCTGTATCATCGGGTTTCACACTATCCAGTACAAGAACTTCATTTCCTGCGATAATCCCGATAGAGGCAAATTCTCCGGTTTCACAGGAAAGATTTTCGAGATGTGGATGTGCAAGCAATTTAACAGTGTTTCTCTCAAGTTCCGTTATACCCATCTCAAAAAGCTTTAAGCCTATCTTATATTTATGATTGGAAGAGTTTTGTACGACATAACCAAGGTGTTGAAGAGTTTTGAGCAATCGTGCCACCGTACTCTTCTCGAGTTGGGTATGAATACTGATTTCACTGATCCCCAGTTCGCCGAAGGAAGAAAGAAGTTCAACAATGGAAAAAGAACGGATAACGGACTGAACAAGTTCGCTGTGTCTGGTATTTTTAACCATAGCTCTACAAATTCTCCGACTCTACTGGATTTATACAGACAATTCCGTAATACGGAATTGTCTGTATGCAAAAAATATATTACCTGAGAGTATAGTAAGTGTCAAAATAATCCGCAAATTCACAAAATGCTACTTATAATTTTTTTATCGATTGCATGTTATCTGCTAAATACCTGCTAACACTGATTCGATAGGGTTCTTGGGGTTAATTGAAGAAGTTAAGCCAACGAAGAATTTTAAAAAATATCGTTTCTAATTTTAGCTGGATCGAATGTATTATGTATTTTAGCGGATACAATGGCTTATGTATCTTAAATATACTTATTTTAAGAAATATTTTAAAGAATTTACTTTAAGTCTGATTCTATCAGCAGGGCATTTATATATAGACTCGGGGTACCCTCGCTGTTATGAAACTTAGTACCTGAGTGACTATAGACCCCAGCTTATCGGCTACATCCTTTACTGATATTTCTTCTTCGCCCTGTCTTCCTATAAGCACAACTTCGTCACCCTCTCTTGCTTCGGGAACTTCCGTCAGGTCAATTATAGTCTGGTCAAGGCATATATTTCCTATCACCGGGACCCTGCGTCCCCTTACAAGTACCTCTGCTTTCCCAGACAGCAGCCTCGTCATTCCGTCATAAAACCCTACAGGGAGAATACCTGTTCTCTGCCTGCCTCTTGTCATATATTTCAGGCCATAACCTACGCCTGTTCTTGCTTCAAGTTCACGAATAACTGCAATTCGGGTCTTAAATGCGCATGCGGGTTTAAGAGCGACTGTTCTTGAACATCTTCCGCTGGGTAGTCCGTAAAGAAGGTTTCCAGGCCGGACCGCATCAAGGCTGTATTCCGGGAAGTTGACTGTGGCAGGGCTGTTGCAGACGTGTTGAAAATCTGATGGGAAACCTTTTGCGGCCATATCTGACATTGCATTTTTAAACCTCGAGTACTGCCATTTTGTGTAATCCGGATTTGTCTCGTCAGCAGTTGCAAAATGGGTGAAGGTGCCTTCCATTACAATTCCTTCGGAATATCTGAGTTTTTGTGTGAGTTTCGGGATATCTGTTTCAAAGAATCCCGTTCTGCTCAGTCCTGTATCAAACTTTATGTGTACCCTGGCTTTTTTCCCTGTCTTCAGGGCTGCTCTGTTCATAATGTCTAAAAATCTGAAATCTCCGCATGCTGCAGAGATGTCATTAGTTATATATGCTTCTGCGGCTTCAGCAGTAGATGCTGCCATTACAAGTATTTTTTCTTTTATTCCGTTGCATCTCAGTTCAAGGGCTTCTTCAGGGGTTGCTACTGCGAACCACTGGCATCCTTCAGATCTGAAAACCTTTGCTGTTTCTACTGCTCCATGGGAATAGGCGTTACCTTTTACTACTGCGATTATTTTGCAATCCTCAGGGATGAGCCTTCTTACTTCCCTGTAATTGGAGCGAAGATTATCCGTGTATATTTCCATCCAGGTCTGGCGAAGCATGATACTACCTCCTTGTCTGAACCTTTACAACATCTGTTAAATCAGAAAATATCTTCTCTAAATCTTTCTTTATAAGGAAATAGTCCAAAAACTCCCCCAGTATGAATGAAGAGGATTTTTTCACCTTTTCGATATTTCCCATTGCGAATTTCTTCGGTAACTCCATAGAAAGCTTTGCCGGTATAAGTCGGATCAAAAAGGAGAGCTTCCCTGCTTGCAACTTCTTTGATCATTTTCAGCTGTTCCATGGTGGTTTTCGTATATCCCTCCCCGATATAGCTGTCATTGACGTTAATATTAATTTCTTCAATGTTCAATTCGGGGAAATAACTTCCCTTGATCTCTTCAAGGACACTCATGACTTTTGACTTTACTGACATGGAATCAAAGGCTACGCTGAAACCCGTTATTCTTGATGATATTCCACAAAGATCTTTGCCTGCCAGGAGTCCTGAAAGAGTTCCACCCGAACCCGTGGGGCATATAATATGATCCGGTTCGAATCCCTGGTTATCAAACTGTTCTTTCATTTCCATAGATGCTTTTATATATCCAAGAGATCCCCTTGCATCGGATGCTCCCAGGGGAATGATATATGGTTTGAAGTCCTTTGTTCTGTAATCTTCAGCAATTTCTTCCATCAGATCTTCCATCTCGTTAAGACCATATCCATCGGCAAAAGTGATCGAAGCTCCAAGTATCTGATCCAGGAAAAGATTTCCCTCTGTATCCACAGGTTTTTTCCCACCTAAAACCAGGTGACATCCAAGCCCAAGTTTTGAAGCTGCAGCGGCAGTCGCCCTTGCGTGGTTTGACTGGATACCTCCGCAGGAGATCAGAACATCATATCCTTTTTCCAGAGCAAAGGCTCCGCAAAATTCGAGTTTTCTGACCTTGTTTCCGGAAAAGGCGACTCCAGTGAGATCGTCCCGCTTAATGTAAATGTCTGGTCCTTCGAGAAATCTGCTTATGTTATTCATTTTTTGTATCGGAGTAGGCAGGTTGCCGAGAGCGATACGTTTTTCAAGATGATCCATTGATTACATCCCTCCTGAGTATTAAATCCAGACTATTCGCTTGAATGTTCCAAATACTTTTTACAAATAATACCATGTCAAAAAAATATCGTTTTCTGAAATGTTTAAATATGGGAATATCATTATAGAAACTTGTGTGTCTATTTAAAAAATACAATATCCAGTTTTTAGTGATATATTTTATATGAAGGTCTTATTCTAATATTTTTCAAAAATGGGGGTAAACCATGGATCAGAAAGTTTCTTCTGTGGCAATGAAGGTTAATGGTCTTGTTAAAGAATATGTGAATATAGAAGAAGATATTTTCAAGCCTTCCTTCAGAAAGATAATTCCCATTCCCGGGATTTTCAGGCCTGTAAATTACCAGGCGCATTTTGAAAGGCTGCAGGAAATGGAGGATGAACTTGGACAGGCCAAGGATAGTATCAGGTCTATTAAACCTGATGGAAAAGAAAGGGAAGGCCAGTTTCTGATAACTCTAAGAGCCTATATAAGCGTTTTTATGAGGGCAGTTGCTCAGCTTGAGGATATTTCAATTAAATTAAAGCAGCGAAGCAATGGAGATAAGTATGCAAAAAAGGATTACAGGCAGGATGCTGTATCCCTGAGGAAAACGGAGAAGGAGTATTTTGATATAGGAAGAAAACTTAATCAGATATACAGAGAATTAAACCTGGGAGAAAACAAAAAGTAGCTGTGTTCCTTGATACTTAGTTTCGGGATTGATAAATTCCCGGTTTCTCTATAATCTATATCCCAGGGAATTATCCTTATACGTATTGGGAGGTAAGGTATTGGATCCTAAAATTGAAGCATTTGAGACTGACATTTCCAAAACCATTGTCGCCCGTTTTTCTCATGGCGTAGAGCTTTTTGAAGGTATAAGACAGGTTTGCAAAGAGAAAAATATCTTTTCAGGAACGATCGTTACTATGCTTGGAAGCCTTAAAGCTGCAACTCTTGTCTGTGTTACACCGGATCCTACAAGTGAAATAGGGGCAAGGTATTTTGAGCCCATTATGATCCAGGGCCCGCTTGAACTGATAGGAGCTCAGGGGATGATCGGACTTGAAAAGGGAGAGATAAGCCTTCATCTGCATGGTACTGTGGGTACTGATGAAATGGAGCCAATTGCAGGTCATATAGTGGATGATGGTAAAACTTTTGTTTTGGCAACAATGGAGATAGTTATCCAGGGGTTTGGCTCTGTTGAACTGCACAAATCATATGATGAAGAAACCGAGTTCATCAGATTTGACATATCAGGGAAATAAATACATCCTTTTCAAAGTCTAAGATACCCGAAGATTGTTTGCAGTTAATAGTCGAGTGAAAGTGGAGCAAGGAGATGCTCTGTAAGCAATACATGACCTTCCCGGCATTACAGCAGAAAAGATAATGAGATCTTACCGGAAAGCTGTAAGTTGCATTGGCAGTCAAACAGCTTAAAACCTCATATCCCACTACCTGTGACAGACAGTCTGTAATTTCAATGATCAACAGAGCAGGAATAAATATCCTGCTCTGTACCCATTTCTTAGTTTCGGGGAGCAAGGCAAGTGAAATTATTAACGTCAGTATTTACTTAAAAACAAGATAATTTTCTTGCATTACCGACAATTCAAATGCCCCTTGACAGATATTTTTGTAACATGTATCTTTCAATACAAAGAAGTGTATTCAACCTGTATGCAAGTTACCTCCAGGAGGATTACCTGTGCTTAAAAAACAAACCAAGAAGAAACAGGCATACTATAAAATCAAGGCTCTTATAGCTGATCAGCATTTTCTGGATATGTACCATATTTCAGAGAATTCCCTTTCAAATCGATTAAAAATGAGCAGGACTCCAGTCAGAGAAGCTCTCCAGCAGTTGGAAATGGAGGGTTTTTTAAAGATAGTACCCAACAAGGGGATAGTTGTTAACGAGACTTCCGTTAATGAATTCAGATATATCTATGACCTTAGGATCGCTATTGAGGAGTTTGTGATCAGGGAACTTGCTGGCAATTTAACATCGGATCAGATAAAGGGACTTGAAAATATTGTTGAGCGTCAGGGGCAATGTATCCAGGAAGGAGATGCTGCGAGTTATCTGAGTTGTGACAGAGAATTTCATGAGGCTCTTTTCAGATTTTACGAAAATCCAATGATAATCGAGTATATGTCAAACCTGAGAGATCGCCTGTATTCCCTGAATATCAAGATGCTTCAGTCCCGGGAAAATATGCGGCTTTTTCATGAAGAACATACACAAATAGTCAAGGCTCTTAAAGAGAAAGATGTTGTTAATGCACTTAGAGTGATGGATATCCACCTTAAAGGAGGTAAAACTAGGCTTATGTAGTCCCTTTTAAAAGTTTACCCGGAAGAGGTGGATTTTGAGGAGAGGTGGTGATTTTGGGGTATAAGGAAGCTGGTTTTAAGGTTTACAGTTTTCACATCTATCTATTAAGAACTTAAGGAGGTTCGCAGTAATGAAGAAAAAAGCTTTATTGGTCGCAATAGCTGTAGTCATGGTACTTACAATGGCCATGTCTGCTGTCGCTGCAGACAGCTACAAATGGATTGGACAGAGCTGCTTCCCTGTAAAACTCCCTGTGGGTGCATATTTCCCCATGTGGGCTGAAAAAGTCGAAGCCATGAGTGGTGGACGTCTTGTAATAGAAGTTCACGGTTCAGGCGAGATCGTCCCCGGACCCGCAGTTTTCGATTCAGTCCGTGACGGTGTCCTTGACTGTGGACAGAATACTCCCGCCTGGCAGAAGGGGCAGTATCCTGCCGGCGATCTTTTCTATACCCTCCCCGCAGGTGTTACTGAGACAAATGATCTTCTCGTATGGATGTATGGCGGAGAAGGCCAGGCCCTTGCCGATGAGATGTACGGCGATGCCATAAAGGTCTTTCCCCTCGGTCTTACCCCCCCCGAATCAGGTATCTGGACCACTAAGCCGGTCAAGACCCTGGATGATATCAAGGGTCTTAAGGTCCGTTCCGCTGGTCTGAGCATGGAGCTCTGGCAGAAACTTGGAGCTTCCGTTGTCCTTCTTCCCGGCGGCGAGGTAGTACCTTCTCTCCGCAGAGGCGTTATCGACGGAGCTGAATTTGCATTCCCGAGCATGGACGTAGGACTTGGACTTCATGAAGTCTGCGATTACCTTATGGGTCCCCCGATCCACATGGGTTCCAACATTTTTCAGCTCGTCATCAACCCGGCAAAATGGGAAGCTCTTCCTGACGATCTGAAAGCAATTGTCAAAAATGCAGCTATAGCCGCTTCTTTCGAGGGTTATTCCCAGTTCTATGTTGATAGTAGTACGGCCTTTGATCAGATCAAGGAAGCTGGTGTGGAGATCAACAAGCTCTCCAAAGAAGACCAGATGAAGGCTCTCAAGCTTTCCTACGAGATCCTTGATGAGAAATCCGAGGAAGATCCAATGTTCAAGAAGGTTTGGGAATCACAGAAGCAGTTCCTCGAATCCTATGTGGACTTCTACAACTTTACTAAGTTCGATAAATAATAATTACAAAATTATTATTCTATGTTAACTGAAAAGCCTGGTTGGCCCGAAAGTTCGGGCCAACCTCTGGCATAGGAGGTAATCTGAATCTATGGGACTTTTAGATATCATAGAAAAGTTCAATGAAAAAGTAGGTATATTCGGTGCATGGCTTGTAATTCCCCTCAATGCCGTTGTGGTTTACGAAGTCCTGATAAGATATGTTTTGAACAGTCCTACTGACTGGGTATACGATACAGCCTGGATGTTATTCAGTGCCATGTTCCTTCTTGGAGGAGCCTATACAATGGTACATAAGAGACACGTCAGAATCGACATTATTTTCAGTTCTCTTCCCGCAAAATACCAGGCATGGTTTGACGTCTTCTTTTTCGCTATCCTGTTTCTTCCCATTATGGGTTTGCTGACCTGGAAGTCAGTTGATTTTGCAGCATTTGCCTGGTCACATGGAGAGAGGCTCTCTACCACACTCTGGAGATTCCCATCTGGTCCTGTTAAAACAGTTATTCCCATCGGTTTTGGAATGATGTTCATGCAGGGATTTGTGGAACTTTACAGAAATCTGCAGAAAGCTATTAAAGGAGAATCGGAATGAGTCCTGAAGTCCTTGCTGTTTCAATGTTAGTTATCCTTATAATCATGGTTATGTCAGGTATTCGCCTTGCATTTGCCATGATGTTCCTTGGGGTTACTTTTGGCGTGTATTACAGGGGCCCCGCGATGTTGTCCCTGTATATGCAGAATATTTTTGGGACGATGCAGAACGAGATTCTGATAGCCGTTCCGCTTTTTGTATTCATGGGCTGTATCCTTGAGAAAAGCGGAGCAGCCGAAAAATTGTTTAATACAATGTATAAGCTGCTTGGTCCTATTAAAGGCGGTCTTGCTCTTACAACGATAATAATCAGTACCCTTTTTGCTGCCTGCACAGGAGTAATAGCTGCATCGGTCACTACAATGACCCTTATGGCACTCCCGGCTATGTTGCAGAGGAATTATGATCATGGACTCTCAACAGGTGTTGTCTGTGCGGGTGGGACCCTTGGTATACTGATCCCCCCGAGTGTCATGCTGGTCGTACTTGGACCCATGACAAATCTTTCAGTTGCCAAATTGTTTTCAGGCGCACTTATGCCTGGTCTTCTGCTTGCCTCTCTGTATATCGCTTATATTGTTATCAGATGCTGGTTACAGCCATCGATCGCTCCTTCGATTTCCGATGAGGAAAGAGCCGAGAGTACAAACAAGCAGCTTCTCGTTCAGACCTTAGTTTATATGCTTCCCATTCTTGGTCTGCTTTTTGCTGTTCTTGGTTCTATTCTTTTAGGCATAGCTTCTCCAACAGAGGCATCCGCCCTTGGAGGACTTGGAGCAGTTATAATCGCCCTTCTCTACAGGAAACTTAATCTCAAAACTGTAAAAGATGCTGTTTACGAGACAATTAAGGTAACATCCATGGTGTTCTTTGTAATTGTTGGTGCATCCATGTTTACATCAGTGTTTCTTTTCATGCGTGGAGGAGCTCTTATAGAATCTGCTCTCCTCGGGCTTGGGCTTGGAAAGTGGGGAGTTGTCTTTGTAATGATGTTCACTGTTTTCATAATGGGCATGTTCCTCGACTGGATCGGTATCGTCTACATAGTAGTCCCGATCTTCCTCCCCATTGCAATACATCTCGGGATCGATCCACTTTACTTTGTTCTCCTCATATGCATTAATCTGCAGATGTCTTTCCTTACGCCGCCATTTGCCTATGCGATATTCTTCGTCAAGGGTGTTGCACCACCAAGTGTTACAACAAAAGAAATCTATTGGGGAGTCGCGCCCTTCGTAATTCTGCAGGCCATAGCGCTTACACTTTGCATTATCTGGCCTCAGATAGTTACGTGGCTTCCATCTATCGTAACCTAGTGGCATATAGATTAGCTGGAACTCTAAATTCAAGGAGGTATTTAAATGTGTGCTAAACCCGTAAGAAAAAAGGGGCCTTCCTCTATCAAAAAATATGACAAGGAGCTTCTTGAACATTTTTACGAAACAATGGTGAAAATCAGGTATTTTGAGACCAACATTGAGAAAAAGTTCCTTGCAGGCGAGATACCCGGATTTGTTCACCTTTATATAGGTGAAGAAGCCACAGGTACTGGTATTATGAGTAACCTTACGAAGAATGACTATATCGAGACCACTCACAGAGGTCATGGCCATACTATAGCTAAGGGTGCGGATCTCAAAAAGATGATGGCAGAGATATTCGGGAAAAAAACAGGTTTCTGCAAAGGTAAGGGCGGTTCCATGCATATTGCGGATTTCAGCGTGGGTATGCTTGGAGCAAACGGCATTGTCGGCGGTGGCTATACTCTCGCAACCGGTGCAGGTCTGGCGTGCAAGATGCTTGGAAGAAAAGATATTTCAGTAGTTTTCTTTGGAGATGGAGCATCAAACCGCGGAACCTTCCATGAAGCGGCCAACATGGCATCTGCATGGGATCTGCCAGTTCTTTTTGTCTGTGAAAATAACCAGTGGGCTTCAACCACTCCTTACCTGACAACTACATCTGTGGAAGATATTGCAGACAGGGCCCAGGGTTATGATATGCCTGGCGTAATAGTGGACGGCAATGACGTATTCGCAGTATATGAAGCTACAAAACAGCTTGTTGAAAAAATGCGCAATGGAGAGGGTCCTGCCCTTCTTGAATGCAAGACCTATCGTATTAAAGGACATTTCGTAGGAGATCCTGAAAAATACAGGACCAAGGAAGAGGTACAGAAGGTCTCCGATGAAAATGATCCAATAGTACGTTTCGAACAGAGAGTCCTTGAGGAAAAGGTTATGGACAGGAAAGAGCTTGACGAGATCAAAGACCGGGTTGTTAAAGAAGTTGATGAGGCTATAAAATTTGCAACAGAATCACCAGAGCCTGATCCTTCCGAATTATATCAGGACCTTTATGTATAGGGGCGGTGAATAATATGAGAGAAATTACATTTTCCCAGGCTACTCTTGAAGCAATGCAGGAGGAGATGAGCCGCGACAGCAATGTATTTATCATGGGGGAAGATATCGCAAGACAGGGTGGAATATTCGGCCAGTTTAAGGGTCTTCCTGATCAGTTCGGATCTGACAGGGTCAAGGATACACCTATAACAGAAACAGCCATATTGGGAGCATGCGTAGGTGCAGCCCTTGCCGGTATGCGTCCAATAGCCGATATGCATTTTGCGGACTTTATGGGTGTCTGTATGGATGAGATCTATAATCAGATGGCCAAGATCCATTACATGTTCGGTGGTCAGAAGACGGTCCCAATGGTACTCAGGGCTCCTGACGGACTTATTAACCAGGCAGCTGCCCAGCACTCCCAGAGCATAGAATCCTGGTTCATGCATGTTCCCGGACTCAAGGTTGTAATTCCTTCAAATCCTGCCGATGCCAAAGGTTTGCTCAAGTCAGCCATAAGAGATGATAATCCTGTAGTCTATTTTGAGCACAAGTCTCTGTTCAGAATGTCAGGCCCGGTTCCTGAAGAAGAATTCTTTACTCCCATAGGAAAGGCGAAGGTTGTTAAAGAGGGTAAGGATGTAACCCTTGTATCCTATTCACTTTGTTTCAACCATTGCCTGCAGGCAGCAGAGATGCTTGAAAAAGACGGCATCAGTGTAGAATGTGTCGATCTGAGAACTATTTCACCTATTGATAAAGAGACGATCCTTGAATCAATAGCTAAAACCAGCAGACTTGCTATCGCACATGAAGCTGTAAAACAGGGCGGAGTAGGAGCTGAAATTTCCGCTATTGTAGCTGAAGAAGGCATTGATTACCTTGATGCTCCGATTACAAGAGTTGGAGCTCCATTTACCCCGGTGCCTTTTGCCAAACCTCTTGAACAGGCTTACAGGGTAACCCCCGAAAAAATTGCTAATGCAATAAAAGGTATGTTTTAGAACGGAGGGTATTAAATGTCTGATGTAAGAACTTCTTCGGTACAGGTAACAGGAAAAAAAGTTGTTGCTCGCCTGATGCCTGGTACAGATCTTCTGGCCGGAGTACTTAAGGTTTGTAAAGATAATGATATTACAGCAGGATGTATAACTGCCATGCACGGCAGTCTTTCTAAAGCCAGATTTGTATGGGCCCTTCCTGCGCCGGGTACAAAAATGAATGCCAAGTACGGGGATCCTGTAGATATCGACGGGCCTCTCGAGTTTATATGCGGAAGTGGAATGATAGGCCAGTTCTCAGATACAGGCGAGACTGCTGTTCATCTTCATGGCGTTATCTCTGATCCTGAACAGGGCTTTCATGGTGCTCACTTTGTAGAAGGTGGTAATCCGGTGATGAGCACAATGGAAGTTCTTGTAGAAGGTTTTGATAATGTTGATATTCTGAGAGCATTTGACGAAGAAACTGAATTCCCTCTTTTTAATATCTACGAGAAGGGTGAATAAAATGAATGGACCGGCAGTAATAGATCTTTCAGGGAAAATAGTCGTTGTAACTGGTGCAAGCAGGGGGATAGGCAGAGCTATAGTCGAGTCCTTTTGTGAATCGGGAGCAACATGTGTGATCCTTGATATTCTTGAAGAAGCCGGCCGTCAGACTGCCATGGAACTTAATGCCCAGGGGAAGAAAGTTGACTTTCTTCCCCTGGACGTTTCTGATCACAGTGATGTTAAGAAAGCATTCACTGAGATTTTCTCAAAATATGGCAGGGTGGACGTACTGGTCAACGATGCTGGAGTAACTCTTCCCACTCCCTTTGCTGAATGTGATGAAAATGACTGGGAGCGTGTTATAGGAATAAACCTGAAGGGATGTTTCAATACATGTAATGCAGTTTTCCCGGAAATGATAAAGAATGGTTCAGGAAAAATTATTAATATAGCCTCTATCGCCGGAAAACTTGGAGGCGGATTTCGTGGAACTGCTATTTATGCAGCATCAAAAGCAGGTGTTATAGGACTCACCAAAGGTCTTGCAAGAGAAGGCGGTCCCAGTGGGATCAATGCGAATGCAGTCTGCCCGGGTGTTATAAGCACGGTCATGGGTAATTCCATCCCTGAAGAGCAGAAAAAACTCATTATAGAGGGTACCCCTTTGAAAAGATACGGAGAACCCAGAGAAATTGCCGATGTTGTCGTTTTCCTGGCTTCTGATATGGCAGGTCATGTAACAGGTGAGATCTTTGATGTAGACGGAGGAATAGTCAGAGACTGATTTTTTTCGTTCATTTTTGCAAAGGTGGGATAGTCTTGAAGTTTGATTTCAATGGTAAAAATGTTCTTGTTACTGGAGCAGCACAGGGCATAGGCCGTTCTATAGCACTTACTTTAGCATCTTGCGGTGCTAATATAGCCATAATAGACATGAATGTTGAGGGAGCAGGAGAGACAAAAGCCGAGATCGAGAAGAGCGGTGGAAAGTCCATGGTCTTCAAGGCAGATGTATCAAAACTGGAAATGGTTCAGGAAGTTATCGCCGAGGTCGAAGCAAGTTGGGGAAGTATAGATATACTTGTCAACAATGCAGGCATAGTTTCTCCAAAACCATTCCTTGAGACTACCCAGGAAGAATGGGACAAGATAATGGCAGTTAATCTCAAGGGAGTATACAACACCTGTTTTGCAGCTCTTCCCGGAATGATAGGTCGAAAATACGGCAAGATAGTAAATATCGCGTCCATCGCCGGCAAGAAGGGCGGGGGATTCTTTGGTAATACGATTTATGGTACATCAAAAGCTGGTGTTATTGCGCTTACCAAGGGAATTGCCAGGGAAGCCGGACCTTACGGTATAAATGCCAATGCTATATGCCCGGGACCGATAGAGACAAATATGTTATCAGGTTGTTCCAAAGAAAACAGGGAAAGGATCTTACAGGGAGTTCCTCTTAAAAAATTTGGACAACCACAGGATATTGCAAATATGGTTCTCTTCCTTGCTTCTGATTTTGCAAGTCACGTTACAGGCGAGATAACCGATGTCGATGGTGGAATAATGAGGGACAATTAGTCCTGGAGGAGTGTTTTCAATGGATGAAATGATGAAGGCTGTAGTCAAGACTGGTCCTTCTTTCGGGGGGAGTTTTCAAGATGCCCCGATCCCTTCACCAGGATCAGGGCAAGTCCTTGTAAAAGTACTTGCTACTGCGATCTGCGGAACAGATGTACATATATATGAATGGAATAAATGGGCTCAGGGTGCAGTAAAGTCATTACCTCAGATCATGGGACATGAGTTCAGCGGCAAAGTGGTCAGTCTGGGCGATGGTGTAACGGGGTTATCGGAGGGTGATTATGTAGCTGGAGAGACCCATGGTCCTTGCGGAAGATGTTACCAGTGTCTTAATGGTCAGCAGCACATATGTGCCAATATGATGCTTTTTGGTGTTCACTGTGATGGCTGTTTTGCCCAATATACGGTTCTTCCTGCTATATGTGCAAGAAAGATCCCTGAAAGTATACCAAGGGAATATGCAGCCATGATGGAACCTCTTGGAACAAGTGTGCGTTCTGCAATGGAAGTTGATCCCGCAGGATCTGTTGTTGCTGTAATAGGAGCAGGTCCTATAGGTCTGGGTTCGATAACAGCTCTCAGGGCACTGGGTGCAGCTAAGATAATTGCGAGCGATGTTTCCGAAGAACGACTGTCTGTTGCCAGAGATGTGGGTGCAGATGTCTGCATTAATCCCATGAAAGAGGATCTCTCCGAGCGGATTTTTGATCTGACAGAAAATGTTGGAGTAGATGCCTTCATAGATGCTTCAGGTAATACCACTGCCATTGCAGGTGCATTCAAGATTCTGCGAAAAGGCGGAAATGTTGCTCTTGTCGGCCTTCCATCAGATCCGTTCACCATCGATCTTGGACCAGAGGTGATCTTCAAGGAAGCAAAGATAAAAGGTATCCATGGAAGAAAAATGTTCAAGACATGGACCGTCATGGAGAATCTAATAGATTCAGGATCGTTAAAGCTTGCGCCGATAGTTACTCATAAAATGCCCCTTTCAAAATTTGACAAGGGTTTTGAATTGCTTAAGGAAGGCAGGGCATGCAAGATCATTCTTGATCCCTGGGCTTCAGAATAGTTTTAGATAAATGATCAGACTGCTGGAAGGGATTCCCCTTTCCGGATAATGATTTGTTGAGGAGGATTTCCCATGGCAACTTACGTTACAATGCCTAAGCTGGGATTGACCATGACTGAAGGTTTAATCTCAAGCTGGAATGTCAGTGAGGGCGATACCGTTACAAAAGGTGACATAATTCTTGTAGTTGCAACAGATAAACTTACATATGATGTAGAAGCTCCCGATGATGGAACTTTGCTCCAGGTGCTGGTCGAAGAAGGTCAGTCGGTTCCCGTAGGGGAGAACCTTGCTGTTATCGGTCAGGCTGGGGAAAAGATCGAAACAGCATCTCCGGCTGACACAAAGCCAGAGGAAGAAGTTCCTGAAAAAGAGGAAGTAGCGGAAGTCAAAACTGAGGTCTCGGAGAAACCCGAAGTAAAGCACCAGGAAGGTCCGGTAAAAGCCTCACCTCTTGCGAGAAAATGGGCTTCAATATTCGGGCTTTCTCTTTCTGAAATTAAAGGTTCCGGTCCAGGTGAGAGGATCGTAAAAGAAGATGTAATGAAAGAAGCCGTGATGTTCAAGGCTTCACCCTCAGCAAGAAAAACAGCCAGAGATAATAATGTTGATATTACTGCTGTAACCGGTACAGGCCCCGAAGGACGTACAGTCAAAGCCGATGTTTTAAGATATCTGGAAGATCTTTCTGAAGGCAGGATAAAAGCTTCTCCTGTTGCATCAAAAATGGCCGAAGATCTTGGTGTGGACCTTGCTTCCATTGAGACCAGCGGCAGGATAATGAAAGAGGATGTACTCAGAGCCGCTGGTGCAGAAGAAGTATCAGAAAAGCCGGAAACAGTTAAGGGAAAGGCTCTTTCTGAGAAGACCGTGACAGGTGATAAGAGAGTTCCTCTTTCACCAATGAGGAAAGTCATCGCAGAGAGAATGACCCAGAGTTCAAATACAATTCCATCTGTGGTCTTCAATATGGAAGTGGACTTTTCGGAGATCATTTCTTTCCGTAAACGAATAAAGGATCAGGTATCTTCTGGAGGGGCAAAATTATCCTTTAACGATATTCTAATGAAGGTCTGCAGCAGAGCGCTGGAGGATTATCCGATGGCGAATGCAAGCTACGATGAAGCATCAAACGAGTATATATTGCATTCAGACGTTAATATTGGTCTTGCAGTAGCTATTGAAGGCGGGCTCGTTGTACCTAATGTAAAGGCAGTTCAGAGCAAAAATCTTCAGGAAATTGCTTCAGCTACAGATGAATTAGTGGAAAAAGCAAGAACAGGAAAGCTTTCCATGGACGAAATGCAGGGAGGCACATTTACTATAACCAATCTTGGAATGTTTGGAATGCAGGACTTTACTCCAATTATCAACCCACCTGAAGCATGTATCTTTGCTGTTAACGCCATAACTGAAAAGCCTGTAGTTAGAGACGGGGAAATTGTGATCAGACCAATGTCTAATATTGGTTTGACCGCAGATCACAGAATCCTTGATGGTGCAGATGCAGCTAAATTCCTGGCCAGGATACGTGAAATTATAGAAAATCCCTATCTGCTTCTGGTCTAAAACTTTTCTCCGGGCGGTGCGTTTACCCCCTGTAAGAACCCCGCCCGGATATTCATAAAACCGGATTAACAAGCCTATTTTTGAGGAGGAATATTTTAGTAATGGCTAACGAAATTACAATGCCTAAACTTGGTCTTACAATGACCGAGGGTACAGTTTCCGAGTGGAAAAAACAGGAGGGTGATCCCGTTGAGAAGGGTGAGATCATTCTTGTTGTTGCAACTGATAAACTTACCTTTGAAGTTGAAGCAGAGCAAAGCGGAGTCCTGGCGAAGATCCTGGTCCCTGCTGGAAGTTCGGCTGCTGTTTCAGATGCAGTAGGAATTATAGCAGCACCAGGAGAAGAAGTAGAAACTTCATCTCCTGCCGCTGAAGAACCTGTGACTGAGGAAAAGCCAGTAAAGATTGAAAGTGAGACTTCAGCTTCACCTGAGAAAAAACCGGTTGAAAGTTCTGAAATGTCAGAGGCTGGAATAGGAGAAGGTACTTCAGTACTGGTAATAGGTGCAGGTCCCGGTGGTTACGTTTCAGCGATAAGGGCGGCACAACTTGGTGCTGACGTAACTATTGTCGACAGAAAATACTATGGCGGCACATGTCTCAACGTCGGTTGTATTCCGACAAAGGTCCTTCTTCATACAGTTGAACTTTTTAACGCAGTTAAAGAGGGCGAAATGATAGGTTTAAAAGCAGACAATGTAGAAGTTGACTGGTCTGCCCTGATGAAACGAAAGGAACAGGTTACTGCTCAGCTGGTTGGAGGCGTAAGATCTCTTCTTTCTTCAAACGGAGTAAAAATGCTTGAAGGAGATGCTTCTTTTATTTCTGATTCCGAGATCAGGGTCAGCAGTTCCGGAAAAGATCAGGTCCTTTCTCCGGATTACTGTATTATAGCCGCCGGATCAGAGCCCGTAGTCCCGCCTGTACCGGGGATCGACTCGAAGGGTGTCATTACAAGTAATGAAGCTCTGAGCCTTGATAAAGTTCCTGATTCAATGACTATCGTTGGAGGCGGAGTAATTGGTGTTGAATTTGCATCAATTTTTGCCAGCCTTGGTACCAGGGTGACAATTGTTGAAATGTTGCCTGAGATCCTTCCGAATACTGACAAAGAAATCGTAGCAGTACTCAAAAGTGTACTTGCTGCGAAGGGTGTTGAAATTCTTACGTCTTCGAAGGTAACCCGTTTCAGAGAAGAAAATGGATCTCTGGTATCAGAAGTCAAGATGTCCGAAGGAGACAGGGAGATCATAACCGAAAAGGTGCTTGTTTCTGTTGGAAGGAAACCCTCTACATCCACGCTTGGACTTGAAAACACCGGGGTTAAGATGGACAGGGCAAAGATCATTATCGATAAGAAAATGAAAACAAGTGTAGATAGTATATATGCCATTGGAGATTGCTGCAGTCCTATAATGCTTGCTCATGTAGCATCCAGAGAAGGTGAGGTTGCTGCTGAAAATATTATGGGGCATAAGACCGTAATGGATTACAAGACTAATCCTGGAGCAGTTTATACGTCTCCTGAAATTGCCTGGGCTGGATTGACAGAAGAACAGGCAGTTGAAAAGGGGCATAATGTAAAGATCGGAAAATTCCCCCTTATAGCTAATGGCAAAAGTCTAATCATGAATGAAACCGAAGGATTCATCAAGTTCGTTGTTGATGAGAAGTATGATGAGATCCTGGGAGTTCATATCATTGGGCCAAGAGCTACAGACCTGATCGTTGAAGCAGCTCTTGCACTCCGTCTTGAAGCCACCATCGACGAGATAGTCACTACAATTCATGCTCATCCAACCATAGGAGAGGCGCTTGGAGAGGCTGCACTGGATGTAAATAACATTGCAGTACACATTCCTCCGCGTAAGTAACACCTTATCCGTTAAATAAAAAAATGTACTTGTCAAAAAGGCAGGGAGCCTGAGTTCAGGTCCCCTGCCTTTTTGATATTTGAAATGATCATTGACAAAGACAGTTAATTTGGGTAATCTTTATATGCAGGAAATCCTGCATATAAAGATTAATCTGCAGGAAAAACGTAGAGAGTGAGTGTGATAGAGATGCTGAAAACGAGAATTGAAAACAGACTTGATAAACTATCTTCAGGACAGGTTGATGCTGCCCGGTTCATACTGAAAAATCCAGGTGAAGCAGCATTTCTTACAGCTTCACAGATAGGCAGCAGGGCAGGCGTTAGTGAGTCTACTGTTATAAGGCTCGCGGGTGCACTTGGCTATTCAGGTTTTCCCGAGCTTAAATCTGCTGTCCAGAAGCATCTGATGGAACATTTATCCACTCTTGAAAGATACAGAGATTACGAAAATGCAGCAGAAGAAGACTTTCTTGAAAGAATCGCGGAATCAGCCCAGAAGACCATTTCTCTTACAAGATGGCAAGTGGACAGGGCGACTATTAACGATCTCTCGTCAAGAATAATTACCGCACCTGCGATCTTTATTTTTGGGCAGAAAAGTTCCTACTCTCTGGCATTCTATCTTTCCTATTATCTGTCCTGGTTCCTTCCGAATACATATTTACTTGACAGTCACCTTGCTTTTGAAAAGATAGCTGGAACAGGAAAGAATACTCTTGCTATTGGTATCAGTTTCCCGCGTTTTTCGGGGTGGACCAATGATCTCCTGAATTTTGCGAAAGAAGAGGGAATTCATACAGCAGCAATTACAAGTGATTTTAACAGTCCCCTTTCAGAAGTCTCCGATTGTGTAGTTTCTGTTCCATGGAACCCCATATCATTTATAGATTCTTTTACGGCCCCTCTCTGTGTGATAAATGCAGTAATTCTAACAGTCGCCCATGAAATGGGTGAGCATACCAATCTGCAACTGGAAAAGCTTGAGAGAGTATGGGAAGAGAAAGGGATATATACTCCCGGGGATTGATATTGATTTAAAACAAGCAATATTTCAATTATAAAAGAAGGAGTTGAGTAACTTGGCTGATTTTGGAAACTACATTCCTCGAAATTACAAAAGCAAACTTCGAAGGGCTGTCAAAGCTGAAGGTATCTATATTTATGATGAACAGGGCAAGTCCTATATTGATGGTTGCTGCGGTGCCCTGATCTCCAGCCTCGGTCATGGAAATAAATATATAGCAGATGCAATTTATAACCAGCTCCAGATAATCGAATTTGCACATCCCTCACGGTGGCGCAATGATTCCATTGAAGAAGCGGCAAAGGAAGTGGCATCGATTACTCCCGGGGATCTTAACAATATCTGGTTTGTCAGCGGAGGAAGTGAAGCCATTGAATCAGCCATGAAGCTGGCCAGGCAGTATTATGTTGAAAGAGATGGTGTCGATTCTTCGAAATATATAACCATAGGCAGATGGAATTCCTATCACGGAAGTACTCTTGGGGCTATGGCACTTGCGGGAAGTATGGCCCGCAGAAAAACTTTTTATCCAATGTACAAAGAATATCCCAAGATAAATTCTCATTATTGCTATCGCTGTCCATATGGTCTTGAATATCCCTCGTGTGGGATCAGATGTGCTCATATGCTTGAGAGTACTATCCGTCAGGTTGGTTCCCAGTACGTTGCGGCGTTTTTCGCGGAACCAGTGGTAGGTTCCACAGTTGGAGCTCTCAATCCGCCAGATGAATACTGGCCCATTATACGTGATATATGCACAAGGTACGACGTCCTTCTGGTAGCTGATGAAGTTATGACGGGTTTTGGAAGAACTGGCAGGTATTTCTGTCTGGATCACTGGGATGTAGTCCCAGACATAATAGCTTCTGCAAAGGCCATGTCCGGGGGTTATTCACCAGCAGGAGGCATAATGGTTTCAGAAAGGATCATGGATATTCTGAAAAACGGTTCCGGGCATTTTGAACATGGACATACTTACAACGGTAATCCTGTAACAGGTGCGGCAGTTGCAGCCGCGATACGTTACATGAAAAAAAACAATATATTTGAAAATGCTGCAGTACAGGGGAAATATCTCGGTGAAATGCTCAGGAAAATGGACAGGTTTTTCTTTGTGGGAGATATAAGAGGCCTGGGTCTCATGAGAGGTATTGAGATCGTTATGGATAAAGGATCAAAGAAAAGTTTTCCGCCGAGAGTGAACGCTGCATCGATAGTGACTGAAGAACTAATGAAAGAAGGACTCGTTGTTTATCCAGGCAAGGGCATGGTCGATGGCATGGAAGGAGACCAGTTTATGTTGGCTCCGCCTCTGATCGTAAACAACAAAGATGTAGATGAAATACTTGATCGACTCGAAAGGGGACTCGAAAAAAGTTCCGTTCTTCTGGAAAACGAAATTAACAGGGGGTGAGGAAGTTCGGAGAGAATTCTGGATTTAATGTTTCAAGGGGGGAACAACGAAAAAGGATCACAATTTAAGGAGGGAAAATTATGAAGAGATTTATTGTTCCATTCGCTATTGCTGTTGTTATCTGTTTTTCAGCTGCTGCCTTTGCAGTTACGTTTGTAACTATAGGTTCAGGCGGCGTAGGAGGTACATATTATCCTCTGGGTGGTTCAATGGCAGAAGTCCTTTCAAAGGCTGATATCGGGGTCAAGGCAAATTCAAGATCCACAGCTGCTTCAAAGGAGAACTGCCGCCTTCTTGCAGCTGAAAAAGTTCAGCTTGGCATGGCCATGGGTTCAAGCCTTTTTATGGCCTACAATGGTACTGATGCTTTCGAAAAAGATGGCAAACTTCCTCTCTCCATTCTTTTTAATATGTATCCTGCACCACAGCATCTCGTTACTGTAGCCAGAACAGGGATCGAAAAATTTGAAGATCTCAAGGGTAAAAAGGTATCCATAGGAGCACCTGGCAGCGGGAACCAGGTTCTTACAAAGATGATCCTTGAAGCAGCGGGTATCGATCCGGAAAAGGAATATAAGATGCAGCAGTTGACACAGCCGGAAGCTGCAATGGCTCTTAAGGACGGTAACGTGGACGCCGTTTTCTGGAATTTCTCCGCTCCTGGGGCAGCTGTAATGGAAGTTGGAGCTGTAAGAGATGTAAAACTTATCTCTATTCCTGAAGATGTAATTAAGAAAGTAACAGAAATGCATCCGGAGGTTTTTGCCTATACGATGAAGGCAGGAACTTATGATGATGTAGATTATGATGTTGCCACTATTGCTGATGGTAACTACATGGTCGTTCGCAAAGATATGGATGAGGGGCTTGCATACGACCTGGTTAAAACCATGCTTGAGAACAAGAATAAATTCATGGATGTTACTCCCCAGGCGGCACATTTTGTTCCCGAAGAGGCGAGCGTAGGGATCATTCCATTCCACCCTGGTGCGGTGAAATACTTTGAGGAAAATGGTATAGGCATGTAATTCATGATTAGAGATCCAGGGGCAGATATCTGCCCCTGGATCTCTAATGTTCTTATCCACATAACTCGGGGAGGATTACACTGCATGAGTGAAAACAGAGAAAATCAGGTTCATGAAAATAAGAATTCAGATCATTTACTGGATAAGATTGAGGGAGGCAAGCGTGATCTGGAAGGGTGGCAGCATTATCTTGTCTCCGGAATAGCTCTTTCGGCATCACTGTTTCATCTTTATACTGCATATTTTGGTTTACTTCCAGCAATGTACCAGAGGGCGATCCACTGGATGTTCATGGGTACAATTATATTTCTTCTTTATCCTGTTTCCGGAAAAAGACCTCGTAAAAAAATAGACTTCTGGGACTGGATATTTGCCGGATTACTTGTAGCAGGATGTCTTAATATAATTATGAACTGGGAAGCAATTGCCATGCGGGCGGGAGCTCCCATCCCTTCCGATATATATATGGGAGGGATCATGGTTTTCCTCGTTATAGAAGCCACCAGGCGAACAGTCGGATGGCCCCTTCCTATTGTAGCCATTCTGTCACTGTGTTATGCCTTGTTCGGTCCATACCTGCCAGGAATGTTCGCACATGCAGGATTTCCCTTCAGTGACCTGGCTTCATTTGAATATCTGAGAACTGATGGAATATTCGGGGTACCTCTCGGGGTCTCTGCAAGTTTTATATTTCTCTTTGTCCTTTTTGGTTCCATCCTTAATGTCTCGGGGGCAGGCCAGTTCTTCATTGACCTTGCCCTGGCACTTACGGGAAAAAGTCGCGGTGGACCAGCAAAGGCTGCAGTTGTTTCAAGTGCCCTTATGGGAAGTGTTTCGGGGAGTTCTGTGGCGAATACTGTAACGACGGGCTCATTTACTATTCCTCTTATGAAAAGTGTGGGCTATCCTGCTCATTTTGCAGGTGCTGTAGAGGCGGCATCTTCTACAGGTGGACAGATCATGCCGCCTGTTATGGGTGCAGCTGCATTTGTAATGGCTCAGTTCCTGGGTATTTCATATTGGACCATAGTGGTATCGGCAGCCATTCCTGCACTTTTATATTTCTTTTCAATTTTTACAATGGTTCATTTCAGGGCAGGGAGGGAAGGTATCAAAGGTATTCCGGAGGAGAAACTTCCCAAGGTCGGAGTCGTGCTTAAAAAAGGATGGCATCTCCTTCTTCCCGTGGTAATTCTTATTGTGTTTCTGGCGTTGGGCTATTCTGCGATCAAGGCTGTTTTCTGGTCTATAGTTTTTCTTCTTCTGGCCAGCTGGATGGGGGAAAAGAAAAACAGGATGACACCTTCCAGGACAATACAAGCTTTTATTCAGGGTGCTGTTATGGCGGTGGAGGTTGCTGCGGCCTGTGCCTGCGCAGGTTTAATAATAGGTGTTGTGGGAATAACAGGTCTTGGACTGGCTTTTACCTCCTTTATCATAGATCTTTCTCATGGGATTTTATGGCTTGCACTTGCTTTAACAATGGTAGCCTCGATAATTCTGGGCATGGGACTTCCTACAACTGCAAAATATATAATTCTGTCAACTCTTGCTGCTCCGGCCATACATCAGATGGGTATCCCTATGCTGGCAGCTCATCTATTCATTCTGTATTTTGGGGTAATTGCAGATGTTACTCCTCCCGTAGCCCTCGCTGCCTATGCAGGAGCGGGTATTGCCGGTTCAAATGCAATGAAAACGGGTTTTGCAGCTCTTGGCCTGGCTATTGCAGGTTTTATTGTTCCGTATATGTTCGCCTATAACCAGGCTCTCCTTTTTCAGGGACCTCTTGTCAAAATAGCTCTCTCGACATTTACAGCAATGTTAGGCGTTATCGCTCTCGCAGCAGCAGTACAGGGGTTTTTCAGGAGAAACCTTTATATGATAGAAAGGCTGATGTTTGCAGTAGTTGCCATTTCTCTTATAAAACCCGGAATAAAGACAGATATATTCGGGGTTGTATTTCTTTCTGGAATGTATTTCTTCCAGATGAGAATAAAAACAGATAAAGAAGAAAGGAGTGATCCAGAACATGCCGTCAAAAATGATTAAACCAGTAATGTCAGCAGAAGAAGCTGTCAAACATATTGTTCAGGGTTCTTCTGTAATGGTGGGTGGTTTTAACTACGGTGGTGTTCCTTATACCCTTGTTGATGCACTGGTAGATTATGGTGTCAAAGATATTGAACTTATAGCCAACGACACTCTTTACGAAGGGGTAGGCCATGGGAAACTTATCCAGACAGAACAGGTGAAAAAGGTAATAGCATCACATGTAGGTCTTAACAAAGCGACCCAGAGGCTTTTTAACGAGGAGAAACTTGAGTTGGAGCTTGTCCCCCAGGGAACTTTCGTAGAGAGAATACGGGCCGGAGGGTTCGGCTTTGGTGGATTCCTGACTCCCACGGGTGTGGGAACAGTCCATGAGAAAGGCAAAGAAGTAATGGAAGTCCAGGGCAGGAAATATATACTTGAACTTCCCCTTAAAGCCGATGTGGCCCTAATCAGGGGGTATAAGGCAGACAGGTATGGCAACCTCACATATTTTGGGACAAACCGCAACTTCAACCCCCTGATGGCAACTGCTGCTGAGATAGTAATTGCAGAAGTCGATTCTATTTGTGAGGTGGGGGAGATCGATCCAAATGATGTGGTCACCCCTGGTATTCTGGTGGATTATCTTGTTCTTAAGGGGGATTCCTATTATGCTACAAGAACTTGATAAAGATACAGCACGAAACAGGATAGCGAAAAGAATTGCCCTTGATTTCGAGGATGGGGCAGTTGTGAACCTCGGGATAGGAATACCAACCCTTGTCTCCGATTACATTCCCGAGGATGTGCACATTACTTTTCAGACTGAAAATGGAGTGGTGGGGGCAGGTCCTATGCCTCCAGAAGAAGATCTGAGGTTCATAGGTGCAGGAGGAAGGTGTCTGAGTCTTTTACCTGGTGCTGCGCTTATCGCAAGTGATTTCAGTTTTGGTCTTATAAGAGGTGGGCACCTTGATGCAACTGTTCTTGGAGCCCTTGAGGTGGATGCCGAAGGAAATCTGGCAAACTGGTGGATTCCCGGAAAGCTCGTTCCCGGTATGGGAGGAGCAATGGACCTCGTAACAGGGGCAAAAAGGGTGATCATAGCAACCACACTTCTCACAAAAAAGCAGGAGCCGAAAATAATTCAAAAATGTTCTCTTCCGATGACCGGTGTGAAAGTGGTTGACACGGTAGTTACAGAGCACTGCCTTTTCAGAGTGATCGACGGAGAGCTTACTCTTTGTGAAGTTGCCCCCGGAGTAACTGCAGAAGATATCGTAGAGAATACATTCCCGGAGCTGAAAATAGCTTTAGATCTGGAAAAGATGAAGGGGATCAGTAAGATTGACTGATAATGAGTTAGAAAGGACGTTTTGATATGGGAAAACCGGTAATAATTAGCGCCTGCCGCACCCCGGGAGGAAAATTCGGAGGAGCTTTTTCAAAACTTGATGCCCCCGAACTTGGCAGCATTGCCTTAAAAGAAGCAGTTAAAAGAAGCGGGATCTCTACCGGAGAAATAGCAGAAGTGATAATGGGAAATGGCTGGCAGGCAGGTGTTGGGGCAAATCCAGCAAGGATAGCAATGTTCAGGGCCGGTATGCCCCAGGATATTCCTGCTTTTACCCTGAACAAAAGATGTGGTTCCGGGTTGAGAGCTGCCATGATAGGTTGTGACCGTATAAGACTTGGAGACGTGAAAGTCATTGTTGCGGGCGGGATGGAAAATGCTTCCAATGTTCCCTATGCACTTCCGGAAGCCCGCTGGGGACATCGTATGGGAGAAAAAAAAGTACTTGATATTCTTCACAAAGATGGATTCATGTGTCCACTTGCTAATATGATGATGGGGACAGCCACGGAGCTCCTCGTGGACAAATATGGAATAACCAGGAAAGAGCAGGATGAATTTGCCCTGGGAAGCCACAAGAAAGCTGTGGAGGCTACCGAAAAGGGATATTTCTCTGAGGAGATCGTGCCTGTTAATGTGAAAGACAGAAAAAAGGGTGAGATCCTTGTAGATACAGATGAGATCCCAAGAAAAGATACTTCATTAGAGAAGCTTGGCAGACTTCCGGCCATCTTCAAGGAAAACGGGACAATTACAGCAGGTTCAAGTTCGGCTCTATGTGATGCAGGAAGCGCTCTTGTTGTGGCAGATGAAGAATGGGCCGCAGCATCCGGTCACAAACCTCTGGCCGAGATCGTCGGCTATGCCAGCGGCGCGCTGGAGGCAGAATATTTCGGCCTTGGACCGGCAGTGGCTACGCCAAAAGCTCTTGAAATGGCTGGATTGAGACTTGAGGATATGGATCTGATAGAGCTTAACGAGGCTTTTGCAGCCCAGGTTCTTGGAGTAAACATGGTAATGCCTTTTGATATGGATAAATGCAATGTCAACGGCGGTGCCATTGCTCTGGGACATCCCATCGGTGCAACCGGAAGCAAGATACTTACAACTCTTATTTATGCGTTGAAGAACAGGGATAAGGAATATGGTCTTGCCACTGCATGTATTGGCGGTGGCCAGGGTGTGGCCATGGTCATAAAAAGGATTTGAAGGGAATATCCGATCGATATTTTATTAGAGTAAGGGGAACTGAACAGTTCCCCTTACTCTTTAAGGACTCAGAAAATCGATGATCTCCTTCTTGTCTGCTCCGTTGAAATAATGACCTATCTGTTTGTGTTCGAGTGCTTCAATTATTGATTCTCTTTCGTATTTGATCCCTGAAAGGTCTTTCTCAAGATTTTCAAGGTTGCCGCTGCTGAAAAAATCTCCATAAAACTTACAGTTCTGAATAACACCATTTATTACGTTAAGAAGCGCTTCCAGTTTCCCAAAACTGAAACGGTACTCTTTTTTTTCGCTAAATTCCGGTGATTTACCATAAACCCAATCCCAGGCTCTATATTTGTTGTCAGCGAGATCCTTTATTTCCCCAAGTTCCTTATCTTTCAGTTTGTATTCTTCAAAGCCCTGTCCCTCGAAACGGATCTCTGCAAGAAGAAAGCTTTTGAATTCATTTACATTCATATGTTCCTTTAAATGTGGTTTGATGTTCGTAACACGGCTTCTTACAGACTTGAGTCCCTTTGAGACAAATTTTTCCGGGGATACATTAAGAGCACTTGAAAGAACGGAAAGATCGGAATCGAACAGGAGAGTTCCGTGATGAAGCAGTTTGCCCTTCCTCATGTGCTGAGCATTGCCTGAAAACTTTTTACCCTCTATTGTAAGATCGTTTCTGCTGTTAAAATCAGCCTTTACACCTTTTTGCCTAAGTACCTCCACGATGGGTTTGCAGTAGGTTCCGAAGTCGAATACATGTTCTGAATCTCTGTCCACGATAAAGGTATAGTTGAGATTCCCCCTGTCATGATAAACTGTGCCGCCCCCAGATATCCTCCGGACCACATTGATCGATCTGCTATTTACGTATTCATAGTTTATCTCTTCCAGGGTATTCTGGAATCTTCCAACTACAATAGTAGGATCATTCTGCCAGAGCATGAAGATCGTTTCTTTACTACCCGAGATCCTGTTAAACAGATATTCTTCAACAGCAAGATTGAAACATGGGTCAAACGAGCCGGTCTCAATATATTTCATTTCAGATCACCTTCAAATGATTTTTCCGCAATGATAACACATTTTTCTGTAAATTCTATTATGTTAAAATTCAGGATTTAGTGAACTTGTTTTCAAATTGCGTTACGATATCGTACTTTCTTGAATATATAGTGTTTTTCAGGTATGCTTTATTAGCCCTGATAAAGTAATAGCTGATCTCATTTCTGACATGTTTTTATTCTTATAGTCTTCTGTGATCTATGTTCCCTTCGCAAAATCGATAATGAGGTGATTCATATGACCGATAATTCAAGAATGGTGGTAGTTTCAAACCGCCTCCCGATTTCTCTTTCGAAAACATCTGATGGTACTTGGGATCCCAGCCCCAGTGCCGGAGGCCTTGTCACTGCAGTCAGTCCAGTCCTTCGTGATCGTGGGGGACTCTGGATAGGTTGGACTGGTACCGCAAAGGAAGATCTTGACCTTAAAGTCCTTAAAAAACTGCTTGGGCCAGTTTCAAAAGATATGGGATACAGACTTATTCCAATCCTGTTGAACAGGGAAGAGATAAATAATTATTACTACGGATTCTCAAATGAGGTTATCTGGCCCCTCTTTCATGATCTTCAGACTATCTGTTATTTCAACCCGGTTTACGCCCAGGCCTATATATCAGTCAACAGGACTTTTGCCAAAGTTGTTGCTGCTCATACAAGAGAGGAAGATTTTCTCTGGGTACATGATTACCATCTTATTCCACTCGCGAGAGTATTGAAGGAAAGTAACGAAAAACGAAAATGTTTCTTTTTCCTTCATATCACTTTTCCTCCAAGAGATATACTGATGAAGTTGCCCTGGAGAGAACAGCTTCTCAGAGATCTTATGGAATTTGAAATGATAGGCTTTCAGAGCCTGAGGGACAGAAGGAATTTTGTTGACTGCCTTCGGGTATTCGATCCGAATACCAAAGTAGCCGGCAAGGGACCTGTATTGGAGAATATAAGTGCCTTTGGTAAAAGTACAAAAGCTGCGGGATTGCCCATAAGTATAGATTTTCGAGCATTTGAAGAGCTTGCTTCAAAGCCTGAAACAGATGATAAGGTAAAGGATATCTTGAGTACCAGGGGCAATATAAAGACCATACTCGGTGTCGACAGGCTTGATTATACCAAGGGGATACCTGAAAAACTTCAGGCATTTAGAACAGCTCTGGAAAAAAACCCGGAACTCAGAGAAAATGTAACACTTGTTCAACTTCTTGTACCAAGCAGAGAAGATGTACCGGCGTATAAAAACCTTAAAGGAGATATAGAAAAGCTTGTCAGCCAGATCAATGGTGAATTCGGAATACATGACTGGACACCTGTTAAGTATATCCACAGGTCAGTACCGAGAGATGAACTTGTAGCCATGTATCGTGCCGCGGAAATCTGCCTTGTCACATCCCTCAAAGACGGTATGAACCTTGTTGCAAAGGAATACTGTGCTTCTCAGATAGATGATAGGGGTGTTCTGATACTTAGTGAATTTGCCGGAGCTGCCATACAGTTAGGAAAGGATGCCCTTCTCGTTAACCCTCATGACAGGGAGGGAACAGCGGATGCGATAATCAGGGCTCTGAATATGCCAATTGAGGAAAAGATAGAAAGAATGTCCTCAATGCGACGATCAATAAGGAAAAGGGATGTTTTCTGGTGGGTAAATAATTTTTTGAGGGCTGCCATGAACAGGAAATTGAAGGATTTCCCGGAGAGGGAAATAGCCCCTTTCCGGCCTCACAGATCTCACGAAAAATTAGCCCGTTCAGAACGGAACGTTTAGCTGTTTTACAGAAAACTGGTTTAAATCATTTAACGCGGTCTGAATACCTGGCGTTTGTTTTGCTGATGTACTTATCCTGGCAAGGGAGAGGGAATATTTTAGTGTCTCAACGATGAACCTGTCAGGTAGACCGCATGATCCAGTACGGGAATATACCTTTACCCTTTTTTCAGGGTTACATCCCGGTGGTAAGTGCTTAAAATCCAAAAAACCAGGTTTATTGAAGAGTATTCTTGAAGAGATGCTATACAGATCGAAACAGTCGCTCAATGATGTATGAGGCATTCTGCCGGGCATTGATGTTTCAGCATAATTTACTGCTGAAGGCGCTTTCAGTTTTTTGGCGGTAAGTGCTTTTGCTTCTTCGAGCCGGGGCCATTTATAGCCGTTCCTTCCTCCCGGTATGGAGCAGAATCCGGTGAGTCCGAGCATTGAACACCACCATTTCCTTTCGGTTCTTATATTGTCCGGCAGAAATGATGTATCAAAAGAAAGGTTATGTACTGCAATGCCATCTACACAGTGTTGATCCCAGAAAAGTGAAAGTGCAGATATGTCATCCTTAAAATATTCCGGGTATCTTTCTACTGTTCTTAACCAGTGTATGCGGTTATAGTTCAATCCATGGATCTGTACTGCTTTAAGGTCGAGTTTTTCAATGGGGAAGTAGAACCTGTTGAAAAAATCGATTATTCTGCCCTGATCGTCAAAAATTATTGAAGAAGCTGAAAGGACGGATCTTCCTTTAAATCCATTGGTCTCAAGGTCTAAAGTTGCAATTTTCACTTCAGGGTTCACAACCTCTCAATAATATATTCTCGATCATGGATAAAAGGTTACAAATTAAAAATGGCAGGGTAAACTTTCAAGGTCAGCCCTGCCATTCTAATTGTTTAATATGACTTAGCAGGTTGTACAGGCATTTGTTGACTCAATAAATTCCTTCATCTTTTCGAGGCCTTCTCTTATTTCATCCTTGTTTATTCCTGAATAGGCAAGCCTTATGTAATTCTGGGTTTCACCCGGCAGAGGAGTACCAAAATGTTTTCTGGTTGTAAAAGATACGCCTGTTTTATCCAGTATAACCTTTCTGAAATCTTCCACATCAGTAATACCCATTTTTTCCATAGCTTGAGTAACGTTTGGGAAAAGGTAGAAAGTACTGTTAGGTCTGTGCACTTTTATACCATCTATACTGTTAAGTATATCCACAGCCACATCCCGTCGTTCTTTCAGAATTTCCAGCAGTTTTTTTGTTTCATCAAGAGGTCCTTTAAGTGCTTCAACGGCTGCCCATTGAACAAACTGGTTTGTACATGATTCATCATTGACGTTGAACCTCGATATCTGAGAAATGATATCTTCAGGTCCAACTGCTGCTCCAAGGCGCCAGCCTGTCATGGCGAATTTTTTTGAGAAAGTGTAAAGAATTACAGTTCTATCTTGCATGCCGGGAAGGGTGGCTATGCTTTTTCCGGTTTCATCATACAGAATATCAAAATAAGCCTCGTCGCTGAGAACGTAAAGATCATTTTCGATACACAGTTTAGCAAGTTCTTCCATTTCTGCATCGTCTGATTCTGCGCTTGTGGGGTTGTGGTAATTGTTGTAGATAAAGATCCTGGTGCGTGGATTAAGCTGTTTTCTTATTGAATCGAAATCAAGGGCAAATCCCGAATCTGTTTCAATAAAACCATAAGGTCTCGCGACTCCCTCATGAAAATTTATCATGGATTCATATATAGGATAACCCGGATTTGGGTAAAGCACCTCATCTCCCGGGTTCATGAGAGTCATAAGGAATTTGCCTATTACGGGTTTACCTCCTGTTTGTATACTTACATTGTCTTTATTGAGATCGATCCCTCTGGCGTCTCCAATATCTTTTGCAAGCAACTCTCTTAAGGGAGCGATCCCCGCGTTAGGACAATATCCCGTTTTTCCGTCCCTCATTGCTGTGACTGCCGCATCGATAATATTTTCCGGAGTTCCGATGTCGAGATCCCCAAGGTGGAAAGGATAGATCTTCATCCCTTTTGCTGACAATGCTCCGGCTTCGGCTCCTACCGCAAATGCAGTTTCTGTGCCAAGCTTATCAAGTCGATCAGCGAATCTTCTGCTCATTTACAGCATCCTCCATTTCTCATTTTCAGCACGTCCTTTACAGCCTCTGCTATTGCTGCGTCAGTTAGGCCATATGCGTTCATAAGTTCCGAGGGTGATCCTGATTGGCCAAAACGATCTTTTATGCCGACCATCCTCATGGGGACAGGGCAGTTAAGGGAGAGGACTTCACTTACAGCACTTCCAAATCCACCCATTATCTGGTGTTCTTCTGCGGTTACTACTGCACCTGTTTTTGCTGCAGCTGAAATTATGGTGTCTTTATCAATGGGTTTTATGGTATGTGAATTTATGACCTGAGCAGATATCCCTTCATCCGCAAGTTTTTGAGCGGCAACAAGCGCTTCATAGACCATTACACCACAGGCAATAATAGATACATCGGTCCCATCCCGATATATTTCGGCTTTACCGATCTGAAATGGTGTTTCTGAAGTAGTTATTGATGGCACTTTTTCTCTTCCAAAACGGATCACTACAGGTCCATTAATTTCAGCAGATGCGATAGTAGCCTTGAGGGTTTCCTGGTAATCTGCAGGCGATATGACCGTCATATTGGGGATGGTCCTTGTTATTGCAATATCCTCGAGAGCCTGATGGGTTGCTCCATCCGGTCCAACTGAAATGCCTCCATGGCCCGAGCCGAGTTTTACATTTAGTTTTGCATATGCAACAGTTGTACGGATCTGATCCCAGGCTCTTCCTGTGCAGAAGACGCCATAAGTGCTTACGAAAGGGATCTTGCCGGAGAGGGATAGTCCGGCAGCAATGCCCATCATATCCTGTTCTGCAATTCCTGTCTGTACAAATCTGTCTGGGAATTCCCTGTAGAACCTGTCAGTACAGAGGGAGGATGTGAGATCTGCTCCCATTACTACGACATTTTTGTTTATCCTGCCCAGTTCCACAAGACCATCTCCATAACCGTGTCTTGTGGGGATCATTTCCAGGTTGCCTGAGGCTATTTCAGCCAGTTTCATATCTTTCATCCAGAGCACCTCCCGGAAAGTTCATCAAGTGCTGTTTTTGTCTGTTCAGGGTTAGGAGCTTTCCCGTGCCATCCTGCTTCGTTATCCATAAAGGAAACTCCCTTTCCCTTAACTGTATGAGCGATAATAACTGTAGGTCTGTAATGTGTGTGCCGGAAGCGGTTCATGGCGGACACAAGTTCATTGACATTATGGCCGTCAACTTCCAGTACATTCCATCCGAAAGCTTTCCATTTTTCAGCAAGTGGTTCCAGTGTTTTGACGTCATGCGTGCAGCCATCTATCTGAAGCCCGTTCCTGTCCACTATCCCGCAAAGATTGTCAAGTTTGTAATGGGATGCTGTCATTGCTGCTTCCCATATCTGTCCCTCGTCTAATTCTCCGTCTCCCATAAGGCAGTATATACTGTTATTTTTCCCATCCATCTTCATGCTCAATGCCATTCCGGATGCTATTGACAGGCCTTGTCCGAGACTGCCTGTTGATGCTTCAAAACCGGGGGTTTTGTGCATATCAGGGTGTCCCTGCAGTCTGGATCCCAGTTTTCTCAGGGAGAAAAGTTCCTCCCGGGGGAAATAACCGCTTTCTGCAAGTGCCGCATAAACAGCAGGACAGGCGTGACCTTTAGAAAGGACGAACCTGTCCCGATCTTCCATCATAGGATCAGATGGATCATGTTTCATAACTTTGAAATAAAGAGCAGTAACTATTTCCGCAGAGGAAAGGGATCCCCCCGGATGTCCTGATCGCGCTTCTGCTATCATCTCGATAATATCTTTTCTGATAGTGTTAGCCATGGACTCAAGATCTTTTTCGCAATTGCCCGGCATGTATTTTTACCTCCCTCAGAATTATGAAAGAAACAAAGTAAAGTTTTTGTACAACTATAAACCTTATCATAATTATTGCATAAGGAAAATGTATTTCTTAAATGCAGAAAGATCTTTCATTAGACTTATTCAGCCAGTTTTTTAAAATTCAAATAATATTTACTTGACATGTCACCATTTAGTGACTTAAAGTTTATAAGCGTGTATTTCCAGAGATACTGGGGGGTGTCTGTTATTCGTGACCGGGAAGAGACAAAGAGACATATTCTCAGGGCTGTCGGGACAATTCTCGAAAATAGCGGGTTTCAGGATATCGGGATCAATAATATAGCTCGTGAAGCAGGAGTGGACAAGGTCCTTATATATCGTTACTTCGGGGGGTTGAAGGAACTTCTGCATGTTTTTGTGGAGCAGGGGGATCTCTGGCCGAAGACCGATGATATAACTACAGATGATCCAGGTACACTAAAGGATCTGCCTTTGCCCCAGGCTTCAATTGTTCTTCTTAAAGGATATCTCAGGGAACTTAGAAATAACCCCTCTGCGCAGGAAATATTACGCGAGGAACTTGTCCGCAGAGATGGATTAGCTTCTGAAACGGCAGTTGCAAGGGAAAAGCAGGGCAGAGACCTGGTGAACATTCTCAAGCTGGAACCTGGCCTGTCAGAAAATATAGATATTACTGCGGTAGCATCCTTACTATCAGCAGGTTTTACATATCTCCTCCTGAGAGCAAAGACTACTGGTGTATATCTTGGTATGGACCTTAAGTCTGAAGAGGACTGGGACAGGATAGAAATGACCCTCGAAGAGATCGTAAGAGCTATTTTCAACTATGCAGAACAAAAACAGAACAAAGATAAAAGTGGATAAGTGTCAAAGAACATTCCGACATGATCTTAATATCATTCAGGAGGTAGAGTTTTGAGAAGAATATTGCTGGCAGTCGTTTTTATTATGGTCTTTGCTACATCGTGTTTTGCAGCAGGTTTTGGACTTTATGAATTCAGCGCAAGGGGAAATGCCCTGGGAGGGACCCTCGCAGCACGGGCAGATGATCCATCAGCTCTTTCCTACAACCCGGCAGGTATCACCCAGCTGGAAGGAGACCACATTATGTTCGGTCTTACTGCGATAAGACCTCAACTGGATATTATCATAGGTGGTGTTGCTTATGGTAATGAGGTGAAAACCTGGATACCTCCCCATTTTTACTATACCAGGCAGCTTGATGACAGGTACTGGTTCGGCCTGTCTCTTACATCCCGGTTCGGACTTGGATCAGAGTTCAAGGAGGATTGGCCTGGCAGGTATAACAACTACTACGCCTGTATCCAGAGCGTTTCCCTGACCCCCACTCTGGCTATGAAAGTTTCTGACCAGTTCTCAGTGGCTGTCGGGGTGGAGGCCATGTGGTTCGAATTCGAGCAGAAGAAAAAGGTGCCACCCGGGAAACTGCCTTTTGATCCAGATCTCGGCCAGTTGGATGCATCTTTACTCGGAGATGATATTGGGTGGGGATGGAATTTCGGTCTGCATTTCAGACCAACGGAAAAAATCAGGCTTGGATTCTTTTACAGGAGTGAAGTAGATCAAACTATAGAAGGTGATGTTGACTTCAGTTCTGATTCTTTTGGAAAGCTCCTTTCTTTGAAAGCGAACGGTAAGGTAACGTTACCTCAGTCCTTTACTATGGGTGCTGCTTATCAAATATCAGAAAAGACTTCCATTGAAGCTGATGCAATGTACATAAAGTGGAGTTCTTATGACAAATTAACCCTGAACTATGGATCTCCTTTTAACTTTAGTGTTCCTACCGAGAAGAACTGGAAGGATGTCTGGCGCTACCAGCTGGGGATAGAACACGCTCTGACGGATAATTCCTGGCTCAGACTGGGTTATGTTTACGACAACAGCCCTGTGC
>CAYPIU010000004.1:68096-108927 GCA_964410915.1 uncultured Synergistales bacterium | reverse complement strand
GTGGTCCTCATGATATGGGTGCACTTGTGTCATCCATGAGACATGATGGCAAATCAATAGGAGAGGTGATCGACCGCTGGATAGGGAGAACAGGTAAGGTTCTTTTCCTTTGTTTCACCATACTTGCTCTTGTTCTTGTGGTTGCAGTTTTCCTGGTCCTTTCAGCCAATACTTTTGCGGCTGATCCAATAGTTGCGTTTGTGGGTTGCCTTTACATAGGTATGGCTGTTATTTCCGGTATCCTTATTTACAAGTATCATACTCCTCTCTGGCTGGTAACCGTTGTTATGCTTGCAATAATTGGTTTTGCAACGGTCCAGGGTGTAAACTCGGAGTGGATAATGACTACCTTCAGTCTTCCAAACACCACCTGGAACTGGATCCTTGCAGGATATATCCTTCTTGCCTCCATTCTTCCTGTATGGCTTCTTCTCCAGCCCCGTGATTATCTTGCCTCCTATTTTCTTTACCTTGCAGTGATCATTGGTGCTGTTGGTATGATCTTCGGCAGTAAGTTTAACTCCGGTGAGATCATAACCTGGGGTGGTTTTGTTGTCGACGGTACACCCATATGGCCAATGCTCTTTGTCATCGTTGCATGCGGAGCGATCTCCGGATTCCATTCTCTTGTAGGTTCCGGCACAACAGCGAAGCAGATAGCAAAAGAGAGCGATGCTGTTATAGTTGGTTATGGTTCCATGCTTCTTGAAGGTGTAGTCGCGACCATAGCCATAGGTACTGTAATGGTAACTGGTTCTATCGTTAAAGGTGGACCGGTCGTAACCTTCTCTCAGGGTATGGGACAGTTTGCCACGATCCTTGGAATGGATCCTAAACTTGGCATGCGTCTTGGTGCTATAGCCATAAACTCTTTCCTTCTTACATCTCTGGATACAGCAACCCGTCTTACCCGTTACCAGATCCAGGAACTTTCCAACATGAAGATAAACAAGTATGTTGCCACCATTATCACAGTGGCAGGTGCTTTAGCTCTCATGTTCACTCCTGCCCATGATCCTGCAGGTAATGCCATCCCGGCATGGAAAGCTATCTGGCCGATCTTCGGCGCATCCAACCAGATGGTTGCCGCTCTTGCACTTCTTGGTGTTGGCGTATGGGTATTCAAGGCCCTCAAAAAGGATAACAAGTTCCTGATGATCCCTTTCTGGTTCATGATCGTTACAACAGGTGCAGCTCTTGTACTGCTTATCAAGAATTCCCTTGCGGGTGAACATCCCAACTTCCTGCTTGCCGGAGTTGCCGTTATCCTGATGGTGCTTGGTGTACTGCTGGTTGTCCAGGCTCTGAAAGCAATGAAACCGCCTAAAGAAACAGCTTAGTTATTCTGTATTTTTCGTAACCTTAAGGCTGCCCTTTTTTTGAGGGCAGCTTTTTTTTAAATATCTTATATTTCTCCTCCTATCCTTATAAGTGAGACCTTCTGTTTTTTCTTATACTCCACGCAATTGCAGAAATCAATTCAAATTCCGGAAATTTTTTCAGTACTGGATCGATCTGTTATAAATGCAAATTCTTGATTTCTTTAGTATAGTTAGGTAGAGTGATAAAAGATGTGGTAAAAATCTCTTTAATGGCGTCTGATCATTTAACTAATTTTATCTTTTACCTGATCGTATTAAAGGAGGTTAAAAATTGAGTTCAGATTTCAAAAAAACAAAAGGGATTTCGATAGTTCTTTGTGGAGCAGCAGGACAGGGTATCAAGACTATAGAAAAACTTCTTGTACATGCGCTTAAATCCTCTGGTTATCATGTATTTGCAAGCAGGGAGTATATGTCTCGCGTCAGAGGAGGTAACAATTCTACCGAAATACGGGTATGCCGGGATGAAGTTAGTGCTTTTGTTGACAGGGTGGACATCCTGATCGCCCTGAGCCCGGGCATCAGGCCAAATATTATGGAAAGAGTTTCTAAAGAAACTTTAATCATTGGTGATAAAGACAATGTGGGCAATGAGTTTTCAGAAGATCTTTCGTTTTATGACGCATCATTTCTCAAGGAAGCCAGGGAGTTGGGCGGGAGAGTATATGCGAATTCAATTGCTGCCGGAGTTATATTCGGGATTCTGAATGTACGCAGAGATGTAGTTAAAGGAATGTTCGATCAGATCTTTTCATCGAAGGGAGGATCTGTGGTTGAGAAGAATATGGATGCAGCAGATGCAGGGATCCTGAAAGGCGAGCAGATCAGGTCAAGCCAGGGTTTATATCTTGAGATGACTTCACTATCATCCAGGGAGGAAAGGATAGCCCTTGATGGCAGTGAAGCTGTATCTCTGGGAGCTATAGCCGGGGGCTGCAATTTTATTGCCTCATATCCCATGTCACCTGCTACTGGAGTTCTTACCTATCTTGCATCACATGCCCGTGATTTTGACATAGTTGCTGAACAGATCGAAGATGAGATCGCTGCCATAAACAGTGCTGTAGGGGCAAGTTATGCAGGTGCGCGTTCCATGGTTTCTACTTCCGGGGGAGGATTTGCCCTCATGAGTGAGGGATTGAGCCTTGCTGGAGTAATGGAAACTCCGGTAGTTGTTCATCTTGCCCAGAGGCCAGGCCCTGCAACGGGTATGGCTACCCGTACAGAACAGGGAGACCTTAACCTTGCTGTATACTCAGGACATGGAGAATTTCCGAGAATAGTTCTTGCTCCGGCTACCATTGAGGATGGTTTCTACTTGATGAAAAAAGCCTTTAATCTTGCGGACAGTTATCAGGTACCTGTGATATTACTGACAGATCAGTATTACCTGAACACGTTTTATGATGTCCCTGTTTTTGATGTGAAAAGTGAAAATAACAGATATCACATTATTAAGGCAGATAATGGATACAGAAGATATGAAATTACCGAAAATGGGATATCGCCAAGATCTGTACCCGGATATGGTCCGGGTCTCGTGGGTGCGGACAGTCATGAGCATGATCCGTGGGGACATGTACAGGAAGATTTTGTTCTTAGAAAAAACATGGTAGAAAAACGATTAAAAAAACTGGAAGATCTAAAGAATGAAACAATACCGTCATATTTTAGTGGAGCAGAAGATTTTAAATATCTTGTTATATCCTGGGGGTCCACTTATCCTGTGATCGAAGAGGCCCTGGAATTATTAGATCATGATGATGTCGCCCATATACATTTACGACAGATCTACCCACTTGAAAACCTCCTGGGTGAACATATAAAACGGGCGAAGAAAACCATCACTATAGAGGGTAACGCTACTGGACAGCTCGCAATGCTTATTAAGCAGACTACAGGGTTTAGCGTAGATACCTGCATAACAGGTTACAGGGGATTGCAATTTTCAGTTGAAGAGATCTGCGATAGACTCGAAGCAGTTTTTGAAGGTAAGGAGGAATGATCATGGATCCTTCTGTTTTTGACCTGAAAGATGTTGACATTCAGTGGTGTCCGGGATGTGGAGATTTCAAGATCATGGATTCACTTAAAAGTGCCCTTGCTGAACTTGCTATTGGTCCCGAAAATGTAGTTCTGGTATCTGGAATAGGACAGGCTGGCAAAACTCCTCATTTTATGAAATCCCACTTTTTTAATGGACTGCATGGAAGAGCCCTTTCAAATGCAACAGCTATAAAAGTATCTAATCCCGGGCTCAATGTAATAGCAATTGGAGGAGACGGGGATATGTATGGTGAGGGGGGAAATCATTTTCTGCACACTATCAGAAGGAATCCTGATATTACCAATCTTGTCTTTAACAATATGGTTTACGGTCTTACCAAGGGGCAGGCTTCACCAACCAGTCAGATAGGTTTCAAGACCCCCCTGCAGGTCGAAGGAGTCATCAACGAGCCGGTCAATCCACTGGCCATAGCTATAGCCCAGAATGCATCCTTTGTGGCGAGAGCTTTTGCAGGGGATGTTGAAAAAACAAAAGATATAATAATGAAAGCAATATTACATAAAGGTTATGCACTTGTTGATATTTTTCAGCCATGCGTATCCTTCAACAAGGTAAACACCTATCAGTGGTTTAAAGAAAATACATACTACCTGGGGGAGGACCATGACCCTTCGGATGCCGTAGAAGCATTCAGGATCTCTGTCAGAAAGGATAAGCTTGCTCTTGGAGTTATCTTTTCTGACACAAATAAAAATACATTTGAAGAAAACCAGCCGCTCTATGAGAGATCTGAAACGCCGCTTTACATGCGCAGGCCAGATACAGAAAAACTTTCGAAGCTTATTGACAGTTATAAATAAACGAAAAACCAAAAAAGGGGGAATCCTGTGTTATGGAAAAACTTGTAGAACTTGGTTCAGAGGTTCAGGATTTTACGCTTAAGGATCAACATAATGAAGATCTGACACTTTCGGATCTTAATGGGAAAAATGTACTTCTATGTTTTCACCCTCTCGCCTGGACACGTATCTGCAGCGAGGAAATGAACAGGCTTGATGTAAGGCTCGAACTTTTTGAAAAACTGAATACTGTTCCTCTTGGTATAAGTGTTGATACAGTTCCCAGTAAAAAGGCATGGGCCAAAGAGATCGGGGTAGAAAGGCTGAGGCTTCTCTCTGATTTCTGGCCGCATGGAAAAGTTGCTCGGCAAATGGGTATTTTCAGGGAAACTGACGGTTTTTCCGAGAGAGCACTGATCCTTCTGAATGAAAAAATGGAAGTGATCTTTGCGAGGACATATGAGCTGACAGAGCAGCCGGATCTAAGGGAAATTGAGGATCTGCTCACTGATTACCAGAGTGCAAGTATTGACCTTGACAGGGAGATCCAGAAATGTCTTACTGATCACAAGGGTAAACTGATATGCATGCAGGATCTTGAGGCTGTAGGTATTCATACTACACCAAAAGTAGATTTTGACTGATATTTAAATATCTCAGTAGGAAGGATGGCTGGTAATGGCTTTAACCGAAGGATGCCCAATATTTTCTTTCTGTCTTGAAGACCAGAAAGGCGAAAGCTTATGCACGGATGACCTTTTGGGTAAATGGGCTGTCCTTTTCATCTATGTCAAAGACTTAACTCCAGGCTGAACAACAGAGGCATCAGAATTCAGGGACAGTCTGCCCCTTTTTGAAGAGTATGGTGTATCTGTTGTTGGTTTAAGTCCGGATAGAGTGAAAAAGCACGCTCTTTTTGCAGAAAAGCTGGATCTTCAATATCCAATATTAAGTGATAATGAACATGAAATAATTGAAAAAATGGGTTTCTGGAAAATGAAAAAGATGTATGGGAAAGAGTACATGGGGGTTTCAAGGTCCACAGTGTTGATAGATCCAGAAGGCATTGTCAGAAAGATCTGGGAAAATGTAAAGGTAAAAGGTCATGTTAATGCAGTGCTGGAAGAGGTAAAGGTAACTCTGGAGATCTGAATGTAAAGTGTTTGAGAGGGTAATATCTTCACAAGATTTACCCTCTCAAAACTATTACCACTCAAAGTCTGTGATTATATTCCACTCGAAATTAAGGATAGCTTCCCTTGATGGCATTTTACCGGTTAGCATCTTACCGTAATCTCCAAGCATCATCTTATAAACAAACTTCATTTTTGAGTCATTTTCGGTTGCCGCTACCATTGATGTTATGTCGTATATACTGTCATATACTGGTGGAGCTATTACAAGAGTCGGTCCTTCGTCAGTAATCCTGATAGTATATGCGAAGGTCAGCACGTTTTTACCATTTCTCTGGGATGCACCATGATAGTCAGGAGTTTCTGGTGAAAAATAAAGGAGAATATTTTCGGGTACATTAATATTAAAAGGGATCTTTCCCCATCTGTTTTCCGAGAAGGGTGTCAGGAATAACCATCCTGTCCTGCTTTTTGAAAGGGTAATTGTCCATAAGATCATTTTTTTCCCGTTGTTATCTTTCAGAAATATCTGCCAGACAGTATCATTGATCCTGTCACCGTCAAGTTCCTTAAAGAGAGTTTTATTTTCAGGTAATAGGACCATCCCTTCGATCTCAGGTATACTGAGGGTCTGTGAGGATGTTCGGAGGAAGGCCTGTCTGATAGATCCTCCCTCGTATTTTCTCTGCTCGATCGAAAAATAAACAGGGCTTGAAGGGGAACTCAGGACCCTGGAATATGCATATCCCTGAGAGGCAGGAAGTGTCAGCAGGAGATAAAAGATCATAATTACTGTTGATAATGGGAAAAACTGTTTTGATCTGATCTTCTTCATGCTGATTCTATAATCCCGCTATCTTTAAAACTGAGTTATCTTTTGAGTCCAGTTTTTGCATCAGTGACTCTGCTGACTGGTCCAGAACCGGGTGTATCCATTCCGGGGATATTTGACAAAGAGGTTCAAGAACAAAGCTCCGTTCCTGGATGCCCTTATGAGGGATCGTAAGTTTATCAGACTGAATATGAATATTGCCCATAAACAGTATATCGATATCTATTTCCCTTGGTCCCCATCTCTCTCTGGTTATGCGTCCGATCTCCATCTCGATCTTCTTGACAAGTTCCAGGAGTTCCAGAGGTTCGAGTGATGTTTCGATGATCGCACAGGCATTGAGGAATCGAGGCTGGTTTTCGATTCCAAAAGGTTGTGTTTCAAAAACATCGCTCTTTTTTAGGATATTTATTCCGTTGGACTGCAAAATACGTAATGCTTTTTTAATATTGCCAAGCCTGTTGCCGACGTTTGCACCGAATGAAAGGGCTGCTTTTGTCAAGACTGGACCTCCTTGATCGCATTCAAAACTTTTATGGCGTTCCTGTTCTGAAGAACATCGTGAACCCGGATCATTTCAATTTCCCTCAGGGCACATAATGATGAAACGGCAAGAGTGCCGTCAAGTCTTTCTTCCGGATCCTTTTCGCTGGTTATTCTGCCGATAAATCCCTTTCTTGAGTGCCCGACAAGGAGAGGAAAGCCTAAACTTTTAAAGGAATTAATATGTTTAAGGATCGAAAGGTTATCACATTGTCTCTTGCCAAATCCTATACCAGGATCGACAATTATACGATTTTCGCTTACCTTTTGTCCAAGGGCGATTTCTATACTCTTCTCAAGTTCTTCAGTTATTTCTGTTATCGGATCGTTATAGAATGGGGATTGCTGCATTGTCAGGGGTTTACCCCTTATATGTCCAATCACAAGTATTGCATTATATTCAGCGACTGCTGAAGCAAGATCATGGCTGTATGAAAGTCCAGAAATATCATTTATTATATCAGCGCCAGCGGCAAGGGCCTGCTCAGCGGTTCCAGCTTTATAGGTATCAGCGGAAATACAGGCGTCCGGAAAGTTGCGGCGTAATGTTTTTATTGCTGGAACAAGCCTGGATATCTCCTCATCCTGATCGACGGGTGGGGCTCCGGGTCTCGTTGATTCGGCTCCTATATCCAGTACCCTGGCCCCATCATTGAGCATTCCGGATGCTTTTGAAACAAGATATTCCTGAGAAGTCCTGCTTCCAGGGAAGAATGAATCTGGTGTCACATTGATTATTCCCATGATCCTGGTATATGAGTCCAGGACAAGAGGGGTTCTCGATCCCCCTAACTCCATTTTCCATCTCTTTCGGCGAAGTACCCTTATCCTTTCTGCGAGTTCAGACTGTATTGAATCAAGTCCCCAGTAAGGCATATGATCAAGCTTTTTCAGAAGATCAGAGATCTGTTTATCTGTTGCCATAAGAAGGGCGTCCGTTGTTTTTACGGTGCAGTCTATAGTATGGCGGCTTACAATAAGATCTCCTCCCCTTGAGAGTATTTCCTGTTTGAGTGCATTGGCTGCCCTCGGATCCATATCCCTGATGTACAGATGAAGTATCCTGTCCTTTGCGCCAAAAAAGGGAAGAGATCTGGGGTCAGCTCCGATCTTTGAGATTATATTATAGAGTTCTTTTATGTTGTTAATGTCAATTGAAAATATTTTCATGTGCTCATCCTTATTCAAATCTTCTTGAAAAGTATTTCTGATTCCTGAAAGTATTATAAATCAATTTTTAAAGTGCTCATATATTCTAAACCCAGTAAAGTTTCAAATATCTGGATTATCATGATATTTAACTTAAGCTCAGTTCCATTCAATATTCAGATCCTTGAGAAAATGAGTCTGATTTAGCTGGAAAAGACAGTAACCTGTATTTTCATTATGATCCAGAATAGAGTAAGAAGCTGTATCAATATGTATCTTCCAGAAATATGGAGCATTTATCCCGATACAGGCTGCGATAAGTGGTTTCAGAGTTGTTCTGTGGGATACTATCAGAATTGTTTTGCCCCTGTTTTCCTCTACTACCTGGTTAAGGGAATCAAGAGCGCGTTTCTGGGTTTGGTGAAGAGTTTCGCCGTCGTCGATCTTCAATTCCTCAGGATAATTCATCCATGTATTCCACATATCTGGAAATTCCATCTCAATTTCTGTTTTCAGGCGACCTTCCCAGCTGCCAAGACTGATATTATTGAATCCATCAAGTGTTTCAAAATCATTCCCGAGTTTTTCAGCAATGGCCCGGGCAGTCTGTTTTGCCCTTGTAAGTGGGCTTGAAATGATCTTGTCCGGTTTGAGGGATGATACATTTTCTGCAAGGTCCTCTGCCTGCTTCAGGCCGGTACTATTCAGAGGATAGTCCTTGCGTCCCCTGAACCGGTTTTCAATGTTACCACGACACTCTCCGTGCCTGACAAGTATTATTCTTGTATTTCCTTCTTTAAACATGATCTTTTCTCCTTATATGATCTGGTATTCTCATAGGAACCCAAACAGTATACCAAGTCGGCAGATATTAATGTAAGTTTTTTTACGGAAAAAAATTTGACCTGTCTTGACAATAATGCCTGCCATTGATAATCTACCAAGAGAATAATAAAGGGTTGGCACTCATTAGGGGAGAGTGCTAATATGTCCAAAGAAAGGGTTTGTGAAGTTGCTTACAGAGAGGCAGCTGGAAGTTGTACTTGCGATAGTTTATGAATACATAACTACCGGAGAGCCTACCGGTTCAAGAACCATTGCGAGGAGATATCTAAAAGGCTGCAGTCCTGCAACTGTAAGAAACGAAATGGCAGATCTTGAAGAGATGGGTTATCTTTATCAGCCTCATGCGTCTGCAGGCAGGATACCTGCCCCAAAAGCATATAAGCTGTATGTTGATTCCATAATGCAGCGGAGAAGAACACCTCCGGCCGGTTTGAGGCAGTGGCTTAAGCAAATGAGTGACAAAAGGCAGGATCTTGAGAGCATTATGTCCTGTACCTCCAGGCTTCTTGGTCAGGTCACGAGTTATATCGGTATTGCAGCAGTTGCCAACATAGAAGATGTTGTTCTCCAGAGGGTGGATTTTCTCAGGCTTGGAGGCCCGGCTGTACTTATGATAGTAATTCTTCAGGGAGGGCTTGTCCATTCCAAAACGGTCATTATACCTGAGGAAGTTTCACAGGATGTACTTGATGAGCTTTCAAGGACAATTAACAGGGTGGCTTCAGGCGAACTATGGGGTAATGTCAGGGATTCGCTCTATTCCTATCTTATGAATGAACTTGAGAAAATATTCAATGAGTGTCGCGAAGCTGTTGCCCAAATGGATGTAATGATGACGACACAGAATTACAGACTTTATACGGGGGGCACGAGCCATTTACTGGGACTCCCTGATTTTCAGGATATTGGCAAACTGAAGGCGGTTATTTCTCTTCTTGAAGAGGAGAATTCTCTGGCGGATCTTGTTGAAAAATGTTCCGCAGAGGAGGGTACCATGGTAACCATTGGTGATGATAACCCTGAAGGTGGAATAAAAAACTGCTCTCTTGTTACAGTTTCAAGGGTTAATGAAGGACAGAAAGCAGTACTTGGACTCATAGGACCTATGAGGATGGACTATGAACGATCAATATCCCTGCTTGAGTCCATGCTCAGAGGTCTTTACAAATGATCACAGGGAGGTTAGTCGATGATTTCTGACAAGAACAATGATTCCGGCAAAAAAAAGAAAGCCGGCGAAGGTCAAGATGTAATAGATGAAACAGTGGAAAACAGTAATGCCGCTCAGGAAGCTGAAGAGAGGTCACAGGATGAGCTTGTGAATGATCTTCTTGATATGGCAAAAGAAAGAGAAGAACTTCTCTCTGCCCTGGAGGTTCTTGAAAAAGAAAGGGATGAAAGCAGGGAAGAAGCAGCAAGACACAGGGCTGAAATGTATAATTTCCGACAGCGCAAGGAAAGAGAAATGACAAAACAGAAGAGCCTGGCAGCAGAATCGGCAATTCTGGAATTCCTTCCTGTCCTTGATAATCTTGAGAGAGCAGTCAATGTCGAGGAGGACCACGATCTTTCCCATGTTCTTAAGGGTGTATCAATGGTTCAAAGGCAGTTTGTAGATGTATTGAAAAAGCTTGGTGTTGATGTTATCCCCGCAGAAGGTGCGGCTTTTTCTCCTCGTGTGCATGAAGCAGTTTTTGTGAGTGAAGTGAACGAACCTGAAAAGGATGGAATGGTTTTAAGGGAACTCCAGAAAGGTTTTATGCTCTCGGATAAAGTTATAAGGCCCTCGAAAGTTGAGGTGGGCAGGTACGCAGAAGATCAGGATCCTAAAGATCCTGCATGAAACGATAATTGGACAAAATAGCCTGCAGAACAATCAAGGCTGGATTTAAGGAATTTTACTAAAAATAATTTTACAGAGGTGAATATTTATGTCTAAAGTAGTTGGAATCGATCTTGGAACAACTAATAGTGTAATAGCTACAAAAGAAGGCGAACAGATAACAATTATTTCAAATGCAGAAGGGACCAGGACAACCCCTTCTATAGTAGCTTTTTCCAAAGAAGGGGAAAAAATGGTAGGTCAGCTTGCCAAAAGGCAGGCTATAGTAAACTCGGACAGGACAGTGACTTCTATCAAGAGAGATATGGGTACAGAGAGAAAGATCACCATAGACAACAAAAACTACACTCCTCAGGAGATCTCGGCAATGATCCTTCAGAAACTCAAGGTAGATGCAGAGGATTATCTGGGAGAGCCAATAGAAAAAGCGGTAATAACTGTTCCGGCGTATTTTACTGATTCCCAGAGGCAGGCTACCAAAGATGCCGGTACTATAGCAGGAATGGAAGTTCTCAGGATAATAAATGAGCCTACCGCTGCTGCTCTTGCCTATGGTGAGAATAAGGAAGGGGAGCACAAGATCCTTGTTTTTGACCTTGGCGGCGGAACATTCGACGTTTCCATACTCGATGTCGGTGAAGGTGTCTTCGAGGTTCTCGCCACCGCTGGTAACAACAGGCTTGGTGGTGATGACTGGGATATGAAGGTTGTTGACTGGATGATAAATGAGTTCAAGAAGACGGAAGGTGTTGATCTTCGCAATGACCGTATGGCCAAACAGAGATTGAGGGAGGCTGCAGAGAAAGCTAAGGTCGAACTTTCATCCATGGCAGAAACAACCATCTCGCTTCCATTCATTACAGCTACTGATACAGGACCGAAACATCTCGAAATGAAGCTTACAAGGGCAAAGTTTGAAGAAATGACAAGAGATCTTCTTGACAAGGTAGCAAATCCGACAATGCAGGCTATTAAAGATTCCGGATTGAAAAAAGAAGAGATAGAAAAGGTCCTTCTGGTCGGTGGTTCAACGAGGATGCCTGCTGTTCAGAAGAAGATCAAGGAACTCACAGGAAAGGATCCGACCAAGGGTATCAATCCTGATGAGTGTGTTGCATACGGTGCTGCAATACAGGCTGCAATTATGAGTGGCGAGCATAAGGATGTTGTACTTGTGGATGTTACTCCTCTGTCGCTTGGACTCGAAACCCTTGGTGGGGTGTTTACCAAGATAATTGAAAAAAATACAGCCATACCTGTGTCTAAATCCCAGGTATTTACAACTGCAGCAAATAATCAGCCTGCGGTGGATATAAAAGTTTACCAGGGAGAAAGATCCATGGTAGCGGATAATGTACTTCTCGGAAACTTTGTCCTTGATGGTATTCCTCCAGCACCAAGAGGTGTCCCACAGGTAGAAGTGACTTTTAATATCGATACTAACGGTATATTGAATGTTAAGGCTTCTGACAAGGGGACAGGTAAAGAACAGCACATAACGATACAATCTTCCAACCTCTCTGAGGAAGAGATCAACAAGATGAAAGCAGAGGCTGAGCAAAAGGAAGAAGAGGACAAAAAGAAAAAGGAAACGGCCGAAATAAGGAATGAGGCTGATTCACTTGTCTACAGTACTGAGAAACTTATCGCAGATCTTGGAGACAAGATAAATGAGGAAGAAAAGGGGAGGCTGAATTCCGAGATAGAAGAACTTAAAAACGCTCTTTCCGGAGACGATCCTGAAACTATAAAAGCTTCAACTGAAAAACTGAACAAAAGCCTTCAGGAATTTTCCCAGAGGCTCTATCAACAGTCCGAAGATCAGGGGCAAACTGAACAGGAGCAGCCTTCCTCTGGAGAGTCTGAAGAGGAAACTGTTGATGCAGAATTCAGTGACCAGGGTGAGGTTTAAGAGGTGATCGGTTTTGTCCTCTTCCGGCGTTAAAGATCCCTATGGCACTCTGGGAGTTTCCAGGGATGCCAGTGCAGCGGAAATAAAAAAGGCATACAGGCAGCTTGTCAGAAAGAACCATCCTGATGCTAATCCCGGGAACAAGGAAGCCGAGGAGCGTTTCAAGGATATAAATTCGGCTTACCAGATCCTCAGTGACCCACAAAAGAGGGCCCAGTTCGATCAGTTTGGTTCAGTGGGAGATTTTGCCGGAGGGGGAAGCCCCTTTGAGGGATTTGGAGGATCCGGCGATATCTTTGGGGATCTTTTCGAAAATATTTTCGGAGGCGGTGGTCGTACCCGGCGTGATCCAAATGCACCCCGCCGAGGGTCTGATATGGAGACCCAGATAGTTCTTACACTCGAGGAAGCGGCCTCAGGGGTTAAAAAGACCGTCACTGTTCCGAGATGGCAGGATTGTGAAGCATGTGGAGGGACTGGTGCAGAACCGGGGACCAGTCCCCAGACATGTCCGCGATGTGGCGGTACAGGTCAGGTGGAAATGCAGCAGAGGACTCCTTTTGGCCAGTTCGTTTCAGTTAATACATGTCCCGAATGTAATGGTAAGGGGCAGATAATCAAGACACCGTGTTCCAGGTGCAATGGTAAAGGCCGGGTAAAGGAAAAACACAAGTTAGATATAAATATGCCGGCCGGAGTAGATAAGGGTACCCGTCTCAGGATGGCTGGACAGGGAGAGGCGGGGATCAATGGAGGTCCTCCGGGAGATCTTTTTGTTCTTGTAAATATTCCTGAACATCCAGTTTTCAAGAGGGATGGAGTTGAACTGCACAGAAGGCTGAAAGTTGCCTTCCCGCAGATGGCCCTTGGCGGTCAGGTAAAAGTTTCCACATTGCAGGGTGATGAGGAGTCTCTAGATATAGCAGCCGGTACTCAGCCTGGGGAGGTTTTTACATTGAAGGGCAGGGGAATGCCCAGATTGAGGGGCAAAGGGAATGGCAATCTCTATGTTCATGTTGAAGTTGAAGTCCCTGGTAAATTGAGTGAAAAAGAAAGCGCTCTTCTTGAGGGGCTTGCCACAGAGATGGGACTTGAAGTTCATAGTGAAGGAATGTTCGGTAAGTTTAAAAAGATCTTTGGGGGTTAATAACTGCTATTTCTGTCATAATAAATTTATGTGATAACATGTTCAATGAAGGGAGGCTTTTTAAGAAAAGCCTCCCTTCATTGAAATATATACAATTATGCCTGGAGATGATCCCTTATGGCGATTAAAGAAAGTTACTGGTGGTATCTGACAATAGAAGGCCAGATAGGGCAGGAGGAAGATCTTTGTTCCCTGGTTGATCTGTCAGGAAGTATAGGGTCTGAAATCAATGAAGGCAGAGACAGGATCCAGGTAAGAGCCTTTTTCAGAAGTTCACAGGATCTTGGTTTCTGGCTGGAGAAGGTCAATGAGGCAATTGAACCCTGGCCTTCGGTACATGTTGTAGATTCAGGAAAGGTTGAGAACCAGCAATGGCATACTGCCTGGAAAGATGCTTTTCCTCCTCTTTTAGTAGGAGATTCCTTTGTCGTTCTTGCTCCCTGGCATAGAGGTAAGGAACCTGAAGGCCGTATCCCTCTTTATATATATCCGGGTAGTGCTTTTGGAACAGGATATCATGAAAGTACTCAGTCAGCTCTTGTATTGATGGAAAGACACATGAAGAAAGGCATGTCTGTGGCTGATGTCGGAACAGGTTCCGGTATACTGTCCATAGCTTCCCTTAAAATGGGAGCCCAGACAGTGTATGCCAGGGATATTGATCCTGCCGTCAAAAATGAACTTGAGCATAACCTTGAAATTAATGAGACAGGTAATGAGAGGATCTTTTTTGAAACGGCCAGCCTCATTGATAATTTTGAAGAGAAAGTCGATCTTCTAATTGCAAATATTGTAGTAGAGCCCCTGCTTGAAATGATTCCTTATCTGTCCTCAGTTCTTTTACCCGGAGGTCTTGCAATCATGTCAGGCATGGTGACAAGAGAAAAAGAAATATTTTTTGAGGTTCTTGGCCAGACGTCACTTAGTGTGATCGATGAAGTTACCCTGGAAGACTGGTGGGGAGTAGTCGTTCAGGCTCGTTAATCTGCGGTTGGATCAGAGTTGTTAGGGAAATGGGAGAGAAAATGATTGAATTCGGAATTTAAGGGAAAGAAAATATGGCTTCAGGCGATGGGGTGCAGGACGAATCTTTACGAAGCTGATGCTCTCGCCTGCGAACTTATGTCTATGGGAGCCGATATAACGGATAGTATAGAAGAGGCAGATGCTGCAGTCCTTAATACATGTACGGTCACTTCTACAGCGGATCGAAAAGTCAGGCAGTTGATAAGAAGAGCGAAAAGGATCAATCCATCGATCTTTCTTGTTGTATGTGGTTGCTGGGCACAGAGGGTTTCGGAGAAATATGCCTCTGAAACCGGAGCAGACCTTCTCGTAGGCAATCGAATGAAATCAAGGATCCCGGGGATGATCGGGTCATTCTTCAGAAACGAGCCAGTTGGAGGATCGATCAAAGAGGACGTAATGAGGAGCCAGGTATGGGATGATCTCTTCATGTCTTCGCCGGTTCTTCATACCAGGGCTTTCGTAAAAGTTCAGGATGGATGTTCACACTTTTGCAGTTATTGCATAATTCCCTATGTCAGGGGACGTTCTGTAAGCCGTCCGTCACAGGATGTTGAAAAGGAAGTCAGGAAGCTTGTCGATTCAGGCACTACGGAAGTTATCCTGACAGGGGTACATCTTGGTATATACAGGGATGAGTCAGGAGTCGATCTGGCAGGCCTGTTGAGAAGGATCTCCCGGATTGAAGGGGTTGAACGTATTCGCTTCGGGTCTATTGAACCCTTTACGCTCAAGGAAGAACTTCTTTCGGCAATGGCAGGATCGCCTGTCTTCTGTCCACATCTCCATATTCCTCTTCAAAGCGGAGATGATGAAATACTTGCATCTATGAGAAGAGGTTATTCCTCTTCAGGTTTTCTGAATGTTTTAGAAAAGGCCAGGACATTTCTGGGAGAGGATGTTCATATAAGTTCTGATGTGATGGTGGGTTTTCCCGGCGAGGAAAACAAGGCTTTTTTGAACACGATAAAGGTAATGGAAAAAGCCGGATTCGGTAAAGTCCACGTTTTTCCCTTTTCCGCGAGAGAGGGGACCCCTGCATTCAACTTTTCCGGTGTTGTTGACAGCAGGGAGATCCACAGAAGGGTGGACCTGACCATAGAAACCGGAAAAACATTACTTGACGGCTTTGGGAGATCCTTTCTCGGCAGGGAGATGGAAGTCCTCATCGAAAGATCAGGACCGCATGCTCATGGTCTGATATCTCGTTTCCTGAGAGTAAAATTTGATACTGACAATATTCCCGGGAGTTTTCAGAAAGTCAAACTGTTATCTTTTGATGGTGAGATATTCGAAGGTGTTCAGGTCAAATGATATTATAGGGATCTCAAGGTTTCATTTAACCTGGTGTTTAGATCTATTCAGGATTTTTATGAATAATATGATAGGATTGATAATATAGATCGGGAGGATATCTTTTATGTCAGATTGTGTCTTTTGCAGAATTGTAAATGGTGAGGTAGATTCTGAGATAGTATATGAAGATACTGATATTGTCATAATAAAAGATCTTTTTCCCCAGGCGCCCGTTCATTTGCTGGCGATCCCACGTAAACATATAGTTTCAGCTCAGCAAGTTGAGGATCCGGTCATCTGGGCAAAGTTAATGAATGGTGTTAAAATAGTTGCTCGAAACCTGGGTCTTGATGAAGATGGTTATCGTATGGTTGTTAATTGCGGTCATAAGGCATGTCAATCTGTAGATCACCTTCACGTTCATGTACTGTCAGGAAGAAAATTCCGATGGCCACCAGGTTAAAAGCGGTTTTCCCGGAGGAAAGGGGGGAACGTCCATGACCACAGTCATTCGTAAGGATAATGAGTCCCTTGAAGATGCTTTGAAGCGTTTCAAAAAGCAGGTTTCCAAGGTAGGTACCCTTCGTGAGGCTAAAAGAAGGAAACATTATGAGAAGCCCAGTGATATCAAAAAAATGAAAAAAGCGGCAAGGGTAAGAAAGAATCGTCCAAAATAAGCTTATAAGAGGGTGGAAATAAAGTGTCGGATCTTGTAAAGAGGATTCAGACAAACCTTGTAAGTGCCATGAAAGACAAAGATAACATGCGTCTTTCCGTACTGAGAATGCTGAAAGCGGAAATCCAGAAGCTTCAGGCGGATCATGACAGATCTTATGAGTTGAAAGATGAAGACGTGATATCTGTAGTTAAGCGCCTTGTCAAACAGAGAAAAGATGCTGCCGGACAGTATTCTTCTGGAGGTGCCCTGGATAGAGCAGAAGCTGAATTGGCAGAAGTCAGTATCCTGGAAGAGTTTCTGCCTCGTCAACTTTCGGAAGAAGAGATCGACAGGATAATCAGTGAAATATCTGAAAAGGTCGATCCGTCAGGTCCTGCTGATACAGGCAGAATGATGGGACAGGTTATGCCGAAAGTAAAGGGTATGGCTGACGGTAAGATAGTCAGGGCAAGAGTTACCAGCTTTCTTGAAGGTCTTGAAAGATAATATATTTCTTTATTGTATTAATGCCGGGCTGTAAGCCCGGCATTTTTAATAGTTTTTTATAAATAAAAAACTATTAATGCTTGTACTCTATATATGGAGTCACTATAATATAAACATTCCATATATGGAGGTTCTGCTATGAGATGTCCCGAATGTGGAGCACCAGAGACTCGTGTCATTGAAACAAGGACGTCAGATGAAGGTAGAATTGTAAGGAGAAGAAGGGAATGCCCGGAATGTTCTACACGTTTTACAACTTATGAAAGAGTTGAGGAAAAACGTGTGGTATGGGTTCTCAAGAAAGATGGCAGAAGAGAGGCTTTTGACAGGACCAAAGTCCTGCGGGGCATAAGTAAAGCATGTGAGAAACTTCCTGTTCCTCTTGAAAAGATAGAGGAGATGGCTTGCAGAATAGAGGGAAGGATACTTACCAGAGGGTATGGTGAGGTGCCTGTGAGTGAAATAGGGGATCTCGTCATGAGTGAATTGAAGGCTTTCAGCCAGGTTGCTTATGTAAGGTTTGCTTCTGTTTACAGGGAATTTACTGATATATCGAGTTTTGAAGAAGAACTTGCGAGACTTGCTACAGAAAAGATGGATATAGGTAAATAAAAATGACCCCCAGGGGGTATTCCCCTGTTTTCCTGAATATCAGTTTCGGATATCATTCTTTTCTGAGGCAGGTGTTTATTAAATCAGCCCCCAGTTCTATTCTCTATTCCTCAGTTGATGCAAGGTTTGTTCAGATCTCTGGATCGGGAACCAGGAAAAAGAAGTTGTCTTGTAAAATAATTCATTGGTCTTGGGTTATACTTCTGGGTGGAATATATTTGTTTTCCAGGGAGGATCTTAGTAAATGACAGCGATAAATGTCCCGAATCTTTTAAGTTTTTTAAGGGTTTTTCTTGCCCCTCTTGTAATGGTTTTTCTGACCATGCGATTTAACCTCGGGGTGTCCCCTTTAGAGAAAATAGGAATGCAGGTCGGGTATGGTGATCTGCTTGCTGGTGTGGTATTTATAATTGCAGCTCTAACAGATACAGCTGATGGTTATATTGCGAGAAAAAAAGGTATTGTAACTAACCTTGGGAAATTTATTGACCCGCTTGCTGACAAAATACTTGTTGTAGCAGCTCTTATTGCACTGGTTCAGCTCCAGCGTCTTCCTGCCTGGATTGTAGTTGTAATAATTTCCAGGGATTTTGTAGTAACGGGTCTCAGAATGGTCGCCTCGGCTGAGGGGATAGTCATAGCAGCTTCAAAATGGGGAAAAGCGAAAACAGTAAGCCAGATAATAGCAATATCACTTATGATACTGAATCTCCCCGGCGGACTTGCTGCCATGTGGGTCGCCATGATCCTTACATTGTGGTCAGGTGTGGACTATTTGTACAAAGGTAAAAATGTGATCTTTACAAGTTAACAGAAGGTTCCTGATCTTTTCACGGAAGGCATGTTGTTATGGACTGCAGGGCGATAAGGGATCTGATATTGGACAGTTCACATGTGATGAGAAAAGATATGCTTGATCTTTTGTCCGTTGGTAACTTTACGTCATGTCTTGAAAAGATCTTAGCTTCAAGAGGGTTACCATCTCCCGAGAAGCTAGGTAAATCGGATCATTCAGATCAGAGAACCTTAGATCCTGGCTTTTTTGTCCAAATTTCAGGAAGATCCCGAAGAAGGATATGTCTGATAAATCGAATACATGATATTACGGATAAGAAGCCTCCTTCGATCCGGTCTGCCGCCCTTTCCTCAGGAATGATAACCGGGGAAAGGATTTACGGGCCTGGTGCATGTGAAAACCTACAGCATATAATTGCAGGTATTCATGCAGTTTCAGTGCTTGTCAGCACCAGTGTTGTACCTGGTTATGAAGTATTTCTATTTTACGTTTCCAGAAAATATGAAAAGAAGGCTGTTGACATGCTCCTGAAGCATGGTCGTCTGTCGGAGGACGATATTATAATTGTCCCTGGTCAGGGGAGTCAAACTGGAGATCTGATAGGAATAAAGGAAAAAGGAAAACTTGGTATCAAGTTGACCATAGAAGCAAAGCATTCCTGCTCTGGCAGTCCAGGAAAGGTCGCAAATCCGATCAGGGTTGCCAATATCCTTTCCAACGATCTTGACAGAGCTCTTCACAGGGCATTTCCGGATCATGATAGATCATTTTTATCTCCGGAGAGTACGTTTGAGCCAAGAGGAATAATTGACAGTTCAACATTTTTGGAAATTAACCCGGAAAGAGAATATCGTTTTATTGACTGTCGTATTTTACCTTCGATAAATATTGATTCTGTACTGAAAATAATCTCAGATGAATGTGACCGAATAGCACATTTCACTGGTGCAGGTGTTTTTCTTGAAATTCTGGAAAGGGAGGATCCTGTAGCATCGACCCCGGTCGGTACAGATACTGTAGTATATCTATCCAGTGCTGTTGAAGAAGTATATGGTTCCACTCCCTCAACAGGAGGAACTTGTAACTGGACAATAGCCTCAGAATTGAGGAGGCGTGGTCTCAAGCCTGTAGTATGGGGGCAAAGCGATGGTGTAGAAGGGTTTCCCGATGAATATTGTCGAATGGAACATATGTTTTCAGAGGCTTCCGTATTTGCCATTTTAATGTCAGGTTGTATGAAATAACCGGCGTGAGATCCTTTAAAGCATTCCTTATGCTGGTTCTATTTAAGATCAGGCCAGATCTTTATTGTTAGAAAAGCTACAAAGACAGCTATGACAAGAGATGATATTTTCAATGTTCCTCCGAACCCTGCAAATTCTGCAATGCCGGCTGCAAAGAAGGGTGCTATTACCCAGACTGCATCAATAAAAGTGTTGAAAAGTGTAAAGAGCGGGGTCATAAGTTCACGGGGTGCGATCCTTGATATTTCAGAAAAAATAAGGGGATATGCAATTCCTCCCCCTGTACCGAAAAGGATCCCACCAGCGAAAAGAGCTGGCGTAGTGCTTATCCAGCAGGTTATCAAAAGACCCGTACTTGCAATGATAAAAGCTGGCGGTATAAGCCTGCTTCCGTAATGGTCAACAATTCTTGAAACGAATGTTCTCACTGAAAGAGAAACAAGTGCAGCAGGGAGAAGAAATGCCGAACCGGCACTTCCCCATTCTTTTGCTGCGTTTGCAATGTAAGGCAGTATTGGTGCAGCAAGCATGGCAAAGGCACTTCCAGACAAAAGAACTGCTCTGATCTCTTTGCTTTTCCATGTTTTTTTTAAAACAGACAGAAGGTTATGGTGTTCAGTTGTCTTTTCATGTCTGGATCTTATCTTAAGAGCCATATAAAAAGAAAAAATACATGAAATAATTGCTATTATCAGTGTGGTATAGATAAGATCAGACAGAACGAGCCACTCACCAAGGGGAAAGAATGTAAGCTGTGGAAGGACCGGTGCTATCCCGGCCAGGCCGAAACCAAAACCTCTCAGACTTACAGGAAGAGTGCTTGCATTATGTAGGGAATACGATACTACGAACAATCCCCATCCGGTTCCCTGGACTATCCTTCCTGCAAGTATGAAAAACATGGACGGAAAAATTGTCAGTATTCCTATTCCTGACGCCATAAGGAGAGAACCTGTTATCATTCCTTTCCTTGTACCTTTTGAGTGGAGAAAATAGTTGCTCCATGGTCTGCTGAATATGAGGGCCAGTTCAAAAACTATCCAGGCTATACCTATCTGTAACGGCTTATATCCGTCAAGGGAAAGTATCAGTGGATAAAGAAAAAATATAGTCATTGCTGTGTAAGCTGCTATGGTGCTTAAAAGAGCTTTAAGAAAATCGGCGGGTAACTTTTTGAATGCTGAGAACATTTAGATCCTCCAGATAGATTTTTACTTTTTGACCCTGTAGTATAGATAAGAATATAATGTACTTTCGGCACAAGAATATAATTCATGCAAATATTATTGAGGTGGTTTTTTAGATGTTCGAAAAACTGAAAAAAACTTTTGGGCTTGATCCAAATGATCGTGCCCTTAAGAGATACAGAAGCATTGTACAGCAAATCAATGATATCGAAACTGATATGCAGAAACTTTCGGATGAAGATCTTGCGGATAAGAGCCGCCTGTTCAGGGAAAGGATAAATAACGGAGAAACCCTCGATGAGCTTCTGCCTGAAGTGTTCGCCGCGGTCAGGGAAGTTTCCTGGAGAAAAATGGGTATGCGTCACTTTGATGTTCAGCTTATGGGAGGAATAGCTCTTCACGAGGCTAACATAGCCGAAATGAAAACAGGAGAGGGAAAAACTCTTGTCGCAACTCTTTCGGTAGTACTGAATGCTTTATCAGGAAAAGGTGTACATATAATTACGGTCAATGATTATCTGGCAAGGCGAGATGCAGAATGGATGTCTCCTATTTACCATTTTATGGGGCTTGATGTAGGTGTTATATATCCATCGATGTCTTCAGATGAAAGGTACAAGGCCTACAGGGCTGATGTTACTTATGGTACAAACAGTGAATTTGGTTTTGACTACCTGAGGGATAACATGGTTATGTCTGCTTCACAGATGGTTCAGAAGGGACATAATTTCTGCATCGTCGATGAGGTTGATTCCATACTCATAGATGAAGCTAGAACTCCGCTTATCATATCGGGTCCTTCAGATGACAGTCCCGAGTCTTATGTTACAGGAGACAGGCTTGCCAGACAGCTTAAAAGGGATGTAGATTTCGAGATCGACGAAAAGGAAAAGAGCATCAATTTTACGGAGGATGGTATTGCAAAATGTGAAAAGATCCTTAACAAGCCAGGCCTTTTTTCTGATGTTAATAATTCAGATCTTGCACATAATATAATCCAGGCAGTAAAAGCTCACGTTCTTTTCCAGAAAGATGTTCATTATGTGGTCAAGGAAGGCGAAATAGTCATAGTCGATGAATTCACTGGAAGACTAATGTTCGGCAGAAGGTATTCTGACGGTCTTCATCAGGCTATAGAGGCAAAAGAAAAAGTCAAGATAGGGAAAGAAAGTCAGACTCTTGCTACTATAACCCTGCAGAATTATTTCAGGATGTACACAAAACTTGCTGGTATGACCGGTACTGCCTATACAGAATCAGAAGAGTTTCATGATATTTACGGACTTGGTGTTGTGGTTATACCTACCAATGAACCAATGATAAGAGACGATCAGCCGGATGCTATCTACCGGACCAGGGATGAGAAGTTCTCAGCTGTTGCAGATGAGATCGAGGAGACATACAACAATGGTCAGCCTGTTCTTGTTGGAACTACGTCAATAGAGAATTCCGAAAGGGTCAGCAAGATACTCAAAGCCAGAAAAGTGCCTCATGATGTTCTAAATGCCAAGAACCATGAAAGGGAAGCTAACATTGTAGCCCAGGCCGGGAGGCTTGGTTCGATAACTGTTGCTACAAATATGGCCGGGCGAGGAACAGATATCATGCTCGGCGGTAACCCTGATTTTGTTGCAAGGGAAGAAATGGAAAAGTCGGGGTACACAGGAGATCCTCAAGAGCAGGATGATAGATATCGTGAAATTCGGAAAAAAATGCAGGATCAGTGCGAGTCTGAGAAAGAGAAGGTAAGGGAACTCGGAGGGCTCAAAATTATCGGTACCGAAAGACATGAAGCCCGAAGGATAGATAATCAGCTGCGTGGTAGATCAGGCAGACAGGGTGATCCAGGGTTAAGCAGGTTTTACCTTTCACTCGAGGACGATCTTCTAAGACTTTTCGGTTCGGAAAAGATCCAGGGTGTAATGAGTAAGCTGGGACTTGAGGATGGCGAAGCTATTGAACATGGGATGTTGTCCAAGGCTATCGAGTCTGCCCAGAAAAAAGTTGAAGAAATGCACTTTGATATAAGAAAACAGCTTCTTGCTTTTGATAATGTCATGAATCAGCAGAGAGAAGCCGTATATGCCGAGAGATCCGATATTCTAAACGATGAACACATCATTGACCATACCTGGGAAATTATTGATGGTGTTATAAGTGAATTAGGGGATACTTATTTCCCTGAGGGAGGAGAGGCGGATCCTGAAGGTGCATGTGCCAGGGTAAGGTCTCTTTTCGGTGCAGGAAGGGAATCTTTCCTCAAAGGCATTGACCACAGGGATGATGTTCTTGAGCCTCTTTCAGAGTTCAAAGAACATGTAAAAAATGGATTCTATAAAAAAGTTACCGATATGGAGTCTGACACGGCCGATGATCTTTTCAGGTTCATAGTTCTTCATACTCTTGATCACAACTGGAAAGACCATCTGCTGGCTATGGATGAACTGAGAAGGGGGATAGGGCTGAGAGCTATAGGTCAGAAAGATCCACTCCTCGAATACCAGTTTGAATCATACAATCTTTTCCAGGATATGATGGGAAGGGTCAGAACTGCTGTAACAGAACTTTCTATGAGGGTTTCCGTTGTTTCTGATACCCCGGTCCCTGAAAATGAAGGCAGAGGCGGAAAAACAGTAGAAAGTCGCCACATAGATCTGCCGTTCATGAAAAAGGGGGAAAAGGGAGAGATCCAGTCCAGGGAACAGAAGCATCAGCCGGTTAGAAAAGGGCCAAAGATAGGGCGTAATGACCCTTGCCCATGCGGAAGTGGGAAAAAATACAAGCATTGCTGTGGAAAGAATAAATAAGAGTGTTGAGAATAGATAATTTGAAGGGGGCAAAATTTGGGATGACCAGAATGGTAAGATTTTCCTGGAGTATTTTTTTACTGATAAATGTGTTAGTGCTTTTTAGTGCTGTTCCATTGTTCTCAATGGAACTTGACATAGCCAGGATAACACAGCAGGCACCATATTTTGATGCTTACCCGGGTACAAAGGGCATAGTATGGTACAGGAGTCTTGATTATTCACTGCTTCCTGACGGAAGAATGGAAAAGTCTGCTCAGTGGGTGATCCTGGCAAAAAAGGATATCCCGGAGAAATGGTTGAACTGGGTATTCACCTCCAGGCCGGGAGGAACTACTGAGGTTATAGAGGCAGGAGTATATGACCCGGGTACATCAAGACTCATAGCTCCTGTTATCCCCGAGTTTGAAGCTCTTGAAGACCTTGAGATCGCAAAATTGAGATTTCCTGTCCTGCAGGATGAGTTTATTATTCATCTTTCTACAAGACAACTGATCCCCTCAGGTTGCAGAATTAATGACATGGTCCATACCGGACTGGATGTCCCGGCGTGGGAACAGCTTGTAAGAGTAAAAGTTCCTGGGGGCTCTGATCTTTACTATACTTCGGAGGGAATAGATGATCCGGTTAAAAAGGATTTCGACGGATCTGATGTTTATGAATGGTCAATTGTAGGTGTTCCGGCCTGGGAAGGCAATTCTCTCCTCAAGGAGAACCGACCGTCACTTGTTTTCAGTCTCAGGAGGGGGACTTCTGCTTTTGCGGTCGATCTGAATTCCAATGCATCCTGCATTGTACCTCCGGTGCCAGGTCCTGTTCTTAAGGCCTCAAAGGGAAGTGACAGGATGGGTTCCCTTAAAGAGATAATTGGAATTGCAGAAGAAATTCCTGTCCTGGAAGGGCTTTCCTATGGAACTGTAAGGGACAGGATACCTGAGAAAGGCCCATGGACAATCTGGGAAAAGGCTTTTGTGCTTTCAGACTGGCTCCGGTTATCAGGCGCTGATGTAAGGTTATTATGGGCATCTCCAGCTGTAATTGGCAGCACGACACCGGAGACCATAAATCTTTTCAGCAATCCTGTACTGCGGATTTCACCAATTGGTAGTAAGGATTTTTACTACATTCCCGGTCAGTCATCACTTCCTGGAAACATGCCTCCGTCTTTGCGGGGTGTGAACCTCTACGAGGTTGATGGAGAAAAGGTTGTACTTAACAGGGTGCCTGGCGGAAGTCCCTCAGAAAATAGAATAGTGGCACGCTGGTATCTTGACCTCGACCAGGATGGAAGTATCCTTGGAAAGATAAAACTCCTTTCCCTGAATGGATGGAATGGAGTATTTTTTGGAAATAGCACTCCTGGAAATGTGGATCTGGGAAAATTTCTTTCAGAGGTTACAGGTTCTGTGATATCAGGAGATGTCTTGGTAAAGGATGTCAGGGAAGGCTACAGTATTGAGGCAGATATACAGTTACCACAGGCCATAATGAACGCAGGAAGGGCTCTTGTCCAGATCCCCGGCATAAAGATACCTCAGCTTAGAGCTTTGATGGAATATTCAAATGAACTGGAATTTAAATTTCCTTTTACAGTGAAAGAAAAATTCGAACTTTCTTATCCCGAAAATGCAGATATCCTCGTCCTGCCGGCTGAATCACGGAATTCTGATGGGCAGGTTTCCATTAACGAATCTCTGTCGGTCAATTCAAGGAAAAGGATAGTTCGGGGGGATCTTACTTTTATAGTTAAAGATCAGGAACTGGTACAGGCAGAAATTCCGTCTCTGCGTGATTCAATCAAAAAATGGGTATTATGGTCAGAAAAGACCCTACCCTTTAAATTTCAAATCTCGAAATAGGGGGTCTTTTTATATGCAGGTAGTCAGGGAAAAGATCAGATCTCTTCTTAGGGAATCTGTAAACAGGATCGCATCAGAAAATAATGTGGACCCGGCAGCGATACCCGAAATTCTTATAGAAAGGCCTAAATTCGATGATCAGGGTGATATGTCCACCAACATTGCCATGCAGGTCGCCGGCATCTTTAAAGATAATCCTCGGCGAATTGCGGAAAAGATAATATCGAATATTCACAAGGATGAGCATATAGAAAGAATGGAAGTTGCCGGTCCGGGATTTATAAACTTTTTTCTTACCAGTTTATGGATGAAGGATACAATTGGGCGTATCCTGAAAGAGAAAGAAAACTTCGGTAAACAGGATATTGGAAAGGGTAGGAAAGTTCAGGTAGAGTTTGTTTCTGCAAATCCCACCGGTCCACTGCATATCGGTCATGGCCGAGGCGCTGCTGTTGGAGATATCATATCCAATATCCTTTCTGTAACAGGATGGGATGTCAGCCGTGAATATTATGTTAATGATGCAGGTCTTCAAATGGATATTCTTGGCAAGTCCACTCAGGCAAGATATTTTGAGCTTTGCGGCAGAAAAGACAGAGCACCTTTTCCTGAAGATGGTTACAAGGGAAATTATATTTACGACATAGCAAAAGAAATTATCAATAGTGAAGGAGAAAGATTTTTAGATATTCAGCCTGAAGACAGTCTTGAGAAATTTACGGATTATGCAGCAGGCAGAATACTTGAGGGCATAAAAAAAGATCTTGAACGATTTGGTGTTAACTTTGACAGGTGGTTCTCTGAAAAATCTCTTTACGAACGTTCACTTGTTCCATCTACAGTATCATATCTGGAAAAACATCACTATGCTTACAGATCAGAAGGTGCTGTCTGGTTCAGGGCCACCATGTTCGACGATGAAAAAGACCGTGTCCTCATTAGAGGTAATGGCGTTCCGACTTATTTCGCTTCTGACGTTGCATACCACAAGGAAAAATATGATCGTGGTTTTGAGAGGGTCATAGATGTCTGGGGTGCTGATCATCATGGTTATATCCCAAGGCTGAAGGCGGCCATATCATCTCTTGAAAGGGATCCCGAGGCATTCGATGTTCTGCTCATACAGTTCGTCAATCTCCTCAGGGAGGGGGAGCAGATCGCGATGTCCACAAGGGCAGGCGAGTTTGTAACATTAAGTGATGTGGTTGATGAAGTTGGAGTAGACGCTACAAGGTATTACTTTGTAATGAGACGTAGCGACAGTCACCTTGATTTTGACCTTGAACTTGCAAAAAAAGCTTCTACGGACAACCCGGTTTTTTATGTTCAGTATGCTCATGCCCGCATCTGCAGTATCCTTTCCGAGGCCGCGGAAAGGAATGTAACGGTTCCCTCAGTCGAGGATCTTGATCCGAAAATACTCGGATCAGCGGAAGAAAAGAAACTTGTAACAACTCTGTCGGCTTTTTCTGACGAACTCAGGAAGGCTTCGGAGGAACTTGCTCCCCATATGCTCGTCAATTACGTTCATCAGCTTGCCGGGGATTTTCACTCTTTCTACAATGCTCACAGGATACTGGGAGAGAACAGGGATGTAGAGGGAGCCAGATTGCTTATTGCAGGGGCAGTAAAACAGATAATTGCTGAAAATCTGAAGATCCTTGGGATAAGTGCACCGGAGAGGATGTAATTTGCCAAGACTTAAGTGGGTTATATTTTTCTGTATCATTATTTTTATACTTTCTGTGACTGTTACTTCCTATATCAAAGAGATCAGGAAGATCTACCATTTGAGCAGTATACTGGACAGTAAAATGGATCATCTGGTTAAAAAGAGCAGGAAAATACAGGATTACAGAACAAAGATCGAATATTACAGTTCTCCTGAAGGTGTTGAACGTATGGCCAGGGAGGACTTTAACATGATGTACCCAGGTGAAAAGGTCTATCGGATCGTTGTAATATCAAAAGATGCCTTGTCTGAATGAACCATGTAGATTATAATGTTCCATCGTATGTCCCTGCCTCCATAAGGAGGCCAAAGACCACAGGGAGGAGGTGAATATCGTGCGACCATACGAAGTGATGATACTCATTAATCCGGATCTTGAAGATCCGAAAGAGGAAGTGGCAAGTATCGAAGAAGTCGTGCGCGGCCTTGGAGGTGAAGTAGCCAAGACCGATATCTGGGGGAAGAGGCGTTTAGCCTATCCCATGGATAAGCATACCGAAGGTTTCTACGCATTAATGAATACTCGAATCGATGAAGGAAAGATAACTGAACTTGAGAGACTGTTCAAGCTCAGAACAAGTATCTGGCGCCACATAATTGTCAGAACTGACGCAGAATAAGGGGAGTGTGAATATTGGCCAGAGGTTTTAATAAAGTTATCCTTATGGGCAATCTCACCAGGGATCCTGAAGTCCGTTACACTGTGGATAAGCGTACATGGGCCAGATTTACCCTGGCTGTGAGCAGGCAGTGGAAGAACAGCAAAGGAGAACTCCAGGAGAACACGGATTTTATTCAAGTCGTGGTCTGGGGTCCCCAGGCGGTCAATTGTGAGAGATACCTTTCCAAAGGGCGGCCCGCTCTTGTGGAAGGACGCATCCAGGTTCGCAATTATGAGGACAAATCCGGTAACCGGAGATTTATAACGGAAGTCGTAGCTCAGAACGTAACCTTCCTTGGTGGTAAAAAGGATGATTACCGCGGAGGCAGCAAGGGTAGCAGTGCGGATAATGATGATTTTGCCAGCATGAAGGAAAAAGGTTTTGGAGATGATGATTTCCCTCTTGATATTTCCGAGATGGATGAAAATGAAGGAAAAGAGGATGAGGAAGCTGACATCCCTTTTTAGTTTATACTCCCTTTTCAGAAAGGAGGAGCTCTGATGGCTTTTAAGCGCAGAAAAGGCGGCAAACGCCGACCAAAAGTATGTTCATACTGCGTAGAAAAAATTGACCACGTTGATTACAAGAACGTGGACAAACTTAAAAAATACATAACCGAACGTGGAAAGATCCTGCCGCGAAGGGTTTCGGGAAATTGTGCCAAGCATCAGCGCCAGGTTACTACTGCTATTAAGAGGGCAAGACATATGGCTCTTCTTCCTTACAGCGTTGATTGATCTTGAGGATTTAAGATAATATATAAACGGGGGAGTAGCTAATGCTTCTCCCCTTTGTTTTTTTTCCGGCTAAAGGTTAGCATTTATGTCGTTTTACAACCAGAAGAACATATGATGAAAGGATAACTCGAAAATGACTTATACCAGAAGTCTAGTTGAATCTTCCCTGCTTGTCGGGCTTGCTGTCATTCTTTTTCTGGCCTCCCATTTTCTGCCTGTCATAGGAGTGGCGTTCTCATTTTTATGCCCTGCTCCGCTGGTTATCCTTGGATTAAGGCATGATCTCGGAAAATCTATTGTGGGTCTTGTCGCCGCATCTATACTGGTGATGATGATACTTGGCCCCGTAGGCTCAATATTCTTTACCCTGGGTTTTGGTTTTCTCGGGGTTGGACTGGGTTTTCTTGCCCGTAAATTTGAAGCCGCTGTAGACATAATGCTTTACGGGATATTGATATCACTTGGCAGTAAACTTTTACTCATGGTCATAGCCAGTAAGCTTACAGGAATAAATCCCTTTTCCCTTGAACCTGCTGAAATTAAAACTGTTATAGACAGGGTTTTCAGCTTCTATTCATCAAGCGGAATGTCCGGAAGTAACCTTGAGGAGGTAAAAGAGCAGCTGACCCAGACACTTAAACTGATACCCCTGATCTTTCCTGCAATACTTACAATGGCATCTGCAGTAGACTGCTATCTAAGTTATGCTGTAAGCAGGATAGTTCTTAAAAGGACAAGTTCAATTGTACTGCCGGCACTGCCAGCTTTTACCAACTGGCGTTTCCCGAAGAGCATTTTCTGGGCGCTGATCGTCTCTATAGTCCTTACTATGGCAGGAATGAGTGGAGAAGAGTGGAATATATGGATAAAAACAGGTACCAATCTAAGACTGCTTGTTAATGTTCTCTTTCTTCTCCAGGGGATGTCTCTATGCTGGTTTTTTATGACAAAAAAAAGTTTGAACATTATCGTCAAAGTTATTATTATTTCTTTAATATTATTTATACCGATAATTTCTCAAGTTATTATTCTCTTGGGTATAATAGACATGTGGTTTGATCTAAGATCCCGAAAAGGGAGGTTTCGTTAATGAAAGTGATTTTAAATGAAAAAGTCAAAAAGCTGGGAGAAAAGGGTGACCTTGTAGAGGCTTCTGACGGTTACGCAAGAAACTTTCTTATTCCCAGAGGTCTTGCCGAAGAGGCCACTCCTGCAAGACTTAAAGAGTGGAAAGAGAAGCAGAGGTCGCACGAGAAAAAAATGGAACATGAAGAGCAGGCTGCTGAATCAAAAAAACGACACCTGCAGGATAAAAAGGTAGTGGTTAATGCTTCCACAGGGGATAGTGGAAAACTTTTCGGAAGTATAACAAGTGCTCAGGTTGCCAAAGCTCTTAAGGAACAGTTTGACATGCCTGTAGAAAAGAAGAATATCAAACTTCCGGAGACCATAAGAAAAACAGGTGCTTATGTTTTTCAGGTAAAACTTTACCCTGGTATTGAAGCTACGATGACCCTTTCAGTCGAGGGAGAATAATGCCCGATCAGAAGATCCTTGACAGGATCGTTCCTCACAGTCTTGAAGCTGAGAGATCAGTACTCGGCGCCTGCGTGTTGGACAGGGAAGCCCTCAATGAAGTTATGGAAGTTCTCGAGTCAGAACATTTTTATGACCTGAATCATCGGGCAGTATTTGAGGTAATATGGGAAATGTCCACTCTGGACAAACCCGTGGATCCCCTGACCCTGATGGAAGAACTTTCCCGCAGGGGTATTTCAGAAAAAATAGGAGGTCAGGCCTTTATTGCCGGCCTCATTGATGCTGTTCCTACTACCGCAAATGTTGTATATCATGCAGGTATAGTAAAAGACAAGGCTATACACAGAAGGCTGATCCAGGCGGGAAATGCCCTTGTAAGGCTTGGATATTCTGAAGACAGGGAAGTAAGGGAGATACTTGAAGAGGCGGAACAATCTGTCTTTGCTATTTCCCAGGAAAGGAACAGGCAGACGTATCGTGCCATTGCCGACGTTCTTCCTCCAGCTTTCCAGAAGATAGAGGAACAGTATCACAGTTCCGAACAGGAAGTTTCTGGTATACAGACACCTTTTTCAGATTTCAACCGATTGACTGGAGGGTTCCAGCCGGGCAGCCTCAATATCATTGCAGCCAGACCTTCGATGGGTAAGACTGCGCTCGCTATAAACTTTGCGCAGTATCTTGGAATAAAAGACAAGCCAAGGCCCGTTCTTATATTCAGTCTTGAAATGAGTGCTGAACAACTGGTTCAGAGGATGCTGGGCTCTGAGGCCATGGTAAACATCCATGATCTCAGAACAGGTAATATTGCTGATCAGGATTGGGATCACCTTACGAATGGTGCGGGCAGGTTATCAAGAGCACCGATCTATATTGACGACAGTTCCATGCTCTCTACCCTGGAATTCAGGGCTCGATGCCGTCGTTTCAAGGCCAAGCATCAGGGACTCGGGCTCGTGGTGGTAGATTATCTCCAGCTTATGAATTTTCACCGCCGCATTGACAGTAAACAGCAGGAAGTTGCCGAGATCTCAAGATCTCTCAAGGGAGTAGCAAGGGAAGTAGATGTGCCCGTTATAGCTTTGTCACAGTTGTCACGAGCAGTAGAACAGCGTAATGACAAGAGGCCGCAGCTTTCTGATCTGCGTGACAGCGGTGCTATAGAGCAGGATGCTGATATGGTTCTTCTGCTTTACAGGGATGGTTACTATAATCCTGATCCAGAAAATGATGACAGTTCAGAGATAATTATTGCTAAACACCGTAATGGTCCTACAGGGGTCATAAATCTTATCTTCAGAAAAGAATATACAAGGTTCGAATCTGCTCTGAGTGGCCATTATCAAGGCAGTTAGTTAAGGATCCACATGCTGTTCATCCTTACCATGGAGGATAGGTCATGCTTGATGCCGGGAAATTTTTCAGAAAAAAAGAAGATTTATCTACGGTCTCGGATTCTCCCATTCATATACAGGGGGGCAGTATCCTTGAGATCCCCCTTTCTTCAATAAGTCCCAACCCTTCCCAACCCAGAAAGAATTTTGACAGGGAGGCATTGGAAGAACTCTGCTCATCTATAAAGCAGATCGGGATAATCCAGCCTGTCCTTGTTAAACCAGCTGATAAGGGCTATGAACTTATTGTTGGTGAGAGACGATTCAGGGCTGCTCAGATGGCGGGTTTCGAGACCATACCAGCCATGGTAACAGAGACAGATGCTCTTGATCAGCAGATCCTTGCACTGGTTGAAAATATCCACAGGAGTGACCTTACCTCAATAGAGGAAGCCTTTTCCCTGAGTCAGATACTTTACAGAACAGGACTTACCCAGTCCGAGCTCGCCGAGAAACTGGGCAGGTCACAGTCATCAATAGCCAATAAATTGCGTCTTCTGAAACTTGATGACGGAGTAAAAAAATTGCTAATGGAAAGAAAAATTGGAGAAAGACAGGCAAGGGCTCTTGTTTCTCTGCCTGGAGATGAACAGCTATCATTTGCTCAAAGGGCTATTAAAGACGACATGAGTGCAGGAGAGATCGAGAAAGCCGTAAAAAGGGTCCTCAGGGAACTTGCTCCAGGGAAAAGAGTCATAAAGAACCCGGATAAGAAAAACGATAGTTCAGGAATAGTTTTTACCGGACCGGATGGCCCTACAGGAGAGCTTCTTGATCAGATCTCGTCTATTGTCGAAAAAGGAAGGGCTAAAGGGGTTCCTGTTATGATGAAGGTCAGAGAGCTTGCCAGGAACGAACTAATGGTAGAAATAAAGGTCGATTTCAAGGAATAAAGTTTATCTTTCCCCCAAATCTATCCTGAAAGGAACGATCTGATTTGTTATTTTTTAAGAAAAGTCGGAACTCATCCCTGGTTGAAAAAGAAAAACAGAAAGTCGGTGTGGGAGATCTTGATAAGCCTCTTGTTCCGGAAAATCTTTTTTTTGTTCTTATAATAATTTCTCTTGCCTTTCCAAACATTATTTTTTCAGGGCCTTTCTGGTTCCAGACACTCCACTTGATGAAGTGGTTCACCGCAATGGTCCCCATTGCAGTCCTGTCATTATTTGCGGGAGTACGCCTTTTCCTGAAGGGGCAGAAGGGTACCGGTTTTAAAATTGATATTTTTGGCTGGATATGGCTTTTTCTTCTTTTGTATGTGACAGCACAGCCCCTCTGGACAGAGCTTAGTTCTGTTCCTACATATCTGAGAGAATGGTTTTTCTTCGCATCTCTGTGGGCATGTTATGTACTTTGTTATAACAGCTTCAGCGGTAAATGGTTAGTTACTCTTATAAGACTCGCTTCACTTACAGCTGTATTGAATGTTATCTTTGCGGAGTTACAGGTTCGTGATCTTCAGGGGATCTTTCCTTTTATACTTCCAACCCCAGGTCATTACATTGGAAATACCGGTCAGCAGAATATGTTTGGTTTCTGGCTTGCTATATGCGGTCTTAATTGTGTTTTTCTGAATGTCCTGAAGGGTTTTAGAAATGGAGCCGGAGGCATAGCGGAAAAACTGTTTTCATTATCCAACCTGTTTTTCCTTTTCGTTATTGGTTGGGGCATATGGTGCAGTACCAGCAGGTCAGCCATCCTCTCACTCTTTGCCGGCCTTATTTTCCTTTTCATTATCCTTATAGTAAAAGCGGACAGGAAATATCTGAAAAGATTTGGTGTTGCTTTTATTGTTCTCATGATAGCTCTCACTTCAAGTGTGATACTTAACCATGACAGAATGGACAGGATGCTCTCCAAAACGGTAGATGTTTTCAAGAATTACAGGACCATTGGAAGCAGAGACAGTATATGGGCAACATCCTGGACGATGTTCACATCAAACCCTGTAAGGGGTGTAGGTCTGGGGCAGTACAAGTGGAACTACCTGGAAGCTCAGAAAAAAATGCTTGCATCCAACCCGGAAAAGGACTGGAAATATACTTACTGGGCTCACAACGAGTATCTTCAGTGGTTTTGTGAGGCTGGTATTATCCCGGGAATTATACTGCTTTTGCTGGCTATCTGGTGGTTGTGGAGATTTTTCAGACATCTTGTTCAGAAAAAACAACTCAGCATGGAAGCTATGTGGGCTTGTTCAATGCTTGCCCTGATATGGTTCAACGCTATATGGACCCGCCCATTTCATCGTATAGAGGATGCTCTATGGATGGCTTTTGCCTTTGCCCTTGCAAACAGGGAGATACTGCCCCTTGAAAAGGCATGGACCAGAGTCAGGAGGCCTTTTCTCTACAAGGCATTGGGACTCCTGCTTGCTCTTTGCAGTATTGCCGGTCTTTTATATCTTGGCAATGGTATGGCAGGTGATCTCAAGATAAGAAAAGGGGTCCAGTCGCATAATGGATTTGTTCAGAGACGTTTTCTCGAGCAGGCTTCGGAGCACTTGATGGTTCAGGATATTGCAGAAAAACAACTTGCGTATCATTATCTTGCCCTTGGAAAGGCTTCTAAAAACCCGGAACATATTGCAGAGGGCATAAACAGACTCTACAATCATTTTCAGAGAGAGCCACATTCCAAGGAATTGAAGAACCTCCTTGATCTCACGCTTAAGATAGGCAGGAGGGATCTGGCAGAGGAAATAGCGTCATATCTAAAGCCTGGTTCTTACAAAATACGAGTTCGGCCGCAGAGTCCCTGATTCGTTCAGTCCGGGGGAGGCCCTTAAATTGAGGACAGACAGGAAAGCTTTTACACTCGTAGAGGTGTTGATAACAGTCTCTCTTATAGGTGTTATTATGGCTGGCGCAGTTGCTCCTCTTGTGCTTATGGTGAACAGCCTTAACCAGGTAGAATCTGATTATTCCAGGGAAACAGCTTTGCACAGGACTATTTCCCTTATCTTCAGGGATCTACGGTCAAAATGTGCCAGTCCTTCTGGTGTATCAGCTATTCTCAAAAGGAGGGACATTCCGGGAGATATAAGAAGGGATATCCTTCTATTCTGGACTTGTAACCCTTCAGGATATTCTTCGGGTGCTGGTACTATCGTTTACATGATCCATGAAGGGAACTGGGGAGAAAAAGCTGGATCGTCACTTTACAGATGGTTTATTCCATCTGTTCTCCCGGATGAAGTAAATTACGAGGATCTTGGAATTGATTCTCAAAATTCTCAGCTTCTGCTGCCAGATGTAGGAAATATTGCCTTTTCAGCATGGGATGGTTCCGTCTGGTCTGATTCATATCAGGGGATCATACCTGCAGCGGTAAGAGTATCGATCAAGCGGAATAATGAGGAGTTGACGTTGCTTGAATGGATCCCGAGATAAGTCCGGAAGGAAAGGCGGTTTTGTGCTTGTTTCCATTCTTCTTGTGATGACATTGCTTATTGCAGGGGCCACAGGCTACGCATGGTTCGCCAGGAACCAGCTTGAATTTATTTCAAGAGAGAAGTTCGATGTCAAAGCGAGGGGCATTTCATATGCTGCGGTATTGCAAATCGCTAAAGGTTTGCAGTATGATGATAATGCCTACGATTCATTTCTCGAACCCTGGTTCGGAACCCAGTTAATACCTGTACCCGAGCTGGGAATATTGAAAATTGATATAATACCCATGGACGGGAAGATCCCGATCAACGAGCTTTTTTTGCCGGATGGAGAGACGTTGAGGAGAGAAATGGCCTATTCATGGGATGAGATCTGGGATATATATGAAGATAGCAGGCTGGGTACTGTCCTTCTGGATTTCCTTGACAGAAACACCAGGCCCAGGCTTGGAGGCGAAGAAAGGGATTACTTTCCAAACCGTGATCTTGCAGATATATCCGAGATAAGACTGCTTGAATCCATTCCGGAAGAGATATTTGCTTCAACTCCTTTGACTCCTGCACTTGGTGATCTTATTACAGTTTCAGGTTCTGGAAAGATCAATCTCAATATAGCTTCTTTCGCGGTACTCAGACTTATTGACGGAGTCAATGAAACAGCTGCACTTGAAATAATTGAAGAAAGGCAGAAAGAACCATTCAAATCAATAGAGGAAGTTCAGAGAAGGGTTCCTTCTCTTGATGAAGGTGCAATTCCCAGGATCATGAACCTTCTGGGTTTCAAAAGCAGTTATTTCAGGATAAATGTGGAGGTACGATCTGTTCCCGATCAGGACTTTAAATATTATTCAGCCGTATTACATAAGGATGGTGCTCGCTGCACTATAGCAAAATGGGAGGAGAATTAGGATAATGCCAGGCAAAGAACAAGGTATTTTTCTTCAGACCGAAAATAAAAAAACTGCATTATCATCCAGAAGCGAGATAGCAGGTGTCAACGCACTTTTGAGAAAAGGTGATTCCTTTGTGCTGGGTATTTACAAAACCCTTTCCCTGCAGGAATTTTCCTACCCCTTTTCAGATACATTGCAGATACGAGAAGCACTTAATCTGAAAATACTTCCTTTTTCTTCGGCATCTGGAGGTATTGAAGTCTTTCCTACGATCACTTCCAGAGATGGTAAGTCAGCAAATGGAGTGGCATGGTTCGTTTCGAGAGACGAACTTGACAAGTTTGAGAACTCTGGAAGCAGAAAAGGGGGCAGGAATATCTATCTTCCCTTACCTGTTATCTTTTCTTCCATGTTTGATAATTCTGGTGTGGGTATATGGGCTGACAGTGAAAACATTTGTGCCATGATATTCAGGGATGGAGGAGTACCTGCATTTTACGGATGGAAGTCGAGAAACAAGACGACTCCTGATGAATATTTCAGTTGGCTTGTTGATTTAGCAGGATCTTCTGGTATTGAAATAAATGATAAATTAATTATAGATTCAGAAAAAGATCCTGAATACAGTGACAAGATAATCGAAATGCTGCTTAAATTCACTGAAGGGTCGTCTCTCTCCGGAGAGGTGAATCTATCAAGGTCAGAACTGGACACGGAATTATACATAGAGAGATTGTTCAGGATCGCGGGAAAGATGGCAATGCTGTTTATTGTCACAGGTGCTATACTTCTTGGTACCTCCATTTTTCGTTACTATACTTTTGCATCGACTACCGATTGGCTTGATGAAAGAAGCGAACAGATATATCGGGAAGTTTTTGACCCATCCGGCCGTATCGTTGATCCTTTAAGCCAGGCAAAAGGTAAGATCCGGGCCCTGACAACAGAAGATAGTGGGATGAAGATCGATAAGATACTCGGGATACTGGGTAGATCTTCAGATGAACTTGGGAAGTCAAAGATAACACTTGATGTGCTTCGTTACAACGGTGACAATATTGATATAAACGGATCAACCATGGATATGACTTCGGTTCAGAAATTCCAGGAGATACTTCGCAAACATGGTATTGAGCCTCAGATCGGTGATATCCAGCAGATCCCTGGCGGGGGTCTCAGGTTCACCATGGCAATAGGGTGGTAGATCATGAAAATGTTCAGTGATCCAGGAAGGTTCAGATCTTTTTTCTCAGGTGTTCCCGGAGTGAAGAAGACTCTGTTTTATTTTATAGCCGTTATCGTTATATGGACTGCCTTTTTTGCCATTTGGGGTAGAACCGGGGATCTTGAGGCAAGGCTGGATCTGAAGGAAAATCGTTTTGATCAATTGCTTGCACTTGTCGAGGATTACAGGCTGGCTTCAGGTGAAAGGAAAGAAGGTTCAATAAATACAGGCTCAGGGAAGGAGCCTGTCCAGATAATTTCCGATCTTTTAGGCCAGCTTGAGATAAGGGATAAACTGGTACAGCTTTCTATGACAGGAAACGGAATCAACCTGCAATTGAAGGATCTTTATGTTGAAGATCTCGCTAATCTGGTTGAAAATCTGGAGAAGAACGGGTTAAAAATAGATTCTGCAGAGATAAAAGCTCTTTCAGCTTCTGGGGGTCGTGTTCTTGATATGTCCCTGATCGTGGTGACAGGATAATGAAAAAATACCTTAAAACTGCTTTCTTGGTGATTGTTTTTTTTATAGTCCTTATTTTTTCGGGATGGTGGTTTTTCCCATGGGTTAACACGGGAGAATATGTTGCTTCCCATGTAAGTCAGACACTTCGCCAGAATGGGATCCTCGCTGAATGGGACAATGTAACATCCAGAGGAAGGATCAGCCCTGTTATTTCCTTTAATAATGTTAAAGTGAATTCTTTTGCCGGCAGATTATCTTTTCAACATGTAAAGATCAAGCCCAGGGCTTTGGTTTCACTTACAGGGATGGGTCTGGTTTTCAATATTAGTTTTCCCGAAAGCCTTTTAAGAACTTCCCTTGTTGAGCAGCAGGATCTTGAGATCAAAGGGTCCCTTGATCTGAGAGCTGGTCTCAACACTATTGATATAGAACAAGTATCAGTTACTGGTGACATCGGCATTAAAGGAGATCTTTCCATTGATCCTGATAAGCGGAAGTTCTCTTATGCTGATATTGATATTGAAGTTCCTGAACAGATGGACAGTATGTTCTATTCACTTGGCGGTTTCCTCCCGATCAACAGGATATCTTCGGGTCAATGGGAACTTTCAACAGGGAGTGATAATTGATGCCCGGATTTCCAAAAAAGGGTTTTTTCTCCTGGTTTAAAAGTGATCTTCTGAAAAGGGGAATTCTGGATATTCCCGTTAAATCTTTAAGGATGTCCGTTCCATTCATTGTTGTAATTCTTTTAGGTGTATCAGTGGGTTTTTCTGCAGATGTATTACTGCATGCTGTTCTTGTCCGTAATAATATGGAAACAAGAGCCGAGTTGGCTGTGGATGCTGACCGACGGATCCTGGATAGGAGTGTTACCGACACAGGGCTTCCCTCATTAAAAGATTTTGTAAGAGCCAATCCTTTCAGTGCCATGACAAGAAAAAAGGAGGAGCCGGTGGAGACAAGGGTCAGCGAGGCACCTGTGGCCGGGATAGATGATATGGTCCTTGTAGGAACACTCCCGGGCATAGGCGTAAGAATAAAGTACATGGATAATGAACTTTTCCTTCTTTCAGGGCAATCCTATGGTGGATACAGGCTGGATGAAGTAAGATCAGGTCTTGCTATCTTTTCAAAAAATGAAGAAAAGTATTTTCTCCCCTTGCTTTTTTCAGAGAGTTCGAAAGGGAATTCACCAAATGTATCCAGAAATACCTCTCCGAACAGGAGTAACAATAATTCCGGGTCTGTTGCCAGGCAATATGAAGTTTCAGCTCCGGAAAATGGCAAATCCGGGGAAGTACCGAGAGAGCTTGTAAACAAGCTGCTTATGAACCCCTTTGATGAGCTTAAAAAAGTCAGACTTAGAGCGAAGTTTGATAATGAGGATCCTTTAGGGATGCAGGTCCAGTGGATAGCCAAGGACAGCCTTTTAAAGGAACTTGGAGTTCAGAAGGGTGACATCGTCCGTTCAGTTAATGGTATTCCAATGACAAATATGGGAGATATTTCCAATGCCATAAATTCTCTGATGGGTGGTACCAATTTTGATGTAGAAGTACTCAGAGATGGTAAATCAGTACCATTAACCTATGTAGTCAGGTGAGTAAAATGAAAAAAAAAGGAGCGTTTACACTGATCGAGGTCCTTATTGCCGTAGTTATACTGGGACTTGCCGGAGCTGCATCCATTAAGCTTGTGACCATGTCCCACAGGACTCTTGAGGAAGTAAGAGTTCAACGCGAACTTATCTCAAAAGGAAAGGAACTCCAGTTCTCTGCTATAAGGGGTGTCCTTACTGACAGTGGGGAAGAAGAGGGATTTTCATGGGAATTGAGGAAACATTCAATACCGGTTCTCGAAGGTCAATGGACAGTTAACTACAGGACTCTTGACCTTTCATTCAAGGAAAGGCACCTATTACTTTATCAACCGTAATCGGGAAAGCGAGGTTTTCTTATGAAATTGCCCAGGATAGCTATTTTAATTCTTGTTTTTATATTTATCGCCGGTATAACTCCGGCTGTTGCCCAGGAGGGAAAGAATCTCCAGGATGAAGAGAACCTTGTCGAAGCTGCAAGGATAATGCGGGATTCCGGCAGGGCACAGTTTAATTTTTCTGATATTGAAATAGTTACTTTCATTCATTTCATGTCAGAACTTCTGAACGAGAACATAATCGTTCCTCCTTCTGTCAAAGGGAATATCTCGGTTCTTTCGCCACATTCAGTTTCCATTGACCAGGCAAGACAGATAATGCTCTCGGTTCTTGAAATGAATGGTCTGACTATCCATCAAATGGGTGATTACAGTAAGGTCATGTCCATGAAGGAAGGGGCTGCTCCGGAGAACATTATCAGGAAAGGCAGAACTGGTCCGGGTATAGGAGAGCAGATGGTAGCCCAGGTTGTTCCTCTCCATTACGTTACATCGGATTTTATAGCGAATGCGGTTAAAGAGGCCTCAGGGAAAGCAGTCGGTATATTTCCTGTAGGAACAGGCAATGAGATCCTGCTCACCGGAAGAGCAGTTGATGTAAACAGGTCGATAAGTCTTGTACAGACCCTTGATGTGGCCGGAAGTATAAGGACAACAGAGTCAGTTCCGCTCGATCATGCTTCAGCGAGAGTCCTTGCATCCCATCTTTCCACTCTTGCCAAGGATAAGTCAGGACCGCTGGCCAACATTGTTGCACTTGCCGATGAATCAAGCAGCCAGGTCATCCTTGTGGGAGAAAGGGATACCCTGAAGGAGGCAAAGAAGCTTTTAGTTTCTCTCGATGTCCCTGCAAGGGGAGGGGATTTCCACGTTTACAGGCTTAAGAATGCCGATGCAGAGAAAGTGGCGGAGCAGTTGAGCCAGATACTTGCAGTTGCCGCACGGATTGGCCCCTCTCAGAAGGAGGGGGAGACCCCTACTACAGTTGTTGCTGATGTGCCGACCAACAGCCTTGTTTTTGCTGCACAGCCAAGTCAGTTCCAGTCGATCATCGATATAATTGAAAAAATAGATATTCAACCCAGACAGGTTATGCTCAGAGGCATGATAGCTGAGGTTAACCTTACCAAGCTTGATAATGCAGGGATCGACTGGGCCACATGGGGAGGAACTATCGAGGACAACCTTGTCATAGCTGCCGAGGCGGAGCTTGGCGACAAGACCATTTC